>NZ_JBCFAS010000005.1:0-114451 GCF_038562225.1 Sedimentibacter sp.
TCGTTTAATATTCTTGCTCAAGATAACGCATAGCATTATCTGTCTTTTCATTACTTTTGTTTTGTTCTTTTTTAGAACTCTCAAAGGTTTCTTATGCTGTTTTATTGTCTATGTTCGTTGCTGTCATTTGAGACAGCTTTAATAGTTTAGCACATTCGCTTTAACTTGTCAAGAACTTTTTTAACTTTCTTTTTTCTCAACCGCTGCTCTTTCGAGACAGCTTGAACAGTTTATCACGTTTGTTGCTGCTTGTCAAGAAGTTTTTTCTTCTTTTCAAAACTATCTTTTTCTTTGTTTATTCTGTCAAGTTCGACAGCTTTGTTAGTTTATCACAACCGGCTGATAATGTCAACTGGTTTTTAACTTGTTTTTCAATTAATATTTGCTCACCCAGCTTCTAAGGCTGAAGTGCTTTTATATTGTAGCTCACTTATTTATCTTTGTCAATCCCCTTTTTACCCTTTGAAATAACTTTTTTCCTGCCGCTAAATTTCTGCCGTCATCTTCATTCCTATCAGATATTGACCCTGGCCGTACACTTGCAGACCTCTGATTATCCCTGAGAGACTGTTCCATTGCAAATGAAAATGAACGCATTTCTGCGTTCATTGCATTTATTGATTTTCATGTTTTTCTATTTCTTCCTTTATGCTCAAAGCAACAGGATCATCAGGGTTTATCTTAAGAGCTGTCTGAATGTCTTCTTTTGCTCTTTCTATCTGATTGCTGTAGTAACATGCAACAGCACGGTTGCAGAATACTTCGCAGTTGCCGGGATCTATGCTGAGCAAAGTGGAGAACAGTTCCTCGGCTTCAACATACTTATGTCTGCATATTTTGCACATGCCCAGCTCGTTTAAAGCATCCTTCTGCATGTTTTCAATCTTTAACACATTTTCAAAATAGGTTTCCGCAATTTCATACTCACCCAGCATTCTATAGGCAAGTCCAATGAAAAACAACAGATTCCACCAGCCTCCGAAGTCCTTCACAAGAGGAAGCAGCAGATCAAGACCTTCCAGAGGCCTTTCCTTAAGAACAAGATTGTACCCGTTTTCATAATCTACCAAAGGTTTCAGTTCGATGAGCTCATTTCTTACTTCATCTATTCTAATTGCATCATCATCCAGCTCCTGATGTTTTTCCCATATAATCATAGCCTTCACATACTGCTGCTGCCGCTTGTAGTAATATCCAAGCTTGTAAAGAGACAAAACAAACTTGTCATCGTAATCCAGGGTTTTCTCAAAGTATTTCAGGGCTTCTTCCAAAAAGTACTGTGCTGTTTTTTCTTTCCCCGTAGTGCTTTGTTCCATCCCCATTTTTTCCAATGACGATGCATATATGAAGCAGCTTTTTTCGTTTTCTTCGATGTTTACCAGTGCCCTGGCGTAAAGAACTGCGTCCTTGGCTTCACCGTCACCAAATTTGTTTATGCAGTAGATTATATACGGTTTTATGTCAAATTTCAGTTCATCAAGCATTTCATCGTAATCATTCATGAATTCAAAGTCTTTATCTGTGCCTTTAACCGCAATGATTCCGTCAATGATGCTGTTCAGCGTTATGCCGTCTCTTTCGTTTTGCTTTTTTATGTCCTCCATGAGCTTTTCAACTCTCACGGGAACAGGAAGTTCCTTGCCCGTATTGTATGTTTTTTCCTTGAAGCTTATGGCTGCACCCTTTTTTAATGTTATAAAGGATATGTCATTTCTTTTCTTTTCAAAATATTCATGAAAATATTTATCTCTTTTGTTCATAGTCTCTCCTTATTAAATCATTGATTACATATGTACCGCACCTGTTGAATATGTTGTTTTTATCACTGTACACAAACAATATTGCGTCTTTGCCTATTTCAACGATTCTGAACTCATTAATCACCTTTTCGTCCTTCCCTGCACCGGGAAAGTACTTGTTTTTAAAATGCTCATCGTTTGAAATGCTTCTTTTGATGAACCTGTACTTTTCTTCGCTTTCCCTCCCAAGATATTCTGGCAGGTCCTCAAACTGATTGTTGTACACATAATCGTACCTCATACAGTCTAAGAATTGACTGTCCGCTCCATTTATGTATTTTATATAATCATACATTATTTTGTAAAGCTTTTTTCTGCTGTGTGAAACCTTGTACAATCCGTTTTGCTTCCAAAACAAACTGAAGGATTCGTAAAATTTAAAGGCTGATTCAGGGAAAAATTCAGCTGTAACATACTCAAGAGTTTGTTCGAAATATTTTTCGTTGTAATATTTGTCTACGAGCTCTTCTATGTCTTTTAGCTTCAAAATTTCATCAACCGTAATGTAATTTGTGCGTATGACTTCGTAGGGTGCCGTTCGCCTGTACCTGATGCCGTGCTTGAATCTGTCTTCGTAAATCTTCGTTCCCTTTAAAATCTTGAGAAATCCAAGCTGTATTTTTTCGCAGTTCAGGCTGTGCAATCCGTCAAAGGACTTCTTAAATGAATCATAGCCTTCGTACGGGAGCCCTGCTATGAGGTCCAGGTGCAGGTGAATATTTCTTTTATTCTCTATGAATCTTACTGTTTCAAACAGCTTATCAATGTCCATGTGTCTGTTTATTTCCTTCAGTGTTTCTTCGTTCAGCGACTGCACTCCGATTTCAAACTGAAACATGTTTACGGGAAGAGTGCCTATAAAGTCAAGAAATTCTCTGTTTATAATATCTGCTGTTATTTCAAAATGAATTGTCATGTTGTTTTTGTTGTTGTCCACTATGAAGTTTATTATTTCCATGGACCTTTTGTAGTCTGCGTTGAATGTCCTGTCCACGAACTTTATCTGCCTTGCTTTTGTTTTTAAAAGCTTTGCCAGGTCGTTTCTAACTCTTTGCAGAGAAAATGTCCTCATCCTTTTATCTATGGAAGACATGCAGAAGCTGCAGCAAAAGGGGCATCCTCTGGAAGATTCGTAATATATTATCTTGTCTTCAAAGCTTTCTTCTTCTTCGTAGGGATAGTTGACACTATCTAAATTCATAATGAGATTTCTTTCTTCATTTATGACAACGCAGCCGTCTTTTCGAAAAGCCAGTCCTTTCACCGCCCCAAAGTCTGGGTACTGCTTATGGTATTCAAGCAGGAATTCCCTGAATGTCGCTTCTCCTTCCCCGAATATCACAAAGTCCGCATAGGGCTGTTCCTCCATAAGTTTTTCTACCTCAAAAGAAACTTCGGGACCGCCGTACAATATTTGGATGCTGCTTTTTGCTTCTTTAATTATATAGCTGAGTTCCTTTACGAACTCAATGTTCCATATGTAGCACGAGAAACAAACTATATCAGGATTTGCTGAAAAGATTTCGCCAAGTATGTATTCCTGCTTCTGATTTATGGTAAATTCTTTTATTTCTATGTCAAAGCCGTCATCCCTGCAGAATTTTTTCAGATATCTCACAGCCAGATTGGCGTGGATGAATTTTGAATCAAGAGTTGTCAAAAGTATTTTCATATGTTCACCTTCATTAGTCCTGTCTTGTTTCTAAGCACCACATATTCTTCGGACCTCTTTACTATTTTACACTTTCCTAAAAGAGGGTGGCTGAATGTCTGAGACTTAAAAAATTCCCTGAGCTCCGGTATTCTCCCTTCAGGCATTTTCAGTTTTTCCGGGCTGATGATACCCTTTCGCAGCTTCAAAAGATATGAAGAATAGCTTGAAAGCAATTCTTCGTTGTATTCTCCCACCGCAGCATTCATGTTGAAGATGTGCCTGAGCAAGCTGAACTTTTGTATGTAATCCTCAGAATAAATATCTGATGTGGAAATTTTTTTGATTCTTTCCCTCTCATAATCTATTATGTTTCTTTTGTTCAGTTCAAAATTGTTCTTTTGAGAATATTCCTTCAAGGAAAAATCTATAAGCCTTTCCTTTGCATTTTTTTCTATAACGTCATATTCAGCATCTTCTTCTTTTAGGAAGTCATGCACTGCCGACGATAAAAGAATTGAGTCCAGTATGGTTGTATTGCTGACAGAAAAAAACGTTGCTGCCTTTACAGCTTCATTAACAATGTTATCCCATTCCGTGTTTGCAATAACAGCAGGAAGTATTTTATATTCCATAAGTTTGTCTTCTTCTTCACCGGCCTTGCTGGTTTTCAGGTAACTTTCAAGAGAATCATCCCGCCCGTTTTTGTAGAGCTTAAGAAGTTCAATTTCATTGTTGTATCTTTTCAGATCCAGGTAACATCCTATTTTGTCCTCATAAGGCATCATCGATTTCACCGCAGTTAAAAACAGCTGAAACCTTATGTCCGGCAACTTGTCCGTAGTATTTTCCCCATAGCAGCTGTAAAGAAGATTTTGTATTTTTGAAAGCATACATGCTCCTTGTAAAAAAATAGAATCTGCAGCGAACTGCGATTCTATTATACATTCAATTGATGAAATTATCAAACTCTTCTTTATACTGGTTTGCAAACTGCAAAACAGTGGCTGAATAATCGCTTTGACCCGGTGTTTCAAAGTGGCGCCTCATTTCCATGTAATCTGAAAGCCCCTGCTGTCCTCTGTTGTAGGCCGTAAGCGCCATATGAATGTCTCCGCCGTAAAGGTTCACAAGGTAAGAAAGCTGCGTAATCGTAAGCTTCAGGTTGTATTTCGCATCAAACAGTTCGTCTTCATTGTATGTGTATCCCAGGTTGTTTGCGACGATTCGTGCAGTGTTGTCCATAAGCTGTCCCAAACCCCGCTCTCCGGCAGCACCCCTGGCTTGGGGATTAAAATTGCTTTCCCTTTTGATGACGCCAAGCACAAGAAACGGATCAATGTTTTCTTTTTTGCTTTCCTTCACCAGAAATTCACAGCCGCCGTAGTCAAGTTCAGTAAGATTTTGAGTGTATTGCACCAGTTTTTTCTCGTTTATATACGAATCTCTTAAATCAAATATAAAGGTATCCCGCCTGTCCGTGTTTACTTCCGAGCCGTAATATCTGGATAAATCTTCGGCTTCAGCCGTCATGCTCAAATTAACCATCATGAAGTAGGAAAAAACACAAATCACCAGCAGCACTGTCATGTATTTTTCGCGTTTCATCTTATCACCCTTTTCGTTTGTTGATTAATTATATTTTAGCAACATTTACAGGTCAACAGAGAATAAAGGGATGTATTGTTGAAATTTGATTGTTTTTAGCAGATAAGAAAAGTCCATGACCAGCATGGACTATAATATTACATCTTTTCGGGTGTTTCCATTCCCAGAAGTTCCATTCCTTTTTTAAGAACAGAGTTCACTGACTGAGTCAGCAGAAGTCTGGCCTTCTGTACCTCAGTGTCTTCAACTATGATAGGACACTCGTGATAGAAACGGTTGAACTCTTGTGCAAGGCTTACAATGTACCTAGTGATGAAGAACGGCTCGTATTTTTCGTGGGCTCCCAGCACTGCAGCCTTAAATCCTTCAAGCTTCCTGATGACGTTGAAGGCTTCCTTGTCAGTAAGCACAGAATAGTCAACGCTGTCGTCGATTTCAACTGTAGCCTTTCTCAGCAGACTGCATGTTCTTGCGTAGGTGTACTGAACGTAAGGTCCGGTTTCACCTTCAAAGCTCAGCGTCTTTTCCCATGAGAACATGTAATCCTTTATTCGGTTGTTAAACAGTTCCTGGAATATAACGGCTCCTATTCCCACCTGTTTTGCAACCTCTTCCTTGTTTTCAAGATTTGGATTTCTTTCATCTATTATTTCTGTTGTCTTTTCTATGGCTTTTTTCAATACATCTTCAAGGAACACGACTCTTCCCTTACGTGTTGCCAGCGCTCCGTCTTCCAGGCTCACTGTTCCGAACATTACATGGACACAGTCGTATGCCCAGTCATACCCCATCAGATCGATGATTTTTCTCCACTGGTCAAAGTGAAGTTTTTGCGGTGCTCCTACAACATATATGTTTTTATAGAAATCGTAAGTCTTCTTTCGGTACATGGCTGCTGCAATGTCTCTTGTTACATACAGCGTAGAACCGTCGCTTTTTTGAATTACAGCATCTGTCAGGCCGTATTCCTGAAGCTCAACAATTTTTGCTCCCTCCGAATCCTTCAAAAGGCACTTATCTTCGAGTTCATCCAAGATGGCAGGCATTTTGTCGGAATAGAAGCTTTCTCCTGCATATGAGTCAAACTTGATTCCGAACATGTCGTATACGCGGTTGAATTCCTTAAGGCTCACTTCCCTGAACCATGCCCAAAGCCTGTGAGCTTCCTCATTCCCCGTCTCCAGCTCCTTGAACCAGTATCTTGCTTCGTCCTTGTATTCAGGGTGAACTTCTATTTCCTGGTTGTATCTAACATACAGCTTCAGAAGTTCAGGAATAGGATCTTTTTCTATTGCTTCAACTATTTCCGGAGTTCCCCATTTCTTATATGCTGAAATAAGCATTCCGAACTGAGTGCCGTAATCTCCCAGGTGGTTTATGGTTATAGTGTTGTATCCTAAGTACTTGTATATTTTGAATATTGAATTTCCTATGAGCGTAGAACGTATGTGTCCTATATGGAACGGCTTTGCAATGTTGGGAGATGAAAACTCAACTATGACTGTTTTTCCCTGTCCTACCTTTGTGCTTCCGAAGTCTTCTTTTTGGCCGAAAGCTTCCTTTAAGATTCTTTCAGCAAAATGCTTCTTGTCAACGAAAAAGTTTACGTAGGGTCCGTTGCTTTCAATTTTTTCAAACGCATCAACGGTTCCGATTTTTTCTGCGATTTCCGCTGAAATTGCATTAGGTGCTTTTCTGTATTTTTTTGCAAACTTAAAACATGGAACGGCATAATCGCCCATGTCCTGGCTTGGCGGTGTCTCTATTAACTGAAGAGCATCATCCATGGACAAGTCAGTCTCTATGGAAGTGAATAGCTCTGCTACCTTTTCTTTAAAATCCATCTCTTTCCTCCAATGTAATCCCTTGTATTAGTTTAGGTTATAATATCACAGCTGTATTTCAATGTCAATGCATGAGCAAGATAGAACCATTGATTTCGCAGTTGATAAGCAATAGATTTTTTTAATTTTCCTGACCGCGTCTGTTTCTTCTAAAGGTCCAGCTCTGTTTCCCCGTCACCCTGCGTTATGTGCCAATTCTCGTGTCCTGTTATTTCTTCCAGAGTAACCCTGTCTGACAGTATGTTGGCTATCATCATGTTGTTTTTCGGAGGCTTTCTAGTAATCATGAAGCCGTTATCCAACAATGCTTTTTTGTATTTTCCGTAAAGACCCGTGCCTATGACCACATATTCCAGGTCGTTTTCATAGCAGTACTTGGCAAGGCCGTCAGCCAGTGACTTTATGTATCTTTCGCTTGTGGGATCCGTGAAAAATTCCACGGCTGACGTCATTTTTGAGCCGTTGGCAACGGAATTGTGGAGTATTGCAAATCCTATTATCTCACCTTTATGCTTTGCCAGGACCGTCACATAATTAACGTCTGGTCTTTCATTGTATCGGTAGTTCAGATACTTGTAGTCACGGACAAGCATGACGCTGTACTTTGATTTGTATTTGTCCCAGCATTCTTGAACTTTTTCCGGCACCCTGTCAAGTATTTCAAAGGTGATTTCCTTGTCCATCTGATTTTTGAGCTTATTTTTCATGTATGACGAATAAACGGCATTTCCCATGGAAGCAAGGAATCCTACCTTAATTCTTCTTTTCAATATGTTGTTTATTAATATTGGCTTTACATACACTTCCTTTTCAAACAGCGTAGGCCATCCGAACCTTTGGTATGCAGGGTATGACTGGTCGTTTGCGAGACCTATTACTACATCGACACCGTCCTTAAGCCCTCTCTCGCAGGAGTTCTGTGTCATGGTTCTGAATATTCCCTGCTTCTTGTAGTCCGGGTGAGTCATGGACTTGACGGAATGGGCGGTGAGAAGAACCTTGCCGTTAACGTAAAGCTCGTTTGGCAAAAGGCCGTCGCAGCCTATTACCTTATCTCCTTCTTTTAAAAGGTACATCATGTTTCCTGATTTATTGTATGGGTTTTTATCAAAAAGCCATTGATACATTTCCTTCTTGCTGTTTGTTCCTTCTCCGAAAGATATGACGGAAAGTTCTTCAAAAGCTTCAAAATCCCTATCCATGTCCAATCTTACTATTTCTCTTTCCATAAGACCTCCAGTAAAATTTTGCTTCTATTTTATGCTTTTTGTATTTTATTATAATGTTTGCAACATAAAAATGCAAATAATTTAATTATTTCTATTATTTGTAAGCGCTCTGCGTTATTGTATAAAAGAAACGACCCTGCCGGGTCGTTTTGATTATTGAGCTGTTATATTTGACCTACTTGAAAGTCACTATGGTCACGCCGTCTCCTCCTTCATTGAAGGAGCCAAGCCTGGATTCCTTCACATGCTTGTGCTTTTTAAGAAACTGCGTCACCCCCTCACGGAGTATTCCCATGCCCTTGCCGTGAATAACCTGCACTTCGTTCAGGTTGGACATGAATGCGTCGTCCAGATATTTGTCGAGTTCAAGAAGTGCTTCGTCCAGGTTAAGTCCCCTCAGGTCAATAACCGGATTGATGGAGGATGTCTTCAGCTTTATCATTCTTGAGGTGTTGGTCTTTTGTTTTACTTCCTCATCCGATTTTATTTTAATCAAATCGGACTTCTTGACCTTCATTTTAATGAGACCCAGCTGTACCATGACGTTTTGCGAACTGTCTGCGTCTGAAATGACAAATCCCTTCTGGTTTAGGCTTTTTACAGTGACAGCATCTCCCTTTTGTATTTCACCGTTTGTGTCGTAATTGTCTTCCTCGTAGATTTGTTCTGTAAACTTGTTGTTGTCTTCAAGCTGTTTTGTCATATCATTCAGATTTTGTCTCAGATCGTTTACCCTTCGGTTTTTGTCCCTGTCCATTTCAAGGTTTAATTTCCTTAATTCCTTGATTATTTCGGCAGCTTCCTTTCTGGCGTTTTCAACGATCTTTCTTGCTTCGTAGTTTGCTTCGTCAACGAGCTTTTCACTCTTTTCAAGAGACTTTCTTTCCTTGGCGATGAAGTCTGCGTGCTTTTTTTTGCTTTGTTCGTCAAGTCTGTCGATTTCCCTTTTCTTTTCTTCCATGTATATTCTGTTGTCTTCAATTTGCTTTAACGCATCTTCAAATTCAACCTTGTCTGTTTCGATGGTTTTTTTTGCCTTATCTATTATCTGCTGGCCAAGACCGAGCTTTTTAGATATTTCAAAGGCATTTGACTTCCCCGGAACACCTATGAGAAGCTTGTAGGTTGGACTCAGTGTTTCAACGTTGAACTCCACGCTGGCGTTTATGACGCCTTCAGTGTTCAGGGCATAAAGCTTCAGCTCGCTGTAATGTGTTGTTGCAGCCGTGACGATTTTTTTGTCATGCAACGTGTCAAGTATTGCAATTGCAAGAGCAGCTCCTTCCGTGGGGTCTGTACCGGCTCCCAGTTCGTCGAAAAGCACAAAGGACCTTTCGTCCACTTCCTTCATAATCTTCACTATGTTCGTCATATGAGAGGAGAAGGTGCTCAGACTTTGCTCTATGCTCTGTTCGTCTCCGATGTCTGCGTACACGGCGCTGAACGTTGAAATCTCTGTTCCGTACTCTGCAGGAATATGAAGACCTGCCATTCCCATGAGTGAAAAGAGCCCCAGGGTTTTTAATGATACAGTTTTTCCTCCGGTATTAGGTCCGGTAATTATGAGGGTTGTGAACCCATCTCCAAGCCATGCGTCTATGGGAACCACAATCTTGGGGTCAATGAGGGGATGCCGTCCTTTCTTAATGCGGATGTATCCTCTGTCGTTTATCCCGGGCTCTACTGCATTGATGCTGATTGCATACTTGCCCTTTGCAAATATGAAGTCCAGTTTGGTCAGTATCTCCTGATTGGTGATCATTTCTTCGCTTACAGCTCCGATCATGCCGCTGAGCTCAAGCAGTATCCTTTCAACTTCCTTCTTTTCTTCTGTCTTGAGATTTGCTATGTCATTGGTCATCTCCACTACGGCAATGGGCTCAATGAACAATGTGGAGCCTGTTGAAGACTGGTCGTGGATGATCCCTCTTACCATTGAGCGGTATTCCTTGCGCACAGGAATAACATACCTGTCGTTTCTCATGGTCACGATGCTTTCCTGCAGATACTTCTGCATTGCAGATGAGCTGACAATTTGATTGATCTTGTTCTTTATGGCGTTGTTCTTAATCTGGATTTCCCGTCTGATTCGTTTAAGCTCTGGGCTTGCATCGTCGGCAATTTCTTCTTCGCTGATGATTACCCGGTAAATTTCATCTTCTGTATCCTTGTTTGTGTATATGTCCATACACAGCTTTTCAAGCATGCTGTAGTCACGGTCTTCCTTGTTGTTCAGGAGCACGTAATTTTTTACAAGCCTGGCAGCCCTTAGTGTGTCGGCGCAGTTAACGAGACCCCTCAGGGATATTATCCCCCCTACGGAACCTCTTTTTACGTATTCCTTTATATCGTATATTCCTCCCATGGGAGGGTTTCCTTTTTCAATTATGATGGAAAGGGCCTGCGCAGTTTCCTTTTGCCTGAAAGTTGCCCCGTCAAGGTCTGAAGATACGTCTAGGCGCAAAACTTCGTTCTTGCCGTTTGAAGTTTCCGCAAACTCCGCCAGTTTCCCTATAATCTTGTCAAATTCCAAGACTGATTTTGATTTTTGCTTCATTTCCAATCCCTTCTTTTATTAATTAAGAATTAAGAGTTAATAGTTTAGAATTAAAAATTATGGAAGGAATTTTGCTTGTAAAATTCCAACAATTAATTCTTAATTCTTCATTCTTAATTATTAACTTTAACTAATTACAATATGTTTTTTAGGTAGTGGCCCCGTGTAAAGGAATTTTCCCTGAGGACCGCCGGTGTCCTTACTCCGTTTATGCTGCAGTACATTGCATCTATTATTTCCTCTGGCTCCTCCAGATATTTCGTGTCAACCATGAAGTAGTCGATGCCTGCCCTTATGAAGTCATCGGCCCTGTCCAGTATTGTCAGAGGAACGCTGTTGTAGATGTGGGTAAGGCGCCTATCCCTTTCGACGTTGAAGTAAACACCCTTCCTGTCCTTAAGGGAAATGCTGTCTTTGTACTGACATTTGTCGCAGTCCTGAAGGTTTTTGCAGTTTTTAAGCATGGACATTGGACAGTTTTTCATGACCATGAGCTGCGCATAGGCGTGTGCAACAACTTCCGTGTTAAGCGATGTGTTTATTGTAATGCTTTCCATGTCCCTGATGTTTGCTTCTATGGAAAATGTGAAGCCTTCTGCTCCCTTCTTCCTTAAAAGCTCAGCAGAAAATGAATTTATGACATTAAAAAACGGTCCGCAGTGAATCCTCAGACTGCTATTCTCTTTAAAAAACTGCAGGGTTCCAATGTTGTTTATGCAAACACCCCCGAACACTTCCTCGTAAAGCTTCATGTTTTCCGCTAGAACCTTATAATCACTGACTGATACTATGTTGGGTATCCACAGGTATTTTTCATCCACTTCAATGTTTTTTAATGATGCCGCGTCAAGTTGAAACGGCATGTAAACCCTTTTGACCTTCATGCTGTCAATGAGGCTGATCTCATCAGCGGAGTTTATCTTAAGGCTCAGTTTTGGCTTCGGATTTTTCTTGGCAGATGTAAAAGCAAAGATGCTGGAATGCGGGATCGCACCGATTTCCTTTCTTTGATGGACAATGGCTCCCGCCTGGTACAGCGCTTCTGTTGCTTCGCGCCTTAATTGGTTCAAGGTGCTCTTGCGCAGGAACACATCTTCATCTTTGATTATTTTCAAATCTTCAAGTTCATATATAGTATTTCCCAGTTTTCCCAACTGTTCCTTTATTATTTCCTCTGTGGCCGGATTTTTTATGCTTGTTTCGCACGCTTCCGCACTGTTTACAACAGTATGGTTACTGCCGTCCGTTGCTTTCAATACTGCCTTCTCTCCTATTTTAAGGATGATTTCAAATCTCAGTTTGTTCCTTCTGAAAGCAGAAAACTCTGTTGCCTTGTCCTTTGTCTCTTCCTGTATGTCTTCTATGTCGTCGCCCTTTACTCCGGAGCTGGTTCTTGCAAACATTTCGTCTTCCTTGGAGGGTTTGAGATAACCGTTGGTGTACCCTCTGCTGAAGGTTGATATTGCCTTTTTCTCAAGTGCAGCTGTGTCCTCTTTCCTGCCGCTGAGGTGGTTATCGATGATCTGTCTGTAGTATTCAACCACCGCAGAGGTGTATTCTGGTCCTTTCATTCGTCCTTCAATCTTAAATGTGGAAATGCCCAAGTCAATAAGCTCTCCTAAGGATGCACCGGCGTTGAAGTCCTTAAGGCTTAAGACAGGCATGGTTTCAAAGTCTTCCACTTCCGACTTTCTTTGTCTGTCGTAGAAGCTGTAGCTTAGCCTGCACGGCTGTGCACATTTGCCGCGGTTCCCGCTTCTTCCTCCCAAAAAGCTGGACATGTAGCACTGACCTGAATAGCATGTGCAAAGGGCCCCATGGATGAATACCTCCAGGTCTGTGTCTGTGTTTTTTATGGTTTCCCTGAGATTTTCCACAGAAAGTTCCCTGGCCATTATAACCTTGTTTACGTGAAACTCATCAAAAAATCTTACTCCGAATTCATCATACACCGAAGCCTGAGTGCTCATGTTCACATTTAAGCCGGGAATGAACCGCTTTATGAGGAAAAGCATCCCCAAATCCTGCACAATAACAGCATCAGCATCGTTGTCATGCAAAAAAGCGGCGTAATTTAAGGCATCAGCAATTTCTGTGTCCTTAAGCACGATGTTCAGTGTCACATACACCTTAACGCCCTTGTTGTGAGCATAGCGTATGATGTGCTTCATCTCCTCGTTATCAAAGTTTTGCGAATTTTGTCTTGCATTGAATAGTTTTCCCCCCAGGTACACGGAGTCCGCTCCGCTGTTTACGGCTGCGTAGAATGATTCCATGCTTCCAGCAGGTGCCAGTAGTTCTGTTTGTTTTTTCATCTTATCTCCTGTTTCTAAAAAAGAACGCAGATGCGTTCCTTTTGTTTAATTGGACGTTTCTTCCTCAAGAAGCTCCAAAAGATCCTTGTTGTCCTTCTTGAGCTTGTTTATCTCAAGCTGGTTTTGAAAGTTTTCGGTTTCCTTGCGGTTGAGCCTGTCCTGAAGCTCATTTATGCTGTTGATGAGGTTTTCCTTGTCATTGTTGGTCATGAGAAGTTCCTCAAGGTATTTTTCCTTCTCGTCGTTTATACTGTCATATTTTTTCTTAAGCTCCTCGGTGCTTGATTTTAGCTCTGCAATGACCCTGTCCCTGGCGCTTATGACTTCATCCTTTTCATTGAGCTTGTTTTGAAGAGCCATGATTTTATTGTTGAGGGAGTCGATGTCCTTTTGCTTGGATTCCATCATCAGATTCATTTTCTGCTGATCATCCGAGAAGTTATAAATCTTCTGGGATTTGTCCTCAATGCTGCTCTTAAGTTCCCTTATGCTCTTCTCAAGCTGCGCCACATACTGCTCACGTTCGTTAAGCTTAAGCTGAAGCTTTGATATCCTTCCGTTCAAGCTGCTCTTTGTGTTGTTCATAAAGCTCAGTTCCTTGGTGAAGTTTTCCCTCTCCTTGGACAGTTCCTCGCACGCATCGTTAAGCTCCTCGTTTTTAAGCTTAAGCTCGTTTATGAGCATCTCGCTCTTCAAAAGCTGCTGCTCCTGCTCGCTTATTTTGTCCTGTAGCTTTGTTATCTGAGAGTTGAGATATTCCCTGTCATTGTCCTTAGCCAGGAGCTTTTCCCTGTACTTTTCCTTTTCAAGAACTGCCTCTGAGGACCTGTGGGCAGCTTCCTCCATTTCAAGGACGGCCTTTTGCTTTTCTTCCTTTAAAAGCTGAATTTCATCGCATATTTCCTTTTTGTAGTCGGTTACTTCCTTTGTAAGCTTTATATATTTGTCGACAATGACAAAGGATGACAAAATAAGTTTGTCAATGTCGTTGAATCGCTTGTTTGAATTTGCTATGGCATTTATCTGATCATTGAGAATTGTTTCTATATTCTTGACATATTCGGGACTTTCATCTGTCTTGACGTTGTATTTTTTATCACCAATTACAATTTCTATTTTATTCATATACAAATCCCCTTTTTATTTTTCTTCAGTTCCTGGATTTAAGTAAAAACTGTTCTTCTATTTGAATTTTCATATTTTCTGAGATTATATATTAATATTAAAGGAAATTGCTTAAAATTTCAATAGTAAATAATACATTTTGTCTTTTATTTTGATTTACATATTTTGCTAATATCAGCCTCTCTGCTCTCTTAGCATAAAAAAACCCGCCTTAGCGTAAGCTGTGCGGGTTTGATGTCTTTGTCCTTGTATAATTTTCTGCTGCCTCTATTAAAGCCCGGTACAGAGCTATAACCTCAGGATACCTGTCCAGCATAACCTCCGGATGCCACTGTACACCCACTGCAAATGCAAGTTCATCGGATTCGATTGCTTCAATTATTCCATCCTTTGAATATGCGCTGACTGTATATCCAGGAGCAGCAACCCTGACTGCCTGGTGGTGGAAAGAATTAACCCTTACAACACCATTTCCCATAATGCTGTGAAGCTTTGTTTTGCTTTTTATATCAACACTGTGATGTTCGAAACCACCAGGTGCAAATCTCGGTGAATGTCCGTTTGCTCCGGTATGCTGCACATAAATGTCCTGGTACAGCGTGCCGCCTGCTGCAACGTTCATAATCTGCTGGCCTCTGCAGACTCCAAGCATGGGGATATTTTTTTCTGCAGCCTTTTTACAAAGCTTCATTTCAAAAACATCCCTGTCATAGTCCACCGCACCAAGCTGTTTTATAGGCTCCTCACCAAAAATAAGGGGATTTATGTCACCCCCTCCGGTCAGGTATAATCCGTCAATTAATTCCATGTATTTTTCAATAATCTCATCATCGTCAGTAATGGGAAGCATTATGGCTGCTCCTCCGGCCTTTATGACAGCCCTTATGTTTGTTTCATTGAGCTTTTCGTAAAAGAACCCGTCCTCCATAGCCTTATCAGTAGTAATTCCTATTATCGGCCTCATACTTGCCTCCTCATAAAACGTACCGTATCCTCGGCTATGCTTTCGGCATCCAGCCTGTTTTCCTTCAACAGTTCCTCCACCGATCCGTGTTTTATGAAATCATCGGGAAGAGTCCTGACCATGACTGCTGCTTTATCTGCAAGCAGTGATTTTATTTCCGATGCAAATGATCCCAGGGGTACAGTCTCATCTATTATTACAGCCTTTCCGGTCTTTTTGACACTGCTTAACAACAGCTCACTGTCCAGAGGCTTTATGAATCTCAGGTTCAGAACCTCCGCATCGATGCCGGAGCTTTTCAAAATTTCCCTTGCCTTTACGGCTGTGGCTACCATCTTTCCACAGGCAGCAATGGTCACATGGCTTCCTTCCTCTGCAACATATCCCTTGCCGGTTTCTATTTTTCTGTAGCTCAGGTTCACATAATCCCTCATGCTGCCTCTGGGGTACCTTATGGCCACAGGACCTGACATGCTGTTGACGGCATAGTCCAGCATGCTTTCAAGTTCCCTGTAATCTGCCGGTGACATGACGGTCATGTTTGGTATCTGCATGAGAAAAGATTCGTCAAACACACCCTGGTGCGTTTCCCCGTCATTTCCCACCAGACCTGCTCTGTCTACGGCAAAAACCACATGAAGGTTTTGCAGTGCAACATCATGTACAATCTGGTCATAAGCTCTTTGCAGAAACGAAGAATACAGTGCCACCACTGGAATGATGCCGTTGGAAGCCAGACCCGCCGCCATGGTCACTGAATGCTGCTCGGCTATCCCCGCATCAAATATCCTTTTCGGAAATTTTTTTGCAAACCCGTCAAGCCCTGTTCCGTCTGTCATGGCTGCAGTTATGGCAACCACATTCCCGTTTTTTTCTGCGATTTCGCAAAGCTTGTTTCCGAATATTTCAGAATAAGATGCCACAGTGGATGTTTTCAGGCTTTTTCCCGTCTCTATATCAAATGGCGATACGCCGTGGTATTCATTGGGCTTTTGTTCTGCAAACCTGTATCCTCTTCCCTTCTTGGTTATTACGTGCATAATAAGCGGTCCCTCGATGTTTTTGGCTGTCTTGAACGCATCAAGAAGTTCGCTTATGTTGTGCCCGTCTATGGGACCCATGTATGTAAGACCAAGCTCTTCAAAGAGCATTCCCGGAACCACCATCTGCTTGATGCCGTCCTTGGCCCTCTTTAAAAATGCCTTGACTTTTCTTCCTGCAAGAGGCATGTTGTTAAGGAAGTTTTCTAAGTCTTTTTTCGTTGAAAGGTACCTGGTGTCAGTCCTTACCTTGCTTAAATATTTAGACAGTCCTCCAACATTTTTGGATATGGACATTTCGTTATCGTTAAGTATTATTATTAATTTTGTATTGCTTCTTCCGGCATCGTTTAATGCTTCAAATGACATTCCCCCTGTAAGGGCTCCGTCTCCGATGACTGCAACAACCTCATAATCTTCGTTTTTAAGGTCTCTTGCCCTCGCTATTCCCATTGCAGCTGAAACAGACGTGCTGCTGTGGCCGGTGTCAAAGCAGTCGTAGCTGCTTTCGGCTCTTTTCGGAAAACCGCTGAGTCCGTTTAACTGCCTTAAAGTCAGCATATCTTCCCTGCGGCCCGTGAGGATCTTGTGCACATAGCTTTGATGCCCCACATCCCATACAATCTTGTCCTGAGGTGTGTTGAAAGCATAGTGCATTGCCACTGTCAGCTCTACAACACCCAGGTTTGAAGCCAGGTGTCCGCCGGTTTTCGAAACGCTGTTTATGACGAATTCCCGAAGTTCGTTGGCTACCAGGGGCAGTTCGCTTGTCTTCAGCGTCTTCAGGTCATCAGGCGAATTTATTTTATCCAGATATTTCATTTTTCCCTCTCAAGCATTATTAATTCTATGCATTACATAATTATATATTGTTTAAATATATATGTCAAAATTAATTATTTTTATATCAAGCTAAAAAATATATTGTACTTTTAACTAAATATGTTATATTATTATCTATAATATTTGTCAAAATGATGTTACTCATACTGATAAAATGTTAATGAGACATACTCATGGTAACAGCTTCACAAATTTCAAGGAATATAAAGAAATTATATATTGATTTAATGGAGGATGTATGAGCAAAAAATGGGTTTACTTATTTAGAGAAGGAAACGCTTCGCAAAAGTACCTTCTTGGAGGAAAGGGTGCCAACCTGTCTGAAATGACAAACATAGGGCTGCCCGTGCCGCCTGGGCTGACGGTAACAACCGAAGCATGCACAGAGTTTTACGAAAAAGGAAAAAAATTAACCGAAGAAATCATAAGTCAGATCAAGACACACCTGGGACTCCTTGAAGAACAGACCGGAAAGAAATTCGGAGACGCCAAAAATCCGCTGCTGGTTTCAGTTCGTTCGGGAGCAGCATTTTCAATGCCCGGAATGATGGATACAATATTGAACCTGGGCCTCAATGACAACACCGTGGAAGGTATGGCAAAAAACACAGGAAACACCCGTTTTGCCTATGACAGCTACAGAAGGTTCATTCAGATGTTCGGCGATGTTGTTTTGGAAATCCCAAAATACAAATTTGACAACGTCCTGGATGACATCAAGGAAAAAAACAACTACAAATACGATACGGATATGACAGCCGATGACCTTAAGGACCTGGTGGTTGAATTCAAAAAAATCTACAGGGATGAAACAAAGACCGACTTCCCACAGAATCCGGAAGAGCAGCTGCTGATGGCTGTTGAAGCTGTTTTTAAATCCTGGAACAACCAAAGAGCCATAACTTACAGAAACCTGTATGACATCCCTCATAACCTTGGAACAGCCGTAAACGTGCAGTCAATGGTTTTCGGAAACATGGGAGACACGTCCGGAACCGGAGTTGCCTTTACCAGGAACCCCTCCACCGGTGAAAAGAAAGTTTTCGGAGAATTTCTGATCAATGCGCAGGGGGAAGACGTTGTTGCAGGAATCAGGACTCCTTTGATAATCGACAAGCTTGAAGAAGTAATGCCTGAGATATACAAGGAATTCATGGAAGCTGCAAACACGTTGGAACAGCACTACAAAGACATGCAGGACATCGAATTCACCATTGAGCAGGGTAAACTGTACTTCCTGCAGACGCGAAACGGAAAGAGAACTGCCGAAGCAGCATTGAGAGCTGCTGTAGAAATGGTTGGCGAAGGCCTCATAGACAAAAAGACTGCCGTAATGAGAGTTGATCCCAAATCCTTAGACCAGCTTCTCCATCCGAAGTTTGACCCTGAAGATCTGAAAAAGGCAACTCCTGTGGCAAAAGGACTGCCTGCATCTCCCGGAGCTGCAACAGGAAAAATTTACTTCACAGCTGAAGAAGCGGTAGAAGCCGCAGGCAGAGGTGAAGCAGCCATCCTTGTTAGAAAGGAAACATCTCCTGAAGATATAGAAGGAATGAACAAGGCCAAGGGAATTCTTACATCAAGAGGAGGAATGACATCCCATGCGGCGGTTGTTGCCAGAGGAATGGGCAAATGCTGCGTTGCAGGCTGCGAAACAATCTTGGTGGATGAAGCCAGAAAGACCATGACCGTTCAGGGAAAGACGTACACGGAAGGTGATTTCATCTCCCTTGACGGAACCACAGGAAATGTTTATACAGGAAAAATCAAAACCGTTGAAGCCAACATTTCCGGAAACTTCGGAAAACTGATGGAATGGGCTGATGAGTTCAGAAGGCTTAAGATAAGAACAAATGCCGACACTCCCAACGATTCTTCCACAGCGGTGAAATTCGGAGCAGAAGGAATAGGCCTCTGCAGAACGGAACACATGTTCTTCGAGGAAAGCCGAATATTCTCTGTAAGAAAAATGATAATTTCAGAAAATGTTTCTCAAAGGGAAAAAGCACTGGCAGAAATACTGCCCATGCAGAAGAATGACTTCAAAGAAATATTTAAAATCATGGGCATCAGACCTGTTACCATAAGGCTTCTGGATCCTCCTCTGCACGAATTCATTCCAACAAACAAGGATGACATCGAGGAGCTGGCCCGTGACATGAAAATTCCGGTTGAAAAGCTCACGGACACTATAAACTCCCTTCACGAATTCAACCCCATGCTGGGACACAGGGGATGCAGACTTGCAATAACCTATCCTGAAATAGCCAGAATGCAGACAAGAGCCATCATAGAAGCTGCCATAGAGGTTTCTGATGAAGAAAACATCACGCTGGTTCCGGAAATAATGGTTCCGTTGGTTGGCAAGAAGGAAGAGCTTGACTTTTTAAGAAAGATAATTACAGAGACATCAGAAAAGGTTAAAAATGAAAAGGGCTCGGATCTGAAGTACCTGGTAGGTACAATGATAGAGGTTCCAAGAGCATGCGTGACAGCCGATGAAATAGCACAAAGCGCAGATTTCTTCTCCTTCGGGACAAATGACCTGACTCAGATGACGTTTGGTTATTCAAGAGACGACGCCGGAAAATTCATCAGCGACTACAGGGAAGTAGGAATCCTCGAACAGGATCCTTTCCAGAGCATCGATCAGGGCGGCGTAGGCAAAATGGTTGAAATGGCAGTGAGACTGGGAAGAGGAGCAAAAGACCACATTCACATGGGCGTTTGCGGAGAGCACGGCGGTGACCCTGCCTCAGTAGAATTTTTCCACAAAACAGGGCTGGACTACGTTTCATGCTCGCCTTTCAGGGTTCCCATAGCAAGACTTGCAGCAGCCCAGGCAGCGATTAAGACAAAGTAAGCGTTGAGTTGAATGTAATGTCAATGGCGTGAAAGCATTGAGGCATAACGAGTTAAGAGAATTTTATTATTACGTAAATAAGGTGCTGACAGATAAAATTTTGACTACCAGCACCTTATTTTTTTACTAAAAACAGTGTTTTTCAAGTGATTCATAACTGAAAAACATGCATTATGGAACACTTTTTAGGGTTGAATTATGGCTCACTTTTTACATGGGAAAATGAAGACTAGCCTATTTGCAAGCAATGCTACAGTTTTTATAATTAATTCTTTCCAATATAAAAAATAGGATTGCTCTACTAGCAGTCATATTCTGAATTTTAATTTAGTTCTATATAGTTATTGCCAATTATTATATAATACTCATAAGGGTGGTGGATTTGTTGTGTGTAAATACTGTGATGATATTTTCTTAAGAGATTCGTTTTATAGTCCTGTCGATTACATGAATTGTTTGGAGTATATTCAGGAATTAATCAAAGCAGGTCGCTATAAACTTATAGAAAAATCTTGCGACTTGGATAAGGTAAGGAATGAGAATGGTCGTTGGGATAGTGATATTATCGAGCACGTAATTCAATGCACTTACTGTTGAAAACAGTATTTATGTTTTGCTGATACATATCATGGAAGTGGAACTTTTAGAGAAAGCAGGGACTAAAATGTGGAGCAAAATTGATAATGGCGTTACCATAGGCACAGAAGGAAGCGAAAAATGGATTATTGTAAAAGATGAAGAGCATCGTGAAGGAGCTCGAATTACTCTGGAATAAGATGCTCATGGTATTCCTTTTGCGATTACCTGTGGAATTTATGGTTTAATGGTTCATACAGCCTTTGCCAGTAGGGAGAAAGAGGCTCTGGATAAATATAACGAGATGAAACAATGTATCCTGTCATTTTTGTCTACAAATACGAGTGAGAAAGAAATCAGCGATTGGTGCAATTGGTTTGCCAATAAGTTTTAGCAGTCTACCAAAGAGGGGGTGATATCATGTTTTGGAAGAAAAAACGAGGTTGGTTTGGTGAGCATCTGGAGGAGAACATAAAAGCTTTAAATGAAGGAGACCTGAGGAGGCTTCCTTGGATTTTCTGCGTTTTCAGCGAGGAAGATTCTCAATCCAAACTTCTAGCTGCAAAAGCATTGAACAATGTACTAAAAAGTTTTGATTTTGATGATATCATCCGAATAGATATGCAGATGAGACAAACTACTTCGATGGAGTGGAACATTAATTGGCGTGAACAAAAAATAGGAAATTTCTTCACATCTACAATGAATATAGAAGAGCGTAAATCAGTATTAATATTTGCTTCATTTAACGCTAACGGCTTTATTCGAGAGAGGGCTGTCCAGATGATGGGCGATTATGACGGCTCATTACCATACATTATTTTACGGCAAAACGATTGGGTTTTGCAGGTTCGTCAAGCTGCCAGTAAAGCTTTTGATAAAAGGATGCAAAACCTGTCCAAAGGCGAGATCCTTACTTCATTACCATTTGCTGAAAAACTGAAGTGGAGCAGTCGTGGTTCGCATGGAGAATATACCCAAAAATTTTTTGATAAGCTTGTTAGTCCAGAACATAAGGAAGATTTAGCAAGAGGCTTACAAAGCCAAAATTTAAGGACTCGTAGGATTTGTATAGGAGCATTATTTGAAGCTTCTCAACCGGATATTCAAAAGGCATTTGAACGGCTGACAGATGAGCCGGAACCATTTTTGCGTACAGTTTTATTTGAAAAACTACGCAAGATTGGTATAGATATGGCTGAACCCTCTCGAATCATGTTGAGAGATAAATTTACACGTAACCGTATTTTAGCTTTGCAATACCTTTATGATAAACAAGCAGGGGAAATTTATGATATTTGCGTAAATGCACTGATGGATAAAGATGCTTATGTCAGAGCATTTGCACGTAGTATTATTCTAAAATATAATCCGAACTTTGATTTTCGGGCAACATATTTAGAAAACATTGAAAAAGCCGGTGCTCCAGCAATATTAGGCATTGGAGAAATCGGGCAATTAATCGATGCAGAAATAATTGAAGAATACCTTGATGACAGTCGTATCGCGATCGTTAGAGCTACTTTAGTTTCTTTAATGCGGCTGAATAGTGAAAAATATAAAGCACTCCTGACAGATATGCTAACTGACAGCAGAATCGGAATGATAAAGACTGCACAAAAGCTAATTCTCAAATATAATGTCCAGAATTTCAGTAGAACTTTTGAGATTTTTCAAGGCACACCTTATGAATATACAAGAGTTAAGTGTGCGGCTATCCTTTTCAAGGCTTCAAAATGGGAACGCTTAATTTATATGCTGGAAGCCTTATCGGCTGAAGAAGAAAGCATAAAAAAACTGGCGTTGCAGTCTATACAAAGATGGATTTTTACCTTTAACAGGTCATATGTGCAAGTAAGCAGTCAACAGAAAAATAAGATTCAAATTCTGATAGAGAAGCATAAGGAAAGGCTTTCAGTCAATCTTACAAGAGAGTTGAAGTTCCTCCTAAATTAGATTCTGTATGAGGATTTTATGAATAACTTTGATGCAAATATAAAAAAGCACTTGATAAATTATTACTGGACTACAAAATACAGCCAGTTGGACATGGATATATTGACTGTATAACTCAGAAAGAGAATGTTTATAGATTTGTTAATTCTCTGAATGAATTAGGAATCAAAGTCACAGATATCACTTGGTGGTGTCACTGTGAAATAGGAAGTAACAAAGATACCGGTTGTCCTCATGGCAGGAGTGGACCAAGGAGTAAATATTTTGATGGTTACTTTAGCGAAATGTATCAAATACCAAATATAAAAGTTAGGGACAATAACGGAATTGCACCGTACATTTTTGATATATGGCCAACTACAAAAGAATATTTACCATGTTTGATTCCAGCCTTCTGGTTGGATGTACCAGAAGGCTGGAGAAATACTATTCATGATTAGAGTTTAAACTAAGGAGATATTAATGAGAAGAGAGTTTGTTATTGATGGTAGCAAATTTAATGACTTAGAAGGTTTTTATCATGAAATCCAAAGCGTGATTACTAAAGACTTGCCATGGGAAATAAGTAATTTAGATGGATTTAATGACATCCTTAGAGGTGGGTTCGGCGTTCATGAATATGGGGAACCTATAAAGTTCAAATGGGTGAATTTTAAAATCAGTAAAAAATGCCTTGGATATGAAGCAACAATTAAACATTATGAGAGAGTACTTAAATTTTGTCACCCTACCAATATTGACCGTATTAAGTTGCTTTTGGAGAATGCAAAAAGACATTCGGGTCAAACTCTTTTAGATATAATAGTTGAAATAGTATTAGATACAGATAATTCGGGACATGACTGTCAGTTGGTTATTGAGGATTAATTATGATTAATAGAAACACGATATTCAAAATAGTGAAGAAAGAAATTGACGAATTTAATCTATTTGATTTGTTACCAGAAGCACCAAGTGATGAATTTGACAGTGAATCAGAGACAATTGCAAGTCAAATAGATGTTAATAGCACAACAGAAGAAATTGCAGCAATCATAGCCAATATATTTTCAAAAACTTTTAGTGAAAAGTTCTCACAAAAAGATTTTATGATGACAGCGGAAAAAATCTATAAATTATTGAAAGACATGTAAAGGTGAGCTTTTAACCGAAGTGTTCCATAATGTGAAAAAACGGAGATTGGTCTATTTTGATAGACGTGGTCCAGGCGGCGATTAAGAACAATTAAGAATTAATAATGAATGACAAAAAAGTCAGGCTCGCCTGACTTTTTTCATTTAATTCTTCATTCTAAATTCTTAATTGATTTATTTTTGTATGTGTTGAATATGAACTTGAAGCCGTTATTTTCGTGGACTTCCGATGCGTAGGACAAATACCACTCTTCATCTTCATCAAAATTGTGAAGAAACGTATCGGCATCTTCCACCGCATCCACCTTGGTTATGTAAGCTTCACTGCAATATGGATAAAGTTCGTTGTATATTTTCCCTCCCCCTATTACAAACACATCGTCGCTGTTGTAATTTTTAAGCTCTTCGAACAGCTCCTGGAAAGAATGGCATATGGTGCAGCCTTCAGCCTCAAATTCCGTATTCGTGGTAAGCACTATGTTTGTTCTGTTTTTTAAGGGCTTCCCGCCTGGGAAGGACAAAAGCGTGTTTCTTCCCATGACTACGACCTTATTCAAGGTAGTTCTTCGGAAAAATGCCATATCGTCAGGCAAATCGAACAACAGACCGCCATTGTGGCCTATGGCCCAGTTTTTTGCTACTGCAACAATCAGTTTCATTCTATCTCCTCTACACTGCTATGGGAACCTTGACTTTAAACGGATTGTACTCATAGTTTGTCAGTTTAAAGCTGTCCACTGCAAAATCATAAAAGTTGTTTATGGATTTGTCTATTTCAAGAATCGGAGCATCATGCTGCGCCTTTTCGATGAGTTCTTCTATAATCGGAACATGCCTGTCGTAAATGTGTGCGTCGGATATTACGTGAACCAGTTCGCCTGCAACCAGCCCGCTTGACTGCGCCATCATGTGAACAAGTATGGAATACTGAACAACATTCCAGTTGTTGGCAGCCAGCACGTCCTGTGAGCGCTGGTTAAGTATGGCATTGAGCTTGTTTCCCGATACATTAAACGTCATGCTGTATGCACACGGATAAAGGTGCATATCGTGAAGGTCTTGAAAGTTGTAGATGTTGGTCATTATTCTTCTGCTGGCCGGGTTGTTCTTCAAGTCATAAATGACTCTGTCCACCTGGTCGAACTCGCCTTCCTTGTACTTGTGCTTCAAGCCCAGCTGATAACCGTAAGCCTTTCCTATGGATCCTGTTTCATCAGCCCAGGAATCCCAAATGTGGCTGTTGAGGTCATTTACGTTGTTAGATTTTTTCTGCCATATCCAAAGGAGTTCATCAACTGCAGCCGTGAAATTCGTCTTTCTCAAAGTGAGTATTGGAAAGCTCTCCTGCAAATTGTACCTGTTTATAATTCCGAACTTTTTAATGGTGTGTGCAGGAGTACCGTCCTCCCACCTGGGCCTCACATCGTAACCAGTATCCCAAACCCCGTTGGCAAGTATGTCTTTGCATGTTTCAATAAATATTTTATCTGCTGTGCTCATGCAGCACCTCCTGTCTGAATTACTACTATTATACAATAGGACAGGCTTCATTACAACAAAAAAGAGAACTAAAGTTCCCTGTCACCGCATGGAGTTCTGATTGATGAAGTTTTTAATCTGCATCTTCTGCTCGAAACCGGATACCCTCATTGCCGCTGAGTTTTCATTTTCAAAGTTTTTAAAATAGATGCACATCTCGCCATCCTTGGTATCGTCATAGCGGATGCATCTGAAACCGCTGTCGTACATTTTTTTTATTCTTTCATAATCGTCCATAATACACTCCCATTATTTCCTTCAATCTATATACATATTATGGCCTAAGTATGATAAATTATTACAAAAAATAAAAATAAGCCGTTGAACTACAACAGTAATTACGGCTTACGCAGTCTTGAATCTTCTTTCGGACGCTTCATAATCAAGGGCATCCAGCACTTCCCTGTCAAACAGCGAATCTACCGACGGAATGATTATGTCTGCAGTGTCCTTTAAGTTTATCTTGCTGCTTACTCCGGACAATACGCCTACTCCTATGGCTCCCGAATTTCTTGCAAACAGCATGTCGTTGTGGGAGTCTCCCACAATAGCTACCTCGTATGGCTTGAACCCGTACATTTCACAAAATCTCACGCACATGTCCTTGTTTGGTTTTGGTTTCATTACTCCGTCGTATGACCCGAAGAAATCATACAAATCGTGGTGGTTTAATTTATTGACCATGTGCATTGCAGACTGATATGAGTCAGCTGTTGCCAGTCCCACCTTTATGCCGTTATCCTTCAGATGTCCGAACAGAGTCCTTAAATCTGTAGTTTCCCTAAATTCCACATCGTCCCTGAGCACTTCGTTTCTCAGAAGTTCAGCCACATGAACCTTGAAATCCATGAAATCTATCTTTTTGTACTTGCTCAGGATGAAATGTATTTCAGCAGCCACGTCTTCATGCGTCTTGTATGCCAGAGCTCCGAAAGGTTCAACTCCTTTTTCGGTTATGCCTATGGACCTTTGAAGAGATCTTTCAATCATTGCATCTTCCAATCCCTGTTCTTTCATTATAGTTGCAACCGTGTTGATTCCAGCATTCCTCCACAGGGAAAAATCAATTATGGTGCCGTCCTTATCAAACAATATTCCTTTTATCATATTTTCACCTCCTTCATGTATAAAGTACCATCTCTTTGTAATGTCTCAATGCTTTTAATGTAAAAAGTCTGTAAATTTATCTTAGTATATTGTACAAGCCTTTAGGTATCCTTAAGATGATGTTTTATATTATATTGCATAATAGATGAAATGTGAACTGTTTTTTCCAAATCTGAGCATAATTGCATTGCAAATGAAGATAATAGAATCATGAGAGGACGTGATAAATTGAAAGTACCAAGGCATATAGGAATAATACCCGACGGCAACAGACGGTGGGCACAGAACAAGGGTTACGAAAAGCAGGACGGTTACATGTACGGCCTTTCTCCCGGCCTTCAGGCGCTGAAGCTTGCACAGGAATACGGAATTGAAGAATTGACATTCTACGGCTTCACCACAGACAACTGCAAGCGCCCCAGAAAACAGATAGACTCCTTCATACAGGCGTGCGTCGATGCAGTGAAACTCATTGCAAAGGAAGATGTTTCCCTTTTGGTCATAGGCAACAGCAGTTCACCCATGTTTCCACGGGAGCTTATGAATTACACGCAAAGAACAAACATCGGCCGGGGCGGGACTAAGGTCAACTTTCTGGTAAACTACGGCTGGGACTGGGATATATCAAACCTGAACAGCACCAACGGAAGGAAAAACATCATGGAGGGCCTTCATTCAAAAGACATTTCAAGAATAGATCTTATACTGAGGTGGGGCGGGAGAAAAAGGTTGTCCGGATTCCTGCCGGTGCAGTCCGTCTATTCCGACATCTATACCATTGACGACATGTGGCCTGACTTTCATCCTCAGCAGTTTCACGATGCCATGAAGTGGTACGGCATGCAGGATGTGACTCTGGGCGGATAAACAAAGGGACGTTGGCCTGTGGCTACGTCCCTTCAATTATCTTGGAATTCTAATTATTTTTTCTTTTGACTCTCTGTAAATGACAAACTTGTTTCCTATGCTCTGAACAAACTCCGCACCCACAGACTGGGCAACCTCATTGGCGGTTTGCTTTGTTTCAAGCATGCTGTTGTTTAACAGCTTTATCTTGATAAGCTCCCTTGCTTCCAACGCTTCATCTATCTGCTTTAGCACATTGTCCGTAACCCCGCCCTTGCCGATCTGCATAATGGGGTCTATTCCGTTTGCCAGTGATTTTAAATAGCTTCTTTGCTTTCCTGTCAGCATTTGTCCTCCTTTAGAACATGCAATGCGTAAATATAATGGGATTTACAAGCTAATCCACGAAGTCGAATTCCACTCCGCATACGCTTACTAAATCTCCTTCTTTGGCTCCTGCTTCCCTTAACCTGTCAATGACTCCCTTGTCCATGAGAACCTTCTGGAAGTTGCTGAAGGATTCAAAGTCATCGAAGTTTGTGGACCCCACAAGCCTTTCCAGGAACTCTCCTTCTGCAAGGTAGTAGCCGTCTTCTTTGGAAATGACGATGGTGTCTCGTTCCTTTCTGTCAAAGAACCTTTCAACTTCAACCTCATCCACAAACTCAACCTCATCTTCGATTTCCAAAAGCCTTTCATATGCCCTCTTCTTCATGTAGTCAAGATTTGCTCCTGTTGCGGCGGAAACCTCTATTATTTCGTGGTCACCAAGTTCCTTTTTTATTCTGTCTATGTTTTCCTGAGCCTGTGGAAGGTCAGTCTTGTTCAGGATTATTATCTGTTCTTTTCCTGTAAGCTTCTCGCTGTACTTCTTAAGTTCTTCGTTTATCTTGTAAAAATCGTCCACCGGGTCTCTGTCTTCCTGTCCGGAAGCATCAATTACGTGCAGAATTAGCTTTGTTCTCTCCACGTGTCTTAAAAATTCAAGTCCCAGTCCCGCACCTTCGCTGGCTCCTTCAATGAGGCCGGGTATGTCTGCAAGGACATAGCTTTGGCCTTCTCCTATGCTCACAACTCCCAGATTTGGCTTCAATGTGGTAAAATGGTAATTTGCAATCTTTGGCTTGGCGCTTGTGACAGATGCCAGGATTGTTGATTTGCCCACATTTGGGAATCCCACAAGTCCCACATCGGCTATGAGCTTGAGCTCCAGGATGATTTCCCTTGCTTCGCCCTTTGTGCCGGGCTCTGCAAATCGAGGGGTTCGCCTTATGGAGTTTTTAAACTTTACGTTTCCTTTTCCTCCTCTGCCGCCTCTTGCGCACACGTATTGCTGTCCGTTTTCTTTTAAATCTGCCAAAACAATTCCGGTTTCCTCATCCTTTACCAGCGTTCCTGTGGGAACCTTCAGGTACATGTCCTTGCCGTCAGAACCGTATTGTTTCTTGCCTCTTCCGTCTTCACCGTTTTCGGCCGAATAGTGTCTTTTGTATCTGAAATCCATCAGTGTCCTTAATCCTTCGTCCGCAACCAGTATAATGCTGCCTCCGTCCCCGCCGTCTCCTCCGGCAGGTCCTCCCATGGGCTCATACTTTTCGCGTCTGAATGCGACACTGCCGTTTCCGCCTTTTCCGGCCTTAACACTAATTTTTGCTATGTCTACAAACATATTATCCCAACCTTTTCTTCTATTCACAGTTAAATTTGTTCAAAATTCACCTGTTGTTTCTACCGCTGAATTTCTTTAATTATCATGCTTACCTGCATTATTTGGGAATTTCTTGCGGTTGACCTACCAGCAATTTCTGCTTCCCTCGCGGTCGCAGAAATTGGGTTCTTAGCTTCGCAGTAAAATTCACAAAATTATCAGCTCGCTGCCGCTCGCATAATTTTGGAATTTCTTGCGGTTGACCTACCAACAATTTCTGCTTCCCTTGCGGTCACAGAAATTGGGTTAGGTCATACAAAAAACCTACCGTTAAGGTAGGTCATTTTCGTTTATTATGCTTCTATTTCACAAGGATATACACTGACTTGCTTTCTTGTTTTGTCTTTTCTTTCGAATTTCACTTTACCGTCTACCATTGCAAACAATGTATCATCGCTTCCAATGCCTACATTCAAGCCAGGATGAAGTTTAGTTCCTCTCTGTCTTACAAGAATATTTCCAGCCAGAACAAACTGTCCGTCAGTTCTTTTAACTCCAAGTCTTTTAGCATTGCTATCACGACCGTTTTTAGAGCTACCAACACCTTTTTTATGTGCGAATAACTGCAAATTTAATTTCAATAACATGTTTACACCTCCTCAAATTTAAGTGTAATATAATCACTGTAATCTTCCAGCAACAATTCAATTCCTACCATAAAGCTTCTGTATATGACATCCGTCTTCTCATTGTTCTTCAGCGTTCTCATGTTCATGAAGCCAGTTTCCTCATCTGTTTCATAGGTGATGAATTCCGGTTCTATACCGGCAACCAGGTTCATGGCATTCAGCGCCGTGTAGGACAAAATCGATACCGATGCACACACTATGTCCGATCCTTCCTCAGCGTATCCGGAATGACCTTCAATTATAAAACCTCTGATTTCATCTTTGGTTTTATATATTGTGATTTCAATCATATCACTATCCAACTATTTTACCGATCTTAACCTGAGTGTATGGTTGACGGTGACCTTGTTTCTTTCTGTAGTCTTTTTTAGCTTTATATTTGAAAATTATGATTTTCTTTGCTTTTCCCTGATTTTCAACAACTGCTTCAACTACAGCTCCATCAACATATGGTTTTCCAACATTCAGTTTTCCTTCTTCGGCTACAAGCAAAACTTTATCAAATTTTACTGTTTCTCCGTCAGCGATATCAAGCTTTTCAACTCTAACAACATCGCCTTCCTGAACTCTATATTGTTTTCCACCTGTTTCAATAATTGCGTACATAACGTTACCTCCTCTTCCCAGTCTCGCCATTGCAGGTACTGTAAGTTTTAACCTGATCCGTGCGGCTCTTGCAAATATAAATATTATCAAACAATTTATGGTTTGTCAACTTATTTTTGAATTTAAGTATGAATTAATATATTCTGTATTTCCAGTCTTTTCAACGGCAATTTCATCTGTAAGAACATTTTCGTCCACACGGAAAAATATTTTTATGCTGTATTTCTGCTGTATTTTTTTTATTATGTCCATGCAGTTGTTTTGTATGAAGCTGTTCATAATGTAGCCTGATTTCAGAACAACCGCTTCCGAGGTGGTGTTTTTCCTGATGTTTTTGATAATGCTCTCAAGTCTTAAGAATATGTAAATCTTCGAGGCTGTCCTTCCGCTTCCGCTGCAGTGGCTGCACTGCTGGGTGATCAGGTTGTAGAAGTTCTCCTTGTTCTTTTTCCTTGTTATTTCCATAAGGTTCAATTTTGTCATACCCAGAACGTTTGTCTTTGCCTTGTCATCCCTGAATGCTGACTTTGCTCTGCTTATGATGAGCTCGATGTTGTCCTTGCTCTTTACATCGATAAAATCAATTAGTATAATGCCGCTGATATTTCTGAGCCTGATCTGCCTGGCTATTTCCTCCATGGCAGCTAAATTCAGCTGCAGAGCTGTTTCTTCCATGTTTTCGCTTCCCACGTACTTTCCGCTGTTCACGTCAATGACCGTCAAAGCTTCAGTCACGTCGATGAATATGGAACCTCCGTTTTGAAGTTCCACCTTTCTTTCAAACAGGGTCTGTATTTGCTTTTCAACTTCAAACTCCTGGAAAGACCTTTCGGATTCTACTATTTTTATGTTCCTGAGTTCGTCGCCGCACATGTTTATCATGGAGGAGAGCTTTTCCTTCGTATTTTTGTCTTCCACGTAAATTTCGTCGACAGAGGAGTCTATAGAATCCATGAATACCTTCTCCACAAGGGAATTGCTTTTATACATGAGCTTCGGAGCATAGGAATAACCAAATTCCTGCTCAATTTGCTCATAGACGGATGAAAGTATCCTGTATTCTTTCTCAATGGCATCTTTCGTGCAGTCCTGGGCATAGGTCCTTATTATCATGCCGTTGCCGTTTTCCATGATTTCTTTACCTATTGCTACGAGCCTCTTTCTTTCTTCTGCATCCTTTACTTTTTTTGATATGTTAACCTCTATGCTCTTAGGAATTAGGGCAATGTACTTTCCTGAAATGGAAATGTCCGTTGTGACGGCCACATTTTTTTCTCCAATGGGTTCCCTTGCAATCTGAACCAGTATTTCATCGCCTTTTTTCAGAATCTTGCTGATATTTTTGGCATCTTTTTTCCTGATGTTTTTTTCCTTCAGAAATTTATCCGAAAGAAGGTCATCCAGGAATAAGTAAGCATTTTTATCCAGACCAACGTCAACAAAAGCAGCCTCCATACCAGGGAGAATATTCATGACGCGTCCTTTGTAAATATTGCCCACCAGGCTTTTCGCATCCTTTTCCTCATGGAAAAAGTCCTCAAGTTTCCCGTCCTTAAGGATTGCCACCTGGTCAAAAAAGATTGAATTGTTGATTAAGACCTGCTTCAAGTTACCCACCCCCTTTTATTCTTAATTGCTCTACATTATCGGCTTCATGTCTTTGTCAAGGGCGTCAATCTTCATTATAGTATGGTAATCAAATGTGAAGCCCTTGCCTTCCACGAGTTTTAAAAGCTCATCAACCTTCATGCTTCCTGTTTCGGTTGTCAGAAATACTGCTTCCACCGTCACCTTATCCTCGCTGTGTTTTTGTGCCTTCAGATACTTAATGTAGTCCTTTGTGTTTATTTCCTTTATTACGGTCTGGTTTTTCTTGTTTTTCTTCTGCCTTGGAAACACCATTCCGTCACTGAGCATCTCGTCGAAAAGTTTGTTAAGCTCATTGATGTCTATGAGTCTTGTTTCAAGGGTAATCAGATATTCAGCAAAGGCGCATACTGACATAAGCGACTCTGTGCTGTTGCTTTCCCTTGACATCAGAATCTGCATTTCCTTAGGCAGGACGCTGTTCATTTTTTTCATGAACAATTCCGGATCTGTCTTTTCGTTCATTTCTATTTCAAAATATTCTCCTATGCTTTCCGTGCCAAGCGACAAGGGATAACCGAAGGCTGTCTTCATGTGAGGGTTGAATCCCTCCGAATACTTTGCCGGAAGATCAGCTCTTTTTACAGCCCTTTGAATGAATCTAAGAACGTCAAGGTGTGAGATATATTTCAGATTCCCGGTTTTGCTGTACTTATTTATTAATTTGCACATGAGGGCAGGCACCTCCTATAAGTTTATGGTTTACACCGCAGTTGGCGCATTGCTGCCTGCAGTCCGGTGTTGTTGTTTGTTGCATGGACTTTTCGTATTCATCAATGAGGAATTCCTTGTCTACACCTATGTCTATGAAGTCCCACGGCAGAACTTCCGTTACTTCTCTTTGTCTTCTTCCGAAGAAATCAGCATCTGTATTTGTTTCTCTAAATGCTTCCATCCACTTGTTGAAATCAAATATGTCGTACCATCCGTCAAAGCGGCATCCTTTTTCCCACGCACGTATAAGTGCTTTTGAAAGCCTTCTGTCTCCTCTTGCAAAAACGGCTTCAAGATAGCTCAGTCTTGGTTCATGGTAACTGAAGGAAACTTTCTTGTCCTTTATTTCTCGTTGCAGAGATTTTGCCTTGTCGTAAAATTCATCCATGCTGTCCTGCTTAACCCACTGGAACGGTGTGAAAGGCTTTGGAACAAAGCATGAAGCGCTGGCATTTATCTTGAGGTTTCCCTGTATCTCTTCCTTTGGTCTCTGGAAAAACTTATCCTTTACCTTGTAGGCCAGGTCCTTAATGCCCATAACATCCTCCATGGTTTCACCCGGAAGGCCTATCATGAAGTATAGCTTAACTGTGGACCAGCCAAGCTTAAAAGCTGTTTCAACAGGTCCGAGTATTTGCTCTTCTGTCAGGTTTTTGTTTATTACATCGCGCATGCGCTGGGTTCCTGCCTCCGGAGCAAATGTTAAGCCTGATTTTCTCACTTCCTGAAGCCTTTCTATTATGTCGAAGGTCATGGAGTCAAGTCTCAGGGATGGAAGAGAAATGCTGATGTTCTTGTTTTCATACAGGTCAAGAAGCTTCAGCGTCAGGTCCGGAAGGCACGTGTAATCTCCGGAGCTCAGGGAAGTCAGTGACACTTCATCATGTCCTGTTGAGCTTATGAGGCTTTCAACCTGGCTTACCAGAGTTTCGGGTTTCTTTTCCCTCACGGGCCTGTAGACCATGCCTGCCTGGCAGAATCGGCAGCCTCTGGTGCAGCCTCTGAATATTTCAAGCACAACCCTGTCATGCACAACATCTATGTATGGCAGTATGCTTTTTTCAGGATAGAAGCTTTTGTCCAGGTCTTTGATTATTCTCTTTTTTATTTCAGTTTTTGCATTTTCGTTAAGTATCTTTCTTTCACTTATGGTGCCGTCTTCATTGTATACTTCCTCATAAAAAGATGGTACATAGACTCCTTCCAGGCGGGCTGCCCTTTCAAGGAACCTTAGCTTGTCACAGCCGTTTTTCTTTTCTTCCTGGTACAGCTTTAACAGCTCCGGCAGCAGTTCTTCGGTTTCACCTATCGTGAACAGATCTATTACCTCATGAAGCGGTTCAGGATTGTAAGCACACGGCCCCCCGGCAATAACAATAGGACAGTCATCATTCCTGTCTTTTGCCCTTATGGGAATTCCGGCCAGATCCAGCATGTTAAGTATGTTGGTGTAGCTCATTTCATACTGCAGGGTAAATCCAACAAAATCAAATTCCATGAGTTCGTCCTTGCTTTCAAGTCCGTAAAGAGGAATGTTGTTTTTGCGCATCACTTCCTCCATGTCGGTCCAAGGAGCAAACACCCTTTCACACCATACATTTTCAATGTTGTTCATCAGGTGGTACAATATGTGCATTCCCGTGTGAGACATACCGACCTCGTAAACATCCGGAAAAGCAAAGGCAAATCGCACATCCACATCTTCCTTGTTCTTAACCACACAGTTCAGTTCGCTTCCCACATACCTGGCAGGCTTTTCGACCTTCAGAAGCTCCCTGTCTAATTTTTTAAAATCTATCATCAGATATATTCCTTTCATCTAATTATTATTTAAAATCTTAATTTTTAATTGCTCTCCACCAACATCTGCAGTTCCGTCAGAAACTCTTCCGCGCTGCTTGTCTCGTGAACATCGATTCTGTAAAGCTCTATGGGGTCGGCCATTACCCTGTATCCACGTTCCCTGGCGTAATCCAGCATCAGCGGCAGAAAATGTCCCGTTTTTTCGTAGCCGCCTCTGTATGAAAGCGTAAGATACTTTCCCTTGGGCAGTATTCTGTCGTAATTCTTATCCTCGCTGTCCAAAATGAAAAATACCGATGTATATGCATTATATACCTTTTCGTTTATTTTGGAAAGACTCATGGTAACTCCAACATAATTGTTGCCTAAAAGATACAATTTATCCTCATGTTTCTTGTGAAGTTTCTTTATGAGGAAATCAGCCTCCTCGTCCCTGCTGAAGCCATCATTGAGCATTATTACCTTTCTTTCAGGAATTTCAACTTCTGTTATGTTTTCTATGTTTTTTTCCTGGGCATCTTCCTTCAGGGATTTCATACGCGACAGTATTGTGTTTTTTTGAACCTTCAGCTGCTCCATCTTCTTGTTGATTATTGTAATTTCCTCATTCAAAATATCCAGAGTGTTTTCCACTGTCTTGTTTTCCAGGTAGTCCTTTATGACTTCCATGGGCATGTTTAAGTTTCTCAAATCCTTGATTATGTTAAGCTTCCAGATATCCTGTATGCTGTAGAGCCTGTATCCGTTGGTGTCCCTTTCGGGACTGAGTATTCCTATTTCTTCGTAATACCTGAGGGAGTCCTTTCCGATATTGTACAGATTTGAAATTTCATTTATCTTGTAATAATTTTTCATTTGATTTCCCTTCATACAATTCCAAAATTCTATGATATTTTAACATACCAATTATCAATTGACAACTTTATTGGATAAAAATTTTTCCAAATGGCTTGAAATATTGAAGCGGTTGAAATATTATATAATTTGATATTACTTAACGGGGGTAATTATGAACTACGAAGAATCAATTGATTTTATACATTCCACTTACAAATTCGGTTCCAAGCTGGGGCTTGAAAACATAACCAGACTCACAGAGCTCTTGGGAAATCCCCAGGACAGCTACAAAATAATACATGTGGCCGGCACAAACGGGAAAGGTTCAACCAGCAACATGATACATGACGTGCTTATGGCATCAGGCTACAAAACGGGCCTTTTTATAAGCCCGTTTCTTGAAGAATTCACAGAAAGGATACAGGTTAACAAAAAACACATAGACAGGCAGTCTCTTGCAAAAATAACGACTCTTGTGAAGGAAAAGATTGATGTGATGCTTCAGGAAGGCTGCAACCACCCTACTGAGTTTGAGGTTGTCACAGCAATCGGCTTCAAGTACTTCCAGGAACAGAACATTGACTTTCTTGTCCTTGAAGTAGGCATGGGAGGAAGGTTTGACGCCACCAACGTTGTCAGGAACACGCTGGTATCAGTCATAACTTCCATAAGCTATGACCACATGGAGTATCTCGGAGACACGCTGGAAAAGATTGCGTTTGAAAAGGCAGGGATTATAAAAGAAAATTCAAATGTTGTTGTTTATCCTCAATCAGAAGAAATAATAAGCACAATCAGGGATACGGCAGTTGAAAAGGGTGCATCTGTCACTGTGGCTGACTTAAAAAACATCAAAAAGACAAGAGGTGACCTGACTGGCCAGTGGTTTAATTATCTTAAGAAAGACGTGTTCGATCTGCCGGAGGCAAAGATAACCTTCCTGGGAGAGCACCAGATTTACAATGTGCTCACAGCCCTTGCCGCCTTGGAATTTGTAAAGAAGGAAGGATACAAAGTAACTGAAGCCAGCATTGTGGAGGGACTTAGAAACTGCCGTTTTGCAGGAAGGTTTGAAATACTGAAGGAACATCCTGTCATAGTACTTGACGGAGGCCACAACATCAATGGCATTGAATATTTTTCAAAAGCAGTTAAGGAAAACTTCGGCAGCAAAAAAATCATTTTGTTCTTTGGAATGCTCAAGGACAAGAATCCTGAGGATGTGCTCCCTTTCATAATACCTCTTTGCAAAAAAGTGTACACCCTAACTCCCAACAATCCGAGAGCCATGAAATCGGAAGACCTGGCAATGCTCATCACAAAACACTACGATATTGAAACTGAACCTCTTGATGAATACTGCGAAGCGATTCCTGTTTTAAGAAATGCCGATCATGAAGAATGCATCGCATTCGTAGGTTCCCTGTACATGATAGGAGACATAAGAACACTGTTAAAAACCAACGGCTTCATAGATAACAAATAAATAGAAGCAAAAGGAATTGTGCTCGCACAATTCCTTCCTTCATTATTAATTATTCATTTTTAATTATTGACTTTTAACCTTGTTAAAAGTCAATTAGCCCCAGGCTTATTTTCAGGCAGTCGTCAACTTCACCCATAAGGTTCTTGTCAAACCGTCCGATTTTTTCCTTCAGCCGTTTTTTATCGATCGTGCGGATTTGTTCAAGCAGTACTACCGAATCCTTGGGCAGGCTGAAATCCTCAGAACTAATTTCAATGTGGGTCGGCAGTTTCGCCTTGTTAATCTGAGAAGTAATTGCAGATACTATAACTGTCGGACTATATCTGTTCCCGATATCATTCTGTACAACCAAAACCGGCCTCACGCCACCTTGCTCCGAACCGATTACCGGGCTTAAGTCGGCATAGTATACATCTCCCCTTTTTACAATCAAACTATTCACTTCCTATTAATTTTGTTTCATAGCTTAAAAAGTCCTCATAGTCCCCTTCTGAGTATTCTTCTGTAATACTTTTGTTTATTTTGCTCATTTCCAAATAGCCGGCCTTCATTTTGTTTCTGATTTCCAGCTTTCTTTTTTCAATCAAATAGAACCTGATTGATTTTCTGATAAAATCACTTCTGTTTGTACCTTCTTCTTTTACCGCGTTGTCCAGTTCTCTCAGCAGGTTTTCTGGAATTGAAATTAATATCTTCTTATTGTCAGCCAAATCACACACCTCACAATTGCATTCTCAGTTCATTATCTCATTATCATGTTAGTAATTTTACCACACCTGGTATAAAAGTTGTATGGTAACTTTTTGTATATATGTGAAATATTATTCCTCGATTTTAATGTTTTCATACTCGATAGTTTTTACCAAATTATCGTTTTTATAAATATGAATTGATTCCGGAAGCATTGTTTCCCTGCTGAACTTCAGATCATGTCTGTATGTACCGTCATAGTATATTGTTTCATCTAATGAAGGATCGGATGAATTGTCGAACTTCTCAAGATCAAAGTCATGAACAAGAAGCTTCTCCAGTTGAAAATCTTCGATTGTGACGCTTCCGTCAGGAAACTTGTCGTTATTTAAAACACATCTTCCGCCTGAAAGGTAAGCCGTGTTCCATGTTTCACCGCCGGCTGTGGTGCGAATGCTGTAATTGCCTCCCCTTACAATGATATTTACATTGTAGGTATTTTCCGTATTATCAGCATACACCTTCATAACCGCTGCCCCTGTGTAGTCAGACGGTATTACATAAACTTTGCTTTCGGCCTTGCATCCGAATAACAATACAGTTGCTAAAATAGCGAAACAAAACTTAAGCCTCATACATTAACCTCTTCACATTTATATAATACATATATGTTCGTGCATGAAAATATATGCCTACATAAATATCATTCGGCTACGCAGTATGCAATGGCATGATCCTTGGTATGCGAAATGGACAGATGTATTTTTTCAATGTCAAGCTCCTCCGACCTCTTCAATGCGTTGTTTCTTAACACAACTCCTGGTTTCCCCTGTTCGTCCCTGATAATTTCAATGTCACAGGGACCGAAATTTGTAAATCCGGTTCCAAGACATTTGGATACTGCTTCCTTTGCGGCAAACATGCCTGCAGCCGTCTGATGGTTGAATTTCCTTGATGCAAGGTATTCTTCTTCAGCCGTTGTGTATATCTTTCTCAGAAATCTTTCGTTTCCAAGGTTCCTGGCAATTCTGTCCACCTCTGAAATATCTGTTCCTATTCCTTTTATCATTTGTAGCTGCTCCTTCTGAAGAAAAAAATTAATTGACAAAGCGACGCTGGTATATAATAATTATATTACATGTTCAAAATCTTTACAACAAATACTAACAATTCTTCAATAAAGGAGTCAACATATGAATAATGTAACAGTGGTCTCTCACCCGTTGATTCAGCACAAGCTGACAATGTTAAGGGACAAAAATACTTCCTCAAAGGATTTCAGGGAACTTGTAAGAGAAATTGCCATGCTGATGGCTTACGAAGTTACAAGAAATCTTCCGCTTAAAGATATTGAAATCGAAACACCAATATCAAAGACTACAGGAAAGGTTCTGGCAGAAGAAGACATAGCAATAGTTCCTGTTTTAAGAGCAGGACTTGGAATGGTCGATGGAATGCTTGATTTAATACCAAATGCAAAAATAGGACACATTGGATTGTACCGCAATGAGGAAACATTGGAACCTGTTGAATACTACTGCAAACTTCCCTGCGATATAGATAAAAGAACCGTGATAATCACTGAACCGATGCTCTCAACAGGCGGCTCCATGAATGGTGCAATCGCATTGTTAAAGAGGCACGGAGCAAAAAAAATAAAATCAATCCATCTGGTTTGTGCTCCGGAAGGTCTCAAGAAGGTCACTGACGCGCATCCGGATATTGAAATTTACACTGCCAGCATAGACGAGAAATACAACGAAATCGGCTACATAGTTCCAGGACTTGGAGATGCAGGCGACAGACTCTTCGGCACAAAGTAAGCAGACGCCCCAAATCTTCGATTTGGATGCGGTCGCTTATCAGCAATAGCGAAAGATCTTATACACTCGAAACCTTACGAAAGTCGAATGCTTATCCGCCATAGCGAGAATCGCATTAATTATTAATTAAAAATTGACAGAATTAAAATGCAAAGGGCGGACTTTAAGTCTGCCCTTAAGTTTGCAGAGGTGCACAATGAACAAGCTTACAAGAAAACAAACCGGCAATGAATTTTTGACAACACTTTTTGTCATAGCGCTGCCTGTTGTTATACAGAACATCATAAGCATAGGGTTGAACATGATAGACACTGTCATGGTCTCAGGCCTTGGCGAAAATGCCATATCAGCAGTCGGTCTCGCCAACAGGCTTTACTTCATGTTTACAACAATCTGCTTCGGAATATACAGCGGAGCTTCAATTTTCATAGCCCAATATTGGGGCGCACAGGACAAGACAAGCATCAAGAAGGTCTTTGGCATTGACATTGTAATCGGATGCTCCCTTTCACTTTTATTTTCCGTGGCAGTGTTTGTTTTCCGCAGGCAGATAATGGGTGTCTTCATAAACGATGCCAACGTAATTGAACTGGGCAGCAGCTATTTGAAAGTCGTGTCCTTTTCCTACTTCCTTACAGCCGTTTCATTTGCCTACAGCTTCAACTGCCGCGCCATACACATGCTGAAGATGCCCACGGCAGTAAATGCAGCTGCCCTTTGCATAAATACCTTTTTAAACTGGCTTCTCATATCCGGAAGAATGGGTTTCCCTGCCCTTGGTGTTCAGGGAGCTGCTGTGGCCACTGTCATCGCCAGATTCTTTGAGTTTTCTGCTCTTCTTTTCTTAATATACAGAAATGAGAACCACCCTCTGGCAGCAAATTTTTCAGAACTTCTTTCCTGGGACCTGACACTTCTGAAAAAGGTTTTAGAGACATCATTTCCGGTGATCTTGTCTGAAACCGCCTGGTCGGTGGGAACGAGCGTATACTTCATAGCCTACGGATTCATAGGTTCTTCAGCCATCGCAGTGGTTCAGATAGCATACAACATATCAGACTTCTTTCAGGCCCTTTTCTTCGGCATAGGCAATGCCAGTGCTGTCATGATAGGAAACGAAATAGGCAGAGAAGACATAGAAAAGGCCCACGATTACAGTAACAGGTTCCTTAAAATCACATTTGCCCTTAGCATCACGCTGGCATTTCTCTTGTACATGTCCAAGGGAAAAATCATAGGTTACTTCAATCTGACCGAGGAAACCAGCATTTCACTGAGTAAGACCTTAACGGTATTTTCCCTGTACTTCACTCCAAAGATGTTCACATATATGTTCATATGCGGCATACTGCGTGCCGGTGGAGACACAAGGTTTTGCATGATTGTGGATATAGTAACCATTTGGGTAATCGGTGTGCCGGTTGCCTTCATATCTGTGCTGCTTCTGAAGCTCCCAATTCATCTGGTAATAGCCATGGTGTTCGGAGAGGAAATCATCAAGGCAGTCACCGTAATCAGACGCTTCAAAAGCAACAAATGGCTCAACAGAGTAATTGGTTAGGCCCGGATTTCCGGGTTTTCACAGTGTTATCTTTAAAATTATGGAGGAAATCATGAGGCACATATTTATCATAAATCCTGTTGCAGGAAAAGGAAAAACACAACCGCTAATCGAAAAGGATATCCATGAAACACTGAAGCACGAGAATGCTGACTACGAAATCTATTTCACCAAAGCAAGGGGCGATGCCCGGGTTTTTGTTCAGGAAAGATGCGGCGACATGATTCCAACGGTATTTTATGCCTGCGGCGGAGACGGAACGCTTCATGAGGTGGTAAACGCAGCCCTGAACTTCGAACATGCACGTGTGGGAGTTATCCCCTGCGGTTCAGGCAACGATTTTGTAAAGAACTTCGAAAACATGCACCTCTTTCAGAACATAGGATCCCAGATACGCGGAAACGATGTGGAACTTGACCTTGTAAAAGCAGGCAGAGAATATGCCGTTTCTGTCTGCAACGTCGGTTTCGATGCCGATGCTGCATTCAACATGCACAAGTTTAAAAAGATACCTTTCATCTCCGGTTCAGGCTGCTACATCCTGTCGGTCCTTTACTGCCTTATGAAAAAGCTTGGAAAGAATCTTTCCATAGAGGCAGACGGTGAACATTTCGAAGGAACGTACCTGATGGGTGTTGCAGCCAACGGTCACTCCTACGGAGGAGGCTACAAATGCGCTCCAGAGGCATTTATAAACGACGGCATCATAGATATGTGCCTTGTAAGGAAATTGTCGAGATTAAAGATTTTAAGCCTTATAGGAAGCTACAAGAGCGGAACACATCTGGAAAACGAAAAACTTAAAAGCTACATCACATATAAAAAGTGCAGGAATGTTACAGTCAAAAGCGGCGAGCCCATCAATCTCTGCATTGACGGTGAAAATTATGTATCGGGCGACATTAGTTTTAAAGCAGTTCCCGGAATCTTAAGGTTCAATCTTCCTGAGGGAGTAAAGGTTCAGGGCTCTGAGACAGTTAAAGCAATATAGCAGCAGGATGGAACATCATATCCTGAATATGCAAAAGGACGATTCAATGGAATCGTCCTTTCTTTCATTTAGTTCATCGACAGTCTTTGGGAAAACGCAGAATTTTCCATCAGTACATTCACAACCTGTGTTCCGGCAACTGTAACCACAACCAGTTCTCCCAGAGCAACATACATTGCGTTAACAAGAAATGGCGTCTGGAAAAGGTATGTGAGCTCCAAGCCTACGAAAATTGCATTTGAAACCACAGGTCCCAGGCTTGCCAGGTACAAAGATTTCTTGTTCAGTCCGAATGACTTTCTTACCCATATGATGTATATTACTGCAACCAGCGTTGCAAATGACCCCACGACTATGTCTATGACGCCCAGTGTGCTCGTCATGTTTGCCAGGACGCATCCAAGCACAAGACCTAACCCATACCTGGGTTCAATCAATGCAAACAGTACAAGTATTTCTGATACTCTGAACTGAACCTGGCCGTAGCTCATGAACGCAAAGGCGTAGGTAAGAGCCGCATAGGCTGCCGCTATGAGGGCAGTGTGTGTTATAAATTTTATTTTGTTTGATTTGTTAATTCTATCCATTAAAAAAACTCCTTTCGAAATAATTCTTGGGAGTCACTAAAAAAATCTTGATTTTTAAAGTGGGTGCCAAGAAAACACTCGGAGATTCCGCCAGTGCGGAATCTCCATTGTATTCATTTTTATTATTATCTCTTGCTGAACTGTGAAGCTCTTCTTGCTTTTTTCAAACCGTATTTCTTTCTTTCTTTCATTCTTGAATCTCTTGTCAAGAATCCGGCTTTCTTAAGTATTGGTCTTAATTCCTGGTCTACCTGTAAGAGCGCTCTTGATATTCCGTGTCTGATTGCTCCTGCCTGACCTGTGTATCCGCCGCCGTTAACATTAACCATAACGTCATACTGACCTAATGTATCAGTTATAACCAACGGTTCTCTAACGATTGTTCTTAAAGTTTCATACTTGATATAATCTTCCAAGTCTCTCTTGTTTATATTGATTTTTCCAGTTCCTGGAACCAATCTTACTCTAGCGATAGCTTTTTTTCTTCTGCCTGTTCCTCTGTATTGTGCGTTCATCTATTTGTCCTCCTCCCTTATTAAAACTCGTATACCTGTGGTTTCTGAGCCTGGTGATTGTGCTCAGGACCTGCGTATACTTTAAGTTTTTTCAACATTTGTCTTCCAAGGCTGTTTTTCGGAAGCATTCCCTTTACTGCAAGATAAAGAGGTTGTGTCGGTTTATCCTGGAATAAGTTTCTGTATGGAGTTTCCTTCAATCCGCCTGGATATAGAGAGTGGTGTCTGTATAATTTCTGATCTAATTTCTTTCCTGTCAATACAACCTTGTCTGCATTCACTACTATGACAAAGTCTCCTGTATCAACTGAAGGTGTATATATTGCTTTATGTTTTCCTCTTAAAAGTTTAGCAACTTCTGTTGCAAGTCTACCTAAAGTTTTTCCTTCGGCATCTATTACATACCATGCCCTTTCAACTTCATTAGGTTTAGCCAAGAAGCTTTTCATCTTGTTTCCTCCTGTAATTTTCAACTTAAATTAATAATTTGTACTTATATTCAAAAAACCTAACTCCGGGGCATTGGAACGGTTTTTCTTAATCATTTCATACCTAAGATATTCTATATTACTTGTAATTAATTGTCAAGCCTTTTTTGTAATTCACGCTTACTAAAAATAATCCCTGGGGCTCAGCCGTCTGGCCTAAAACCGAACGTTCTCTTTCCTCTAAGGCTTTTTCTATGCAGGAAACTTCCTTTGTCCCTTTTCCTATGTCTATGAGAGTTCCAGCTATGATTCTCACCATGTTGTACAGAAATCCGTTGCCTGTTATAAAAAGCTTTATGAGATTTCCGTGTCGTTCAAATCTGGTTTCATACACTGTCCTGACAGTTGTCTTAGCCTGGGATCCTGCAGCCATAAATCCGTAAAAGTCATGTTCTCCCTCAACAAGCCTGAATGCTCTCTCCATTTTTTCCGTGTCAAGATTTGATGGCACAAAGCATGAGTAGTTCCTTAAAAAAGGGTCACCGATCCTGCTGTTGTAAATCTGGTACATGTACGTCTTGTCATGGGCATCAAACCGTGAATTGAATTCTAAAGGCACATCCTCTGAATCGAGAACGCTTATGTCATCAGGCAGCACAGCATTGAGTGCTATCTTTATCTTTTCCTGCGGAATTCTTGTATCAGCCCTGAAGTTTGCTACCTGTCCCAGGGCATGGACACCGCTGTCGGTTCTTCCTGAGCCTGTGATTTCAACCTTCTGTTTCATAATCTTGGAGGCTGCTTCTTCCATTACCTGCTGTATGCCTGTTCCGTTTGTCTGAGTCTGCCACCCGTTGTAGCTGGTGCCGTCATAGGCTACTGTAATCTTTATGTTCCTTACCATATTTTCAGTACTATTATGGCTGCAAAGTACACGGTAAATACAAATGATGCAGCATAATCGCCCTTTGAAATTTTAAGCTGTCTCATGCGCGTTCTGTTTTCCCCGCCTCTGTAGCATCTTGCCTCCATTGCCATTGCCAGCTCGTCAGCTCTCCTGAATGCGCTTATGAATAGTGGCACCAACAGCGGCACAAGGTTTTTGGCCCTGCTCATGATGTTTCCGCTTTCAAAATCCGCTCCCCTTGACTTCTGAGCCTTCATAATTTTTTCAGTTTCTTCCATCAGCGTAGGAATGAATCGAAGAGCTATGGTCATCATCATGGCAAGCTCATGGGCCGGAAGCCCGAACCTCTTGAACGGGTTTAATAGGCTTTCAATGCCGTCTGTAAGAATTATGGGTGAAGTTGTAAGCGTCAGCAAAGAAGTTCCCATTATGAGCAGCGTAAGCCTTATGGCCATGAATCCTGCCTGTCTCAGTCCTTCTTCAGTAATCTTTATGAAGCCTGCCTGGAAAATTATCTTTCCCGGAGTCATCAGCAGATTGATGATGAAAGTTATTATTATTATCATCAGAATGGGTCTTAAGCCTTTGATAAAAAACCTGAAGGGCACCTTTGAAAGCTTTATTGCAAGCGCAAGAAAGGCTGCAACAATCAGGTAAGTTGAAAAAGCTTCTATTAAAAACAAAGAGATTATGAATACAAAGGTCATTATGATCTTCACTCTCGGATCAAGTTCGTGAATGGGTGATTCAACAGGATAATGCTGCCCAATGGTCAGATTCTTAAACATGATGTCCCCTCACTTCCCTGAGTATTTCTTCCTTTGCCTCTTCCACTGTTATTATGTCAGGCCTTATGTTGAAGCCTCGTTTTCGAAGCTCTGTCACTATTTCCGCCACCTGCGGAACACCGAGTCCGATTTTTTTCAGTTCCTCCGCCTGTGAATATATTTCCTTGGGCGTTCCCTTCATATGAATTTTTCCCTTGTAAAGAACCACAACCCTGTCAACCATGTTGGCTATGTCTTCCATACTGTGAGAAACAAGTATTACGGTCATTTTGGTTTTCTTGTGAAGCCTTTTGATCTGGTCGAATATTTCGTTTCTTCCTGCCGGGTCAAGTCCTGCAGTGGGCTCGTCAAGAACCAGGTACTGAGGCTTCATGGCAAGTACACCTGCAATGGCAACCCTTCTTTTCTGGCCTCCTGAAAGGTCGAAGGGAGATTCATCCTTTATTTCGTTGTAGTCAAATCCAACAAGTTCCAGCGCTTCCTTCACCCTTTTGTCTATGTCGTCCTGAGGAAGTTTCAGATTCATGGGACCGAATGCCACATCCTTGGCAACAGTCTCTTCAAAAAGCTGGTATTCGGGGTACTGAAACACAAGTCCAACGGTCTGGCGCACCTTGCTGAGCATCTTCTTGTCTTCTCCCACAACCATGTCGTTAACATGAATTTTCCCTGATGATGGTGATTCAAGACCGTTTAAAAGCTGTATGAGAGTTGATTTTCCTGAGCCGGTGTGTCCGATTATTCCCAGAAAATCTCCTTCGTTTATATCAAGATTCACTTCATCCAGTGCTACGGTACGAAACGGCGTTCCTTCGCTGTATATATATTGAATGTTATCTGCTCTTATTGACATAACAAATCCACCAAGTCCTTTACGTTGATAATATCAGACGGTATATTGAGGCCTTCCTTGGCCAGTTCCTGGGCAAGCTCCGTTACCTGGGGAACGTCAAGTCCGAATTTTTTTATTGCTTCAATGTTCTTGAATACTTCTTTCGGAGTACCGTCAAGCTTTATGTTTCCCTGATCCATGATCACGACCCTGTCAGCCATAACAGCTTCATCCATGTAATGGGTTATCAGAAGAATTGTCTTTCCCTGTTGGTTTAGCTTCTTGAGTGTTTCCATTACTTCCTTTCTGCCCGATGGGTCAAGCATTGCCGTGGGTTCGTCCAGGATGATGCAGTCAGAATTCAGAGCCAGCACACCGGCAATTGCTATTCTTTGCTTCTGTCCTCCGGACAGCAGGTGAGGCGGTCTTTTCCTGTATTCGTACATGCCGACGGCATTCAGGGCGTCATCAACCCTTTTTCTTATTTCAGCAGGCTCTACCCCTTGATTTTCAGGGCCGAAAGCTATGTCTTCCTCAACAATTGTGGCAACCAGCTGGTTGTCAGGATTCTGAAACACCATTCCTGCAGCCTGCCTTATATCCCAAAGCCTGGAGTCATCTGCAGTGTCCATATCCTTAACGTAAATCTTGCCTTCCGTTGGAAGGAGTATAGAGTTTATAAGCTTCGCAAGTGTCGACTTGCCGGAGCCGTTATGACCGATTATGGCTGTGAACTCACCCTTTTTTATATTCAGATTCACTCCGTCCACGGCATAGCCGGTGTCATCCCTGCTGTATTTAAACTTGACATTTTCAATTCTAATTATGTAATCGTCCATCATACACCTGTAATTTTTATTTAGCGTTCAATCCGCATTTAGATAATATCATCATTCTCCTTTTTTTACAACACCAAATTTGAACGCCTGAGCCAAACAAAAAAATATTTTGCCTCTGTTTTAAGGCAATCTAAAGAATTCATCCACAATCAGGTATGTCAGAGTCGTCTGTTACAATATTTCTGCCGAGTGGCTCAAGAATATTAGCATTTCGCATTTGTTCAAAGTTGAGAGCCAAAAATAATGAGTACATTTTGATTATATTGAACAGGTTCTTTATGTCCATTCTCTTCAGTATGCCGGCGGGTGAGAATACTTCCTTCCGCGCCCAGCGCATTCCGTACTCAAGTTCTCCGGGAGACATGTTCTTAGGCCTGTACACCGCATGTTCACCGTCATACATCGACCAGGCCCTCTCGATAATTCTGCCTTCTTTTTCAAGCTGCCTGTAGTAAGCTGTTCCCGGATACGGAGTCATGACAAAAAAGAGCGGCAGGTCTAATTTAATGTCTTTGCAAAGCTTCACTGTCCTTTTGAACACATCAGTTTCATCATCGTCGCTTCCGAAGTCGAAGCTGCCCATGACAATTATACCTTTGGAATGGAGCTTATCCATAAGCTCCGCATATTCATAGACTGTATTTATCCCTTCTTGAATGTTTGTCTCATTCTTTTGGTTTACAGTTTCAAAATTGATGATAAGTCCTTTGCAGCCGCTTTTTTCCAGAAGCTTAAGGAGCTCATCGTCTTCTCCAACGTCAGCGGTTAAGTGACCGAACCAGCACTTTTTCAAAGGAATCATTTCCCTTAACAGTTCCTTGGCAAATTCCTTATCTGCAATCAGGTTAACATCGGGAAAAACGACAATTCTTCCTTCCATCTCCTTTATCTCCCCGATTATGTCAATGACAGATCTTTTGTAGAGTCTGGAGCCGAAAGCTGCGGGATAGGAGCAGAAACTGCAGGAATGATTGCACCCACGCAATGATTCCACCGTATTCGTGGTAAAATATTTCTTTTCGTTCAATAAGTCCTTTCTAGGTAGAGGCCTGTCATTTATGGAAGCGTTCTCTCCCTGGAAGTAAAGTTTCTGTATGCATCCTTCCCTGTAATCCAGAAGCATGCGCCGGAAGTTGCTCTCTCCAAGTCCTACAACTACTGAGTCAGCATGTTCCATGGCTTCATAGGGCTTCAGCGAAGGGTGTACTCCTCCAAGCACTACCGTGACTCCTCTTGCCCTAAAGTAATCCGCATACTTGTAACACCTTTTTGCAGTAGCAGTGATGCATGTTATTCCAATTATGTCGGCTTCAATGTCAAGAGGTATTGCTTCAGCCGTTTCATCGTATATAGCTACCTCAGCACCCAGCTCTTCCGGCACAAAGGCAGCGAGAAGGGCCAGTGTGACCGGAGCGTAGTAAAGATTTCTGTGAAACGCTCTATTGTAGCGGTACATTGCTCCTGCAGGAGCTAAAAGTGCTATCTTCATATAATAACCTCTTATTAGTTTACTTGTTTACAGATTTTATTCTACCCTGTAAGACCTTATCGAAACATTTCCAATAACATAAATCAATATTATTATAGCAGAGACATTTGTCAAAAAAAGTAAAAAGCAGTCTAGATGAAACTGCTCCATACTAAAATCCCACAGGTTTTTCCTGTGGGATTAAGTCAACTTTATTCGGCAATAGAATTATACTAATTCAATTATTGCCATCTCTGCTCCATCGCCTCTGCGTGGTCCCAATTTTAGAATTCTGGTGTATCCACCGTTTCTGTCCTTGTATTTAGGAGCAACTTCTTCAAATAGCTTACTTACTGCATTTTTGTCGTATAAATAAGCTGCCGCTTGACGTCTTGCATGCAGATCTCCTCTTTTACCAAGAGTAATAGTTCTTTCTGCAACTCTTCTTAATTCTTTGGCTCTGGTTACTGTAGTAACCATTCTGCCGTTCATGATTAAGTCAGCTGTCATGTTTCTTAACATAGCTACTCTGTGGTCAGACTTGAAACCAAGCTTTCTGTGACTACCCATGCTTAGTCCTCCTTTTACTGCTAATTATCATTTTTCCTTAGAGACAATCCTAATTCTTCAAGTTTCTTCGCTACTTCGTCCAAAGATTTCTTGCCGAGGTTTCTAACTTTCATCATGTCATCTTCAGACTTGTATGTAAGTTCCTCAACAGTATTGATTCCTGCTCTCTTCAGACAATTGTAGGATCTTACCGACAAATCAAGTTCCTCTATTGTCATTTCCAAAACTTTTTCTTTTTCATCTTCTTCTTTTTCAATCATTATTTCAACATCGTTGATGTGTTCTGTCAATGATATGAATAAGTTAAGATGCTCGCTTAATATTTTTGCACCTAATGAAACTGCTTCTTCAGGTTCAATTGTTCCGTTGGTCCAAATTTCAATTGTCAATTTGTCAAAATCTGTTCTGTTTCCGACTCTGGTGTCTTCAACTGTGAAGTTAACTTTCTTAACAGGCGTGTAGATTGAATCAATAGGAATCACACCTATCGGCTGGTTTTCCTTTTTGTTTCTCTCTGCAATCACATATCCTCTTCCTTGCTCCATTTCCATCTCAATAATGAGTTCGGAACCTTCTTCAAGGGTTGCTATATGCAGATCTTCGTTGATTATCTCAACGTCTCCGCCTGTTATTATATCTGCTGCTGTAACCTCTTTAGGACCTTTAGCGTCTATAAGAAGCTGCACAGGTCCGGGCACGTTCATTTTCGCAGCCAGATTCTTAATATTAAGAATTATTTCTGTCACGTCTTCTCTTACTCCGGGTATTGTAGAAAATTCATGCAATACGCCTTGAATGTTGATCGATGTAACAGCTGCTCCTGGTAACGATGAAAGAAGTATCCTTCTGAGTGAATTCCCCAATGTTGTTCCATAACCTCTTTCAAGTGGTTCAACAACTATCTTTCCATATGAGTTATCATCATTTTTTTCAATTAACGTTATATTAGGTTTTTCTATTTCTATCATCCCAACCCTCCTTAGATGTGATGTATGTCGAGGGTAATAATTCTTAATGCTTACTACTTAGAGTACAACTCGACAATCAGATGTTCTTCTATTGGTATTTCAATATCTTCCTTCGCAGGTTCAGCTATAATTCTGCCTGTGAAATTTTCAGGATCAACTTGCAGCCATTGCGGCGCAGTCTTCTTGTGATTTTCAACTAAAGCCTTGAATTTATCTGAGCTTTGGCTCTTTTCTTTTATCTTTATTTCATCGCCAACTGAAAGAATCATTGATGGAATATCTGCTTTTTTACCGTTAACGGTAAAATGTCCGTGAACTACCAATTGTCTGGCTTCAGGTCTTGAACTTGCAAAACCTAATCTGTAGATTACATTGTCAAATCTGAGTTCCATCAGTTTCAACAGGTTATCACCAGTCTTGCCAGCCATCTTATCTGCCGTTTTGAAGCATTCTGCGAACTGGCCTTCCAATACGCCGTAATACTTTCTAACTTTTTGTTTTTCTCTCAACTGAACACCGTAGTTAGTCAGCTTCTTTGTGTTCTGACCATGCTGTCCAGGTGCGTAGTTTCTTCTGCCTATTGAACACTTGTCAGTGTAGCATCTGTCACCTTTTAAATATAACTTTAATCCTTCTCTTCTGCATATTCTGCAGACAGGTCCAGTATATCTTGCCATCTTTTCACCTCGTTTCCATTATACTCTTCTACGCTTAGGCGGTCTGCAACCGTTGTGCGGTATCGGAGTAACGTCTTTTATCAAATTAACCTCAAGTCCTGCTGCCTGCAAAGATCTGATTGCTGCTTCTCTGCCTGAGCCTGGTCCTTTAACGTATACTTCTACTGTCTTCAAGCCATGTTCCATAGCTCTCTTTGCTGCTTCTTCTGCTACCATAGATGCTGCATATGGAGTAGATTTTCTTGAACCCTTGAATCCCAGCTGGCCTGAGCTTGCCCATGAAATTGCATTTCCCTGCAAGTCAGTAAGAGTTACAAGCGTATTGTTAAAAGTTGACTTAATATGTGCCTGGCCTTTTTCAATGTTTTTACGTTCTCTTTTTCTTACTCTTGTTTTTTGTTGTTGTTGTTTTTTAGCTGCCACTTAAGTCCCTCCTTTTACTTCTTAGATTTTTTTCCTGAAACTCTCTTAGGACCTTTTCTAGTTCTAGCATTGTTCTTAGTGTTCTGTCCTCTTACCGGCAATCCTTTTTTATGTCTCAAGCCTCTGTAGCAGTTGATTTCTTTAAGTCTCTTTATGTTCAACGCTATTTCTCTTCTCAAGTCACCTTCAACAGGATGCTTATCTATTTCAGTTCTTAACTGCTGTACTTCGTCTTCTGTCAGGTCTTTAACTCTTGTATCAGGGTTAATGCCTGTGTCTTTTAATATTTGGATTGAAGTTTTTCTGCCTATACCATAGATATATGTCAGACCGATTTCAACCCTTTTTTCTCTTGGTAAATCTACACCAGCGATTCTGGCCATTAAGCTTACACCTCCTACCTCAGTAGTACTTAATATTTTAAACTGTTATTCTGTTAGCCTTGTTTTTGTTTGTGCTTAGGATTTTCGCAAATTACCATAACTTTGCCTTTTCTCTTGATAACTTTGCATTTTTCGCACATTGGTTTTACTGATGGTCTTACTTTCATTGTAATACCTCCTTACTTTTTCCTCCAGGTTATTCTTCCTCTTGTCAAATCGTACGGTGACAATTCGACAGCCACTGTATCTCCCGGAAGAATCCTGATATAGTTCATCCTCAGTTTTCCAGAAATATGCGCTAAAATCTGGTGTCCATTCTGAAGCTCAACTATGAACATTGCATTAGGAAGTGCTTCCAGGACTTTTCCTTCGACTTCTATGACATCTTTCTTGGACATTGATCACTCAACCTCCATTTCTACAGACGCACTTTGGGTATAGGGCTCAAGAAGCCTTCTCACAAATGCATCATCGAGATTTTCGTTACATTGTAACTTAAATGCAAATTCTGTCAATACTGTATTATAAATCATTAAATGCCTTATCTTTTTCTTTTTGGGAGAACCTAGTTTCCTGAGATCCCCGTCACATACCAATACATTCTGCTCATCCAGTATGCCGCACACGAGGAATATTCTTCCCTTGTCTCTGCCTGCCTTGGATTTCACTATCTGACCAATTTTAATATCTGTCGTTAATTCCAATAAATCACCCCTATAATACGGTTAAAAGCTCCGGTTCCCCATCTGTAATCGCAACAGTATGTTCGTAGTGTGCTGACGGCCTGCCGTCAACAGTCACCACTGTCCAGTTGTTCTCAAGTATTTTGACGTTGTAAGTTCCTGCATTAATCATAGGTTCTATGGCAAGGACCATTCCTTCCTGCAGCCGCGGTCCCTTACCAGGTCTTCCGAAGTTCGGAATTTGCGGTGATTCATGCATATCCTTCCCCACTCCGTGACCGACGAAATCTCTTACAACCGAAAATCCCTGTCCTTCTGCATATTGCTGTATTGCGTGGGAAATATCAGAGAGCCTGTAAGACATTTTTGCATACTTTATCCCTTCGTAAAAGCTTTGACGAGTAGCCTCAACCAAACGTCTCTTCTCGTCGTCAACTGCTCCTACCAGGAATGTTTTTGCACTGTCCCCCACATAACCATCAAAGGTTGCACCGATGTCGATGCTGACTATGTCTCCTTCAATAAGCTTTCTGTCACTGGGGAAGCCGTGAACGACCTCTTCGTTGACAGAAGCGCATATTGAATATGGAAATCCGCCATAACCCTTGAATGTAGGTATAGCATTCTGGCTTCTTAAGAAATCTTCAACTAACTGATCAAGCTCTTTAGTAGTAACTCCGGGTTTGATGTGCTTTCTCACAAGTTCATGTGACTGGGCCACCAAACGACCGGCTTTTCTCATTACTTCTATTTCTCTTTTAGTCTTGAGGATAATCATACTATTTATTCCTCAATTTTGCAACAATGTTTTTGCCAACCTCAGCTATTGGTTTTTCTCCGTCTATGTTAACTATTATACCTTTACTGGTGTAATATTCGATAAGCGGTTCTGTTTGCTCCTGGTAAACATTAATTCTCTTGGTGACTGTCTCTTCAGTGTCATCTTTTCTCTGAAGAAGTTCGCCGCCGCAATTGTCACAAATTCCTTCCTTTTCAGGCTTGTTGAAAGACATGTGGTATGTCTGACCGCAGTCCTTGCACACCCTTCTTCCGACAGCTCTTTCAATAAGAAGTTCTTTTCTTACTTCTATATTTATAACATAATCCAATTTCTGGCCCATGCCTGTTAAAGCAGCTTCAAGAGCATCCGCCTGAAAAATCGTTCTTGGAAATCCGTCAAGCAGAAATCCGTTTTTGCAGTCATCTTCAAGCAGTCTGTCCTTTACAAGCTCTACTGTGAGCTCATCCGGAACCAGCAATCCCTGATCCATGTATTCCTTGGCTTTTCTTCCTAGGGATGTTCCTTCTTTAATATTCTTTCTGAATATGTCTCCGGTGGATATGTGTGGTATTGAAAATTCCTTTACAATCGTATCTGCCTGAGTACCCTTTCCGGCTCCCGGAGGTCCCAACAAAATTGCTCTCATTTTCGTACCTCTCTTTACTTCAAAAATCCTTTGTAGTGTCTCATCAACATCTGAGCTTCTACCTGCTTCATTGTTTCAAGAGCCACACCGGTTACAATCAACAGTGATGTTCCGCCAAAGTTAATGTTTAGATCCGTGAATGAAAATATTAAAGTTGGTATAGTCGCTATAATTGCAAGTGCAATCGCTCCTGCTATTGTTATTCTGTTTAAAACTTTGTTCAAATATTCTGCAGTTGGTCTTCCTGGTCTTATTCCTGGGATAAATCCTCCATTTTCTTTGAGGGTATTTGAGTATTCAAACGGGTTGAATTGTACCGCTGTATAGAAATATGTGAAGAATATTATCAATAACACGTTCAATATTGTATAAACGTATATTCCTGGACTCTGAGCTGTAGAGAAATATTTCTGTACTCCCGAAGCCATGCCTGGGAAGAAGAATGCCAATGTCTGAGGTATAGCCAACAAAGTTGAAGCGAATATTACAGGCATAACACCTGCCATCAACACTTTCATAGGAATGTGCGTGCTTTGTCCGCCGTACATCTTTCTTCCTACAACTCTTTTAGCATACTGAACCGGTATCTTTCTTTCACCTTGCTGGATAGCAATAACTCCAACTATTATGAAGAAAGCAAATATCAGGAATATTATTATTTCAAGGAAGTTCACCGCACCGTTTTGAGCCTGGTAAATCATTGTTCCCAGGTCACGTGGATAACGTGATACTATACCTATCATTATTATCAGTGATATACCGTTTCCGATACCTTTGTCTGTTATTAACTCGCCCAGCCACATTAAGAACGCTGTACCAGCTGTAAGCACTATTACTACTGAAAGCATTGACAGGAAGCTTTTGTTTATTATCGCTGAATTGAAGAATCCAACGCTGTAAGCTGTCGCTTGTATCAATGCCAGTATAACCGTTACATATCTGGTCCATTGAGCCATTTTTTTTCTTCCGTCTTCAGCCTTGAAATATTGTTCAAGCTGTGGAATGGCAATTGCCAACAACTGAAGAATAATAGAAGATGTAATGTATGGATAAATGTTTAATGCAAAAATTGTAAAATCTTTGAAAGCCCCGCCGGACATCATATCGAAGAAATCCAGCAATCCTCCTGCAGTGCCTGAAAACATGCTTTGAACAACTGTCTTGTCAATACCCGGTACAGGTATTACAGCACCTAATCTGTACACTACCAGCATTAAAAACGTAAATATCATTCTTTTTCTTAAATCAGGTATTTTCCATGCATTTTTTAAAGTTTCAAACAACTTAAATCACCTCAGCTTTTCCGCCGGCAGCTTCGATTTTCTCTACCGCTGATTTGCTGAATTTATGAGCTTTAACTGTAAGCTTCTTAGCAAGTTCACCGTTTCCAAGTATCTTAATACCGTCCAGTTGTTTTTTAACAATACCTTCTGATTTAAGAACCTCTGGAGTAACCTCTGCTCCATCTTCAAATTTGTTCAACACTTCAACATTTATTTCAGCAAACTCTGTACCAAAGATATTAGTGAATCCTCTCTTTGGAAGTCTCCTGTAAAGAGGCATCTGTCCGCCTTCAAATCCTGGTCTTACTCCTCCGCCTGAACGAGATTTCTGTCCATTCATACCTCTGCCGGCAGTCTTTCCCTGTCCTGTAGCTGTACCTCTTCCTAATCTCTTTCTGTTCTTTGAACTACCAGGACTTGGTTTTAATTCATGAAGTTTCATCTTTAACACCTCCTTATAGTTTTATTCAATAACCTCTACCATGAAATCTACTTTTCTAATCATTCCTCTTATCTGAGGAGTATCTTCTTTTTCAACTACATGGCCTATTTTTCTCAAACCTAAAGCTTTAATGTTTTTTACCTGGTTAGGTGTTCTTGCAATAGCGCTTTTTGTTTGTTTTATTTTAATCTTTGCCATAATCTTCACCTCTTAACCTAATATTTCTTCTACAGATTTCCCTCTGACTTTTGCTACATCCTCAGGTTTCTTAAGAAGTTTTAAGGCTTCAATTGTTGCATTAACGACATTTCTTGGGTTGCTTGATCCCAAAGATTTCGTTCTTATGTCTCTAACTCCTGCAAGTTCCAATACCGCACGAACAGGACCGCCAGCTATGATTCCTGTACCTTCCTTAGCTGGTTTTACAAGAACTCTGCCTGCGCCATATCTGCCGATTATTTCATGTGGCACTGTTGTATCTTTCAGTGGCACTTCTATCATGTTCTTTTTAGCATCCTGGATTGCTTTTCTAATAGCATCCGGAATTTCAACAGCTTTTGCCATTCCTATTCCAACATGACCATTTTCGTCTCCAACAACAACCAATACGCTGAATCTAAAGTTTCTACCACCTTTAACAACTTTAGTTACACGGTTGATGCTGATAACTTTTTCTTTTACATCCAGTTGGCTTGCATCTATACGTCCACGTTGCTCCATGATTAACCTCCTTTTTAAAATTCAAGTCCGCTTTCTCTTGCTCCTTCAGCAAGTACTTTTACTCTGCCGTGATATAAATAGCCGCCTCTGTCGAAAACTACTGTATCTATACCGTTCTTTTTCGCTCTTTCTCCTACTGTTTTGCCTACCAATTTAGCTGCATCAGTCTTAGTAAGCTCAGCTACCTGGTCTCTTATTTCCTTGTCAAGGGTTGATGCGGAAGCAAGAGTTTTTCCAGTAGCATCGTCAATTACTTGAGCGTATATGTGCTTAGAGCTTTTAAATACATTCAATCTTGGTCTCTCAGGAGTTCCTACGACTTTATTTCTTATACTATAGTGTCTTTCTATTCTTTTTTGATTTTTATCAATTTTTTTAAGCACTAATACTCACTCCTTTCCTAATTATTTACCAGTCTTACCAGCTTTACGTCTAACAACTTCATCAGTGTACTTAATACCCTTTCCTTTGTAAGGCTCAGGTCTTCTCCAGTCTCTGATAACTGCCGCGTAATTTCCTACTTGTTGTTTGTCGATACCTTTTACTATTATTTTATTAGTTCCTTCAACTGCTGTTTCGATTCCTTGTGGATCTTCCATTTCAACAGGGTGAGAGAAACCTAAGTTCAATACCAGTTTATTTCCTTGTTTTTGTGCTCTATATCCAACACCTACGATTTCAAGTGTCTTATCGAAACCTGCAGTAACACCAACTACCATGTTGCTGATGAGAGTTCTTGTCAATCCGTGAAGAGATCTGTTAGTTTTTTCATCGTTAGGTCTTGAAACTGTTATTTCAGTTCCTTCGATTTCTATTTTCATGGATTTAGCCAGCTGTTGTTCAAGCTGTCCCTTTGGTCCCTTAACAACTGCATAATTGTTTTTGTCGATTTTAACTTCAACATTTGCAGGTATAGTTACAGGTTTAATACCTATTCTTGACATCTTAGCACCTCCTATTCGTTATTATTACCATACGTAGCAGATTACTTCTCCGCCAACTCCCTGTGTTCTTGCCTTCTTGTCTGTTACGATTCCATTAGAAGTGGAAAGTATAGCTATGCCTAAGCCGCCTAATACCTTTGGAGTTTCGTCTTTACCAACGTAAATTCTAAGGCCTGGTTTAGATATTCTCTTAATTCCAGTTATAACTCTTTCCTTGTTCTGCTGGTATTTAAGTTCAACTCTTATAATACCTTGCTTTCCGTCATCTATAACATCAAAGCCTTTAATATATCCTTCTTCCAACAATATAGAGGATATTTCCTTCTTTATTTTAGAAGCGGGTATATCAACAAATTCATGTTTTGAGTGATTTGCATTTCTTATTCTTGTTAACATATCTGCGATAGGATCTGTCATTACCATGTAAGTAACCTCCTTCCATTATATAAAATTTTACCAACTAGCTTTTTTAACGCCAGGTATCTGACCTTTGTAAGCCAGTTCTCTAAAGCATATACGGCATATACCGAATTTCCTTAAATAAGCATGAGGTCTTCCACAAATCTTGCATCTTGTATATTCTCTTGTTGAGAATTTCTGTTTTCTCTGTTGTTTTACTTTTAGAGATGTCTTTGCCATGTTTTCGCTCCCTCCCTTACTTACTAAAAGGCATTCCCATTAATTTCAAAAGCTCACGAGCTTCCTCATCTGTATTCGCTGTGGTTGTGATGATTATGTCCATACCTCTTATTTTATCGATTTTATCGTAATTGATTTCTGGAAATATCAACTGTTCTTTTATTCCCAAAGCGTAGTTTCCTCTGCCATCAAAGGAAGTCTTTGAAACTCCTCTGAAGTCTCTAACTCTAGGTAATGCAATGTTTACAAGTTTATCGAGGAATTCATACATATGTTCTCCTCTCAAAGTAACCTTGCAGCCAACTGCCATTCCTTCTCTTACCTTGAAGTTAGAAATTGATTTTCTGGCTTTGGTAACAACAGGCTTCTGACCTGCTATGATAGTCATTTCTTCAACAGCATTGTCTAAGAACTTTTGATTTTCTTTAGCTTCACCAACGCCCATATTAATCACTATCTTTTCTATTTTTGGTGCCTGCATAATGCTTGTGTACTGAAATTTTTCCATCAGTGCCGGCACTACTTGTTCCTTATATGTCGCTTTTAATCTAGCCATATAGTTCGTACCTCCCTTCGAGCATTATATTAAATCACTGTACCGCACTTTTTACATGCTCTTACTTTTTTTCCGTTTTCTACTTTTACTTCAGTTCTTACGCCTGATTTGCATTTATCGCAATATAGCATAACATTTGAAACATTCACAGTGCCTTCCTGGTGCAAAATGCCAGCTTGCTGAACCTGATTATTCTGCTTTTGATGCTTGGTAATCATGTTTACACCTTCAACGATCACTCTGTTCTGTTTAGGCATGCTTGTAAGAACCTTACCGATCTTGCCTCTGTCGCTGCCTGCTATAACTACAACTTTATCGCCTTTTTTTACGTGCATCTTTATACACCTCCTATTAAAGTACTTCCGGTGCTAGTGAGATTATCTTCATGAATTTTCCATCTCTTAATTCTCTTGTTATAGGTCCAAATATACGTGTTCCGACAGGTGTTCTGTCTTCTTTGATGATAACAGCTGCATTCTCGTCGAATTTTATATATGTGCCGTCGTTTCTTCTTACGCCGGTTTTAGTTCTCACTATAACCGCCTTTACAACATCACCCTTCTTAACAACTCCTCCAGGTGTTGCAGATTTAACCGCACATACAACTATATCGCCAATGTTTCCATATTTTCTTACGGAACCGCCCATTACTCTTATTACAAGAACTTCCTTAGCTCCAGAATTGTCTGCGACTCTTAACCTTGACTCTGTTTGTATCATGAACTTCTACCTCCCTTCAATTGTCTTAGGGTTTATTTAGCTTCCTCTAGTATTTCAACTACTCTCCAGCATTTTGTTTTTGATAATGGTCTGGTTTCCATTATTTTAACAGTGTCACCAATTTTGCACTTGTTCTCTTCGTCATGTGCCTTGTATTTTTTAGTCATTTTTATTTGTTTTTTATAAAGAGGATGTGCTACAAGCTTTTCAGTAGCAACTACTATTGTTTTATCCATTTTATCACTAACTACTTTACCAATTCTTACTTTTCTGTTGCCTCTTTCCAAAGTAAATCCTCCTTTCTTATTGCGCGTTTATGTTCAATTCGCGTTCTCTGAGAACTGTCTTAACGCGTGCAATATCTTTCTTGACTTTATTGATTCTCATCGGATTATCAAGTTCTCCGGTTGCAAGTTGAAATCTCAAATTGAAAAGTTCTGTTTTCAGATCAACTACAGACTTATTCAATTCATCAACTGATTTATTTCTTAGTTCATTAGCTTTCATTTGCTTCACCATCCTTTTCTGCTGCCTGATCCTTGGTAACAAATTTGCATTTGATAGGCAATTTATGCATGGCAAGTCTCATTGCTTCTCTGGCTACTTCTTCTGAAACCCCTGACATTTCGAACATTACTCTGCCCGGTTTTACAACTGCCACCCAGTATTCAGGTGATCCCTTACCTTTACCCATACGAGTCTCGGCAGGTTTTTTTGTTACTGGTTTATCTGGGAATATTTTAATCCAGATTTGTCCGCCTCTCTTAACTGATCTGGTCATAGCTCTTCTGGCAGCCTCTATCTGGTTTGATGTTATCCAAGCTGGTTCAAGTGCTTGAAGCCCGAATTCGCCGTAAGTTACACTGTTGCCTCTTGTAGCGGCTCCGGTCATTCTACCTCTCATCTGCTTACGGTGTTTAACTCTCTTAGGCATTAACATAATAATTTCCTCCTTCCTTCAGGACTTATTACTTTTTATCTCTTTTATTGAAGTTATTGTTTGGTCTTCTTTTTTTCTTGTTATCTCTGTTATCTGAAAGTGCTTTTGTTGGTTCCTGATTGTCTGACAATAATGAACCTTTCTTTCTCAGCACTTCGCCTCTGCATATCCATACCTTAACGCCGATTTTACCGAATGTAGTGTTAGCTTCTGCAAAACCGTAGCTGATGTCAGCTCTTAAAGTCTGGAGAGGAATCTTACCCTCTGAATATCCTTCAGTTCTAGCCATATCTGCTCCGTTTAATCTTCCAGATACACTAGTCTTAATTCCCTTAGCACCCAATTTCATAGTTCTTTGCATTGATTGCTTCATTGCTCTTCTGAAAGAAATTCGCTTTTCAATCTGGCTTGCAATGTTCTCTGCAACTAACTGTGCGTTTAATTCAGGAACCTTTATTTCTTCTACATTGATTATAACAGTCTTGCCAGTTATTTTTTCTATTGCGTTTTTCAGGCTGTCAACGCCAGTACCGCCCTTACCGATTATCATACCTGGTTTTGCTGTGAATACACTTACTTTTACTCTGCTGGCAAATCTTTCGATTTCAACCTTAGCTATACCAGCTTGATTCAAGCTGCCTTTTATAAACTCACGAATTTTGTAGTCTTCAGTTAAGTTTAAACCAAAATTCTTTTTGTCAGCATACCATTTAGAGTCCCAATCATTGATTATACCAACCCTAAGTCCATGAGGATTTACCTTTTGACCCATTTTTTACCTCCTTTACTGATCTTATTCTCTTTCTTTTACTACAGCTCCAACGTGGCTGCTTCTTTTCAATATTTTAAACGCTGATCCTTTTGCTCTAGGTCTCCATCTCTTAAGAGTCGGTCCCTGATTTGCATAGACTTCAGACACATACAATTTGTCTCTATCCATTTCAAAGTTGTTTTCTGCATTTGCTGTAGCTGATTTAACTACTTTTTCCAGTATTTTAGCTCCCTTGCTTGGGTAAAATTTCAGGATTGCCAATGCTTCGTCAACTTGCTTACCTCTTACCATATCACACACGAATCTCATTTTTCTAGGTGATACTCTTATATATTTAGCAACTGCTCTAGCTTCCATTAAGCTTACCTCCCTTCCTATCTAACTTTTGAAGATTTTTCAGTCTTATCGTGTCCTCGATAAGTTCTTGTTGGAGCAAATTCGCCGAGTTTGTGTCCAACCATATCTTCAGTTATATATACAGGAACGTGCTTTCTGCCATCATGTATAGCTAATGTATGGCCTACCATTTCGGGGAATATTGTCGATCTTCTAGACCAAGTTTTTAAAACTTTTTTGTTGTTGGCATCATTCATTTCCACAATCTTTTTCATAAGACTTGGTTCGCAATAAGGCCCTTTCTTTAATGATCTACCCATTCACTATTTCCTCCTTTCACAAAACAATAGCCTATTTCGCGTTTCTTCTCTTAACAATCATCTTGTCAGATTTATTTTTCTTCTTACGAGTTTTGTAACCAAGGGCTGGTTTACCCCAAGGAGTAACTGGTCCTGGTCTACCTATAGGAGCTCTACCTTCTCCACCGCCGTGTGGGTGGTCGTTAGGATTCATTACGGAACCTCTTACTGTAGGTCTGATTCCCATATGTCTCTTTCTACCAGCTTTACCTATTGAAATGTTTTCGTGATCCAGGTTTCCTACCTGTCCGATAGTAGCTCTGCAATCCATGCTTACCATTCTCATTTCACCGCTTGGCAGTCTCAGAGTGGCATACTTGCCTTCCTTAGCCATAAGCTGTGCTGAGTTTCCTGCTGATCTTACCAACTGAGCGCCTTTTCCAGGTTTAAGCTCTATGTTGTGAATCATTGTACCTACAGGAATGTTTTTCAAAGGAAGAGCATTACCGATTTTGATATCTGCATCTGGTCCTGAAACAATAGTGTCACCAACATTCAATTTGTATGGAGCGATGATATATCTTTTTTCTCCATCAACGTAGTTGATCAAAGCTATGTTAGCGCTTCTGTTTGGATCGTATTCAATTGTTGCAACTTTTCCCGGTACTCCGTCTTTAGTTCTTTTAAAATCAATGATTCTATATTTTCTCTTTTCGCCGCCGCCCTGATGACGAACAGTTATTCTTCCGTAAGAGTTTCTGCCCGCTTTGCTTTTCAATGGAGCTAAAAGAGACTTCTCTGGTTCATTAGTAGTTATTTCTTCAAATGTTGAAACAGTCATTTGTCTCAACGCCGGAGAGGTTGGTCTGTATTTTCTAATACCCATGAGATTTTCCTCCTTTTTAATAATTTACCTTTTACATATTTTTAAGATTCTCGCAGTCTTTAGATTCCTTCAAAGAATTCTATTGTCTTGCTTTCTTCTGTCAGAGTTACGATGGCTTTTTTCCAGTCGTTTTTCTTGCCTATGCTTGCGCCCATTCTTTTTTGCTTTCCAAGCATGTTCATAGTGTTTACGCTGGCAACCTTAACTCCGAACACTTTTTCCACTGCGTTCTTTATTTCTGTTTTGTTTGATTTCTTGTCAACCACAAAAGTGTACTTTTTGTCAGCCATGTTTTCCATGCTGGCTTCTGTAACTATCGGTCTGATTATAATATCGTGTGGATCGCGCATTATGCGTACACCTCCTCCACTTTATTAACTGCATCCTTTGTTATTATGAAAGAATCACAGTTTAATATGTCATAAACATTGATTGTATTAACATAAGCCGTCTTAACACCTTCGATGTTAGCAGCTGCTCTTAATACAGCCTCATCTCTTTCAGGTAAAACTATCAATGTCTTTTTGCTTGCTTTAAGGTTAGCTAAAACCTTAACCATTTCTTTTGTTTTTGGCTGTTCCAGAACTATTCTGTCAACAACAATCATTTCCTGATCCTGTACCTTAGAAGTCAATGCTGACTTAAGAGCCAATCTCTTGAATTTCTTTGGTATTTTGTAGCTGTAATCTCTTGGTTTTGGAGCAAATACCACTCCGCCGCCTTTCCACTGCGGTGATCTGATACTTCCCTGTCTTGCTCGGCCAGTTCCTTTTTGTCTCCAAGGTTTCTTGCCGCCGCCGCGTACTTCGCCTCTGGTCTTTGCAGACTGAGTTCCTTGTCTTTGATTAGCCAAATAATTTTTTACAGCTTCATACATTACATGAGTGTTTACTTCTACACCAAATATGTCATCGCTTAATTCGATGTCGCCTACCTGGCTGCCTGTTATATCATAAAGAGCTACTTTTGGCATCTTTAATCCTCCTTTCCCTGCAATTATTACTTAGATTTTCTAACTGCTTCTCTTATTTTTACTAAACCTTTTTTCGGTCCCGGTATCGCACCTTTTAAAAGTATTGCATTTCTGTCAACGTCAACCTTTACCACTTCAAGGTTTAATACTGTAACTTTTTCATTTCCCATATGTCCGTGATGCTTAGTTCCCTTAACTACTCTTGCAACACCTGTAGAAGCTCCCAAAGAACCTCTTAATCTGTGGAATTTAGAACCGTGGCTTGCATCACCTGTGTGGTGTCCGTGTCTTTTAATGCTTCCCTGGAATCCCTTACCTTTGGAAATTCCTGTAACATCAACCTTTTCACCAATCTGGAAAATATCAACGCCGATTTTCTGACCAACTTCATAGTTATCAATGTTATCAACTCTGAACTCTCTCAGGAACCTTTTAGGCTCTACTTTTGATTTATCAAAATGACCCTTTATAGGTTTAATAACATTTTTAATTTTCACGTCGCCAAATCCAACCTGAATTGCGTTGTAACCGTCTTTTTCAACAGTCTTCTTCTGAACAACAACCATATCGCCGGATTCAACAACAGTTACCGGAACAACTTCACCTTGCTCTGTGAACACCTGAGTCATTCCGACTTTCTTACCAAGAATTGCTTTCATGTTTACACCTCCTATTTTCTTACAGCGGATTGCCGCTTAGGCAATCATTCTAAGCAGAGTTGCTTTTGCTTTTTATTTCTCTACTTTTTCTTACAATTTGATTTCGATGTCAACTCCTGCCGGCAGATTCAGCTTCATCAGAGAATCAACAGTCTTCGGAGTCGGGTTAGTTATGTCTATCAATCTTTTGTGAGTTCTTTGCTCAAACTGCTCTCTGGAGTCTTTGTACTTGTGAACCGCTCTAAGTATTGTGATAACTTGTTTCTCAGTCGGCAGCGGAATAGGACCTGCTACTGTTGCACCAGTACTTTTAGCTGTCTCCACGATTTTTTGTGCAGATTGATCAATTAATTGATGATCATAAGCTTTTAACCTAATTCTTATTTTCTGTGCGTTTGCCATTTTTTTACCTCCTTCTTCGTATGTCATCCATACAACTCGGAACCGCTCGATACACCACGCCGGGTGTTTCGTAATTATGTTTTAAAAAAGCAGTACCGGTCGCCCTGTTTCCTAACAGGACATACTCTGCAAAAATTACCTGAAACATTTGTATTTCAGCAACCTTCTGCGTCATCGCATGTGGCAAGCTTTATAATAATATACCATTAATTATCATAAATCAAGAGTTTTTTTCATATTTTTTAAATTATTTCAGATGTTTAACAATTGTTACATCCGGTTCATAAAGCTTGTGTTTTCCTCGACATTATTGCATGTTTTCTCATTGATTTTTGAAGATTTTATGCTATTTGCAAAATTTAATAATTAAAATCAGGAACTTTTTCAATTATACCATGTTGCGTATTTAATTCATACACAATTTTTATATAATTGGTATTATATAAAAACGAGGAGTACATGTCGGACGTCCTTGCCGTCAAAGGACTGTTCAGAGACTCTGCAGGAAAAAAATCACCACCCGGAATTATTCTGGATGGTGATTTGAATAGTCCATATTTAATTGTTAAAGTGATTTGCTTTCCTGTATTCTTTTAGCATTGATTTCTTTCCAAAGTTCCACGTCAACACCTTTCCAGGATAGCTTCTCAGGATCATAGTAAGGATCCTTGCCGGCTTTCATTTGTTCAACATAGTCATTGTACAGAGCGATACATTTTGGGAATAATAAGATAACAATTAACATATTAACCCATGTAGTTGTACCCAGAGCAAGGTCTGAAAGATTCCAAGCTGTACCGGATTCAATGATACCCCAGCAGAATACTAATACAGGCATACCAAATTGCATAGTTCTTGTTATAGCTTTACGAATTTTTTGTTGTTCCGGTTTTTGGAACAAGTACAGAGCTGCTGTTTCTGCTTCATAGTAGTAGCTGATTAAGCATGTGAAAGAGAATAATAACAGCATAACTGCAATAAAGATATTTCCGAATCCGCCAAGAACTGTACTTGCAGCCGCTTGAACGAATACAACACCGCCGGTAACGCCTTCAGCAATACCGCTGCCATGGTAGCCGCTTGCTGTATTAAAGGTGTCTGTTAAAAGAATCAAAAGACCTGAGCATGTACATACGATAACTGTATCTAACCATACACCTGCAGCATTTGACAAGCCTTGTTTAACAGGATGACTGGTTTCAGCAGCAGCAGCTGTTGGCGTAGACTCACCCATACCTGATGCAGATGAGAACGTACCTCTCTTAACACCTTGCTGAATAGCAGTACCTATAGTAGCGCCAAATACTGCGTTCAATCCAAATGCTGAAGTAACAACGTTAGAAAGCAATGCAGGAACTTTTGTGATGTTTAACACTACAACTATAAGAGTAACCGCCATGTAAACAACTGTCATAAAAGGAACTATCATAGAAGCTACGGAGCTTATACGTTTGATACCGCCAAAGACTGTTATGAACAGTAATACTGCAATGACAGCAGAAGTAACTGCCATTGGAACACCTGTTGCTTCACGGAATGCATCAGAAATTGTATACGTAGCAGCTGCCGGCATAAATACAGCGCAAGCCACACCAAAAACTAAAGCCATAAAAGTACCGTATGCTTTCCAGCCAAGGCCACGCTCTGCACAGTAAGCACCGCCGCCACGATATGCACCGTCAACACGGATTTTATAAAGCTGACCCAACGTACACTCAGCAAAGCAAACTGCAGAGTTAGTCATACCTATAAGTATCATCCAAAACATCGCGCCGGGACCACCCATATAAATTGCAACGGCAACACCTGCAATATTACCTGTTCCGATACGCATAGCCATTGTTGTACAGAATGATGCAAATGCAGAGATACCTGATTCAGAGTCACCTTTTTCCAGGATACGGCTCCACATATCTTTAAAACGAACAAATTGGAAAAAACCTAATCTTACTGTAAAATAAATACCGGTACCAGCGATAAGCACTAGCATACCAACGCCCCAAATATAGCCATTGGCCCAATTAGTAAAACTGTTTAACAAATTTAACATGACTTTCCTCCTAAAAATGTAGTTGATAATGTTTTCACAACTGATATGCTTATATTACCAACCTAATGCCTGTTCTTATAAGAATGTCAATTTATGTTCTTATATAAAATTCCTGTGTTTCAAAATCAACAAATCCTATTAATACTATGGCTAAGTCAATAATATAAACCAAATATAAATTAAGCAATTACTATGCCAACTCTTATTTTTCTTTCAGAACTGCAAAGTATCAGTAAAATTCAACATAATAAAATTCACATCGTTTTATATGTGAATTTATGTTTTAGCACAATGTACAAAAATCATAACATTAAGTGTACGATAATTTTACACTTGTATTAAAATCCATCAAATTTTAAAACATTTTTTTGTCATTCTAATGCTTCACCAGAAAAGTTTTATAAAAAAGTTGCTCCGCAACTCCGCTATGGGGACCTATGTCCCCCTTCGGCGTAAAAACGCTTACGCATTTTTACTGAGCACCCCCCTTGACGGCAAGGACGTCCCGTCCTTTGCAATCCTCGTTTTTTATATAATAAGAAAGAGAACTTTCTTATTATATAAAAAAACAGCTTTCGTCAGAAAGCTGTTTTATCATTAATTGTTCATTGTTCACTATTCAGTGTTCAATGCGCAGTCTCATTCACCAATGTATTTGCTTCCGTTGGTCGCATACATTGGGAATTCGTTGCGAAAGACCTACCGCTATTTTTCAGAAAAAATCATTCTGAAAAACAGGGTTAGGGCTTCTTATTTTATTATAGAAGTAACAACGCCTGATCCAACTGTTCTTCCGCCTTCACGGATAGCGAATCTCAAACCTTCTTCGATTGCTATCGGGTGAATCAGTTCAACGATGAATCTTGAGTTATCTCCAGGCATGCACATTTCTACGCCTTCTTCAAGGTCGATCTGTCCTGTGATGTCTGTTGTTCTGAAATAGAACTGTGGTCTGTATCCGTTAAAGAAAGGAGTGTGTCTTCCGCCTTCTTCTTTAGTCAGAACGTAAACTTCAGCATTGAATTTTGTGTGTGGTGTGATTGAACCTGGTTTTGCAAGAACCTGGCCTCTCTGGATTTCATTTCTCTGAACTCCTCTTAAAAGAGCTCCGATGTTGTCTCCAGCCTGTGCCTGATCAAGCAACTTCTTGAACATTTCAACACCTGTACAAGTAGTTTCAGTTGGTTCTTCATTCAATCCAACGATCTGAATCTTATCCTGAACCTTCAATACTCCTCTTTCAACTCTTCCTGTTGCAACTGTTCCTCTTCCTGTAATAGAGAATACATCTTCTACAGGCATCAAGAATGGTTTGTCAATGTCTCTTTCTGGTGTTGGTACCCATTCGTCAACTGCTGCCATCAATTCAAGTATTTTATCTCCCCAAGGTCCCATTGGATCTTCAAGAGCTTTTAATGCTGAACCTTTTACTATTGGAGTGTTGTCTCCGTCGAATTCATATTCTGAAAGAAGTTCTCTTACTTCCATTTCAACCAATTCGATTAATTCTGGATCGTCTACCATGTCTTCTTTGTTCAAGAAAACAACTAACTTAGGAACGCCAACCTGTCTTGAAAGAAGGATGTGCTCTCTTGTCTGTGGCATAGGACCATCAGCTGCTGATACAACTATGATACCGCCGTCCATCTGAGCTGCTCCAGTGATCATGTTCTTAACATAGTCAGCATGGCCTGGGCAGTCAACGTGCGCGTAGTGTCTGTTAGGAGTTTCATATTCAACGTGTGCTGTTGAAATTGTGATTCCTCTTTCTCTTTCTTCTGGAGCTTTGTCTATGTTTTCAAATGCTACAGCTTCTCCAGTACCATATCTTTCATGCAATGTCTTTGTAATTGCTGCTGTTAAAGTAGTCTTACCATGGTCAACGTGGCCAATTGTACCAATGTTAACATGGGGTTTATTTCTTTCAAATTTTTGCTTTGCCATTTTGTTTCCTCCATAATTTATTTATTATTGTTATTGTTGTTGTTGTGTTATTTTTTCAGCTACGCTGTTTGGAACTCTTTCAAAGTGGTGGAATTCCATCGAATAAGCTGCTCTACCCTGGCTCATGGAACGAAGAACAGTTGCATATCCAAACATTTCTGATAATGGAACAAATGCATCTACAATCTTAACTCCACTTCTGTCAGAGAATCCTTCAACTCTTCCTCTTCTAGAACTAATGTCTCCCATAACATCTCCTAAGTAATCTTCTGGAGTTGTTACTTCAACTTTCATATATGGTTCCATCAATACTGGTGAAGCCTTTCTCATAGCTTCTTTGAAAGCCATAGAACCGGCAATCTTAAATGCCATTTCTGAAGAGTCGACTTCATGGTATGATCCATCATACAATGTTACTTTGAAATCAAGTACCGGATATCCTGCAAGAACACCGTTTTCAGCTGCGCCTCTTATACCGGCTTCAACTGCTGGAATATATTCCTTAGGAATCGCTCCACCGACAATTGCATTGACAAATTCAATACCTTTGCCTGCTTCAACAGGTTCCATAGTGATTTTAACATGACCGTACTGTCCTTTACCACCGGACTGTCTTGCATACTTCATATCAACATCAGATGTTCCTGTAATTGTTTCTTTGTAAGAAACTTGTGGCTTACCAACATTTGCTTCAACCTTGAATTCTCTTAAGAGTCTGTCAACGATGATTTCCAAATGAAGCTCGCCCATTCCTGCTATAATTGTCTGACCAGTGTCAGGATTTGTATATGTCTTGAATGTCGGGTCTTCTTCAGCAAGCTTCTGAAGGCCGATACCCATTTTTTCCTGTCCTGCCTTAGTCTTAGGTTCAATTGCTACTTCTATAACTGGGTCAGGGAATTCCATAGATTCTAATACTACCGGATGGTCAGGATCACACAACGTATCTCCTGTTGTAGTGAACTTTAAACCTACCGCTGCTTCTATGTCTCCCGAATAAGATGTTTTAATTTCTTCTCTCTTGTTAGCATGCATCTGAAGTATACGGCCAATTCTCTCTTTTTTATTCTTAGTGGAATTCAGAACGTAACTTCCTGATTCTAATGTTCCGCCATAAATTCTAAAGAAAGTCAATTTTCCAACGAATGGGTCAGTCATGATCTTAAATGCCAACGCTGCTAAAGGAGCATCATCTGCAATATGCACTTCAACTTCTTCTTTAGTGTCAGGATCAAAACCTTTCATTTGTGGTACGTCAACTGGACTTGGCAAGTAATCTATTACTGCATCCAACATCAGTCTAACACCTTTATGTTTATATGCTGTGCCGCAAAGTACAGGAATTATCTGAACATTGGTTGTAGCAATTCTTATTGCTTTTTTCAATTCTTCAACAGTGATTTCTTCGCCGTTTAAGTATTTTTCCATCAATGCTTCATCAGTATCGGCTACAGCTTCAACTAATTTTTCTCTGTATTCATTTGCTTGATCAACATATTCTTCTGGTATTTCTGTAATGGTGATATCTGTTCCTTCATCGTTGCCATAGTTTATAGTCTTCATTTCAACTAAATCTATAATAGCTCTGAAGTTTTCTTCAACACCGATAGGCAACTGAATTGGAACAGCATTAGCTTTTAATCTGTCAATGATTGTTCCGACTGAATAGAAGAAATCAGCACCCATTTTATCCATTTTGTTTATTAAACAAATTCTTGGTACACCATATTTATCTGCCTGTCTCCAAACAGTTTCTGACTGAGGTTCAACCCCCATTTTAGCATCAAATACTGTTACTGCACCATCAAGTACTCTCAATGATCTTTCAACTTCAACTGTAAAGTCTACGTGGCCTGGCGTATCTATTATGTTTATTCTTACATCTTTCCAATGACAAGTAGTAGCAGCTGAAGTTATTGTAATTCCTCTTTCCTGCTCTTGCTCCATCCAGTCCATCTGAGATGCACCTTCATGAGTTTCTCCAATTTTATGAATTTTCCCGGTATAGAACAGGATTCTTTCAGTAGTTGTAGTTTTTCCCGCATCAATGTGCGCCATAATACCAATATTTCTGGTATTTTCCAAAGAATATTCTCTACTCATTTTAACCTCCTTCACGCTGCTAAGTTAAGTTCTTTACTTAATTTAAGCATATTACCATCTGAAATGTGCGAATGCTTTGTTAGCTTCTGCCATTTTATGTGTATCTTCTCTTTTCTTAACGCTGGCTCCTACGTTGTTAGCTGCATCCATCAATTCCTTTGCAAGCTTTTCACGCATAGTCTTTTCTCCTCTTTTACGAGAATATCCTACAAGCCATCTCAATCCCAAAGTTTGTCTTCTCTCTGGTCTTACTTCAACCGGTACCTGGTAAGTGGCACCGCCAACTCTTCTTGCTTTAACTTCAAGAACTGGCATGATGTTGTTCATTGCTTTAGTGAACACCTCTAACGGTTCTTCACCTGTCTTTTCTCTTATGATGTCAAATGCATCATACACGATTGTTTGAGCAACTCCCTTTTTTCCATCATACATGAGTTGGTTTATCAATTTAGTAACGACTTTGTCCTTATATATAGGATCTTCCATTACTTCTCTCTTTTGTATGTGACCTTTTCTTGGCACTTTGCTTCCCTCCTTAATAAAATTTAATTCACAGGTACTCGACAATAGTTTGCCGTTGTGCACAAAATGCAATTCATCTCTGCAACAGTCTATGTATTCATCTGATGATGAACTTTAAAACCGTAAACTTCAATGCAACAATTCCTGACGCTTCTCGGAGAACTCCGCAAAACATTAGAAAATTGTATATATATATTATGGCGCGTTTGCAATCATAACCTGCATAGTGTGCCGGATATCGTCTAGTTATTTCTTCACTTTTTCTCTCTTAGCTCCATACTTGGATCTAGATTGTTTCCTCTTTGCAACACCAGCTGTATCAAGGGTACCTCTTATAATGTGGTATCTAACCCCTGGTAAGTCTTTAACCCTTCCGCCTCTTATAAGAACAACTGAGTGTTCCTGTAAGTTGTGGCCAACTCCAGGGATGTATGCAGTAACTTCAACACCTGTTGTCAGTTTAACTCTGGCAATTTTTCTTAAAGCTGAGTTAGGCTTCTTAGGTGTTACAGTCTTAACTGATGTACAAACTCCTCTTTTTTGAGGTGAATTTGTTTCATTCATCTTCTTCTGAAGTGTGTTATAGCTTACGTTCAGTGCTGGAGAATTGGATTTGTAAGTAACTTCTTGTCTTCCTTTTCTCACTAACTGGTTAATTGATGGCATTCGTGCACCTCCTTACGGTTTGTTTTTATTTTAAAACGGCAGCAGCCGCTGCGTTTACGTTGATACCGACAGACGTTCCAAGTTCTTTCATGTTTTCAAAATATACTATTTCAATATTCTTTTCCTTGCAAACATCAGCTATCGGTTTAGTAACATGCAAATCAGCATCCTTTGATATATAAATCTTCTCGGCCTCATTTCTGGACAAAGCTCTCAAAGTCTGCTTACTGCCTATCACTATTCTTTTTTCTGCATCCATATAATCACCTATCATTAACAAATGCCCGGTTTGCGGCAATGCCGCAAACCAAGCTCATTAATTCACTTAAGGATTAAAACACTAAAGTATTCTACCATCTTATTTTTTAGATGTCAAATATTTTTTGATTTTATTCCAATGATTATTCTTCTAAGGCTTCTTCTTCCTCAACCTCTACATCAGCGGTTGTGATACCTATGTTTCTGTACTTCTTCATACCGGTTCCGGCCGGAATCAGTTTACCTATGATTACATTCTCCTTCAGTCCCAGAAGGTTGTCAACCTTGCCCTTTGTTGCCGCATCCGTCAGTACTCTGGTTGTTTCCTGGAATGACGCTGATGCAAGGAAGGAATCTGTTGCAAGTGACGACTTCGTGATACCCAGAAGTGCTACCTCGCCTGTTGCAGGCTCCTTACCTTCAGAAACTGCTTCTAAGTTCTGACTGTTGAAATCAAATGTTGAAACCAAGCTTCCCGGAAGAAGTGTGGTGTCTCCTGCTTCGTCAATACGAACCTTGTTAACCATCTGTCTTATTATAACTTCAACGTGCTTGTCGGAAATATCAACACCCTGCATTCTGTAAACTCTCTGAACTTCCATGAGTATGTAAGCTTCAAGAGCCTTCATGCCTTTGATGTTCAGTATGTCATGCGGATTGATGGAACCGTCAGTAATCTTATCTCCGGCTTCCAGATAATCCCCTTCTGTAACCAGAATTTTTGAACCATAAGGAATCAGATAAGTCTTGCTTTCCATATTATCGTTGTTTGTAATTGTTACTTCTCTCTTGTGTATCTTTTCGGTCACGGTTACTTTGCCCGGTATTTCTGTGATGATTGCCTGACCTTTTGGCTTTCTTGCTTCGAAAAGCTCCTCGATACGCGGCAAACCTTGAGTGATGTCTGCTGCTGCTGCTATACCGCCTGTGTGGAATGTACGCATTGTAAGCTGAGTACCCGGCTCACCGATTGACTGAGCCGCAATTATACCTACAGCAGCACCTACGTTAACAAGCTTGCCTGTAGCAAGGTTTGTACCGTAGCACTTGGCACATACGCCGTGAGGTGTCTTGCAAGTGAGAACCGATCTTACCTTAACTGTCTTGATGCCTGAATTTTGAATCCTTTGGGCTGTAGCTTCAGATATGAATTCTCCCGCCTTTACCATCACTTCACCTGTTTCAGGGTGGAGGATGTCCCCGGATGCAAACCTGTCAGCACATCTTTCAGCCAATTCTTCAATTACTTCCTTGCCGTCAACGAAAGATTCAACTTCGATTCCGTCTGTTGTTCCGCAGTCTACTTCTCTTACGATGACATCCTGGCTTACGTCAACAAGTCTTCTTGTAAGATAACCTGAGTCTGCCGTTCTAAGAGCGGTGTCCGTTAAACCTTTACGTGCTCCTGTTGCTGACAGGAAGAACTCAAGAACAGACAGACCTTCACGGAAGTTTGACTTAACCGGTACCTCAACTGTCTTACCTGTTGCACTGGCCATAAGTCCACGCATACCGGCAAGCTGTTTTATCTGGTTACGGCCTCCACGGGCTCCTGAAACTGACATGATGTAAATGCTGTTCAGAGGATCAAGGCTGCCCATAAGAGCCTCTGTTACATCTTCTGTAGTCTGGTTCCAGATTTTAATAACATTTTCGTATCTTTCGTCGTCTGTCATCAATCCTCTTCTGTACTTCTTTTCATACTCAAGGACTTGTTTTTCTGCTTTTTCTATGAGAAGTTTCTTTTCTTCAGGAACTGTAATGTCGCTTACGGATATTGTAATTGCTCCTACGGTTGAGTATCTGTATCCTTTGGATTTTATACCGTCAAGCACGTCTGCCGTGTCTGCATTTCCGTAGCGTCTGAAGCATCTGTATATTATTTCTTCCAGATGTTTCTTTGTTACTGTCTTGTCTACTTCAAGTGAGAATTTGTCTTTTTCCCTGTCTACAAAACCAAGGTCCTGAGGAAGGTTTTCGTTGAATATGAATCTTCCAACTGTTGATTCAACAAGCCTTGTTTCGCCGTCAATTGTTTTTCTCACCCTTACTCTTGCATGAAGGTCTACTTCTTTATTGAAGTATGACATCATCATTTCTTCGTAATCCTTGAAAATCATTCCGCTTCCCTTGGAATTTTCAATTTCAAGGGTCATGTAGTAGCTTCCGAGTACCATGTCCTGTGTAGGAGTAGTTATTGGTCTTCCGTCTTTTGGTGCCAGAATGTTATTTACTGACATCATCAGGAATCTGGATTCTGCCTGAGCCTCTACAGAAAGAGGAACGTGAACTGCCATCTGGTCTCCGTCGAAGTCTGCGTTGTATGCTGTACATACGAGCGGGTGAAGCTTTATAGCCTTTCCTTCAACCAATACGGGTTCAAATGACTGAATACCCAGTCTATGCAGTGTAGGTGCACGGTTAAGCATTACGGTGTGGTCCTTGATTATCTCATCAAGAACATCCCAAACTGAATTATCTACTTTTTCAACTTTTTTCTTAGCGCTCTTAATGTTGTGTGCAGTGCCGTTTTCAACAAGCTTCTTCATAACAAACGGTTTGAAAAGTTCAAGAGCCATTCTCTTAGGAAGTCCGCACTGGTGGAACTTAAGCTCAGGGCCTACAACTATAACCGAACGTCCGGAGTAGTCAACACGCTTTCCAAGCAAGTTCTGTCTGAAACGTCCTTGCTTACCCTTAAGCATGTCTGACAGGGATTTAAGCGGTCTGTTGCCGGGACCTGTTACAGGTCTTCCTCGTCTGCCGTTGTCTATTAAAGCGTCAACAGCTTCCTGCAGCATTCTTTTTTCGTTTCTTACTATTATGTCAGGAGCTCCCAGATCAAGAAGTCTCTTTAAACGGTTGTTCCTGTTTATAACTCTTCTGTAGAGGTCGTTTAAGTCTGATGTTGCAAAACGTCCTCCGTCCAACTGAACCATTGGTCTTAATTCAGGCGGAATTACTGGTATCACGTCAAGAATCATCCACTCAGGTCTGTTTCCTGAAACCCTGAATGCTTCAATAACTTCAAGACGTCTTGTTATTCTTACCTTTTTTTGTCCCTTGCTGTCTTTCAGCTGGCTTTTGAGTTCAGCTGATTCCTTTTCAAGGTCTATTTTTTCAAGGAGCTTTTTGATTGCTTCAGCTCCCATTTCAGCTTTAAACGCATTTTTATAGTGGTCCTTGTACTCTCTGTACTCCATTTCAGTAAGAAGCTGTTTTTCAGAAAGTGATGTGTCTCCTGCTTCTGTTACAACGTACTGGGCAAAGTACAAAACTTTTTCCAGAGCTCTTGGAGACATGTCAAGAATGAGACCAAGCCTTGACGGAATGCCCTTGAAATACCAAATGTGGGATACCGGAGCCGCAAGCTCGATATGACCCATTCTTTCTCTTCTTACTTTTGCTTTTGTGACCTCAACTCCGCATCGGTCACAGACTACTCCCTTGTATCTGACCCTTTTGTATTTTCCGCAATGACATTCCCAGTCCTTTGTAGGTCCGAAAATCTTCTCGCAGAAAAGACCGTCTTTTTCGGGTTTTAATGTTCGGTAATTTATTGTTTCAGGTTTTTTTACTTCTCCCCTCGACCATTGCCTGATTTTATCAGGTGAAGCCAAACCGATTCTTATTGATTCGAAATTATTGTAATCTACCAAGGAGTTCGCTCCCTTCATTTTGATTTTTTAACAGCAATGCTGTATTCGAGGCAAGGCTTTTGCGCTTGCCTCGTAAATTTTCAAATGGTCCTTGTATTAATAATCATCATCATCGAAGTCGTCGTCAATATCTATATCTGCTTCTTCATAGGCGTCGATATCGTCAATATCTTCGATTTCATCAATGTCATCTATATCTTCAATACTCTCGGCGCCTTCTTCCTGCATGTCGACTTCAATCATTCCATCTTCCTCAACATACTTCATATCGCCGAGATTTTCACCATCAACATGCAAGTCTTCTTCACTGTCCATAGTATCGACAATTTCGACTTCATCTTGCTCACTGGTAATTATCTTGATATCCAGAGCCAAACTCTGCAATTCTTTTACAAGTACCTTGAATGATTCAGGGATTCCCGGTTCAGGAATGTTCTCACCTTTGACAATGGCTTCATAGGTCTTAACCCTTCCATTGACGTCGTCTGACTTCACAGTAAGAATTTCCTGGAGAGTGTGTGCTGCTCCGTATGCTTCCAGAGCCCAAACTTCCATTTCTCCGAATCTTTGTCCTCCGAACTGTGCCTTACCACCCAACGGCTGCTGTGTAACCAGGGAATAAGGTCCTGTTGAACGGGCGTGGATCTTGTCATCAACAAGGTGGTGAAGTTTAAGCATATACATGTAACCTACTGTTACAGGTCCGTCAAAATATTCCCCGCTTCTTCCGTCCCTTAGCGCAATCTTACCGCTTCTTGGATATCCTGCCATTTCAAGAGCATCCCAGATGTCATCTTCGCTGGCGCCGTCAAATACAGGAGTTGCCACGTGCCATCCGAGTTTTTTAGCTGCAAGGCCAAGATGCACTTCAAGCACCTGACCGATGTTCATACGCGAAGGAACGCCCAGTGGGTTTAAAACTACCTGCAGAGGTGTGCCGTCCGGCAGGTATGGCATATCTTCACCAGGCATGATGCGGGAGATAACACCCTTGTTACCGTGACGTCCGCACATCTTGTCGCCCACGTTTATCTTACGTTTTGTGGCAATGTATACTCTGACCAGCTTGCTTACACCAGGGCTTAACTCATCGCCGTTTTCTCTTGTAAATACTTTTACATCCACAATTATACCGGTTTCTCCGTGAGGAACCTTCAGTGAAGTGTCTCTTACTTCCCTTGCCTTTTCACCGAATATTGCCCTTAACAGCCTTTCTTCGGCAGTAAGCTCTGTTTCTCCCTTTGGAGTTACCTTACCCACGAGAATGTCTCCGGATTTAACTTCGGCACCTATGCGGATAATTCCTCTCTCGTCCAGATCCTTAAGCGAATCATCTCCGACGTTAGGAATGTCTCTTGTGATTTCTTCGGGTCCAAGTTTGGTGTCTCTTGCTTCCGATTCATATTCTTCAATGTGAACGGAAGTGAGGACGTCATCCATAACCAGTTTTTCGTTAAGAAGCATAGCATCCTCGTAGTTGTAACCTTCCCATGTCATGAAACCTATGAGCAAGTTCTTTCCTATAGCCATGTCTCCGTTGTCTGTTGAAGGTCCGTCAGCAATAATCTGACCTCTCTTCACATCGTCGCCTTTGTATATGATAGGTCTTTGATTCACGCAGGTACCGCTGTTTGATCTCTTGAACTTGAGAAGCGGATATCTGTCAATCATACCGTTGTCATTTCTTTTTACAAGAATTTCGGAAGCCGTAACAGAAAGGGCAACACCATCATGTTCCGCAACAATTACTGCGCCTGAGTCTTTGGCTGCCTTGTACTCAAGGCCTGTTCCTATAACAGGAGCTTCGGTTATCAAGAGGGGAACTGCCTGACGCTGCATGTTGGCACCCATGAGGGCACGGTTGGCGTCGTCGTTTTCCAGGAACGGTATCATCCCTGTTCCTATTGATATTACCTGTTTTGGAGAAACCTCCATGTAATCAACCATGTCTCTTGACACGATTTCGTTGATGCCGTCAATACCTCGAACGACAACACGAGTGTTGGCAAATGTGCCGTCTTCGTTCAAAGGCTCGTTTGACTGCGCTATAATCTTTGTATCTTCTATATCGGCTGTAATGTAGTCGATTTTATCGGTTACCTGCCCTGTTTCCTTGTTGAGCCTTCTGTATGGTGATTCAAGGAACCCGTAATCATTGATTCTCGCATAAGTGGCAAGAGAAGTGATAAGACCGATGTTCGGACCTTCAGGAGTCTCTATCGGACACATTCTGCCGTAGTGTGAATGGTGAACGTCGCGGACTTCAAAGCTTGCTCTGTCCCTGGAAAGACCGCCGGGTCCGAGAGCTGACATTCTTCTCTTGTGAGTAAGCTCTGCAAGAGGGTTCGTCTGGTCCATGAACTGTGACAACTGGCTGGAACCGAAGAATTCCTTGATTGCAGCTGAAACAGGTCTGATGTTTATTAGCACCTGAGGAGTTACTACATCAACGTCCTGAATGGTCATTCTCTCTCTTACGACTCTTTCCATTCTTGACAGACCCACTCTAACCTGGTTCTGCAGAAGTTCTCCGACGCTTCTGAGCCTTCTGTTGCCCAGGTGGTCTATGTCATCCGTATTTCCTATTCCCTTAAACAGACCGTACTGATAGTTTGCAGAAGCAATCATGTCCTCAACGATAATGTGTCTTGGAGAAAGTTCCTTCATATTTTCGATGATTGCTCTTTCAATGTCATCTGTTGAACTGTTTTCTTCCAGTATCTTTTTCATGGCTGGATAGAAAACTCGTTCCTTCAATCCTAATTTTTCAAAATCTATATCCAATCCAAAAATTCTTGGATTAACGAATTTATTGCTTAATACCTTTGTTGGTTTATCTTCGGAGTTGTATATCAAAACGGTGAAAACTCCTGCTGCTTCCAATTTGTCAATTGCTTCGGCACTGATCGTTTCATCTTTATGTACGAGTATTTCGCCGGTTTCCTTGTCAATTATGTTTTCAGCTGCCTTTTTTCCGATAATTCTGTTTTCAAGGCTCAATTTCTTATTGAATTTATAACGGCCAACTTTTGCTAAGTCATATCTTTTCGGGTCAAAAAACAATGAATTAATCAAAGATGAAGCGCTATCCAATGTAGGAGGTTCTCCCGGTCTCAATCTCTTGTATATTTCAATCAATGCCTCTTCGGAATTGGCAGTGTTGTCCTTTTCAAGAGTTTTCAAAAGCTGCTCTGTCTCGCCTAAAGTCTCTATGATCTGAGAATTAGATGAAAGACCCATGGCTCTTACAAGCACTGTGGCTGGCAGTTTTCTGGTACGGTCAACCCTTACATATATAATATCGTTAGAGTCGGTTTCATACTCAAGCCAGGCTCCCCTGTTTGGTATAAGAGTGGCCTCGTACAGTTCCTTACCGACTTTGTCCCTGTTCATATTGAAGTATACGCCAGGTGATCTAACCAACTGGCTTACTATAACACGTTCTGCACCGTTTATGATGAACGTGCCTTTTTCGGTCATGAGAGGAAACTCACCCATAAATGCTTCTTGCTCTTTAATTTCTCCTGTTTCCTTGTTGATCAGCCTTACTTTGAGTTTTAACGGAACTGAATAAGTTGAATCCCTTTCCTTACACTCAACCTGACTGAATTTCGGCTCACCATATAAAGAGTGATCAACAAACTCCAGAATCAAATTGCCAGTGTAATCCTCAATCGGTGAAATATCGTCAAATACTTCCTTCAAGCCTTCGTTCAAGAACCATTCATAAGATTTTTTCTGTACTTCGATCAAATCCGGCAATTCTAAAACTTCATTAATCTTAGAGTAAGACATCCTCACTCTATTACCTATTTTCACAGGATGCGGCATTTTTTCACCCCTTAGTTTAATAATTTTTTGTCAGCATACAAATTCTGTGCCAACATGATATGCTCATGGCAATATATAATAATATCACCATATATTTTTTCTGTCAATAATTTTTGAAAAATAATTAAAAATTTATGCATACTTTTTTACTGCACACACATTTGGTATTATTTGCTTGTTGAAAAAAATTATACATTATTTTCAATGTGCAAAAAAGACTTTACGTACATGTAAAGTCTTTTTTTTAATTGTCAATATTATTTTACAACAATTATTTAATTTCTACAGAAGCGCCTTCAGCTTCCAATGCAGCTTTCATCTTGTCTGCATCTTCTTTTGAAACTGCAGTCTTCAATGTAGTAGGTGCTCCGTCAACAGCATCTTTTGCTTCTTTCAAGCCAAGGCCTGTCAATTCTCTTACTACTTTGATAACTTTGATCTTGCCAGCGCCAGCGCTAGTAAGAACTACGTCGAATTCAGTTTTTTCTTCTTCAACAGGAGCTGCTGCGCCTGCACCTGCACCTGCTACAGCTACAGGAGCTGCTGCTGATACACCGAATTCTTCTTCGATTGCTTTAACTAATTCATTTAATTCTAATACTGATAACTTCTTTATTTCTTCAACAAAGTTTGTGATTTTTTCACTTGCCATTTTAAATACCTCCTATGGATTCATGTAATTTAATTTTTTAATTTATAATGTTCTATTGAGACCTTGCGCAGTCTCAATCACCAATTTATTTGCTCCTTACGTCGCATAAATTGGGATTTCGTTGCGAATGACCTACCGCTATTTTTCAGAAAAAACCGTTCTGAAAAGTAGGGTTAGGGCATCTTATGCTACTTCTTCGTTTTTCTTACTGATCTGATCAAGCATATAAGCAAGATTTCTGATATTTCCTTGTAATACGCCTGCCAGCTGAGCGATAAGAACTTCTCTTGCAGGTACGCTTGCCAATGCTTTAACTTCATCAGCATTCATAACCTTACCTTCAGCTATACCGGCTTTCAATATTACTGTGTCGTTGCTTGTCTTAGCAAAATCATTTGTAACCTTTGCTGCAGATACTTCGTCATCATATGATATAGCTATGGCATTCGGACCTTCCAGACTTGGAGTGATGTCTTTATATCCCAGCTCTTCAAATGCAAAACGCATCAAAGTGTTTTTGTAAACTTTATATTCAACGCCTGCTTCTCTGCATTTGTTTCTCAATTCTGTGGCTTTTTCAACTGTCAAACCTTTGTATTCTACCAATACGACAGATTTAGCGTTCCTAAGTTTTTCAGTTATGTCGCCTACAACTTGTTTTTTCTGTTCTAATACTGTTTGATTCATCCGGTTACACCTCCTTAATCGGTATACAAAAAATCTCTCCGCAGACGAAGAGAATTTATCTATTATCTCAACCTCGGCCGGTTATTAAGCTTTTCAGCTCCGGCTGTCTGCGGTGTTCTATTCAATTTAATGACTGTCGGTACTAGTCCATCAGCTTAGTGGTGTTCAGTTTAACACCAGGTCCCATTGTGCTAGCTATGGCAACACTCTTTAAGTATTTACCTTTAGCTGCTGCTGGTTTAGCCTTAACTACAGCATCGATTATAACTTTTAAGTTATCAACCAATTTCTGAGTACCGAAAGATTTCTTTCCTACAGGAACGTGGATGATGTTTGTTTTGTCAAGTCTGTATTCAACTTTACCGGCTTTGATATCTTCGATAGCTTTTGCCACATCGAATGTAACTGTGCCTGATTTCGGGTTTGGCATCAAGCCTTTAGGTCCCAATACTCTACCCAGTCTACCAACAACACCCATCATGTCAGGAGTTGCGATAACTACGTCAAAGTCAAACCAGTTTTCTTTTTGAATCTTGTCAGCCAATTCAGCTTCGCCTACATAATCTGCACCGGCTTCAGTAGCTTCTTTAGCTTTGTCGCCTTTTGCAAATACCAATACGCGAACAACCTTACCTGTTCCGTGAGGAAGAACTACAGCTCCTCTTACCTGTTGGTCTGCATGTCTTGAATCAACACCTAATTTAAAGTGAGCTTCAATTGTTTCGTCAAAATTTGCTTTTGCTGTTCCAAGCATTGCTTCTACAGCTTCTTCCAAGTCGTACAACTTCAATTTGTCAATTGATTTCATACTGTCTTGATATTTTTTTCCGTGCTTTGGCATATTGTTAACCTCCTTTGTGGTCCAGCAGCCTTAACGGCCTCCCACAGTGCCATGTTTATTTTTCTACTACAACACCCATACTTCTTGCAGTACCTGCTACCAGGTTCATTGCTGCTTCAACAGTATTTGCGTTTAGGTCAGGCATTTTCAATCTTGCGATTTCTTCACATTTTGCCTTTGAAAGTGTTCCAACTTTCTTCTTGTTTGGTTCTCCTGAACCGCTTTCAATTCCTATTGCTTTTTTGATTAGAACTGCTACTGGCGGAGTTTTTGTGATAAATGTAAATGATCTATCCTGATAAACAGTCAATACTATAGGTATTATCATACCAGCCTGATCAGCTGTTCTAGCATTGAATTCTTTACAAAATCCCATTATATTCACACCATGAGGTCCTAACGCTGTACCAACCGGTGGAGCTGGAGTCGCTTTTCCTGCTGGTATCTGCAGTTTAACAATAGCTGTTACTTTTTTAGCCATATCGTTGCACCTCCTTCATCGCTTAACGATGTATCTATTGAAAAGTTTTAAACTTTTTCAATCTGGTCATAATCAAGTTCGATAAGAGTCTCTCTTCCGAACATTGACACAAAAGCTTTAATTTTTCTTTTTTCCTGACTGATGCTTTCTACAGCACCAATGAAGTCCTCAAATGGTCCTTCTTTAACTTTGATGGTATCTCCCGGTACAAGTTCGATCGCAGGAAGTCTCTCAACAACACCCAGTGCTTTCACCTCTTCATCTGTCAAAGGAACAGGCTTTGATCCCGGACCTACGAAGCCGGTAACTCCCCTTGTGTTTCTTACAAGATACCAAGATTCATCAGTCATTATCATCTTGATGATAACATAACTGGGGAACATTTTTCTTTCTTTGATTTTCTTTTTGCCGTTTTTAACTTCTGGTACTTCTTCAACCGGCACTCTAACCTCGAAAATAATATCCTGCATCTCTCTGTTTTCAACCAGCTTTTCGATGTTAGCCTTTACTTTATTCTCATGTCCCGAATATGTATGAACAACATACCATCTTGATCCTTGTGACTCTTGCTTCATACCCGCATTACTCCTTCTTAGACAATCAATGCAACCAAATTCTGGAATATGAGATCTAATCCCCAAATTACAAGTGTCATAGCAAATGTAGTAGCAAGTACCACGATTGTGTAGTTTGACAATTCCTTTTTGGATGGCCAATTTACTTTTTTCAATTCTGCTTTAACACCCTTGAAATAATTACTTACACGAGCAGTAAACTTTGGTTTTTCATTTTCTCTGTTTGACATTTACCAACACCTCATATGGTTATTTTGTTTCCTTGTGAAGAGTATGCTTTTTACAGAACTTGCAATATTTGTTTAACTCTATTCTTTCAGGATTTTCTCTCTTGTTCTTCTCTGTGTCGTAATTCCTTTGTTTGCACTCTGTGCATGCTAACTTAACTGCTACTCTCATTTTACACCTCCAAGACCCTTATTTGTTCATAAGACCCATTATCCTACTTAAGATATCATAATTCAATTTAACTGTCAACATTTTTTTAGCATGTCAAAAGTTACCTCGAATATTCATCCATTAAAAAAAGCCCCTGCTCAAGCAAAAGCTTTTTTTATTTGACAATTGATTATATATTACGAAACAGCATCTGTCAATACATTTTCTATATTTTTTGTTTTATTTTCTTCCAAGCTCACATCTTCATCCTGCAATGCATCATACCCTTCTTCCCCTGTACGGATCTTCACTGCGTTTTCAACATCGTAAACGAATATTTTGCCGTCGCCGATGCTTCCGGTGTGAAGCACTTCCTTGGCCTTTTCGATAACGAGTCTAGCAGGAACCTTGCTGACAACAATTTCAACCTGAATTTTAGGCAGAAGGTTCATGTCAACCTTGACGCCTCTGTAATATTCCTGATAACCCTTTTGAATTCCGCAGCCAAGAACGTTGGTTACCGTCATGCCTGTGACCTCAATCTTTGACATGGCTTCCTTCAATGCCTGGAATTTGTTCTGGTTGATTATGATGACAACCTTGGTAATCTTGTTGGTCTTGGCCGATTTAACAGTCTTCACTTCTTCAGCTGTGTAGCCTTCATTTCTTACAATATGCATAGGGGCAGGAACTGAAGCCCCTGAATATGAGCTTACTGTAGACAACGCAGGCATGAAATCCGCATATGCGCTTATGAGTCCGTGTTCCATAATGTCAAGTCCTGTGATTTCCTCTTCTTCAGATACCCTAAGGCCGATTGTGCTGTTAATGAGTTTGAAAACAACTGTCATAGTCACTGCAACCCAAAGAACAACGGCGAGAACTCCGGCAAGCTGTACCATAACCATGGCAGCTCCACCTCCGTACAAAAGTCCTCCTTCAACTGCGAACACACCCGTCAATACTGTTCCGGCGGCACCGCACATTCCGTGAACTGCAACGGCTCCTACAGGATCGTCCACCTTAAGCTTCTTGTCAAGAAATTCAACTCCATATATTATAATGAAGGCAGCTATCAAACCTATTGCTGCGGCACCTGCAACAGATACAGTGTCACAGCCTGCAGTTATGGCTACCAGACCTCCAAGCGCACCGTTCAAGGTCATGGAAACATCAGGTTTTTTGTACCTTATCCATGTGATTATCATTGTTGTTGTTGTTGCTACCGCAGCAGCCATGTTTGTAGTGACAAATATTGTGGCAGCAGAAGCAATTGTTTCGTCTCCTGTCATGGATATTGTGGAAGTTCCGTTGAAACCGAACCAGCAGAACCAGAGTATGAATACTCCCAATGCACCGATAGTAAGATTGTGGCCAAGTATGGCATTAGGCTTGCCTTCAGAATCATACTTTCCTATACGGGGTCCAAGAGCCTTTGCTCCAAGGAATGCTGCTACGCCTCCAACCATGTGAACTGCAGTTGAGCCTGCAAAATCATGGAAACCTAATTGTGAAAGCCATCCTCCTCCCCATATCCAGTGTCCTGATACAGGATAAATAACTGCGCTTATAACCAAACTGTAAATACAGTATGAAACGAACTTAGTCCTTTCCGCCATGGCTCCGGAAACTATCGTTGCTGCCGTAGCAGAAAATACAGTTTGGAATATCAAAAATGCCATGGTTGGAATTGTGGACGAATAATCTCCCCTCACAAAGAAATCTGGTGTTCCAACAAAACCAAAATTGCTTGCTCCAAACATCAAGCCAAAACCCAAAACCCAGAATGCTATCGTGCCGATTGTGAAATCCAGCGTGTTTTTCATTATTATGTTTCCTGCGTTCTTCGCCCTGGTGAAACCTGTCTCAACCATAGCAAAACCGGCCTGCATGAAGAATACCAAAGCCGCTCCCAACAATACCCAAATAGTGTCTACTGATGAATACATATTACTCTCCTCCTTAAAAATAAAAATGATGAAATAAAAAACGGCGCGTACATACCAGAGTACATACACGCCTTTGTGCATTGGCCGGGATCATCCCCGACATATTCCGTAATTCCCATCCTCTATAAAAAAACAGGCGCCGCAGGTATTTCCTGCAGCGCCTTTGCTGTTTTTTATTATATTAAATGATGAAAAGCCATTTGTCAATAACTTTTTTAAAATTTTTCAATTTAACAATTATTAACTCTGTCATTCTGAACGAAGTGAAGAATCTCCTCGTTAATCATACGGATCCTTCGCATCTGCGCAGTCTCGTTCACCAATTTATTTGTTCGCTGTCGCTCACATAAATTGGGAACTCATTGCGAAAGACCTACCGCTATTTTTCAGAAAAAACCGTTCTGAAAAATAGGGTTAGGGCTTCTTTATTTGATAATTGAAGTAACTACTCCTGAACCAACTGTTCTTCCGCCTTCACGGATAGCAAATCTCAATCCTTCTTCGATTGCTATGGGGTGAATCAGTTCAACAATGAATCTGGCATTGTCACCAGGCATACACATTTCAACACCTTCAAGAAGGTCTATCTGTCCTGTGATGTCTGTGGTTCTGAAATAGAACTGCGGCCTGTAGCCGTTGAAAAACGGAGTATGTCTTCCGCCTTCTTCTTTGGTCAGAACGTAAACTTCCGCGTTGAATTTTGTATGTGGTGTTATTGAACCCGGTTTTGCAAGAACCTGACCTCTTTGGATTTCATTTCTCTGAATACCTCTGAGAAGAGCTCCTATGTTGTCGCCGGCCTGTGCCTGATCAAGCAGCTTCTTGAACATTTCAACACCTGTACAAACAGTTTCTTTCGGTTCTTCGTTAAGTCCGACAATCTGAATCTTATCCTGAACTTTCAATACTCCTCTTTCAACTCTTCCTGTAGCAACCGTACCACGGCCTGTAATTGAGAACACGTCTTCTACAGGCATCAGGAATGGTTTGTCAACATCTCTTTCAGGAGTTGGAACTGTTGAATCAACAGCTTCCATCAATTCAAGTATCTTGTCTCCCCAAGGACCCATAGGATCTTCAAGAGCCTTCAAAGCTGAACCTACTATTATTGGAATATTGTCGCCGTCGAATTCATACTCCGACAACAGTTCTCTGATTTCCATTTCAACAAGCTCGATAAGTTCAGGGTCGTCCACCATGTCGGCCTTGTTCAAAAATACTACCAGTTGCGGAACTCCAACCTGTCTTGCAAGAAGGATGTGCTCTCTTGTCTGAGGCATAGGACCATCAGCTGCAGAAACAACCAGGATACCTCCGTCCATCTGAGCCGCTCCTGTAATCATGTTCTTTACATAGTCAGCATGTCCTGGGCAGTCAACGTGAGCATAGTGTCTGTTTGGAGTTTCATATTCAACATGGGCTGTAGAGATGGTTATACCTCTTTCTCTTTCTTCAGGAGCCTTGTCAATGTTTTCAAACGCTACATATTCACCGGTTCCGTATCTCTTGTTCAATGTAAGAGTGATTGCTGCAGTCAGTGTTGTCTTGCCGTGATCAACGTGTCCGATCGTACCAACGTTTACATGGGGTTTAGTTCTTTCGAATTTTTGTTTTGCCATTTTATTCCTCCCGCGTTATTAAATTTTAATTAAATCACATACTTGGAGCTTACGAGCAGACTCGAACTGCCGATTCCTTCTTTAAATGAAGAACTCTGCCTGCTGAGCCTCATATGCAAATTTTCCTAAAATTAATTATTTTTAGCATGTGCTTATATTAATTTTTAGCACTGCACCCTTCATTTCATTAAGTGTATTATAACAAGAATATAATGTAAAATCAACAAAATTTTAAACAAAATGAAATAAGCTTCCACATTGAATATTGAAATTTAAGCAATGTTTTTCATGGTTACATTCCATAAGCCTGTAGATCTATCTCCAATAATCTTTCCTGGATGCTGCAGATAAAGTTATGATAAATAAAAAAGTTGAATATTCACCAGCTTAAGTGAATGTTCAACTTTTTTATATTTTTATGTTGAAGTCTCATCAGCGGAGATTTCAATTTTTGGAGCTTACGAGCAGACTCGAACTGCCGACCTCTTCATTACCAATGAAGTGCTCTACCTACTGAGCTACGCAAGCATGACGCCTTTCTGTTCAGCAAAATTTATTATACCAACAATGTTGAAATAAATCAATAGAAAAATCTCAGCATTCTAACAAATTTACTTTTCGAAGCCTTAACAGGCAATTTATATTCATGTGTTTATTGTCCGGGCATGGGGTTAGGGCATAACACAGTTTCGTTCACAATTTTGTTTGCTCACTGCCGTTCGCACAAAATTGGAACTCATTGCGGTTGACCTACCATCCATTCTTGCTTCGATGCGCTCGCAACAATGGGGTTAGGGCATACAAAAAGATGGCTAATAGTTCTTGGGCCATCTTTTCAATAGATGAAGTTCTCCTTGTTGCTGCATATTTTTTTTCGTATCCTTTGCACAGCGTTGTCTATGGACTTGATGCTTTTGTTAAGAGATGCTGATATTTCAGCATAGCTTTTTCCCGACCTGTATTCTGCCAGCACCTTCCATTCAAAGCTGCTCAGAACCTTGGACGCCATATACATGTATTGGTTCAATTCTTCACCGTTTATATAAACGAATTCGGGATTAAGCCTATTTGTATCAAAATTATCATCCAATACATTAGAATCGTTTTCATAGTCCGCACAATCGTGAAGAGGAATTATCTTGTATGCTGTTTTGTTTAATTCCGTCTTTCTGATTGCCGTAATGACCTGCCTTCTTATGCATAATTCCGCAAAGGACCTGAATTTTGTGCCGAGGTTTCTGTTGTAGGTTTTAACGGCCTTGACAAGTCCGATCATTGCCTCCTGAAATAAGTCATCCTTGCTTCCTCCTATAAGGAAAAATGAACTGGTTATTCTTTTAACCACATGAGTGTATCTTTTGCACAAATTCTCCGATGCATATTCGTCACCGAATCTGGACATGTCCACAAGCTCTTCATCCGAAAAAGCTTCGTAGTCTTCACTGCAGCACAAAAGACTGTTAAATAAAACAACTGGATTCATAACCCCTCCAAAACTTCCAATATAGGCAAATTATATATTATACTTACAATTAATGTCAACAGTTTACATGCTTCTTCTGAGTTTTTCCAATTTTTCCAGAGTTTCATCATCCAAAACCCGGTCAATATTTGTACCTTTTTGTCGAGGTTTCTCGGTTTTTGTTCGGATATCCTTTTTGGCGTTTTCAAGTTCCATAATCATTTCCTGAGCAGAAATTCTCGTACCACCCCTGGATATGACTATCTGCTGTATGGCACTGTCTGATGTGGCAACCTGTACTCTTTCGTATCTTCCTATCCTGTCCAGCTGCTTCTCGATGAAGCTGTCGGCGGTCTCATGTTCCTTTGTATAGACAATTTCCACTCCAGCGACAGTCTCCTTTTTTTCCAGGCTGCCCTTGACCAGGTGAGCATCAAAAACAACGATTACGTTAATCCCTTTGTATGCCTGGTATTCAACCAGAAGCTCAATAAGCTTGTTCCTGCTGTTGGCAATGTTTTTAACTTCCTTGTAATATTGCCACTGATTTATGATGTTGTAACCGTCTATGAACAGATATTCCTTTTTTGTTCTGGGCATTTTAAATGCCTCTCTGTTTCATTATTTCATATATTATAATGGAAGCAGCACATGATGCATTGAGTGAGTTGATGTTTCCCTTCATGGGTATTTTCACGAGAACGTCGCATTTTTCCTTTACAAGCCTTCCTATTCCGAAGCCTTCACTTCCAATAACCAGGCCTACAGGAGCATCAAATTTCTTCTGGTGGACATATTTTTCTCCTGCCATGTCAGCTCCGTAAATCCAAAGTCCCTTATCTTTAAGGTCCTCAATGGCGCTCACTATGTTTGTCACTCTGGCAACAGGCAAAAACTCCACAGCTCCTGCTGATGATTTCGCAACAACACCGTTAACCTGAGCCGCCCTTCTTTTTGGTATTATGACTCCATGTGCACCAAGGCACTCGGCAGTACGGATGATTGCACCCAGGTTGTGGACGTCCTGAACCTCATCAAGTATAACCACAAAGGGCTTTTCTCCCTTTGATTTAGCATTTTCAAGTATATCGTCAATTTCCTTGTATTCGTACTCCATGGCTTCTGCTATTATTCCCTGATGTCTCTTATTTTCGCTCAATCTGTCCAGCAAAGCCTTGTCGACATTCTTTACCAGTATGTTCTTCGTTTTAGCCAGCTCTATTATTTTTGTCATGGAGCCCTGCGCTGCTTCCCTGCTTATCAGTATGGTGTCTATCTGGGCATCACTTCTCAATGCTTCCATAACAGGGTTTCTGCCCTCAATTATTCTCATTTTTATCATCCTTTTCTTCTATTATATCAATAATTTTCTCAAACAGCTCCATGAGCCTTTCAAGCTGACCGTTTAAGTACAGGTAACCGAATAATGCCTCGAATCCCGTGGCATACCTGTAATCCATGAGCTCGACATTTTTGGGTGAAGAAGTAACCTTGGCGTTTCTGCCTCTTTTTACAATAGTCTTTTCATCATCTGTAAGTTCGTCTTCAAGCTGGCTTACAATATATGCCTGAGCCTTGGCCTTAACAAACTTTACCGCCTGTCGGTGCATGCGGTTCACGTTTATGTCGTTTTTCCTGATGATGTGGCTTCTAACCAACATCTCATAAACAGCATCACCTGCATAAGCTAGTTGTGCAGGTGAATACATGTAAGTGTTTTTTGATTTGGTCTCGCTTGCTTTTTTCATCAGCTCTTCGTCTGTGTGCATCAGTTTATTTTCTTCCAATTTACACCTTGTCTTGTATCTTCCAGCATGATGCCCTTTTCCAACAATTCTGCCCTTATGGAGTCAGCCAGCTGGTAATTTTTGTTTTTCTTTGCTTCCTGCCTTTTTTGAATCATTTCTTCAATATATTCCGCAAGCTCATCATGAACCTGGCACTGGTCATCCTTTAACAGGTCAAGAGAAAGAACTCTATCGAAATCTGCAGCCAGGTCAAGCTTTTGAACATTATTTATGTCATCAGACTTAAGCATTTCAAACAGCACTGTTATGGCATTTGCAGTGTTCAGGTCATCCTCAAGGCATTTTTTGAAATCATCCCTGTACTTTTCTGCTGCTTCAATATTTTTCTCTTTGTCGTCTTTTGAATTATCCTTTATTGTCTTTATCCTGCTTTTCAGCTTCAGGTATGCATTTTCTGCAGAAGCAAGAGAGTCGTAAGTAAATGCAAGCTGCTTCCTGTAGTGGGAATTAAGCACGAAGTATCTATAAGACAACGGTTTGAATCCTTTCTTCTCAATGAGGGACAGCGTCAGAAACTCTCCGCTTGACTTGCTCATCTTGCCGTTGTTGTCTATGAGAAACTCCCCATGCCACCAGTATTTAACCCAACTCTTTCCGGTATAGCTTTCAGTCTGCGCTATTTCATTTGTATGGTGCACAGGTATGTGATCCACACCGCCGCAGTGAATGTCCATCTGTTCTCCGAGATTTTTAAGGCTTATGACAGAGCACTCAATGTGCCAGCCCGGATAGCCCACTCCCCATGGTGATTCCCACTTCATAGCCTGGTTTTCAAATTTGGATTTTGTAAACCACAAAACAAAATCCTGAGGATTTTTTTTGTGCACATCCACATGCACATCTTCCCTGGACGCTGTTCTGAGCTCATCAAGATTCATGCCTGAAAGCTTTGTGTAGTCCTTTACCTTTGTGATGTCAAAATACACGTTGCCGTTTGCCATGTACGTGTATCCTTTTGACTCAAGTCCCTTAATGAATTCTATGTATTCTTCTATGTAATCGGTGGCCTTTGCAACAACGTCAGCCTTCTTGATGTTCAGTTTTTCAATGTCACTGAAGAAAGCATCCGTATAGTGCTGAGCTATTTCCCAAACTGTCTTGTTCTCTCTTTTGGCCCCCTTGAGCATCTTGTCTTCGCCTTCATCGGCATCGGATTCCAGGTGTCCCACATCTGTGATGTTCATTACCCTCTTTACAGGGTATCCTATATATCTAAGGGTTTTTTCCAGGATGTCCTCATGTATGTACGTCCTTAAGTTGCCCACATGGGCGTAATTATATACAGTAGGTCCGCAGGTATACATCCTGACCTGTTTTTCATCTATTGGTTTAAAATTTTCAATTGATCTGGATAGTGTATTGTAAAGTTTCATAAGAAATCTCTCCCCTCGTTACTCTGAAATTATTATATAATACTGTTTGTCGAGTATCAAGTTATTTTTTAGCCATTAAAATTATAATGTAATTAAACTGTAATGGGCATTTTGTCGAAAAATGTTATAATTTTCATACTGGAAATCATATCGTCCATGAAAGGGGGAATCATGTGAAGAAAATATTTGTGATGTCGGTAGTAATGCTTACTATGTCCATAACTACAGCCTTTGGAGCAACTTCAGGCTTTACAAACATATCAAGCATAGCCGTCTACAAAAGCGCGGACTATTCGTCAAAGATAAAAAACACGTTAAAAATCAACAGCCGCGTAGAAATTGTCAAGGAAAAGAACGACTGGTACAACATTAAGACCCAGGACGGAACCACCGGATGGATTGAAAAGTACTTTGTTACTGTACCGGCTGAAAAATATGTGGTAAACAACACAAGCTACAAAATAAACATCAGAACTTCTCCATCAACTGCCTCCAAACAGGTAGGACAGGTTTCTCCTGGAGAAAAGCTGAAATACGTGGACACTTACCACAGCTGGCACATAGTAGAATACAAGGGAAAAGAATATTACATAGCAAGCTGGCTGACAGACATCGAATACAAGGAATCAGAAAAAATATACCTGCTGTACGACAATGTGAACATCAGAGGTGCTGCAGTAGCTTCAGGAAATGTGATCACAACAGCAAACAGATATGACTCTTTTGACATCTGCGGCGAAAAGAACGGGTGGCTTAAGGTAAGACTGGGTGACGGGGGATACGGCTACGTAGCCGGTTGGCTTACAACCTATAACTTAAATTATTTCGCCGAAGGAAGCGAAGGCTATAAAAAAACAACTGACGACCTGAACATCAGAACAGAGCCTTCTGCAAAGAGCAAAAAAATTACCTCTGTCAAAAAAGGCACAACACTTATGGTAGTCGATTCACAGGACGGATGGGACAAGGTTGTTGACATGTCAGGAACCGTTGGCTGGTGCAACAATTCATACCTGATGGAAACACTACCTCTCGAAGGCAGAAAAATATTGCTTGACCCGGGACACGGAGGCAAGGATCCGGGTTCCATAAGCTTTTCCGGAAAGTACGAAAAATACGTGAACATGGATGTGGCACAAAACCTCAAGGCTGTTTTGGAATCCATGGGAGCAACGGTGTACCTCACAAGGGAAGGCGACACATACATAGCCAACAAGCAGCGTGGGCGAATGGCAGACAGTCTTGGAGCAGACATATTGCTTTCTATTCACCACAACTCGCTGAACAACAGCGATTATTTCGGTCTGTCAACCTATTACAACACAGTTAAATACAAGGACACCAGGTTCGGATACGACCTGGCGGAAGCCATCTATCTGAATGCAGTTACGGTTACTGGCATTTACAGGGACGGAATTTTGGACCGCAACTACGAGGTTCTCAGGGAGACAAACACTCCAGCCGCACTGATTGAGGTAGGGTTCATGTCAAATCCTGCAGAGGAAATGAACATACACAACTCAAGCTTTCAAAACGTTGTTGTTCAAAAAATAGCCGCAGGAATAACAGACTACTTCAATGCAATGAAGAATTAAGAATTAAGAATTAAAAATTAAGAATTAGATGAAAAAATCAGGGCCACGCCCTGATTTTACTTTTAATTCTTCATTATTCACTCTTAATTCTTAATTGATTTAAAGGAATATTTCCTCGAATATTTCGGCTGCCAGATCTTCCTTCACTGCAAGGGACAAAATTTTGTTTCTCTTAATGAAGCCCGGAACATTTTTTGTGTAGCCCAGAGGATTTTGCCTGAATTTTTCAACCGTCAGGTTTACAAACTCCCTTGCAGAATATATCTTGTACCTTTCCATGCCGAACTTTTCAGCTACACGTTCAGTGAGCCTGAGCAATATGTCCTGGTAGTCATACGTTCCCTTCATATCAAGAATCGACTCAAGGCGCGGCATGATTTTTTCGAAAAGCATCCTTTCTTCAAAGACATCATCAAAACCAAGCATGCGGCCTATGTTTGAAACCTTATCCCTGTTGTTCAGCAAAAAGTCCACCAGTATCTTTATGAAATCTCCTTCATAGGGAGTGCAGTAATATTTGTAGCCTTTAAGGTTCTTAAACACCTTCATGGTGTCATAGTACCCAAGCTTAATAAGCTCATCTGCTTTATCCCTGTTGAAATCAAGAGCGCCAAAAACTCCTCCCAACCCTTCGGCAGGCTGTATGTAAGTGACTTTCAAGTCCTTGACCTTTACTTTTCTCACAATACCAAGAGCCATTGTCCTTACAGCAATAATGTCCTTGTATCCTTTTTTGGCTAGCAGGCCTATGGGCAGGTTGTCGTAGAAACCTCCGTCAAGGTACTTCTTGCCGTCCATTTCTTCTATCCTGAAGGCAGGCAGATTTGCGCTGGCTAAAAGAAAATCCACCATTTTGCCTTCCGGAATGTCTTCCTTGTAAAGCTCCAAGGGCTTCTTGTCCGTCATATTGACTGTAACTATTCCAAAGTCAACAGGAGATTTTCTTATGGTTTCTTCGTCCACATATTCGTCGAAAAGTTCCCTTATCTTAGTTGTGTCCAATCCTCTGTTGTTCAGTATTTCCTTAGATTGATGAAGCAGGTATGAAAAATTTATTTCCTGCATATTGAGATTTTTAAGGTCTGCAATAGCCTTTTCATCAATGTCAAACAACTCGTGCGAGTTTACATTGTACCAGATCTTTTCAAGAAGTTCATAATCGCCTTGAACCATCAAGGCTCCGTTAATGGCTCCTATGGATGTTCCTGCAATTCCTCCGATTTCTATTCCAAGTTCCTTCAATGCCTTGAACGCACCCACATGGTATGCGCCCTTTGCTCCTCCGCCCTCTAAAACCAATCCGTACATATGATTCTCCTACTCAATTGATAACAGCTTTACAGAACTTACACCTTTAATTGATTTCATCTCTATTATAACATCATCGATTGATTTGCTGATGTCGGAAATATCCAGTGATACATTCACGGAAGCTTTGCCGTTTATAGGTATGCTCTGGTTGATGGTAAGTATGTTTGCATTTTCTGCTGAAAGGTGATTCAAAACATTTGACAAAACCCCTTTCTCGTGTCTTAACATCATAGAAATTACGGCTTTTCTTCCTATGGAATTCTCAGACGGCGAAAAAACATAGTCTTTGTACTTGTAATAAGTGCTTCTGCTGATACCCACCTTTTTAACTGCTTCGCTGATTCCCTTGACGCTGCCGTTATTTATAAGATTGCGTGCTTCAATTACTTTTTCGTATACATCCGGCAGTATTTTTTTGCTTACGATTAAATACTTCTTTAACATCTCTCCACCTCGTTAAAATATTTTGCTGCTATAAAACTTCCACAGTGGCACCCGAATAATCCGCCTGTAAAAATTTGATAACCCAACTATGTTTTAGTTTCATTATACTTCCTTTTATTATGTTTGTAAATTCGGGATTTTCAATAATGTTCATTAATGTGGGACCCGAGCCGCTGATGAAAAATGCATGGGACCCGTTTTCTACGCAGATTTTCTTAACTTCTTCACATTCATGAATGAGTTTCTTCCTGTATGGATGATGCAGCCTGTCCTTCAAGGCAACGTTGATGATGTGTAAATCACCTTCCTCCAGAGCCTTCAATAAAACAGCAACTCTTGATACGTTGAAAACCGCATCCTTGTATGACACTTCCGCAGGCAGGAGCTTCCTCGCCTCTGATGTTGAAGTCTCAAAATCAGGTATCAGTGCGCAGAATTTGATTTTTTCGTGAAGGCTGTACTTCATGCAATATGGAGTGTCTCCTTCCACTATGGAAGCAGTCAGTCCTCCATATACAGCTGGGGCAATGTTGTCAGGATGTCCTTCTATCTTAACAGCGATTTTGAACAGTTCATCCTTTGATAGCCCTCCGCAAAGAAGAGCATTGGCTCCAAAAACACCTCCCACTATGCATGCTGAGCTGCTTCCGAGACCTCTTGAAACAGGAATGTCAGTTTCCATGGATATTTTAAGTCCTTTAATGCTTTTCCCCATTTCCTTGGCAGCTATTTGAAAAGATTTATAAACCAGATTGTCTTCATTATTAAATTCATCGGGGCATCCTTCTATTTTCAGTCCGCTGTCTGTTTCCTCGAAGGAATACATGTTGTACATGTCCAGAGCCAGACCCAGCGTGTCAAAACCCGGGCCTATGTTCGCCGTAGATGCCGGCACTTTAACTTTTACCATATAAGTCTCCTATTTCGTCGCGATTTTTCTTACGAAGTCTTCCATCATATCCGCTTCGCAAACCGAACTGTGAAGAACCTTCTTGTCCTCTAGTCCCATGAGGTTTTCCGGAATTTTCACACCTGTTTTTTCGGAAAGTTCTTTCATTATGTCAAATTCATCTCTTTCAGATTCTCCATAGAGAGATTCATACACGCTTCTTGAAAACTTGTACGGACTTGCGGTGGACAAAACGATGCTTGCTGTCTGATCCTTTGTTTCATTTCTGTAATCTTCCAATGTTTTATATGCAACAGCAGTGTGCGTGTCAAGCAGGTATCCCGTTTTCTGGTATGTTTCCTTTATGGTTTTTTCAGTGTCTTCCCTGAACACGCAGCCCGCATAAAATTCTTGTTCTATTTGTTTTTTCATGGAATCTGTCACTTCGTACCTTCCTGAAGTTTTAAGACTTTCCATCAGATTTTTCACCATTTTGTTGTCCTTGCCGCTCATATAGTACAAAAGCCTTTCAAGATTGCTTGAAACCAGAATGTCCATGGAAGGAGAAATCGTCTTGTGAAAATCCCTGTTCCTGTCATATATTCCTGTCCTTATGAAGTCATAGAGCACGTTGTTCTCGTTTGATCCGCATATGAGCTTGTTGACCGGCAGTCCAAGATTTTTTGCATAGTAGCCTGCAAGTATGTTTCCGAAATTTCCCGTAGGAACGGCAAAATTCACCTTGTCATGCAGGCTGATGGCTTTACTTTCGACCAGCTTCATATAAGAATAATAATAATATACTATTTGAGGAACAAGTCTACCTATGTTTATGGAGTTGGCTGAAGAAAACATCTTGTTTTCCTTTTCTAGCTCGTCCTTTAACTGTTCATTTCCAAATATGTTCTTTACACCTGTCTGAGCATCGTCAAAATTGCCCTTAATTGCGCAAACATATGTGTTTTGTCCTTCCTGGGTTACCATCTGCGCCTTTTGAACCTGGCTGACTCCTCCGTCCGGATAAAATACGATTATTTTGGTTCCCTTAACATCCTTGAACCCTTCCAGTGCTGCCTTGCCCGTATCTCCTGATGTTGCAGTGAGAATTATTACCTCGCCTTTAATGTCATTCATTTCGTAAGACGCAGTCATGAGATGAGGCAGTATGGACAAAGCCACATCCTTGAACGCAGAAGTGGGTCCGTGGAAAAGCTCTGTTACGTATGTGTCTCCCACCTTGACAACAGGAGTGATTTCTTCGGTGCTGAACTTGTCTGTATATGCATTGTGCACACATTCTGTGATTTTGTCCTTAGGGATATCATCAAGCATCATGCTGATTATTTCAGCTGCCATTCCCATGTAGCTTTTCCCTGCAAGTTCCTCCAGCTTTATGCTTTTCTCCTGAATATTTCTCATGACGTAAAGTCCGCCGTCGTCTGCGATTCCCTGCAGCACAGCTTTTGAAGCAGAGGTCAGAAGACTTGAACTTCTAGTACTTTCATAACTTTGAAACATTTAATTCCTCCGTGTCTTTTATATAATACTATATGATATACTGTTCTCAGAATTATTACAAGTGTTTTTTTTAATAAAACAATTCGTAACTCAAAATATTTAAATCAGCGGCTATTTCCTATTTTTTCTATGCAAAAGAAAGCACCTGTGGTAAAATGTCCGTATGAATCAGCTACATGAAAGTTTAATATAAAAGGAGCAGCCATGAAATATATCAGCATACTTGGTTCCACAGGTTCCATAGGAACACAGACTCTGGACGTGGTTCGGGGACATTCGGACAAAATTAAGGTTTCGGCCATAACAGGCAACAACAACATAGAGCTTTTAAGAGATCAGATATTGGAGTTTCATCCTGAGCTTTGCTGCGTCATGAACAAGGAAAATGCATCCCTTCTTAAAGAAATGCTTCCCCCCCATATCAAAACAGAGATTATGGCCGGAATGGAAGGCCTTGTTGAGGCTGCAGAGTTTGACAAAAGTGAAATAATTGTAACGGCAGTTTCAGGAATGATCGGGCTTAAACCGACTCTGGCAGCAATAAAAAAAGGAAAGACAATAGCCCTGGCCAACAAGGAGACTCTTGTAACAGGAGGAAGCTACATAATTGATATGGCAAAAAAACATAACGCTGACATAATTCCTGTTGACAGCGAGCACAGCGCCATCTTCCAATGCCTCATGGCAAACCACAAAAAATCGGTAAACAAAATAGTGCTCACGGCATCAGGAGGACCGTTCAGGGGAAAAAACACGGAGTTTCTTAAAAATGTAACCGTTGAAGATGCACTTAAGCACCCCAACTGGTCCATGGGCAGAAAAATCACCGTGGATTCAGCCACTCTCATGAACAAGGGTCTTGAGGTAATCGAAGCAAAATTTCTTTTTGATGTTGAACCGGAGCAGATAGAAGTAGTTGTACATCCACAGAGTATAATACATTCCGGCATAGAATTCTGCGACCATTCTACATTGGCACAGCTAGGTCTTCCCGATATGAGAGTACCCATACAGTTTGCATTGTTTTACCCGGACAGGGTTCCAAACAGCTACAAAAGTTTGTCACTCTTTGAAATAGGAAATCTTACATTTGAAAAACCGGACATGGAAGTTTTCAAGTGTCTTTATCTTGCCTTCGACTCTTTGAAGGTCGGAGGAACAATGCCGGCAGTCCTTAACGCATCAAACGAAGTCTGCGTCAATTTGTTTTTAAATAAAAAAATTAGCTTCCTGGAAATAGGAAACTTAAACGAAAAAGTTATGCAGCTGCATATACCTAAAAAAATAGATTGTCTTGAAACAATTTTAGAAGCCGAAGAGTTTGCAGTAAAAACTATAAAGTCAATTTTGAAATACAATTAGACAATGGGGATGAATGTCATCCCCATAATTTTCAATATGAATCAATGGATTATAACAGCCTCTCTTGTTGAATTTATCCAATAAACCCTTGTGTTGAGGTTTTCAGCTGCAAATCTTAAAGGTACGTACGTGCGTCCGTTGACTATGGCAGGAGCCACATCAATATAGTATATGCTGCCGTTTACCAGGATTTCATTTTTATCAATCCACATAACAACCGTGTTCCCCTGCGCAGTCAATGTGATTTTCTGACTGCCGCCTTCCCAGCTCACAGTCCCGTCAAGTGCCTCCACAACTGCCCTTATGGGAACCATTGAACGTGATGATATTATCATCGGGGTAGTACCTCTTCCCGGGTCAATTTCCTCCCATTCACCGTTGACGCTCATGTTTGGATTATCCATCTGCAGTATTATAAAGCTGTTTTCAGCAACTTCAAAAATACTGCTGTCTTTTGTTTCAGCAAAATATTTGTTTTTAGCATCCTCTAAAACATCATCCTGTTCATTAAAATCATCTGTCGGGTTTGGTACGACGAAAACGTCATTAAATTTGAAGCTTCCGTCCCACTCTCCGTAATCACCTGATTCTACACCGTTTCTTAAGGTCCCCCTGTATGAACTTTGTCCGGGAAGTATTGTAATGCTTATTGTCTTTGTCTCGCCTACCTTTAAAATTCCTGCATGAACAGCCGCTGCTGAAATATCTGAATCATCAGTATAAATATCGGTTCCCCATACATCACCTTCCGTATCACCGGTTACTATGAGGTTTATTACTGTACCATGCTTTCCCTGATATTCCACGAGGTAAATGTCTTCTTCTAGGGTGGTTGTGCCTATCCCTTCCGTTAAACTTTGTTCGGCAAGGGGCAAACTTACGTCGGTAAACTTAAAGCTGCCATCAAATTCTATATATTCTTCCGCACGTACTCCGTTCCTCCAGCTGCCTTCATAGCTCAGCTGTCCGGGCAATATCGTCACTCTCACTGTCCTGGTTTCGCCATACTTTACTATTCCTGCATGGACAGCTGCTGTGGAAACATCTGAATCATCCGTATAGATGCCGTTGCCCCAGACTGATCCATCAAGTCTTCCTGTAACCGTTACATTCAAGGTTTCATTTACCCGGCTTCTGTAGTAGGTCAAATCTAAGCCAGCACCACTTAGCGCACCATTCTCAACGGCTGATTGCTGTTGAGGGTTTGCAACAGGTGGTGTTGTCGTAGTTGTTTGTGACGAGCTGCTGTTTTCTCCTTCAACTGCAACAACTTCAATTTCATTGCTCACTGCCAGCAAAACATTGTTGTTATCATAGATTCTGAAATGATATGTTCCTGCTTTTCCCGGAGTTGTAACAAGAAAATCTCCGTTTACTTTACCTGCGATATTTTTCCACTGTTCAGGATTTTCATTGAAGCTGCGTGTTGAATACAACCCAATGGTTGCATTGATCTGATTTGGTGCATTTTGATATTTAACATGTATATCAGGAACTGAACCATATTCACGCGGTCCCGGAACTATTTCTATGGGTCCCTGTGTCATATCAGAAAATGTCGGCCTTACACCATCAGGATCCAAATCAAATATTAAATTCAATATTTTATTCTTGTCTTCATTGCTTCCCCACATGAAGAAACCCATAAGCGGTGACCCATTATTCCAATCATATCCCACATCCATATTTCTGATAAAATATGTCATGGTATTTTTAAAAGGAGGAAAGCTGAGTGTGCCGCCAGAACCGGATACTCTTCTTAATTCCTGTATGCCAGGCTCCCCGATCAATGTCAGCTTCGTTAGCGTAAGCGTATTCTTGAATGGAGCAAATTCCTGACCATTGGTATTTGTACATGTTTTAAAATTCCCCATTTCCTGATTGATCGTATCGAAAGAACCGGATGAAAAAAGCCCTGATTGCATTGAACTGAGCGGCGGGTTTAAAAGAGTCATCCACTCATTGAGGTCAATTTTAAAAGCCTTGTTAACAGCAAAGTTTATGGCATCCTGCTTTGCGGTTTTATAATCCTGTTCAACGGAATCCGGCACGATTTCCATTATGAAATCAGAAACACTGCCTAAGCCATTTTTTACGCTGACTGCCACATCAGGATAACCAAGCATGCTCAAAAAGTGCTCGTCATACCATTTCTTCAGCTCATCCTTGTACTGCTCCATGCTGTTTCCATCAATAACCATTGTCTGAGCAGCCTTTTCGTTGGCATCTATCCACGCGCCAAGACCTCTGTCTATATCCTTAATCCATGCTTCACAATATGATTTTTGAGCAGCCTGCAGAGAAATGCCCCAAACAAACTGATCCCATGCATTTCCGTTTTTGTTGTTATTTATTGTTTCAATTCTGCTTGCACATGCATCACGGATTGTGAAGAACAATTCCAAATGAGGCGGCACACAATCAGTATCTCCGAAAAACTGAGCCATCCTGCTGTCCAGTGCAATATTTTGCAGATTTAATTCTCCGTCAACCAGCATTGTATCAAACAAGAATCTTTGCGGCACCTTAATTACATTATACTGATATGTTTTATACTTTGAAGGAATCTGTGAATCAATGTATGATTCCAATGCTGAATGGCGTTTTATAATATTTTTTTCTTCTGCATTGATTCCATCAGTTACGTTTGGCCACGGTTTTTCAGCCCACTTATTGATGTAGCTGTGTCCGAAATAATCTCCGGCTGCATGAGCCATAAATCCAAGTATATAAGCTTTTGCCTGTTGTTTATTGTTCATCCTTAAAAAGTCATTTGCTGGATCATTTGCATCTTTTGGCGGAATAACATCAATTTGAACGGTAGAACTTATATAGCTGCTCATGGACTGCTGCATCTGAGATGGAACATAATCCGGCAACTCATCAGCCAAGTGCCAAAACGTATTGATCATGTCTCCCGGTGTTTGATAGGTGTTACCTGGATGAAATATGGTCTGACCGATTAAAATATCCGGCATAAGATCCGGTCCAAGTGCACCGGCTCTGTAATATTCCGGATACTGCCTGAGTATCTCTGCATATTCAGGCAACACTGCAAATTCACCATAAGGCTTTATTTCAACAAATCCATCACTGACATCCTCCAATATTAAATTTGCAGAGTATACATGTGTTTTTACTTTCCATGCATATGCAGGAGACACATTTATTGAATAAAGAATAATAAGCAGCGTTACAATTTTAAAAATAGTTTTTTTACTCATTTTACCCCCTTGCCTTGTTTCAAACTTGAAAAAATTTACTTCCTGAACCTTCATTAACTTTTTATATACCCTCATACCTCCCTCCGAGCTTCAGGGTCAATATAATTTTATGTTCTGCTCCATTAAAAGTATATTCATTAAGTCTAACGAAGACACAAAAACAGACCTAACTAGTTCTAGTGAGGTCTGTTTGTATTTGTTATTCCAGCATGTCTTTTATTCTGCTGTTGTTGATTTCATCGTCAACATTGACTATTATCACATCCATGCCTATTTTGAGTATTTCCTCCCACTTTATCTTTCGGGCCTTGGATTTCCCAAGCATGCCCATGAAGCGGCTTGCTTCTTCTATGTAAAATGCTGATATCTTTCCGGCCTTAGTGTCTATTTCCACATCGTCAAATCTTCCGAGCACTTCTCCGTTTTTAATGTTTATAACATCCTTTTCAATCATGTCCCAATAATTAGTCATGAACTCACCCCTTCACAGCCATATATTACAAGCTATGTCTTATTTTATAAAATATTCCAAAAATTCACCGTTCAATAGAATTTCAGAATTAATAGTCAATAATTAAGAATGAAGAATGAAGAGTGAAGAATTAAAAGAAGGAACGCATACGCGTTCCCACATCAATTCTTAATTTTTAATTCTTAATTCTTAATTGAACTTACCTGAATCCTTTTTTCAGCTGGTTCAGTGCCGATTTTTCCAATCTGGATACCTGCGCCTGTGATATTCCTATTTCATCGGCAACCTCCATCTGGGTTTTTCCTTTGTAAAAGCGCATGTCGACTATCTGCCTTTCCCTGTCTGACAGGTTGTTTATGCTGTCTTCCAATGTTATTTTCTCAATCCATCTTTCATCGATGTTCTTTTCATCCTTCACTTGATCTACAACGTAAAGAGCATCTCCCCCATCATTGTAGATTGGTTCAAACAACGATACTGGTTCTTGTATGGATTCCAAAGCAAATATGATTTCTTCCTTGTCAACTCCGATTTCCTTTGCAATCTCAGCAATGGTAGGCTCCTGGGAATTGCTTGCCGTAAGCCTCTCCCTTACCTGCAGCGCCTTGTATGCAATGTCCTTCATAGACCTTGATACCCTTATGGAATTGTTGTCTCTTAAGTACCTTCTTATTTCTCCAATAATCATCGGCACCGCATATGTAGAAAATTTTACGTCAAGAGACAAATCAAAATTATCAATTGCTTTTATAAGACCAACGCATCCGATTTGAAACAAATCATCAACAGGCTCGTTTTTGGAATTAAATCTTTGAATCACGCTCAGCACAAGTCTTAAATTGCCATTAATAAACTGATCTCTTAGCTCATTGTCGCCTTCTTGGATTTTCTTTAACATACCTCTCATCTCTGAAGTCTTTATTGTAGGCAATTGAGAAGTATTAACGCCACATATAACTACTTTGTTTATCATCGTCGTTTTTCCCCTTATAAAGTTTTATCCCCCTTTAAAATTATTTCCCTGCATATGCTTTTTATACTGCCTTGTTGATTTCCTTTTTAAGCCTGTTGAGTATCTTTTTTTCAAGGCGTGATATATAAGATTGCGAAATTCCAAGCATGTCGGCCACTTCTTTCTGTGTGAAGCTTCTTGAATTGTTAAGGCCGAACCTCAGTTTCATTATGGTGTATTCCCGTTTGTTAAGCTTCTTGATGGATTCATTCAAGAGGGTCAAATCAACTTCTGTTTCCATGTCCCTGAACACAGTGTCGTCTTCGGTTCCCAGAATATCCGAAAGCAAAAGTTCGTTCCCGTCCCAGTCAATGTTCAGGGGTTCATCCAGAGATATTTCCGTCTTGGCCTTACCCACCCGCCGCAGATGCATGAGAATCTCATTTTCAATGCACTTTGAAGCGTATGTGGCAAGCTTGATGTTCTTTTCTGCTTTGAATGTGTTCACAGCCTTTATAAGCCCGATTGTTCCTATGGAAATCAAGTCCTCCACATTTATTCCGGTTGACTCGAACTTTTTGGCCAGGTACACCACAAGTCTCAAATTGTGTTCAATAAGCAGCGACTTTGCTTCTTCTGAATCCTTAAGCCTGTTTATTATTTCCCTTTCTTCATCCTGGGACAAGGGCGCAGGCAGAGTGTCGCTTCCTCCTATGTAAAAGATGTCCTGTATAAAACCCAGCTTATCTAGTACAAGGCTAAATATTCTATGTAAAAAATCCTTAACACGATTTAACATACTCATTATTCAATTCCCTCTCCCATTCCAGCAATTTATTAAACAGCAGCGCATCATAGTCATCTTTCTTGCTTATTCTTCCGGGGTAAATTCCAATAATGGCATCGGCTTTGATCACATTAATCTCATCTTTTGATATTTCGATATTGTCCGGAACAAGGCAAATCATGCTCTCGCCCTTGCTGCTGATGGTGTTGTACCTGATTATCCTTAAGTTTAAATCCTGTCTTTTTCCCAGCAGACTATCATATACGTTTGTTTTTGCTTTGCAGCAGCTTTGTATTTCTTCATACAGTTCATCGCCCAGAATGGTCTTTATGCTTTCAATGCCTACTACAATAACAGGTTTTCCAGTAACAGGATCTGTCAGCTCGTTTCCCGTATCAATGTAACCCCGCAGATTCTTCGTCCTGTTATTGGCGGATAAGTTGATGCTTCGCATGTAGTCATGTTTTTCAAGCCTGGCTTTTATCTCTTTAAAAAAGAAATGCAATGCTGCATATCCTGCAAAGAAGGATAATACAATTGCATTAACAGTCAGTCTGTCATAATCCAAGTAGTACAGGGCCGTTATTATTCCAACCATCAGAAGAGATGTGATGTAAAATGCAAGTATCAACCTCACATTTGCAACAATGCCTTTGGTATCGTAGGCAATCATCACCATCAAAACCGAAACGCTGAACTTGACAATGAAGTATGTCATGAATTCCCTGCCCATGTAAGCCGTCAATATGACATATACGGCGCCGATGGCAGAAGAAGCAATCAACCTCCTGTATATGATAATTTTTTTCAAGAGCCTGCCTGTCAGAAAGAGCAAAATAAAATCTATCAGGAAATTTTCAGCGAAGACATATTCAACATAATAAACCATCTCAACCCCGCTAAATGAATATATTTCAAACAAGCACAGCCGTAATATTTGCGAAATCACATTATTCATTATAATTTACTCATATAAAATATTTTGTCATTTCATGTAATCAAAAAAATAAAAAAATACGCGGTAAAAACCGCGTACTAGGAATAACGAGTATAATTACCGTATATGAGTGACGTAATCACACTGCTATTTAAACTTCGCAACCATCTGTTCCATGTCTTTCTTGTTTTCAAATCCCTGAACCAGATCAACAGTCTGAGAAGTATCACCTATCAGGATTCCACCTGTCAGTATGCCTCCCTTGAAGTACAGTTTCTTATATCCATTGATGTCAGTCTTCTTGAATGTTTCATACTCGGTGTTGGGGTCTGACCCTACGTCGCCTATGGAGAACACACTGGACCCGAATGCATTCAATGTGGTGGAAGGAATGATGGTCTCGTACCGGTGATTTCCTCCTATGACATTAATGCCTGCTGTCTTGCCCTGTTCTATGGCTTCGCTCCAAAGAGCATAGTTGATTCCGTTGTATTCTGCACAGTCCCCGCAAGCAAAAATATCCTTAACGGAAGTTTCCATCCTGCTGTCTACAACAATGGCTCTTTTTATTTCAACTCCGGTACCTTCTGCCATCTTTGTGTTTGCCTTTACGCCTGTGGATAAAACTATGACGTCTGCGTCAACGATATCACCGTTATCAAGAAGTATGCCGGTCACACTTCTATCACCCAGAATCTCTTTAGTACCTACTCCTTTTTTGAATATGATTCCTGCATTATGGACTATTTGTTCCAGAACCGCCGAAGCGTCCTTGTCAAGCTGTCTGGGCAAAATTCTGTCTACCATTTCTATTACCGTAACTTTCAGCCCCAGGTTCGCAAGCTCGTTGGCTGCCTCAAGCCCAAGAACGCCTCCTCCTATGACAGCGGCTGTCGTCTTGCCCTTGGCATATTCCTTTATTGCCTTACCGTCCTTTGCATATCTTAAGGTAAATACACCTTCCTTTTCCCTGCCTGGGAATGGAGGAACAAACACTTCAGCTCCCGATGCAATTATAAGCTTCGTGTATTCAATTTCCTCTCCGCTTTCAAGAACAACCTTCCTGCCTGCAGCATCTATGGATGAAACGACCTTGTTCAGAAGGAGGTTCACATTGTTTTCCTTCATCCACTTTTCATCCTTTATGGTCATGGATTCGATTGTAATGCTGTCGTTGCTGAGCATCTTGGAAAGCTGCGGTCTGTAGTATCCCATCACGTCTTCCTTGGAGATTATGGTAATGTCGCTTGCCTGGTTTCTTTTTCTTATTTCAACAGCAGCTCCCATGCCTGCACCGCTGGCGCCTATTATAACTATTTTTTCTTTAACGTTTGAAACTTCACCGTCTCCCTCATCCTCAAGCATGACAAAGTATTCCGGCCCCACGCCGCAAACAGGGCATCTTTCCGGCGGATTTGCACCTTCAACGATCTCGCCGCACACAGTGCATTTCCATCTGAAGGTTTTATTATCGCCGGCAGTAACAGCTTCTTTTCTTGCGCCAGGCTCCACTGTATAACCGAATTCAATCCCGAATTCGTAAGCTGTCTTCAGCTGCTCTTCCGATGGTTTGAATCTTATTTTCAAGCCTTCGCCAAAGGGCTTGAGCCTTATTTGTTTTATTCTTTGCATAAGGTTTGGTACAGCTTCGCCGCTCCAGCCATATGAACCAAAGGCAGAAGCATGCTTGCCCTTATAAACGGGAGGAAACATTTTTATGAGCAGACTCCAGATTGGTTCCAGCGCTTCGCCGACCATTGTAGGCGAACCGAACAGAACACCGTCTGCCCAGTATATTCTTTCCAGCACCTTCTTTTCATCTTCGTAAACCATGTCGTAAAGTTCAACCTTGATTCCTGATTCCATAATCCCTTTTGCTATTTCTTCAGCCATTTCCCTGGTGTATCCGTAAGCAGAAACATACGGTATCACTACCAGCTTTCCGTCAAAAGGTTTCTTCTCCGTTGAATATTCCTTGGACAGGTTGATTATTTTCCACGGATCCTGGTCAAGAACAGGGCCATGACCGGTGCAAACCATATCTATATCAAGGTTCTCAATTTTACTTATAGCCTGCAGAAAGAACGTCTTGAAAGGCCCAAATATGTTGTCAAAGTAATATTTGAATGCTTCCATATAGTCGCCTTCATTGGTTAACGTGCTCTGAAGCACTGTATCCAGCGAATAATGAGCACCAAATGCATCGCAGGTGAACAAAACCTTATCTTCCATAAGATATGAAAACATTGAGTCCGGCCAGTGAAGGAATTTGGCATCAATAAACCTGAATGTCCTATCTCCCAGCGACAATTCATCCCCATCCTTAACAACAATTGATTTAAACTGTACATTGCAGATATGGGTCATAAATTCTATTGCCTGCTTTGATCCGACTATCCGGATGTTAGGATTCATGTGAATAAGCTTTTCGATAGAACCCGTATGGTCCGGTTCAGTATGGTTCACTATTATATAGTCAACCTTTGACGGTTCAATGTCAATCTCCTTCAGTTTTTCAAGATAATCCTCAAAGCATTTCAGTTTAACTGTTTCAATCAGCGCAATTTTTTCGCTGCCCCTTACAGCATATGAATTATATGTTGTTCCGAACTTGGTGCGCATTATTATGTCAAAAACTTCAAGCCCAGGGTCAAGGCTTCCTACCCAAAATATATTTTCCTTTAATTTCAGTGACTTCATGATTCCTCCTTTAGTGAAACTAAGAATGATTAACGTAATAAATATACCCTGCTTTTCAACAGCCAAAACTCAGTCCTTTAAAAATATTAGTTATAATGAAACAAAAAATTAAATTTCAGCCCGGTTCTGCTTGTTATAATTTTAACTCTATGGTATTTTTTTGTAAATGCATTTCATACGACAAAATAATGCTAAAAAAAGAAGCGGAGCAAAAGCTCCGCCACTGAATCTTATTAAGTTTACGGCCATACCTTGTTGGGTTTAAGTCCAGTCCAAAGTTCGTCCTTGTCATCTTCGATAACATAATTGTGACTGTTTGTTGCTTCCATTACAGCTTCGTAGTACCAGTCGCTGCTTTTTATATCCGGCCAGAACATTGAATCCGGATGTATATTTTCTTCCGGTACTACCCTACCCAGTACATTGTTGATCAAAGTCATAGCTTCTGCTCTTGTAATGTCCTGCTCAGGTTTGAAGGTTAAATCAGGATAACCCTTGATCCATCCCTTGTTTTCGGAAGATGTAATATACTTCTCAGCCCAGTGGCCGAAAATATCCGTGAACTTGCTGGTATTGTTAAGCTCCAGTTTATCAAACTTAGCTGCTATGGTAGCAAATTCTGCCCTTGAAATAGGATCCGACGGTCTGAATGTTCCGTCAGGATAGCCTTTGATAATGCCTGCATTGTACAATGTTGATATTGCACGATTTGACCATCCATGGTTTTCCAAATCCGTAAACGGATTGTAATCACTCAGCAGGCTGTTTCTGCTTTCGTCAGTCAGCAATCTGTAGAATATCATCGCCACTTCTTCCCTGGTTATGTTGTTCAGAGGTCTTATATCTCCCTCAGGATAACCAATTACGTACGCAAAGTGGTCAAGCTTCTCAAGATCTGCCAGCGGAACGTCATTGTCTGGAATGTCTTCATCGTCATCATCATCGTCGTCATCGTCTCTGTCCATGTCGTAGTACAAGTTAACCGTAGTGGTTGTTACCAGCTTGATTGCTGATGCTGTTACTGCTGACCCTGTTGTTACTGATTCTGATGGAACTTCAACAATGATAGTTTCTTTGTCTGTTTTTGTACTGATTTCTCTTTTTACATATGTGTATCCCGAATCATAGTGAAGCTGCACATAGCTTGTAATATCGCTTTCTGCCGGCGTGCCTGTTCCATTCTTTGAATATCTCTGGTTGTATGCGTATGTGTTATAACCTGTTTCATACATCCAGTTAACCTTATGCAGATTTGATTCAATAACATCATACTTTGAATAGTAGAAGTTAATAACATTCTCATCTTCGTTTAATGTCACTGTAATCGATGCAGAACCCACAATATTGTAATTTTCTACATCCTGAGCTATCTCAGTAACCTCTTCACCAAATGCTCCAAATTTGTCAACACTTGGGACAACCGATAAACCGGTGTCTATATCCAAATAATTAACTTTGTATGCTACTTCATTTACTTTGTTTGTTACAACAAAGCCTTCATAAACATCACCTGATATTTCTGGAGTGTAGCCAATCACGCCGGATTCAGCAACTGTATATTCCGAATAATCAATTACATTGAAATCCCAGTAGCCATCTCCACTCATTTCATATTTAGGCAATTTGAAAGAATCTGTCCATTTGTTCTCTGCATTTAATGTTAAAGTCAAACCGGTTGATTCTTTGTTGGCATCAAGTAATGTAACTGTTACCTCTTTGCCTGTAGGACCGTCCCAAACCTTGGTCACCGGTACATGAATTGCTTCAATGTTATATACGCCAAAGCCATCGCTTGTTCCCCAATTATTGACTATAGCAAAATAATCATCCAGCTCATCTTCAATAACATAATATTGTTCAAATTCTTCTTCACTTACTTTATTAGGTAAGCTGAATTCACCTTCCCAATATTCCCAACCTTCTATATACTGTGGTTCTATTGTTATTGAATCAATTAAATCGTCATTTCCATCATATAAATGTAGAGTTATGCTGTCTGGCTTTTGAACGGATGACGCAACTAAACTCATATACTGCGGTTGTTCATAATCACTGATCCATTGCTTGTGGACCGGAACTTTCATTTCAGTTGAACTGTATTGTGCCACATACGTTGCATTGCCTGTTACCGTTGCTGCCACTGCCGGTGACCAGCCTGTAAATGTCCAGCCGCTTTCGTGATTGTTTTCTGCATCCGGTGCTGCCGGTGTAACGTCTCCGTATGTCAAATTCGGAGTTGATTGTTCTGCAAATGTTCCATGGTCTCCAGGCTGGTATGTTACTGTGTACTTATCCTGTGTCCATGTTGCCACATATGTTGCATTTCCTGTTACTGTTGCTGCTACTGCCGGGCTCCAGCCTGCAAATGTCCAGCCATTGTCATGATTGTTTTCTGCATCCGGTGCTGCCGGTGTAACGTCTCCGTATGTCAAATTCGGAGTTGATTGTTCTGCAAATGTTCCATGGTCTCCAGGCTGGTACGTTACTGTGTACCCTTCCTGTGTCCATGTTGCCACATATGTTGCATTTCCTGTTACTGTTGCTGCTACTGCCGGGCTCCAGCCTGCAAATGTCCAGCCGCTTTCGTGATTGTTTTCTGCATCCGGTGCTGCCGGTGTAACGTCTCCGTATATCAAATTCGGAGTTGATTGTTCTGCAAATGTTCCATGGTCTCCAGGCTGGTATGTTACTGTGTACTTATCCTGCGTCCATGTTGCCACATATGTTGCATTTTCTGTTACTGTTGCTGCTACTGCCGGGCTCCAGCCTGCGAATGTCCAGCCACTTTCGTGATTGTTTTCTGCATCCGGTGCTGCCGGTGTAACGTCTCCGTATGTCAAATTCGGAGTTGATTGTTCTGCAAATGTTCCATGGTCTCCAGACTGGTATGTTACCGTGTACTTATCCTGTGTCCATGTTGCCACATATGTTGCATTTCCTGTTACTGTTGCTGCTACTGCCGGGCTCCAGCCTGCAAATGTCCAGCCATTGTCATGATTGTTTTCTGCATCCGGTGCTGCCGGTGTAACGTCTCCGTATGTCAAATTCGGAGTTGATTGTTCTGCAAATGTTCCATGGTCTCCAGGCTGGTATGTTACTGTGTACCCATCCTGCGTCCATGTTGCCACATACGTTGCATTACCTGTTACTGTTGCCGCTACTGCCGGGCTCCAGCCTGCAAATGTCCAGCCGCTTTCATGATTGTTTTCTGCATCCGGTGCTGTCGGTGTAGCATCTCCGTATATCAAATTCGGAGTTGATTGTTCTGCAAATGTTCCATGGTCTCCAGGCTGGTATGTTACCGTGTACTTATCCTGCGTCCATGTTGCCACATATGTTGCATTTCCTGTTACTGTTGCTGCTACTGCCGGGCTCCAGCCTGCAAATGTCCAGCCATTGTCATGATTGTTTTCTGCATCCGGTGCTGCCGGTGTAGCGTCTCCGTATGTCAAATTCGGAGTTGATTGTTCTGCAAATGTTCCATGGTCTCCAGGCTGGTATGTTACTGTGTACCCATCCTGCGTCCATGTTGCCACATACGTTGCATTGCCTGTTACTGTTGCCGCTACTGCCGGGCTCCAGCCTGCAAATGTCCAGCCGCTTTCATGATTGTTTTCTGCATCCGGTGCTGCCGGTGTAGCGTCTCCGTATGTCAAATTCGGAGTTGATTGTTCTGCAAATGTTCCATGGTCTCCAGGCTGGTATGTTACCGTATAGTACAATACAATTATTGTAGCACTTGTACCTGTAAAGCTATGTCCGCCAGCTCCGAGATCTGCTCCGATGGTGAAGTTCCCATCTGCCGGTAAAGTTCTGTTTCCTAAATTAACTATAACCCAGTGATGTTGACTTGCATTTTTTGTTATATAATCACTAACTAAAAATGTGGTACCTTTAACAACCAATGTTTCATCATCAGGATGTTCGCTCTTAACCTCCGCAGTTATTCTAACCCCATCAAATTCAATGAATTGAACTGTTTTTGTATCATGGGCTGTAAAAGCAACATAAAGATTTTTAGGTGATGAATTATCATACCAAAATGCTGCAACTTTTGAATGTTCATTAGTTGAACTTATAGTTTGCGTGAAGTCATTTCCATCGAACAATTCACTTACTTGTGCATCTGTATACGTTACAGTTGAAGCACTGACAATACTACTCGGTAATGCCGGCATCATCATCATTAAAGCAATCACTAAACAAACAACTTTTTTAAACACATTTTTGTTCATAAAATTTCCTCCTTTCTTCAATAATTGTTTTTCTAACCTTCTCTTGTAAATCCAATCTTTAATAAGCATTTCAACATTTGCACCCCCTTTCTACATGTCTATTAACAATTGATATATAGCAACAACTAGCCCCCCTGTAAAGGTAGTTGCAACTAACTGATTAAGTTTCATAGCAATTTTAAATTTGCTGTAAGAAACAAAAAGCTGCAAAATAATATCTTCAGATTATTTTGCAGCTGAACGGTCATAGTACTTTCATACTTTAGACTTCAAAGCTTTGCGTCCCTGCCTTTCAGCAGGTTTGCCAAATATTCAATTTTACATATTTACCATATTATGTATAAATGTAATCATTATTATACAATTTGTTCTTCATTTTCCATGATATTCACAAACAATTCGGCAATCTTAGGGTCAAATTGGCTGCCGGCCTTCTCGCTGATTTCCCGAAGGGCTTCACTGTTTGACATTCTTGTTTTGTATGGTCTGTCATTGACCATTACATCGTAAGCATCCGCGATTGCGAAAATTCTTGCGACTACAGGAATTTCTTCATTTTTAAAGAGACCGGGATATCCCTTTCCGTCCCATCGTTCATGATGAATCAAAATCAATTCGTCAATTGGAGAAGCATCTCTGAATTCTCTCGCTATATAATATCCTATCTCGCTGTGCCTCTTTACGGTTTCCCATTCCTCGCTGTCCAGTGACCCTTCCTTTTGAAGTATATTTCTTGATACTCCTATTTTACCTATGTCGTGAAATTCACACAAAAGTCTTAATTCTTCCTTCTCTTCCCTTGACAGTTCCATTGCATCAGCCATGATCATTGTCAGATTTTTAAGCCTCTCGTAGTGGGATTTCGTTTCATATGTAATTTTCTCCAGCCTGCTCTTTAGGAATTTTATCATGGATAGCTTTGCTTCCTTGCTTTCCTTGAGCTTTTTGAAATACATCCTGTCTTCGGCTTTCTTCATGATTTTGTTTAAATCTTCATCTTCAGTTTCCTTTGTGGCAACTCCGAAGCTGATACTTATTTTTACATAATCCAATGTGTTGGTCTCACATTTTGCCTTGACCCTCTCAACAATTTCCGTTGCGGTCTCTGCTGTGGTTTTAGGCAGCAGCACTACAAATTCGTCTCCGCCGACCCTGCTTATTATATCTTCATCCCTGAAAGAACTTTTCATGATTTCAGATGCTTTTTTCAGGGCCTCATCGCCCATGCCGTGTCCAAATGCATCATTGATAAGTTTTAATCCGTTAATATCTCCCATTATAAGGCTGATTGGGAGCTGCCTTTTAGTATCAAGTCTGGACATCTCTTCCTCAAAGAAATTCTTGTTGTACAGTCCGGTTAATCTGTCCTTGTAATACAACTTTTCTCTGTCTTTCAGGAAATAAATGTTGCCTTGTTCATCTTCAGACTGGCTGTAAGGATACGGCACCCCTTGTTTAATATGTGTAACATCAACATAATATATTGTCATCAGGTCTTCCTGGGTGCTTTTGTCGGTAAATACACTGATCAGGTACCATCTTTCCATTTCCCTGATGTACATTTCAAACTTCAGTCTGGTTTTTGGAATCACGTTGAAATACAGGTCCTTGAATCCTAATTTATCAGAATAGTCGATGACGATTTCCGAGAACTTTTTCCCTTTGATGTTTTCAGGATTTATCCCGGCAGCCTTATAGAAGGTTTCACTAATATAAACCAGTACATAATCTATAAAATTGCCGCTTTTATTGTACACTGCCTTAAATTTAAGATAGAAATCATTTTTAGAAGGGTATTCCATTGCTTCACCCCATTTCAGGAAATATGACTAGCTAATTTGCTTAATATAATTATATATCTCATGAATTACATTTTTATTATTTGACAATTTGATTTCAATTACAATTCAATTACAAATTGATTTCACTTTTTCTCATTCAATAACGAAAAGAAGCAACCATTCAATGGTTGCTTCCGGTTAATTACCTATTACGGCCATACTTTATTGGCTTTCATATCTGTCCAGAGTTCGTCTTTGTCGTCCTCATAAATGTAATTGTGGCTGTTTGTTGCTTCCATAACAACTTCGAAGTACCATGCATCACTTGGATTATCCGGCCAGAAAACTGCATCCGGGTGTATATTCTCTTTCGGAACTGATCTTTCAAGGACGTTATTGATGAGTGTCATGGATTCAGCCCTCGTGATATCCTGCTCGGGTCTGAATGTCATATCCGGATATCCTTTGATCCATCCCTTTGTTTCAGAAGAAGAAATATACACTTCAGCCCAGTGGCCGAATATGTCCGTAAATTTACTTGTACTGCCCATTTCCAGATTATCGAACTTGGCAGAAATGGTCGCAAATTCTGCTCTTGTTATAGGTTCGGACGGTCTGAACGTTCCATCCGGATAGCCTTTCAGAACACCGGCATTGTACAGCGTTGAAATCGCACGGTTGGACCATCCATGCCCTTGTAAATCAGTAAACGGATTCGTGTCACTCAACAATTTGTTTCTGCTTTCATCCGTCAGTAATCTGTAGAAAATCATTGCCACTTCTTCCCTGGTTATGTTGTTGAGAGGCCTTACGTCTCCTTCAGGATAACCAATAATGTACGCAAAGTGATCAAATTTTTCCAATGTTGCCAACGGCGGATCAGTGTCAACAATTATTACCGGAGGATTGGATCTCCTGTTCCACTGTGCATAAAGCGTCACGTCGCTGCCTTCTATAAAGAATTCTTTTCCGGCTGTGTATGAAATTCCCTTACCGTCTGACTGAGTGTTCCAACCGGTGAAGCTGTATCCTGACCGCGTAAACATGTTTGCCAAGACTGTAACTTTTTCACCATATTCATATGGATTAAGCTCATCGGATATTACCGATGGAGTACCATAGTTTGAATTGTAGTATACATAGTATGGATTCAATGTATATGTGAATGTTATTGTCACTGATCCATCCGGCATTTTGCCTGTAACTGTTCCTGCTGTTATGTTTTCATTCAGCAGATCCGGTTCTGTTGTTATTCCCGAGTACGTGAAGCCCGTCTTATCAACCTTGCTCTTGCTTACTGCAGCATCGTATGGTGTCGATACCGTTGTTGTAAGCGATGTATCCTCGGTTCCGTCATATACGTGTTTCACCGTCAGGTTTTTGCTGTTCCTTGTGTATGTGAAGGTTATTGTCACATGTTCGTCCGGCATCTTTCCGGTTATGGTTCCATGTGTTGTTGTATCTTCGTCTGTCAAATCAACATCCGTAGTTATTCCCGAGAACGTGAAGCCCGTCTTGTCAACCTTGCTCTTGCTTACTGCAGCTTCGTATGGTGTCGATACTGTCGTCGTAAGCGATGTATCCTCGGTTCCGTCATACACATGTTTCACCGTCAGGTTGTTGCTGTTCCTTGTGTATGTGAAGGTGATAATCACATGTTCGTCCGGCATCTTTCCGGTTATGGTTCCAAGTGTTGTTGTATCTTCGTCTGTCAAATCAACATCCGTAGTTATTCCCGAGAATGTGAAGCCCGTCTTATCAACCTTGCTCTTGCTTACTGCAGCATCGTATGGTGTCGATACCGTTGTTGTAAGCGCTGTGTCCTCGGTT
>NZ_JBCFAS010000005.1:114551-243821 GCF_038562225.1 Sedimentibacter sp.
CCGTCATACACGTGTTTCACTGTCAAGTTGTTGCTGTCTCTCGTGTATGTGAAGGTGATAATCACTGACGCATTGGGCATATTGCCTGTAACCGTTCCTGCTGTTATGTTTTCATTCAGCAAGTCCGGTTCTGTTGTTATTCCCGAGAACGTGAAGCCAGTCTTGTCAATCTTGCTCTTGCTTACTGCAGCTTCGTATGGTGTTGATACTGTCGTCGTAAGCGATGTGTCCTCGGTTCCGTCATACACGTGTTTCACTGTCAAGTTGTTGCTGTCTCTCGTGTATGTGAAGGTGATAATCACTGACGCATTGGGCATATTGCCTGTAACCGTTCCTGCTGTTATGTTTTCATTCAGCAGGTCCGGTTCTGTTGTTATTCCCGAGAACGTGAATCCTGTCTTGTCAACCTTGCTCTTGCTTATTGCAGCATCGTATGGTGTCGATACTGTTGTTGTAATCGTTGTATCCTCTGTTCCGTCATACACATGTTTCACTGTCAGGTTGTTGCTGTCTCTCGTGTATGTGAAGGTGATAATCACTGACGCATTGGGCATATTGCCTGTAACCGTTCCTGCTGTTATGTTTTCATTCAGCAAGTCCGGCTCTGTTGTTATTTCCGAGAACGTGAAGCCCGCCTTGTCAACCTTGCTCTTGCTTACTGCAGCATTGTATGGTGTCGATACTGTTGTTGTAATCGTTGTATCCTCTGTTCCGTCATACACATGTTTCACTGTCAGGTTGTTGCTGTTCCTTGTGTAATAGAATGTTATCGTAACAGCAGATAACGGCATTTTTCCGGTCACATTTCCACCAGAAATATTTTCATCAGTCAGATCAGGTGATGTTGTTACGTTGCTGAAAGAAAATCCAGTTTTATCTATCTTGCTTTCATTAACACTTCCATCGTATGGGACATTTGTTGCAGTTCTTAAATCAACATCTTCGGTTCCGTCATAAACATGCTTTACAGTAAGCACAAATGCTTTCGGAACATAGTAAATATTGATATAGTCATCCTTGCCGGTCAAATAAATCTGTGTTGGCTGACCTGCTTTAACTGTATAGTTGGCCGACGTCGGATGCGGCGGAAGATCAACCCATCCTGTTAAAAAAGATGTTTCCATGTCAGGATTTGGTGATATGTCCGGCACCCTTGTTTCAGTACCGTCAATATAGTAATTAATCATATATCCGTTAAGAATGCTGACAGGCACAGAATCAATGCCATGTCCTCCGGTTGCTTCAGTAATTATGCTGAGCGTAAACGGACTTGTGAATGTAATGTCCGAACTCAGGCTGAATCCTACAACTATCCAATAGGAATTGTCTCTCTTGGTAGGCGGATCCAATCCATCAACATAGTAAGGTACTGAATCGATTACCAGAGGCACGCTTCTGTCTGATGCGCTGTAAACGTTGAAGGCACCTACATCCACTCCGTTAAACTCAATCCGCGTTATATCCTTCAGGTAACCTATTGTTGCAACATATATGATGTCATTATGTACCCAAAGCTTTCTGACTTCTGTCTGACCATTCGTGGAATATCCTGTGGTCATTAAAACATCAGTATCAGCATCTTTTGAGAATTCAAGAGATGTACTTACAAAAGACGGCAGCATCAGAGGTGCCATAAGTATGCTTTCGGCTTCCCATTGAGCAAATAGAGTCACATCATGATCAGGCATAATCAATATATCGCCTGGTTCATAGCCATCTCCTTCTCCATCCGGGGAACTATTCCATCCGCTGAAGCTGTAACCTTCGTTGACAAACGTGTTTTCAACTACAGTTACTTCTTCTCCTTCATGGTATGGACCCTCAGCTAGTTCCGGAATATCAAATCCGGTATTGTCATTATACAAAACATTATAAGTAATTGCTGCTGGCGTTGTGCTTTCAGATGAAAAGCCGGATTCAAAATCTGGCGAAATTATCATCTCATCAGCGTCTGCTTCAATTTCCTGTGCACCTGCCATATAGCCCGGCGTTGCAGGAAAAATCATCAACAAGGCAATTACTGCACTTATTAATTTTTTAAAATAATTTTTTTTCATACTCTTTCCTCCTTTCCGAATAATTTACATAAATTTTGTGCTGAGTACTAGGTACTATTGTAATTCATTTTCCCCTCCTTCATAATTCGACTATAGTTGATTTTAGCCTAGTAGCATTTTCCATTAGTTCTTTATCAACACTTTTTACCTGTTTATAAACGAAAAGGCTGCAAAATAATTTCAAATTATTTTGCAGCCGAACCGTCATAGCATTAATACTTTAGACTTCTTAGCTTTGCGTCCTTATTTTTCAATAAGTTTGCCAAATATTAAGTTGTAGTTTGAGTACTTTATTAATTTATACCCTGAAAAAGTCGTGGTAAACAATATTTCACAAATATTAACATCACAGAGATATTTTATTTATTTACTGCTTATATTATTCATACGAGGTAAAAAAAACCAACTATTATTCTAAATAGTTGGTTTTAAACGCTACGGCCATACCTTGTTTGCTTTCATACCTGTCCAAAGCTCGTCGCCGTCTTCTTCATATAAATAATCATGGCTGTTAGTTGCTTCCATTACATTTTCAAAATACCAGTCTTCTTCAGTAATATCCTGCCAAAACATTGCTTCCGGATATATGTTTTCTTTAGGAACCTTTCTTCCAAGAACGTTGTTGATAAGCGTCATGGCTTCTGCTCTTGTTATGAGCTGTTCAGGCTTAAACGTTGAGTCCGGATACCCTTTGACCCATCCCTTTATCTCTGCTGACGTTATGAATTTTTCAGCCCAGTGACCAAATATATCAGTCATCATGCTTTCACTGCTTAAGTCAAGGCTGTCGAATTTAGCTGCAATTGTTGCAAATTCTGCTCTCGTAATTGAATTTGAAGGTTTAAAGGTACCATCTGGATAGCCTTTGATTATGCCGGCATTGCTCAAGGTAGATATTGCGCGGTTTGACCATTCATGTCCTGCCATATCGCTGAAAGTATTCCCGTCGCTTAGCAAGCTGCTTCTGCTTTCATCTGTAAGAAGTCTGTAGAATATCATTGCCACTTCTTCTCTTGTTATTCTGTTCAACGGTCTCACATCACCTTCAGGATAGCCTATCACATATGCAAAGTGATCTGATTTCTCCAAGCTTGCAAGAGGCACTGCTGAATCTTCAATGGTTATCCCACCGCCGCCGCTGCCATTTCTGTCATTACTTTCTGTATCATCATCATTAGTATTGGTCTCACCATCGTTAGTACCGGTCTCACCTTCATCAGTATTGGTCTCACCATCAGCTAAGTCCGTTCCTGTACCGCCAGTTACTGAATCATCGTTGCCGCTGTTTTCATCATCTTCATCGCCGCTGTGTTCATCTTCGTTTGAACTGTCTTCACCGCCGCTTGAGCTGTTATCTTGTCCGCTGCTGCCTGTACTTGAATCTCCGGTTCCCGGGTCGCTGTTGTCAGAATCATCACTGCTTGAACCGCCGGCCGCTGGGTTGGTGTTTTCAGGATTGGTGTTTCCCTGGCCGCCATTGCCGTTATTAGAACCTCCAGCACCTTCATCAGTACCAGTTCCAGTTTTTGGATCTTCTTCATCTTCGCCGATTTCATCTGAATAATTCATTCTATAGTAAAGCTTAAGTACCAGTGATCCGTCTTCATTTACTTCTCCGCTGGCTGCGGTACCTTCAATGCTTAAATCGCATGTATACTCATCGTAATCCTTAGCCGTTGCGGTAACTGTCTGATTCACTTCACCCTCTAACTCTTCTGTTTCATACAGCTTGTATGTTTCTTCATCCTGTCTATAGTGCTCAACTGTATAGGCAGCTTTTTGTATGTTATTATTATTTCCGCTGTTTCCTTTTTCCTTGCTGAATTCATGGCCGTTTCCGCTGCTCACATCTATCAATATTTTAAAGCCGCTGTCATATTCGGTATTTTCAAAATCAGCAGTAATAAATTTGTGGTTCTTAGCCGGTGCTTCAATTGTTTCATTTCCCACCGTCAAAGTTGAAACATTCATTACATTGATAGCTGAACCGGTTACTGTTGTCGCATGTTCATCACTGTCAATATAAGTGATTGATACAATGTCTTTTGTTTGCAGAGCCGTAAATACGGCCTGAAGATTTCCATCCTTCTCCCAAAATGCCTGAAGTACGGTTTGTCCATTTGTAGATGAAATGTTTTGCATATAGACATTGCCGTATGTTTCTGCCGCATTCGCCATATATGCCGGCAATGCGGGTATGCTCATTATAAATGCTGTAACCAGGCAGATAACCTTGGTAAAAATATTCTTATTCATTGCTCCCTCCCAAATTATGTCGTTTATTATGTTAATTTGTAATTTACTGTTCTTGATATCATTATAATTTTGCGAAATTACATATCTATTATTTACTGGTGTAATTTCAATTTCATTTCAATTACAAATGAATTACAGACATATAAAAAACAGCCCTTAATTTTGGCTGTTCTTAGTCTAAAGCAATGTGTTTTCCGACACGAGAGGCTGAAATATCATACTGATTTCATTGTCATGCAACATTTGATAATTCTTCAGGTTTGAGAATATTCGGTTTTCAATGACTTTTATTCCGTCACCTTTCACCTCATGAAGCATTATCAATATCTGGCTGCTGTTCCAGAACGTAAAGACATCGCCCTTCCTCAGGGTTTTCTGCAGCAATGATGTCCATTCACGTGAAAGCTTGCTTACTTCTTTTGCATCCAACATATACCCCTTGCTGCTGTAATTGATTATGCACAAATAATCATATTCGTTGTTTCTGAGAGATTTCCTTTTTTGAAGGTTAAAAAGGAATTTAAAATATTCAAAGTTGCAGAATAATGCTCCATCTGAAGTGTCTTCTTCCAGTTGCATCTTTATGTTTGAAATATCAAGATCGCTGTTTCTGTGCGTACTGTTTTGAATCTTTTTATTCAGTTCGGTAAACCTGGAGGAAGGCTTCGCATCCATTTCCTTTTCGATAAGATTAGCCGCATATTCATAATGATTCATGGCAGCCTTGCTCTGTCCGATCCTGAGCATGGCTTCCATCATACTTATGTGTATCTCTTCTTCAAAAGGTTCTATCAGCAGCGCCTTTTCACAGAGCATTATGATTCTTTCATTCTCATCGATTCCCCTCAAGAGGTCAAAAAGCTTGTACAATGTTTTCAAATACAGCCTTTGATAATAATTTCTTGTGGGAACCAGCCAAACCTCATAGGCGTTGTCTGACAGATACAAACCTTTATATAAGCTTATGGCTTCTTCATAAAATTCTATGGCGCTTCTGACATCAGTATTCCTGTCGGCATCTCCCTGACGAATGAGTCTTTCAAATTCGTCTATATCTATAATTGTGTTCTCTCCAATTTCAAGACAATAGTAGCCGTTGGTAAAATTTATGTTGATGAAATTGCTGTCGTCCACATCTTCTGGAAGCAGCGACTTGATTATCTTCCTCAGTCTGAATATCTGGGTTCGAAGCATGTTCTTAGGATCATCCGACTCACTTTCCGACAGCAAATTATCAATTATTGTATCCGGCAGCAGCTTTTTGTTCCTGAAGGTAAGAAAGTACTCGAACAGCTTGTAAATCCTGTATGTCCGGCTAGATTCCCTGAGTACGGATTGACCGTCTGATTTTATATCAAATTCTCCTAACGTATTAATGTAAAGTTTCATACCAGCGTCCCCCATAAAATTCCAACTTACATTATGTTACATTATACATTTTTTTATGATATTTTTCAATAAAAATTAAATCAGAAAATATTTAACTTTGCAAAACTTTTTTCAAAGGCGCTTTTAAATGACATTTTTCTTGTTTGATTGTATAAGTTCATTCACAAAAAGCGATGGCTTACCGGGTATAATTATGTTTAAAACCTTTTTCGCCCTGGTCATACCCACATAAAAAATCCTTCTTTCCTCTTCTATCATCTTATGGTACTGTTCATCCGGCATATTCCTTCTATCTGACAGAAACTCTCCTTCAATGTTGTCAATCATGTATACGCAGTCATATTCAAGACCTTTTGCGCTATGGATTGTTGTCAGCGTAACACTGGCATCAGTATTTTCTGAAGCTGTCTTTATAACATCCTGGAGACTGTTGATCTTATCTATAAATTCCTTTAGGTTGCTGCAATAGGAGCCTATTTCCTCAAGAATTTCAAGGATGTGTACAGAATTTGAAAGATTATTCCTTCCTTCTTCCTGCATTCTTTCAAGATAGTTTATATACTCCATCTCCATTTTTATGAATCTGATGGCATCTTTCGGCCTAAGCTTGTTCAGATAATTTATGTCCATCTTAAACCTATGGATTTTGTCATATACGTAATGGTCGAAATACCTGTAGTTATCCAGGATATCAAACACCGTCAGGTCTTCCCTGGGACTGTCCATTACAATTTTGCACATACTCTTGTTGAAGTAGGTGTAGCTTTTGTAATAAATCCTTGAAAAAGCATCCCTGTCCCTTGGATTAAGCGCCAGTTTTAAAAACGAAACCATGTCGTAAAGTACAGGGTTGCTGAAAAACTTGGTCTTATCTTCCTTGATATAGAAACTGATGTGGTTTTCATTTAGGTTGTTAGCCAGAATCATGGCAGACATGTTGTAGCGGTACAATATACCCACCGTGCGCTTTCCTGCTTTGGCAAGCTCGTCTGTTATGAGTTTAGCCTGTTCAGCTCTGCTGTTTACCTTTATTATGTTAATTTCACTTTCTCTGGGATTTTCAGTTTTTATAGACTTCGCATATCTTTTTTTGTTCCGTTCGATGAAATTTCTGGCACCCTCCACGATATTCCTGTCAGACCTGTAATTGTTGTCAAGGTGAAAAATCTTTCCATCTCTATATATGTCTTTAAACTCAAGCATAAAATCCGGATAGCTTCCTCTGAACGAATAAATAGCCTGGTCATCATCACCGACCATAAAGAGATTGCCGCCGGTTATGAGTTTGATTATCTCATGCTGTATTTTTGATGTATCCTGCATTTCATCAACCTGAATATACTCATAGGAACTTTTTATGTACTCTTTGTAATAATCGGACCCTGAGATAATTTTATATGTATATGAAAGCATGTCGTCGAAATCGATGAGCCTGTTTTGAGACTTATATGCTGCATACGCTTCATAAAGTTTGTCAAATCCCTTAATTTCAATTCCGTGTTCCCTGTACTCAGCCGGATTTATCATCATGTTGTTCACAAAACCTATTGAAGAAGAAAGATTTTCGATTTCTTCATCGCTGACATAGCTGAAGAATGACGTGGAGTAATAAGACTTGAGAATTTCACCAAGTATGTGATAATTGTTTGTAAGCAAATCAAAATCAATGCCTTTTCTCTTGTAAAAACTTCTTACAATCTTATAAGAAAAGGCATGGATGGTAGAAAATTCAGTTTTAGATTTATATACGCTGCCAAAATAAGATAAGAATCTGTTTTTCATGTCATTGGCGGCCATTTTGGAAAAAGTTATTGTAAGAACCTTTCCGCCGCATCTGTTCTCATACAACAGTTTTCCGGCACGCGCAATAGTTACGGTAGTCTTACCTGATCCTGCAGTTGAAAGAACCAGGGCATTTCCCCTGTCAAAGGAAGCCGCCGCCTTCTGCTGATTGTTGAGCTCAACGCCAACTGTTTCTTTCAAATAGTCAAAGTATTCCATTTTACACCTTTTTGATCATTCATTGACAACTTTTTCAAACACCTGTGCTGCTCTGATTTTCACAGGAGCGCAGCCTTCAGTTTCGCTTCTGTGAATGGCCTTTATGCATGTGCAGTCCAAAGACCCGAATTCCTTTTCAAATTCTGCAACCAGAAGTTTTGATTTTTCCTTCATTCTGTCATTTGTTGTAGGTCTTTCTTCTGTATACATGAGTCCCAATGCAGCCAAAGCGCCTAACAGAGCTCCGCATGTTTTTTCAGTTTGAAGGCCACCGCCATACGGACATACAGCTTTAAAAAATCTGTCGTCAAGTCCAAGGTTGTACTTCTCATTTGCAGCCATCAGCAGTATCTCGGCACAGTTCTTGTGATACAATGGCTGCTCTTCCAAAGGATGTGCCAATTCCTGCTTGTTCAGTTCATCAACTATTTTTTTCATAATGTTCCTTTCTAGAAGAAATATATAAGCATGCTCATAAATGTCGTAATTATCATACCAAAGGCCAGCACCAGACAAATTGCCCTTTTTAAATTGCTTGCTCTTTTATATTTGTTCATTTGAATTCCTCCAAACTATAAATGATAAATATTATACCATAGATATTTTATAATTAACAGCTTGAACTTTCCATAATTTTTGCTTAATTGAAGAAATATTTTCCCATTGTAATTTTCGGTTGTTGTTATATAATTGATATATTGAAGAATTTTAAACTCATAGCTTATGATTGATCAACGAAATTTAAAAATCGGATTGGATAACATGACAAAACTAAATTTAAAACAAATCAAGCATAAAAAGTTAATAATTTTTATTTGTGCAATATTACTGATTGCAGCTGCCGTTACAGCTATGGAAGCTCTGATCGAGCCATCAGGTTACATCCGGCCGGATTATCAAAAAGAGAACCTGACTGAAGTGCTTAACAAGGAAACATTAAGCGATGAAGATTACAAGAAACTATTCTATCAGACAGGACTTGGAAAATCTGCAGTGGATGAACTTTTGTCAAGAAACGGCGGTAAAGATGAAATAATCAGTTTTCAGGATAACTTTTTCAGGAATAATGATGTTCTTTGTGAATCAATCGGAATAATAACAAGCCAGGAATCATTCGTCAATAATGATGGAAAACCAATGTACGGCTTCAACTTGGCACCCTACGAAAACGGGTATGTTCTGGTTACAAAAGCAACTCACTCTCTTGGCTGGAGGCACGGCCATGCAGCTATAATAACAGATGCAGAAAAAGGCGAAACTCTTGAAGCCGTAATTCTCGGAACGAACACAATGCTTCAAAACATTAACAAATGGAGGGTATATCCGTCATTCATGATGCTTAAACTCAAGGATACATCCCCGGAAACTCTTGACGAAATTGCCAAATTTGCAAAAGCTAATCTAAACGATGTTCCCTATGGTTTATTTGTTGGCCTCCTCAGCAGCAAGAATCCATCTCCCGGCCAATTAAGAAGCACTCAGTGCTCGCACCTTGTGTGGTATCCGTTCATGCAGCACGGTTATGACGTTGATTATGACGGTTCATGGCTGGTAACCCCAAAGGATATAGCCAACAGCGATCTGTTTGAAGTGGTTCAGATTTACGGAGTAAACCCTGAAGAGATCTGGCCGTAAAAATTATGTACAGCACAATAAAAGGCAGCCGAACCGGCTGCCTTTCTCATGTGATACCGTTAATACTACTAATTCTTAACTCTTAATTGCCTTTCGAATATTCCCGAAAACATATCATCGCAGTGCAGCTTGATGAAAATCAGTGTTGCTCCAGCCAAACAAACAACTTCGGAAACAACCGATGACATCCATATACCGTTTGGTCCAACCAGTTCAGTCATCAGCATCAACGATGCTGACATGACCACCAAACCTCTGCCTATGGAAATAATCATAGAATAAACAGGTTTTTCAATAGCTGAGTAGAATCCTACAAATATTATGTTAAACCCTGCTAGCAGGTATGTAGGTGCAAAAGTTCTAAGTGCCCTTACCGAATACTGCAAAAGCTCTGTTTCTTCGCTTCTAATATAGATTCCGGCAATTTTTTCGGCAAATATCATGCATACTGCATATACTGCCAGAGATACCAAAGCAACAGTCTTGACTGATGTCTTAAATATATATGAATATGATTTTTTTTCATCTTTTCCGTAGTAATAGCTTGCCAGCGGCTGTGCTCCCTGAGAAATTCCAGCCATTGTCATGTTAACAAAACTGTTCAGATAAACTATTACCGTATATGTTATTACACCTATTTCGCCTATGTTTCTTATTATGGTCCAGTTGAACATAAATGTGATAAAGCCTGATGAAAATTCAGTAATGAAATCGGCCAGACCCAATCTCAATGTTCTTTTTATCAAAGATAAATCAAGTTTGAAAGATACAAATTTAAGCTTTGAATTTCCTTTGATAAAATGAACCAGATAAAATATGGTAGATGCACCGTAGGATAGCCCCGAAGCCAAAGCAGCTCCCTTAATGCCCAAATTCATCCTTATTACAAATAAGTAAACCAATGAAATGTTCGTTACTGCTGAAATGCCTACACCAATTGTGGCAAGCTGCGGATGACCGTCAGTTTTCACCAATACCTCAAAGTAATACGTCAGTACCGCAAAAACACTGTATAAGGACATCAGCCTCAGATAGTCCCTTACATATACAATTGTTTTGTCTGTGGCACCCAAGAAATACGATATTCTATCCAGATTTATAAGTACCGCTGCAGTTGCTGTGATACTTATTACTGTAAGAATAACTGAATTCATTGAAAAGATTTCACTGGCCTTGTCAGTCTTTTTATTACCCAAGTTTATTGATGCAATAGTCGATGTGCCAACTGCAAACAAAATTGCTAATGCGAATACACCATTTATGAAAGGCATGCTGATGCTTAATGATGCAAGAGCTATTTCATTTATTCCCTTTGCCACAAAAATACCGCTTGCCATTGTGTAAAGCGAATATATCCACATAGCTGAAACCGAAGGTATCACATACATAAGAAATTTTCTTTTCATGTTCCTCACCTCTTGCCCATAGTATAAACTATGGTATGATACCAATGTCAAGTGCTAAGGTTATATTTTTGAAGGCAAATAAAAAAGCATTCCACAAGGAAATGCTTCTTTCTGCAAATTATTCTTCTTCTTCGCAACCACAGCCACAATGCTCTTCGTCATCGTAGTCGTCGTCGTAATCTTCATCGTCAAAATCGAAATCATAATCATCATCGTCATAATCATCTTCGTCGATTTCATCGCCGAAAACTTCATTTTCAACTGCTGATAAATCTTCATCCAATAAATCTAAGTACTCGTTAACTTCGTCTTGCTCTTCAACTATGTCATTCAATCCGTCAGCAATTTCTTCGATAACATCCATCAACGCATTAAATAATTTGCCTTCCTTAGTATCGGCTTTAACATCCAAACCGTCTGCTAAGCCTCTCAAATAAGAAATTTTTTCGTATAAAAAATCCATATGTTACCTCCTATACTCTTGATAGATATTCACCGGTTCTGGTGTCAATCTTCACTCTATCTCCTATCTCAACAAAAAGCGGCACATTTATTTTAGCGCCGGTTTCAGTTATAGCAGGCTTGTTTGCACCTGTAGCTGTATCACCCTTGAATCCAGGCTCAGTTTCAGTGATTTCCAATTCAACAAAGTTTGGTGCGGATACTTCAAATGGCTTTCCTTCATAGAATCTCATCTGTGCAAAATCATTTTCTTTCAGGTAGATGATAGCATCCTCAACCGCGTCATGATTCAATGGAATCTGCTCAAATGTTTCAGGATCCATGAAATAGTACAATTCACCATCATTGTACAAGTACTGCATATCCTTTGTTTCAATACGTGCCAGCGGGAATTTTTCAGTTGGGTTGAAAGTTTCCTCTCTGATAGCTCCAGTTATGATGTTTTTTAATTTACTCCTAACAAACGCAGCTCCTTTTCCAGGTTTAACATGTTGAAAATCTACTATAAGCCATAATCCATTATTCCATGATATAGTAATGCCCTTTTTAAAATCACTTGCTGTAATCATTGTTAGTGTCTCCTCCTTTATGTATATTATAACCAGCACATTGCTGCTTATTCTTTAATTATAGTTCTTCCGGTGGTGGGAACTATAGATATTTCCTTGATTGCATTTGTTTTGGTATCGAAAATCGAAAACGTGCCCGCATTTACAGGCATGCCTTCATAAGTAAATCCGATCGCATCCATATTGGAATTTGAGTAATTAATTTTATATCTTTCCTTGAACTTTACCAATTTGACCGTCGCTGCTTCTTTTTTGACATAGTAGCAGTTTTCAGCTCTATTGATGCTGATAGTATACTCAGTTCCCGGCTTCTTCATGCTTTCCATCTGTACCCGTCTTAAATCCATGGCAAATTCATTAGCCATTTTGTCCATATAAGCAAAATCATAATCAAGCATCGGAACAGCTAATGTCAGCAAAAGCATTAATATAAAAATAGTCACGACAGTTTCAATTAGGGTAAACCCGCATTTACTCATAGTCCACCTAAAATATACCATAGCTTATTTTATAAATTAATTCAGTATTTGTCAATGTATTTATTTATTTTCATCTAGTTTGAGCCTTACTTCTTTTTATAATACCATGGCTTGAAACGACGTTCTGCTGTATCTGCGAGCATTCATTGCTGAATGCTGTTTCTCATATACACAATCTGCCTTGTTTCGTATGACTGTCCGTCTTTCTCAAGGATAAGACGGATTCTAAGGGCGTTGGCATTCCCAAGACTGTCATTTTTCAGCAGTGAAATAAACATATTTTTAACAAAGCTTCCCAGTTCAACCGTGGGTTTTATATCCCTGCCTCCCAAGCCGTACCTAATGTTTCCGTTTACAATGTGGAATACATAATTATCATAAGTGCTGTCTCCAAAACGAAAGGAAATTTTAACTGTATTCATTTCAGTGTCTGCGGTTCTTTGAACACTTAGAGAATAATCTACAACTTCATCTCTTCTGACAAGGGAGATGTTTCTTGATTTCATTATTTTCGCAGACATGAAGTTAAGTATGTACTGTGACTGAAACTGAAGCTCAGCTTCAGTATTAATTTTTCTGTAATTGTTTACGTTAACAACAAAAAAGGCTATTACCAAGGAAATAACCACAGCTGACAGTCCCAACGCCGCCATGAGTTCAACAAGTGTAAAACCTCTGTTGTTTTTTATCATCGCAATATCCTTTCAATAATTTGTCCAGTTTGCAAATTTCACATAGTCTTCTGCTTTAAATGTTTCACTGCTGATACTGCTAAAGGTTGGAACTAATATTACAATTTGGGCATCAATTTTTCTATCGATCTTTTCAGCACTGAAAACAGACCTTAAATTTGCCGTAAGGCAGTCACCATAAAATATCAAGACAGTGTTTGTTACAGCAACAGCCGGGTTTGATGAACTTTCCACTCTGCCTTTAAAATTGCTGAGTATGTATGATTTGAAGTTTGCTGAGAAGACAGATTCCGCACCTGCTTCATCTTCTGGAAATGACACAAGATATTCCTCTGCTTTTGACTTTGAGAAATTCCTTGCTTCGATAACCAATATATAGGCTTCTGAAAAAGCTTCATTCAAACCGGTTTCTGCCATATAAAATGCTTGTCTGGCTTCAGTGTTAGTTCTTTTTATATTGTATTGTATCATGGCAGTGCTTAAAATTGACACACCAAGCGCCGCTATAACAGCTGAACAGATGACCATAAACACCAGAACCGAACCCTTTGTATTCATATGTTTCCCCGTTTCTTGTATTGCCGGATTTGTCATCCTGAGCGAAGCGAAAGATGCCCTAACCCTATTTTTCAGGTTCTTTTCTGAAAAATAGCGGTAGGTCATTCACAACTGTGTGATCTCCCTTTTTATTCAATTAATATTCTGCTGCCGTTTAAGATACATATGGTTTCTCCTTCATGCCTAATGTAAATAATGATGTAACATATGATTCCTTCCTGACAGATTACTGCTTCTACACCAAAATCATTTTCTGTCTCAGGTACAAACAATTCATATTTTCCCGTCAAGCTATTATACATATACTTATCCCGGTCAAGTCCATCCATGGCTTTGAGTTGTTCCACGTAAGCCTGGGCTAGCATGACCGCTTTAAATTCCTCATGGCTTCTTGAGTTTATTCCGGATGCAAACACAAACATACCCATAAGCGGCACAATAAAAATTCCGGCCACAGCAACTGTAACTATTATTTCAACCAGCGTGATGCCGCGATTGTTTCCTTCTCTAGATTGTTTTCTATTCATAATACTCATCCATGGTCAGAACGTAAAAACAAAGATTCGCTTCCCCAAACACATCATTTTCATCCATATTCAACTGAACCTTTTCAACTGTAAAGCCCATTTGACTTTCCTGGATAGCATCCATAAACTTAAGCACGTTGACATAGTTTGACGTAAACTTAAGATTAACTGAGACTTTCCTTGCTTCATTTGACGTGTTTTCGTTTAATTCTTCACCTCCAACATGAATGATTTGCGGCTGGGAAAACAGGATTTCGAAAGCCTCTATGTCGCAGCCGGATAAAATTTCATCCAGGTTGCCTAAAACCTGTTCCTGTCTAATATCTTCCTTGACATTTAAGCTGCTGATCCTTTGCATCAAGTCTGACATCTCGTTTTCATAATTTTTTTTATTTCTGATATTATCAAACATGTTTTCATACTGGGAACTCAAAAGGATATATTCATCTTCGGTTTTTCCGAACATACCATAAGCCTTAGGCAGGTTGTTTATAAGCATGAAAATTGAAGCAGACGCTGCTGCTATGATAAACATCAGTTTTAATACATTATTGTTCCTCATTTTCAACACCTTTCAAAATGCAAGTTACCTGATAATCGCAGCCCTGTTTATACATATCCCTGCTGATCTCTATGTTTGCTATGTTTATATCTTCAATGAAATCAACATTCCTAAGGTTCGCTGCAAACAACGTAACCTCTTTTAACGAATCCGAGCTACAGCTGACTACAGATGTAAAACAATCTGAACTGATAGATTTTATTTTTGTTCCTTCGGGAGCACAGCTTCTGATTTTTTCAAACAAGTCAGAGCATATCAGTCTGTCTTCTCCGAATTCATCCTTTATTTTCAATGCTTCCTTGTAGTATTTTTCTAGATAATCAATTCTGCTTCTTATATCACTGATACGGCTGTTTATTGCGATATTATCCTCGTCGGTAATGAACATGTTCATCGCATTCAGCTGACTGTTCTTTATTTCATTCCTTAAGACCCTGTCAACGCTAAAATAAGCAATAACAGCAATAACAATCACACACAAGGACATGACAGCAAGAGCCGCATTAAACCTTAGCTTGTGAAGATTTTTTTCATCCGAAAGAAAGTTTTTATCTTTTTTATATGTTTTCAATGATACAAGCAGGCTTATAAATTTACATATGTCAGCCTCATGAATTTTTTCAATGCCGCTTATTGCTGGCAGATCCTTGATTTTTTCTGATGATGTTTTAAGTTCATATCTTAATTTTTCCCTTGTCTTTTCGTCTGACGCTTCTCCGTACATATAGGTTGCTGCTATAGGAATATCCTTGTTGGAAGATTTATAAAACCGAAAACATTTCAGCACTTCATTCACGCATTCCTCTGATGAACTAAATGATTTAAAATTCTTATGAAATACCGCTGTTCCGTTGGTGGAAATGCAAAGTGAAGCTCCATTTTCTTCAAGGCAGATAAATGCAACAGCATATTTTTCTCTTACACTGCCTGTCATGTCTTTTTTTTCATCAATCCTTGATATGCAGTTCGATGAAACATCCAAAGATTTCAGGTCCATCTTCAGGCTGTCTGCAAGGTTTTTGTAATGATCGTACGTTTTCCTGTTAATGCCATAAACCACATGCGTTGCCTTTTTTATCCCATTGCTGTTATACCAGCCGACGGTTTTGTACATACACTTGTACCGGTAAAAGAACGAAGGCAGAAGTTCCTGGAGCTTGAAGTTTAACATCTTTTCTGTTTCCTTGGCGCTCTTTACATGGGGCAATTCTATTTTTCTTATTAATACCGCATTGGAATTAATTAAAAAAACTGCCTTCCTTGATTTCAAGCCATGTTCCGATAAGGCACCTTCAAGCAGCTCCTTTAAAGCATGGAAGTCTTTAATCGCACCATCATCTAGAATATTTGGCTGAAGCTCAATATACCCATGACTGATAACTTTTAGTGATTTCTTTGTAGCAGTGCCTTCCACAAAATTGATTTTTCCGTCTCCGAATTCCAGCACCAACACAACATGCATCTTTTCACCTGCTCTACTCAACCATTTGCATTACGAAATTTATATAACTGTTTACAATTTCAGCACCCGTGAAAATGTACAGGAATGCTGCCGCACATATAAACGGGCCAAATGGAACCATGTCCTTCATTTTTTTCATCTCTAGAATTATCATAGCCAAACACGACACTGCTCCTAAAACAAATGACAATATTGTTATGAACAAAATGCCCTCAATTCCAAATATAAAACCCATAACTGCCGAAAGCTTTACATCTCCGCCGCCCATTGACTTTGTAACGTATGCAATACCCATAAAGATACCAAAACCGATTAAAGCTCCAAACATCCTATCAAGGATTAAGTTGCTGTTATTCATCATTAAGGCTGTTCCTAACATCATTCCCACAACATTGAGGCTGTCCGGTATTATCATGTGTTCTATGTCTATAACGCTGATAGTTAACATCAGGCTTGACAACAGGCAGTAAATTACAAAAACGAAATTTAAACCGTATTTCAAGTAAATTAAAGCATATATTGCAGCATTAGCCGTCTCCACTATAGGATGCTGAACAGAGTATGAAGCATTGCAGTATCTGCATTTACCTCGTGAGGTTACATAATTTAAAACAGGAATCATGTCCCTGAAATAAAGTCTGTGACCGCAGCTTTCACAGAAAGAATAAGGACTGACAACCGATATTCCTTCTGGAATCCTGCTAATACATACATTGGCAAATGATCCTGTTATTAACCCGTAAATAAAGACAATCACTAACATACAAACCTCTTTCTACATTTTTTGTTTTCGGGAGGGCTGCCTGACTTCAGCCCTCCCAGGAAACAGGGATTATGAAACAGACTACCAATACTGATACCACACATAAACTTATAACGATGCTGTTCTGAAAATAGTGAAATACTTCTACGGTTAGCTGCGTCATCCTGAGCGAAGCGAAAGATGCCCTAACCCTATTTTTCAGATTCTTTTCTGAAAAATAGCGGTAGGTCACTCACAACGAATTCCCAATATATGCGACCATAGGGAGCTAATATATTGGTGAATGAGACTGTGTGATCTCCCTGGTTATTCGTGTTGAGCTCCTTCGGCTTCGCCTCAGGATGACAAAGCTCCATTAAATTAAGAACCTGAAGATCTTGGATATAAATAGTCAGTATCGGTACCATCGCTAGCTACTACAGTAACATTGCCAGTACCCTCAAAAGTTACCTGAACTTGATCAGCAGTATAGTCTTTGAATGTTTCAGACTTAAACTCAATACCATTAATATAATTAGCAGTCACTAATTCGCTAGCCAACACCGGGCTAACTGCATCTTCTTCCTTTGCAAAATACAATTCAGCGGCTTTAGCAATCATTGCACCTGTAGCATAATCCGCATCTTCTTTTGCCTTATCCTGTACACCAATAAACCTCGGGACTGCAATTGCAGAAATTATTGCAAGCACAGCCATAACAACTATCAGTTCCACCAGTGTGAAACCTTTTTCATTTCTTTTTTTCATAACCTTCTCCATTGCTTTATTTAATCTTTAAAGCTTCTGTGCGCACAATTTCGCTTCAAAAAGATTATTCAAAACTATATCATCATTGAAACGTATTTATCATTTCAAACATGGGAGATAACATGGCAAGCATTATGAAACCAATGATTGCTGCCATTGCAACTATCATTACAGGTTCAATAAGTGCAATCAGCTTCTGGATAGCATTTTCTACCTCATCATCAAAAAAATCAGCGGTCTTGTCCAATACCTCTTCAAGCTGGCCCGCCTCTTCTCCAATCTGAATCATGCTGTAAACCATCGGGGGAAAAATATTGTTATCCCTTATTGAACAAGAAAGAGAGGAGCCCTTGCGAACATCCTCTCTTGCATTCAAAATATGATTGCTGATATATTCATTTCCAACTACGGTAGAAACAGCCTCAAGGCCGGAAAGCAAAGAAACTCCGCTCTCTATAAGGGTTGACAGCGTCCTTGCAAACCTGGAAGCAGCCAGCTCGATCTTCAGTGTCCTGTACAGAGGAATTCCAAGCTTGAACCTGTCAATTCTTAACCTGATGTTTTTATCCTTAAATAATCTTGCTGCTGCAAAAACGCCAAAGATAACAGTGACAGCAGCATACTTCCACGCAATTTGAAGGAAGCTGCTCAATTTAAGCATTGCCCTTGTCGTCAATGGCAGTGCAACTCCTGAGCTTTGATACAAATCAACAAATGTGGGCATAACATTCAAAAGCAGAAATATTACGACAAAGGTGGATACAACCGCAAGCACAGCAGGATAAGTGAGAGCAGACTTAACCTTGCTTTCAATCTTATGCTCCCTACTGTAATGCACTGACATTCTTTCCATTACCTTTTCCAGGTTTCCGCTTAGTTCTGCGGCTTTTACCATCGAAACAAACATCGGTGGGAAAAGCTCGCTGCAACATTGAACTGCTTCAGAGAATGTGCTTCCTGTCAATAGTTCTCGGTATATTTTCACAAGTACTGACCTGAAGTTTTGGTTTTCAGCCTGCATACTTAAAATTTCAATACACTTAACAATGCTTATGCCGGATCTTAGCATGGAATTAAGCTGCCTGCATAACAATGACAGCTCCTTTGCCTTAATCTTAGCAGTTATATGCATTCTCCTATCTTCAAACAGCCTTGAGTGTTTTCTGATATCAGCAATTATGAAATTATTCTTTCTTAAATCTGCAAGTATGTCATCTTCGGAAAACCCTTCTACTTTAAATACAAGTTTCTCTCCGGAACTGCTGAACACCTTGCATTTGTAAACAGCCATTTCTTCCTCAACTTTCTTTATCAAAGTTTATAAACCAACTGTGAGTATTCATCAACAGACGTTATACCACTAAGAACCAGCTGCCTGCAGTTTTCCTTAAGCGTTGTCATTCCGTTCCTTTCAGCAGCTCTTGCCAGTTCATCAGCTGATCCTCCCCTGTATATTATGTCCCTTATGTCTTTGTCAGCCTTCATGACCTCATAAATTCCTATTCTTCCGCTATATCCTGAGTAATAACACACAGCGCAGCCTGTACCCCTGTACAAAGCTGTGCTTTCTTTTAATTTCAACAATTCCATTTCATGTTTACCTGTCTCATATTCTGTTCTGCAGTTTGGACATATTTTCCTTACAAGCCGTTGCGACACAACTCCCCTCAGGGATGCAGCCGTAAGAAACGGCTTGATGCCCATGTCATGAAGCCTTATGACTGTAGAAGGAGCATCGTTTGTATGTATGGTGCTTATGACCAGATGTCCGGTAATTGCCGCTCTTACCGCCATACTTGCAGTCTCTTCATCCCTTATTTCTCCAACCATTATTATGTCAGGATCCTGCCTTAGGATTGACCTCAATCCTGATGCAAAGGAAAGTCCAGCTCTTAAGTTAACTTGTACCTGGTTTATACCGTGAATCTTATATTCTACCGGGTCCTCAACGGTGATGATGTTTTTGTTCACTTTATTAAGCTCATGAAGATACGCATAAAGGGTTGTGGTTTTGCCGCTGCCGGTAGGTCCGGAAATCAAAATTATTCCGTTTTGGCATCCCATGATTGAATCTAATATCATAAGGTCTTCCGTTGTAAATCCTAGTTCATGCTTAGATTTGATAAAGCTGCTCCTGTTCAATATCCTCAGCACAATCTTTTCACCGCAGACTGTCGGTAATACAGATACTCTCAGGTCAATTGCATCATCGTCGATATTCAGTTCGAACCTTCCATCCTGCGGAAGCCTCTTCTCTGCAATGTTCATTCTAGCCATGACCTTTATCCTGGTAACAATGGCAGAATGAGACTTCATTGGTATGTTCAGCACTTCATGAAGCTCACCGTCAACTCTGAATCTTATCCTGATTTTTTCATCAAATGGTTCTATATGTATGTCGCTGGCCCCCATTTTAACAGCCTGCCTAATAAGTGAATTAACAAGCTTTACAACAGGTGAATTGTTTACAAAGGCATCATTTTTTTCATCACTAACAGAACCTTTTTCTTCTGAAGCATCCCTGCTTATTTCGGCTGCCGCTTTCTCTGTGTTTCGGCTGCTCATATACCTTTCAATTGCATCAAAAACCTGACTTTTCAATGCAAAAACTGCTGAAACCTTAATTCCGGCTTCAAGCTCAATATCTTCAACATCAAATATATTTAGCGGGTCCGACATGGCAACCAACAGCTTTTCCCCTTCATACCCGAGAGGTATTGAGCCCGTTCTCCTTGCCAGCCTTTCGGAAATCCTTCCCACAGCATTTTTTTCAATTTTGCAGCTGTCAACGTTTATTATCCTTAAACCGGTCTGACATGAAAGCATTCTGAGCACATCAATTTCTGAAACATAACCTTTCCTGACAAGTATGTTCCCGAGTTTTTCATCAGTTGAGCCTTGTTCTTCCAACGAAAGCTCCAGTTGCTCTTCGGTTATTTTCATTTTTTGGAGAAGTAATTCTCCCAGTCTTGATGAATTCTTATTCATACATCACCTGAAAAATAGCCACCACAAGATACTTTCAGCCTGTGAATCTATCCCATTACTGTCATCCTGAGCGGCAGCGAAGGATCTTCTTTTATATAAGTTGTTTTTGAGTGTATTTAAATTATAAGCACATGACATTCCAAGGTCAATTATTTTATTATTAATAATTTTTCTTCTCTATTTATTAAAATCTTATTAAATATAAAGAATAATATAAATGTATATATATAATTTAATATTGTTATAAAATTAAATTAAGGATATTTTTAATACAAAAAGGACGATGGCTTTAACACCAACGTCCAATGAAATACAATTGTTAAATTATTTTCTTTGTTTGTCCTTTGGCACTACGCATGTACCTGATGCCCTGCAAACAACTATAGGTTCTTCTAAAAAGTCACACGCAGATTCGTTAATGTCCTTTCTTGGAACAATTACTTTTCTCGCCTCAAACATCATTTTTCTGGAAGAGTTGCCCACAGAAACTATTTCACCTTCTGCTTCGATGTAATCACCTGCAAATACAGGTGCAAGGAATTCTACTTTGTCATAAGCACAAAACAATCCTTCGTCTCCATCATGTTTGATTAAAAGTTCTGTAGCGACATCCCCGAACAATCCCAGCATCCTGGCACCATCCACCAGTTCTCCGCCGTAATGAGCATCATGTGCACTCATTCTCATCCTAATTAATGATTTCATTTCATCCTCCAATTTTTGCCCATATCACACGCCCAATGTGACAACATTATCATAGCATTAAACCGAAGGCTTGTCAATTTTATTCATCTTTTTTATATTTAAAACGTAGCCCTAAACATTTCCTATAGGCTCTGCTTTGTGTCTGTTATCTTCCATTTTGTCATGCAAAATTATTATTTCTTCAGATTTTTTTACCTTCAGCAGCTGCATTTCAAGTGAAGTAATTTTAGCTTCGGCAACACTCAGATTTTTCTGAGCTATCAGTTTGTCAATGGCCAAATTAGAATTATCATTGATGAGATTTATTGATTTTTTGTATTCTTCCTGCAGCTTCTGCTTTAGTGCCTCATTAGCTACAAGCAGCTTGTCATTTTGCGTGTTCGATTCACTCAGAGATTTCTGAAGCATTGTAAGCTTTTGTTTTAGCATGGCAATTTCATCATTCAAGGAATCTACGGTTTTTTCCTTGAGTTCATTGTCAAGATTAAGCTTTTTGACAACATCCGTCATGGCCACAATCTGAGTGCTGAGTTCCCCTATTTTAGAATTCAGTTCTGCATACTTGCCGTCTGTCATTGTGCCCTTAAGGTACTTAATCTCGTTTTTTTCCTCTTCCAGCATGCGTGACAGGTCTGCAACGGTATCCCTCTGTTTTTTTGTTTCAGCTCTTTCAGCCTTAAGCATGACCTTCTGAGCTTCTGTTTCCTGCATTGAATGTTTAAGCTTTATATGAAGATTGTTTATTTCATTGTTGAGGTGCTCAACTTCCTTATCCAGGTTTTTCTTATCCCTGTTTGCTATCTTTACTTCTTCTTCTAAAGACACAACGCGATTTTTGAGCATAACAACATCTTTGGCAGAAAATTCAGTTGCTTCAAGCCTTATGTTTTTAATGGATTCAGACAAATTGTCATACTCGGCAGAAAGCTTGTTGTATCTTGCCAAAAGAGTTTCATTGTTCTTCTTTATTTTTTCTTTTTCTTCAAATAGATCCTGGAGGTTTCTCGAAAATGTTTCCTGTGATGTTTGCTGCTGCTTTCGCAATAAAGCTAAATATTCATGAACTGACTTTTTTGTATAACCGCCGAACGAACTTTTCAAAATGCTGTTCAAATCATATTCTTCTGTTTTATCACGCAGCATTTCAACTATATTTTTGTCGCTATCTTTCATCATGTTCCTCCATATTCTTATATGGAAACATTATACAACAGTTATTCTATAAATTCAATAACATCACCAACAAAAATATTATCAGATGCACCTTCATGAAGCTCAAGAACATGTCTGCAGTTTTTAACGATCTTACCTACATGCCATGGTTTTACAGTTTCTTTATACAAGACTTTCATTTCCTTAGATAGATACACTGCATCAATGGTGAATTTCATGAAGAAGCAGTGAATGGAGGAACAGTCTGTCAAAAGCAAACCTTCATCCATATTTATTGACTTTTTATTCAAAAGACCGACCAGTCTTGATTTGAATGAGTCGGCCTTAATAACTTTATTAATTGTTGAAATATCCTTGATTCTAGCCTCCATTATTGGCCACCAAACACTTCCATGATAGATACGACTGCAGGCCCCATCAATACTATGAAAATAACGGGGAAAATGAATATAACCATCGGCAGCAGTATCTTGATAGACATCTTGTGGGCCTGTTCTTCAATTTTGCTGCGGTGGCTTTCTCTTATGGCATCTGCCTGTGTGTGAAGGATGTTTTTCAATGAAATGCCTAGTTTGTTTGCCTGGATAACCGAGCCGGTAAATGATTTAAGGTCATCTATGTCACAGCGTTCTCCCAACAGCGTCAATGCATCCTTCCTGCTCCTGCCCATGGTCATTTCTCTGTATGTGATGTTAAGTTCATCTATCAATGGTCCTTCAAAATGCTCTATGACATGAAGCATTGCCTGTTCAAAACCAAGTCCTGCTTCCACATTGACGCTGAGCATGTCCAGAACATCCGGCAGCTGGCTTTCCATCTTCTGTTTTCTTTGAGTTATTCGACTCACCAATCCAAAACGCATTACAGCAAATGCAGCATAAGCCCCTAGTACGGGCATCAATACCACATAATAGTTATCCATGTTCAAAATAAAAGAAAGCAAGAAAAATAATACCGAAGTTCCTATTACTACGATTATCCTGATTGCGGAATATTCGCTGGGCATAAGGATTAGACCTGCCTGACGAAGCATCCTTCTTAAGTTCTCCGACTTTTGATTGTCTAAATCCATGTCTGGAACCAACTTTCCCAGGGATTTGACAATCGATGAAACAAGCGGACTTATAAATCTTTCTGCCAATGACTTATTCAGCTCATCATCTATTACTACAATTTTCTCCTGGGTCTCCAGTCTGGAGAGCCTGTTTTTTACTCGGTCTGAGTTTTCCCCAAAACTGTTAAGTAAAATAACAACAGCAGAAAATATGCAAATAGCAAACAACAAGGAAATATAAAGAGCCATCAAACCACTTCCTTACATTTTAATATTAACAATATTATTTATAACAGCGAAACCAGTTATCTCTAGTACTAATGAAACAACCACTAGTATCTTACCAATATCTGATTCGAAAAAGCCTGCAAAATACCCGGGACTTATAACCATTAAAGCTAAAACAAGAACCAGAGGCAGCAACCCTATAATCAGTCCTGACACTCTTCCTTGTGCTGTCAGTGTTTTAATTTCCAGCTTTATCCTGATTCGATCCCTAATTGTTGCTGATATGGTATCCAAAATTTCTGACAAATTGCTTCCAACCTGAGCAGAGGTCAGCACTGCTGAAACTAACAGTTCCAGGTCCCTGTTCTTGGTTCTTTCCACCATGCGATTGAGAGCATCTGTCTGCTTAACACCATAATGAATTTCCCTCAGCACCCTTGCAAATTCTGTTGATATGGGAGGCTGCATATCCTCAGCCACGCTTTCCATTGATTGCAAAAACGTAAAGCCGCCCTTGATGCTGTTTCCCATCATAACTGTTGCCTGAGCCAATTGAGTATTGAAAAGGTCATCGCGTTTCTTTCTGGCATTGTTTATGATGAACGGAGGTATGGCAATTCCTATGACTGCCAATGCGATACCGGTGACTATGCTTCCTCCGAAAAGTATTACCAAAATCATTGGAACAAGAGTAAGCATAGCCCAAAACATAATGAATTCATTGGGCTTAAGCTTTATACCTGAGGAAGCAATGTAGCTTGAAAATTCCTGGCTGGCAAGCTTGAATCTTTGTTTTTTCTTTTTGTTTTCTTCTTCTGTTTTCTCTCTTATGAACTGTTCCTGAACATCATCCATGTTGTTTTCCTTAAAATATCTGGAAACCCTATGTCTAACCTGTTCCTTGTTGTTCTTTGAGAGACCTGTGTAAACAACAATATATATCAATACAGCAATTAATGCAGAAATAACAATCTCCATAATACACCTCAGTTCGTAAACCAGTCGTCTCTGACCAAAATACCGCTTGAAGTAATCTTTTCCAGGAAGTTGGGACGTATTCCTGTAGAAACAAAGCCTCCTTTAATCTTGCCGTAACTATCCACTCCTTCAATCCTGTATACAAACAAGTCCTGAAGGGTAATAGTATCTCCTTCCATCCCAACAACTTCAGTTATGTTGACAACCTTTCTGGATCCGTCCCTGAGCCTTGACTGATGAACTATCAGATTCAGGGCAGAATGTATCTGCTCCCTGATGGCTCTTACGGGCAAATCCATCCCTGACATAAGCACCATTGTTTCAAGACGTGACATAAGCTCTCTTGGTGAGTTGGCATGGGCTGTAGTAAGTGATCCGTCATGGCCTGTGTTCATCGCCTGAAGCATATCCAGCGTTTCCCCTGAACGAACCTCGCCGACAATTATACGGTCAGGACGCATACGCAGTGAGTTGCGCACCAAATCCCTTATGCTAATCTGACCGGAGCCTTCCAGGTTAGGAGGCCTGCTTTCCAAAGTAACCACATGATCCTGCATAAGCTGAAGCTCTGCAGCATCCTCTATGGTCACTATTCGCTCATTGTTTGGTATGCAGCTTGACAAGACGTTAAGAAGTGTAGTTTTACCACTGCCTGTGCCTCCTGAAACTATTACATTTAATTTTCCCTTAACACATGCCTCCAGGAAAGCTACCATCTTCGGAGATAGAGAGCCAAACTTAATCAGGTCGTTGGCTGTATAAGGCTTTTTAGAAAATTTACGTATGGTCATGGAAGGTCCTATTAAAGACAACGGCGGTATTACTGCATTAAAACGAGAACCGTCGGACAAACGTGCATCAACCATAGGGCTTGATTCGTCAATACGTCTGCCAACAGAAGATACTATACGGTTTATTATATTGAGTACATGGGCATTATCCTTGAATACTACATTGGAAAGCTCCAGCTTTCCTTTTCGTTCAACATAAACCTGGTAAGGCCCGTTAACCATTATTTCAGATACTTCATTGTCATTAAGGAGAGGTTCCAAAGGCCCTAATCCCATTACATCGTTGTATATTTCCTTAAGCAAACGTGAACGTTCAGTTCTTGACAAATTCGATGTCTTGGATTCCACAATGGACTCCATGATCTTGAGAAGCTCCTGTTCACGTTCTGCGTTAAGATTAAAGAGATTCACATCCTGTTGATTTACAATTTCGATAAATTCCCTGTGAACGCGGCTCTTTAAATCCGCATATTCATCCTTGAACACCGGTTTGTTGGCAGCAGAAACCTCCACTGTTTTTTCTTCTCCAACAGCAGCAGCCATTTTTTGTTTTTCAAGGCGATCAAGCAAACTCATGTCAAATCACCACCTAGCTATTGTTTTTTCTTGAAAGAACCTATTTTTTTACCGATACTTAATGTCTTCTTATTCTTATCCAATATGTCAAAATTAGATGACCCGCTAACCAAAATATTTGCCAAAGATGTAATGGACTCACTAAGCTTGCTGCTGGGCGCTCCTACAACAAAAGGAACACCTCTGTTCAAGGCATTTACGGCAACCTTGTAATCGCTTGGAATCTTTGCCCAAATAGGATAGCCTATGATTTTCTGAACATCATTGACGGTTATGGAGTTCATGTCAACAGCCCTGTTTACTATGAGTCTGATTTTATCCATCTGCTGCAGCGATTCCAAAATAGAAACACTCAATTTTGAATTTCTAAGTATTGAAATATCCAGTCCGGTAACGAAGAAAATAATCGACGAAGCTTCCAATGCAGTCATGGTAGATTCTGAGAAAGAAGGTGAAGTATCTACAATAACATAATCGTAGTAACTCCTTAAAAGGCTCAATAAACTCTGTACCTTTTCAGGAGATACCAGCTCTGAGTATTCCGGGCTCTTGGGAGCACATAGCAGGTGAACCCCGCTGGAGTGTACAGTCATATAACTTCTGACCGAGTCAATGTTTGGCGTTATAACATCCTGCACCAGTTCAATGATCGTATCCTTAGGCTCAATATCCAGGAAAATATGCAAGTCCCCAAACTGCAGGTCTAAATCTATAAGAGCTACCTTTTTTCTTTTTTCTGCAAGCTTAACAGCCAGATTAGCAGCAATGGTGCTTTTTCCAAGACCTCCCTTAGCTCCAAAAACTGTTATTACCGTAGAAGACCATAACAGAGCTTCTTTTTCACTAAGTGATTTAATCCTAATTGACTCGTTGTGATAAACAGATTTTATGTATTCAGCAAATTCCTTGGGCGTCTCCGGCAGCTGAGTTATGTTATGACATCCTGCCTTCACGGCGCTTTGCATTGTTTCCACATCAAGATTTTCCGTAACCAGTACTACAAAGGACCGCGGTCTGTGAAGGATAATCCTTTCGGCAAGACTCAGTACATCCGTATCTCCTGCGCCCAGAGTCATAAGAATAATATCCGGAGATGTGTTTTCTATCTTGTCAAGCGCTACAGACCCTCCCACAGTATCTCCGATAATCATTATATCTTCATCGTCTATCATAGACTTAAGAGCACCGATGTTTCTTTCCATTTTGCTTATGATTAAAACCTTAATCTTCATATATGCCCCCTTGTCCATTAATTGATTATAATATCGTCAAATTTAATTGTTTTCTGATTTGTCATACCGTCATCAAGCGGAGACCTCATAATTAAGCGAATTTGTCCCTTGTATTCAGACATGCTTATTTCCATAGCTTGCGCTGGTGTTACCTGCAGAGTAACTGTCGTGTATGATATTCCCGTTTCTACATTTACAGCCTTTCCTTCCTGAGACAGCACGTCATCGACCGCCAGAACCTTGATGTTTTCGGCTATCATGGTAGTATAATTGGTTGTTTTCTCCTGTTCAGTACCTTCATTTTCAATCTTGTCAAACTGAACAATTAAATCAACTGTGTTCTGAGGCTTTATCATACCCACAAGACCGGATAGATTGCTAACTCCTATAGAAATGGCACGCATTCCCGGCTTTATGGAATACGCCAGGGTTCCGTCACCGCTGCCGCCTTCAGGAGAAATAAGTTTAGTTGATAATACCTGTTCTCCTGCTGTTATTTCATACTTGGAAAACTTTCCTACAGCAGCAGCTTCATTTACAACAGCCTCTGCATGAACTGCCTCCATAGGAATTTCTGTTATTTCAACCATATCCTCAGTGATGGTTGTATTAGGAGGTATATTGACAGATGCCGTCAAAACTCCTGTCTTTACAACTTCTGCCTCCTTTTCAGCCTTTTCACTAAGGGAACTCAAAAAATTATACAAAAGGACAGCAGCAATAACTGCCGTCACCAATGCCAATACCTTGACCTTTTTCATCTGCTCCTCCAATAATGTTAACTCTTTTATCAATAATCAACCAGTTTAGCAGCTCTTACACCGTAATCGTTCATTACTACTCCAGATGTTGAATCGCCTGAAACAATATAGTTTTTTACATAAGATGACGTTAAGATGCTTATTTTTTTGCTTCCTTCACTGTTACCTTCCAAATTTGTTATCTGGAAGGTTACAAAACCGACAACTCTCAACACACCATATGCATCCTTTTGCACAACGGGAACCGTTACTTCCTGCCCTATTACTATTTTGCCAGTTACATCCACAGGCATGGTTCCTGAGTTGGCTTCAACTGGATCACCGATATTTATAATCGAAGAAAAACCGCCGCTTTCCATGGCATTCTTGTAATCTCCTCCATCTAGTGTTTTTAAATCATCTGCAAGAAAGTTAATCGCTCCCCTCCATCCGCTATTTCCGGCTATGTCAAACTCATGTTCAAAATCGTCTCTCATGTCATCTTCAGCCAAAGCATCCACCTTTTGGGGTCCAAGTTTCAACGTGATATTTTGTCCCATCAGGCCTTCATTTTCTATTATATCCATTACAGCTTTGGGTAGGGCAATCGGCAGCAATCCAGACATACCGCTTACCTTCATCAATTTTGCAGTAGCTTCCTTATTTACATTTGTTGAATTTATTCCCAATATGCTTGCAAAATGATAATCAACATCAACGTTTCCTTTAACAGTGACACCGATTATTTTTCCGCTTTCATAAACTGGCAATATGTCGCTTGTATTCAAGTTATTAATACCGTTCAGTTCTGCATATTTTATCGCTGCTGCTTTTGCATTGTTCCACTGCGTTGATGCCTCACTGTTTGAAGGAAGCTCTCTGACTGCTGCCAGAGCAACACTGTCAAGTCCTCTTTGCAGCTTGGATGCTGAGTTATATGTCAGTCCCAAATCCAGAACAAAAGCAGCAAAACCGACGAGAACAGTCATGAACAATGCAACAAGAACAACTACTGAACCTTCTTCTTTCCGTAAAAAATTACGCATATTCTCCAAACATTCCCTCCCTTGTAAATATTATTTAACGCACTAAGCTTATTTTTCCACCCTCATGGTACATTCTGACTTAATTAAAAATTTTCCGTCACCGTCAGTATCAATAACTTTAGATAACAAAGGAGTCAATATAATTACATTCCCTTTAAATTTCACCTTTATCTTTTCACCGCCGTTAACGTCATCACTTTCAGGAGTAATTGGATCCACAAGCAAATCAGACATTGCAGTATAAGAGTTAATTATCTCTAATGCTTTTTCTTCAGCAGAACCTACTGCATAATCCGCCTTGCTGTCCATATCATTAAAATAATAGTGAATTGCTATAAAACGGGCTGCTTCCCTGCTAGCGTTATTAGCAGCCAGTTGGTTGTAAAAAATCCACCCGAAGTCGATTATTCCTGCAACAAACAGCAGTAGTATAGGGAGTACCAATGCGAACTCAACCATTGCCTGCCCGTTTTCTTTTTTTAGTTTAAGTTTCACAAAATCACCCCCTCAAAGTGTAAAGAGCACCGGACCCGACCATTCGGACGAGCCGGTGCTTTTAGCATTTAAACATTTTCTTGGCAACAATTAACTCATTTTGCCACTTACGTTGTTAAACGTTTCTGCTACTTTAGGTCCAAGAACATTTAAGGCAGCTATAACAACAACCGCTATCAGAGCAAGTATCAAACCATACTCTACCATTCCTTGACCACTTTCTTCTTCCTTAAGCCAGTTCATTAATTTTTTCATTTTTAACCCCCATGTTTAATAAGTTTTGCCTTATGAAATATTATACATCACAAGGTTTTCTATTTCAAGAATTATTTAACAATTCATGAACTTCATTGCAAAAATATTACTTAATAACTTTTTAATAAAATATCTAAACCATTAAAAGTGCCATCCTTCAACTATAAATATTTCAACATTCTAAATCTCATTATACTCATTAATGCATATATGTTCAAATATAAATATATTACAAATATCGACACGGTAATAATTATACTAAAATGAAATAATCATGGAATTTTATTTACAACTTCATTGTATAATCCATGCGTACTATTTCCCAAAACCTTTACAGAAACAATCACAACAATGGCAATCAAAGCTAATATCATTGAATATTCTACCATTCCCTGCCCTGCTTCCTCTTTTTTCATCCATTCAAAAGTTTTTTTCATTGGATGTATTCCCCCATATAGTATTAATTTAAACCATTATTGAGCACAAAATATACTAATGAAAACGCATAACCTAAAGACAAAAATGGTCCTAGCGGTAACATAGTAGACAATTTAATTTTCTTTAGTAAAAACCCTATCAAAATAAAGATAATTAATGAAATTGCCATTGTCCAAATTGCGGTAATAACCAAAGGATATCCCAGCGTAAACCCAATTGCTCCTGCCAGCTTAACATCACCCGCTCCAACCTTACCCATTCCCATAAACATTGCCAATGCAGTAAATACTATCATAATAAAAACCATGCTCATTATAGATCCCAGTATACCGTATAACCCGTATGTGCTTGTTTGAAAAATCATACCCATTGTTATTATAATTAAAACGATTTCATTGGGTATAATTCTTATGCTAATATCTATATATGATACAATCAATCCGACTGTAATTTGTGTACATATCAAAATTTGTAGCAAAAAATTGTCGGTGAATAATCCCGTTATTGCCCAGGCTGCTCCATTAAAAGCTCCAAGTAAAATTCTTAACATCATCGAATGCAAAAATACATTTTCACTTACTTCAAACTTACCTCTTTTGAATTTTATTAATTTATAAGATATGTTCTGAATGCCTAATCCAACAGCTAGTCCAATAATTCCAAATATCATTGATGTTTGTATATACATGCTTACTTATTCCCCTATTTTATATTTAGGAATCTATATATTATTTTAATACTAGAGAATTACATTTCCATTATTTTGCATTACGTTTCAATTACATTTTAATTTTATTTTAATTACATTTCAATTACAAGCTAATAATTTGCTTGTATTTTTAAATTTTTATATACATTATATTCTTCATTTTCATAAATAATTTCATAGTCTGTATCCCTATTGAGATAGGTATCCAGCAATTCACCTTTAGTAATTAACATGTGAGTAAATTTATACTTGTTTATTATGTCCTTATAATATATTTTCCCAGTTATTAAATCAAAGTACTCATTAAAGATGTCATCTTTACCGTTTTGCTTGATAAAGTATACTTCAGCCCTTGGATCAATGTATGTGCGAATGCCCCTGAACTGTACCAGGCTTCCGTCATTGAATCCTGTAAATAATTTAATATTTGATGCGTCATCACTTTTCAATAAATAATCAACAGCACTGTTTAGATCCGAGTAGTTTTTATATGTGCTGTTATTAATATTTCCAAAATAAATTCCAATAACTAATGCTACTGTTATAAGAGTTTTTAGTAGCAGCCTTAACTTAATAAATTTATTATTGATAGCATTATTTTGCCTAATACCTATATCCTTTAAATAATAAGCGATAGGAAAAGAAGAACATATAGCAAAATACGTTATATTTCTTATTGAAATTAATACCATGTATGTTGTACCTACTGTCAATAACAAGTATCTGATTTTGAATTTTCCTGTTCGATAGAAGATATAGATTAACACTATAGAAAAAATATAAAAATAAATTAGTGCACCAGGGATGCTGTTAATATAAGGAGGCTGCAGCTCCAAGATTTTTTTCATGTATGGATATCCGGATGAATTTATCAAATATGTCATTGCATCAATCCCGTAAGGATTTATAAATGCAACTATTATCATCGCTATTACTGATAATAACAAATGATTTATATTGTATTCATCCCTGACAAATGATACAAACTTAAACTGGAATGCTCCAACTATATATGGCAATATAAGAATAAATAATATCGGCCAAAGAGCTGCGTGCATATTAATCATAAACAACGATAATATTGGCAATATAAAAAGATATTTATAGTTTTTACTTTTAACATAACTTTCTAATGCATTCAATTCAAGTAAGACCAAAATTAGTGTTATTATAGTTGGTCGTGTAACCATGTATGTAAAAATTAAAATACTGGACACCATTGTGACAGAAAAAGATACCATAAAATTCCTATCTGAAATACTAATTGTCAAATTAAACATCAGGAATATTATGGCAGCATAACAAATTGTCACCAGCATAAACAGTCCCTGCTCACCAAATTTGTCATATAAATTCCAGAAAGCAACATCAGTGAGCCATTGCTGCATAACAAACTTCAAATTTTCGTGTATTGAAAACGGCTCAATATATGGAATGCCATGCTCCATAACATATCTGCCACTGTTTAGAAGGAACCATGTATCATTATCCAAAACTCTTCGAATTAAGAAGCATGGAATAAACATGATAAAAAGCAGCAGCTTTCTATCTCTTTTTTTATGATTTTCATTTAAAAAGTTTGTTTCCATTCTTAATCCACCTAATTAACCCTTCTTATTTAATAGTATTTCATACAGCTGTCTATGCTTATTAACTATAACTTCCAATATAATACCGCAAATCCACATCAATATAGATATAATATAAATCGTAACCGATACTATTAAAGTTGGAAATCGTGGCACTATTCCTGTACTTAAAAATTCTATAAAAACCGGTATAAACAAAAGAGAAGCAACAACTAACCCAAATATTGAAACAGCCGAAAAAAAAGCATAGGGCTTGTAATCCCTGAACAATCTTGCAATTGTTTTTAACACCTTAAAACCATCAGAAAAAGTATTTAGTTTTGATACGCTTCCAGCCACTCTATCCTGGTAGGCTACTGGAATTTCTTTTATTAAAAAATTCTTATCTAAAGCATGTATGGTCATTTCAGTTTCAATTTCAAACCCTTTTGAAATGACGGGGTAGTTCTTAACGAATAATCTACTGAATGCTCTATAGCCAGTCATAATATCACTAATATTACTATTAAAAAGTTTGTTTATCAAAAACCTTACCAGCCGGTTTCCCGAGTTGTGAAATAACCTCTTATTTTCTGAAAAATATGTAGATGACAGCCTGTCCCCAATCACCATATCGACTTTTTCATTCAATACATAGTTTACCATCTCTCTCGCACTTTCAGCAGAATACGTATTATCACCATCAACTATGAGATAACAATCTGCATCAATTTCCCTGAACATAGTTCGCATAACATTACCTTTTCCTTGCCTTTTCTCGTACCTAACAATAGCTCCTGCATCCTTTGCAATGTCTGAAGTTCCATCCGTTGAATTATTATCATAAACATATATATCAGCTTCAGGAAGTGCATTATGATAATTTCTAATTACTTCGTTTATAGTAAAACTCTCGTTATAACATGGAATTACAACTGCTATTTTCTCCATAAAAACTCCTTCAAGTCAATTTATTATTATACTACTAAATTCTATTTGTTTGAAAAGAAAATTTTTTCACTATATAACTTAATTCCATCTCCAGCATTAGGATGAATATGATCCAACATATATTTATCTGTTGTAAAATTCAAAAATTCATTATAAATTTCTGCATTAGCATCAACATATAAATATCCTTTTTTTTCACTATAAATTTTTAATTTTTGTCCATATTCTTTTAACATATCGTCTCTTTTTTCAACTTCCAACTTTGTATATGGGTCGTTGTCCAGGGCTAACCACGGAGCTACTAAGATAAAATTGGTATTGCTGTTTGATTCAGTTACTTTTTCAATAAGAGCATTAATGTTTTCAACATATACGTCAGCATTCATAGCACATGTTTTTTTATTTCTGTATCTTACATCATTTGTGCCAATTGCTATAACATATAAATCAGCTTTCCGTGCGGCAATTGTATCCGAATTATCCAACAATGTTAAAGTAGTCGCTGAATCCCAAGCCTCCCTCATAACAGTTTTCTCTTCAAAAGCTGCCATAAGAGGTTCATACCACCCATAACCACCATTCCTCGACCCAGCTGTTATACTGTCTCCGATAAAGCATATGTTTTTTGACTCATTGATCAATTTGTAAATTTCAGTATTTTTCATTTCTCCTGTTATATCTATTGGTTTTGTTGGTTGTCTGAAGTATCCTTCAGGAAACAAAAAATATTTGTCCTGCACTTGATCGAATGATAGTTTAGTTCCTAACATTACCGAGGTTACTATTTCGTTAACTTCTTTAACCCTTTTCATTTCAAATGGACTTATTGCATTTTTCAATTCATCATCATTTAATATATCATAAATTGGCAATGCTCTATAATTAAACTCATCTGTTGCTTGTGTGTACATCGGCACTATTGAAGCAGCAATGACTTTTTTTGAACTTGGGTCAATATAAATTTCTGCAATCGAGGTTGCATCACCGTCATGCTCCACATAGGAATTTGCAAAGTTTCCAGGACAATTTATTACTACAACATTTTTTTTGATACCATCTTTGTTTTCTGTCAATTTGAATTCTATTGGTTGAACAGCATGCGAATGGTCTCCTAAGATGATATCCGCACCTTCGTTTATAAAAATATCATTCCATGTTTTTTGATATTCATCAGTTTCATGCATAAACTGAGTTCCCATATGTGGTATAACCAAAATCAAATCCGGTGGATTATCCATCTCTTTTATTTTTTTAAAATCAGAAAGAACCTGCTTTTTTACCGTTGTAAAATATTTACTGCGAGGATCAACAATAATTGATGTTAAACTAGGATTTTCTTTTATGAAATATTCATCATCATAACCGTTGCTTGCAAATGTATATGCCAATACACCGATACGTACACCATCCTTTTCAACAATCATGACAGAATTCTTTTCAGTTGAGTTTCTGTATGAACCCACATGCATTAGCTGATTTTCATCCAATACATCAAGAGTTCTCAGCGCTCCCGGTTCTCCTTTATCTAAAAGGTGATTGTTGGCTGTGGAAACCAAATCTATTCCTGAATTCTTCACAGCCTTTGCAAAAGTATCAGGATAATTCAAATATAATGGAAGGCCATCATCATAGTTGCCTGAAGAATAACCTGCTTCTTCCCCTGCCATGGGTCCTTCAAATACACCAATTGCCAGGTCCGCCTCTGTCAGATATTTTTTTGAATGTTGAAACATGCGGCTAAACTCATATTCACCGGTTTCATTGTTATATGAGCCGTTTACTTGCTTTTGAAGCAGTATCAAATCGCCTACAAAGGCTATTGAAAAGGAATCTTTGATTGCATTTATCTGGTCATCAGACATTACATTATGTATGATGTCAGCGTTGTCCTTAACCGATGCTGTGCTGACTGCTTTAAATGATTCAGTAATAATAGGAATCATCAAATAACATACCACTAAAAGCATCGCAATAAACTTTCTTAGCTGAAATTTTTTATGTTCTTTTTCAATTATCAAATTATCTTTTATAAAATTAAAAATTTTGTTTATAATCATATGAAATTTTTCATTAACAGCGTTTATTCCCAATATTATCACTGTTCCTGTTGAGGCTAAAATTCCATACAATATATATATATTACTATAATCATTCGCAGGTAATGCTTTAACAAATGCAAATGTTATAAATCTATGTAATACAAATATGGATAGAGAATTTTTTCCCCATTTGCTTAATAAAGGTACATGTCTTTGAGGAGTCAGATTAAGGATAGCTATTATCATGACCATAGCTATCATTAAAATAATCAACCGTATAAACAAATCATATATTGAAGCATAGCTTCCCATTGTTAAGTGGTTCAAATTAATGTAATTAATTCTAGACACACTATATATTGATAAGCTTGCAGTTAGCAAGAGTATTAATGCCTTAATCATGTCTTTCCTGTTTTTACGTTGAAGCATATCAGTAATTTTTTCTTCTGATAATTTGTATCCGGCAACAAAAAATGGAAAAAACACTATTATTCTGGCGATTGAAAAGACATTTGAAACATCGCTCCAGAATCCTACAAGCAATGAAGCTATAACGCTTACATACAATATATCTTTATACTCTTCAATATATTTAATAGTTACTCTCCAAAAAACCAGTGCTATCAAATACCAAAAAGAATAATAAGGAGTAATTAACTGGTAGTTCACGTCAAATAAAACCGTACTTACTATCATTATCGCAGTGTTAAAAACCAAATAAATCAATATTATTTTAGCAATGGATTTACTTGCCCTGGCGCTTTCATTTTTGCTAAAAAAACCGGAAACAAAAACAAATGCAGGCATATGAAAGAAATAAATAAAACTGACTACATATTTGGCATATCCCATATCTATGTAATCCAACAGAAAATGGCCCAAAACAACTAGAAAGATTAGAATGCCTTTAATATTGTCCCAATAATAAATCCGTTTCTTATTTATGTTATTGTAATTCAAATCAAATTCAGACATTTATTAGCTCCAGCCATGCTCATCTTTTATATTTTTAAATTATTTGATGCTGCCATTCCAAGGAAAACCCAGTAAACATATGCAACGGATGTAACACTAATGTTAAAAAATATAGCTGCCAAATAGCCTGAGATGCTTGGTAACAAAATTAATAACACAGGATTTTTAGCATTACTTAAGCCCTTCTTTAATACTGACAAAACAAAAATCAGATAGACAATTAATGAAGGTACCCCCGTTGTTACAGCAATATTTAAAAAGTCATTGTGAGCCTTATCCACGTATCTTATTTCGCCCCAGAATTCAAACATATCATCTTTGAAATATCTCAAAAATGTTTCACCTAAGTTTTCTATTCCATATCCCGTAAGAGGTCTGTATTTTATTAGTTGTATAACCCTTTTCCAGATGAATCCTCTGTGTGAACCTGCATAATCAGAATTTTCGCCGTTCTTTAAAAATTCCATCATGTCCGATGAAATAGATGTAAACCTGTTAATTAACACACCTTCGCTGAAAAAATCAAAAACAAGAATAACAATTAGTGAAATAATTATTAATGTAATATATCTTTTAATATAGTTTTTAATATTCTTGTGATAGAAGAAATGTAAATAGACTAAACATGATATAGATAGAATTGTTCCAAGCCAAGCGCCCCTTGTTCTCGTACACAATAGACAAAAAAACAAGACCACATAACTTAAAAATCCAGATTTTCTTTTCTCGAAAATATAAAAATATAAAGAGACAGGTATCATTAAAACAAGATATGACCCCAAAAAATTTGGGTTGCCCATAGTTGAAAAGGCACTTCTTCCATAATTGATAGATCTATAGTTTCTCGGAAAAGGATCAATCCCAAAATATTGAAGTATTCCGTAAATCGCTACTATGACTGCTGTAGCCATAACAAATTTAAAAAAATTGTAATTTATATCTTTTATATATCTTCCCATAAAAAACAATATTAAATACATTGAAATCGTTACAAGGCCTTCCGACCTGTCCGGTCTGCCAAAAACAGATATCGATATATTATCCGTAAAAAATAAGGATAAAACCAGCAGACCATAATATACAAGTAAAGCCTTGTTTGTTGTGTCTTTTTCTATAAAGCTCTCAATTTCTTTGTAATGTAACATAAACATTATAGAAGAACTTAGAACTAACAAAAACATTACTATAACCTTTGGCAAAAAAAATTGGTCAAAATTTCCTTGGCTTATATCTAAAGGTACAAAGACCAATGGAATTCCAGCGAGTACTAATAATAATGTTATCCTTACAATATTTTGAAACTTATCTGCTTGCATACTTTCTTGTTCTAATTTTTTGATACCAATTTTATCCTTTTTCAACTTATCCTCTATTTTTTAAAATGTGTTCTTTTATTTTTTGAATCTTATATTATATAAATTTAATTACTCTCTCTTTATTTGCAGAGATACCTCAACTCTAATCTAATGCTTATTATATCGATTTCCTAAAGGTTTCATATATATTAGTATAGACAGGCTTCCTGATATTGTCAACAATTTACTAAGTCTTACAAATTAAAGGTGCCCTAGCTTGATGCGATACCTATAAAATCAATTTAATTATATAGTAACTATTATAAAAAATTGTAATTTAGTAAAGTACAAGTTGCTCATTATCGATGAATAGCTTTTGATTAAACTGGCAAAACCTAAATCAGAACAGAACCATTGAAACATCCTTACAGGTTGGTTATAAGCAGATAGGGTGGAACTCACATCTCAATATTGATATTATAGCATGTTTAACTAATAATAATATTTAAGTTGTAATTCTTAGTGATTTAAAGTAAAATTAACTATGACTTTATTTTAGAAGGTATAATTAAATAATGAAAAAAATAACAATTTCTTCATTTTTTTGGTTTTTAGTTTTCTTTTTTATAATTATCAAGTCTAGTTTTTTGCTTTTTGATTTATATTCTTATAATCTTGATATTATCATAAGTTTTAGTCTCTACGGATGTACACCAACTCTATTATTAGTTTCATTCTCATTCGTTCTTAAAGGTAAAAAACAATATTTATATTTGATTTTGATTGATTTTGTTATATCCTTACTTTTTTTTGTTGATATTATATATGCAAGAGCTTTTGGAAAATTAATAAGTATTTATATGATATTCTCAGAAGGAGTTTTAATAGACCTAGAGCAAAGTATTGTATCTCTAATTAAAGTAGCTGATTTTCTTTATTTTATTGACCTACCATTTCTGTTATTACTCTACAATAAAAAAACATATCGTAACATTAGCATAAGAAAAGTAATAATGTTCATTGTTACTTTCACAGCATGTATTATTACAATAGTTGCTCAATTTAATCAGCTTGAAGACACAAGAATGATTGGAAACATAAGAATGCATCCACTTATATTGTCACCAATCGGTAAGCATATGTATGATATCCTTAGTGTTTTTTACGAAAAAAATTATACGTTAGATGAACAGGACAAAAATGCCATAAGTTATTGGCTCAATGAGAATTTCAAACATAATACACCAGATATTAAATATCAATACTTTGAAGGGATAGCTTCAGGGAAAAATATAATAGCAATTCAGTTCGAATCTTTAGAAAATATAGTTATAAATCGTTTATATTTCAATCAAGAAATTACGCCTAATATTAATAAATTACTTAAAAGTAGCATTTATTTTAGTAATATTTATGAACAAGTTAATGAAGGAAACAGTTCAGATGCTGAACTTATGTTCAACACATCAATTTATCCTATAAAAAACGGAAGTACCTTTATACGATTTGGCAATAATAGATATTATTCTTTACCTTATATGTTAAGTTTAGAAGGGTATACTTCCATTGCTGTTCATGGAGATGATAAAGAATTTTGGAATCGTAACCGTGTTTTTCCGTCTTTAGGATTCAACAATTATATAAGCGAAGAACAGTTTGTATACAAAAAAATAGATGGAATGGGGATAGCTGACGAATCATTATTTCTGCAGTCATTTGATGAACTGCAGAAATTGAAAAGCCCCTTCTACATGTTTATTATTACATTAACATCTCACATGCCTTTTAATATTTCAGATGAAATCAAATATCTTAACTTACCATATAATGATTACTCGTGCAATTATCTTCAGAGCATTCATTATACTGATAAGGCTTTGGGTGAATTTTACAGCATGTTAAAAGATAATGGCTATCTTGAAAATTCAATTTTGGTAATATATGGTGATCATGAAGGGATACACAAATACTATGATACCTATCTTCCTGAAAACAATAAAAAAATACCATACATAATTTACATTCCTGGAATTGAAGGTTTTGAAATTGATAATATCGGAGGACAAGTTGATATGATGCCAACCCTATCGTACCTGTTAGGCTTAGATAAGATTGAAAACACAAAATTTATGATGGGCAAAAATTTGTTTTCCAAAACAAGTTCCGCATTATTTTCTTCTGGAGAAATCATCGGCAAAACTTATGATGCTACGCATTTAACTTCTGCAAATTACATTGCAGATTTAATTATAAGAGGTGATTTTTTTAAAGAAATATTAAAATAAACAAATGTGTATAAAATTTTAAATACATATAAAATAAACTCTTGAGAAAAATCAGGCCGTGTTATAGTATTCTATAACACAGCCTTAATATTAATCCTTAAAAGCGTCCTTCATTTTGCCGAAGAAGCCTTTTTTGTCGGTGTCGGATTTTTCGCCCATTTCTTCTGCAAATTGTTCCAGTATGGATTTTTGCTTGTCTGTAAGTTTCTTAGGAACATCTATCTTTATCCTTACATACTGGTCGCCCTTGCCTGCTCCTCGCAGGTTCTTGATCCCTTTATTCTTAAGTCTGAACACTGTTCCCGGCTGCGTTCCTTCCGGCACTTCGTATTTAACCTTACCTTCAAGCGTTGGAACTTCTATGGAACCGCCCATTGCTGCCTTGGCAAATGATATGGGTATTTCGCACCATACGTCATTTCCGTCTCTTTCAAACAGCTCATGCTCCTTGACATTTATATAAACATACAAGTCTCCTGCCGGGCCGCCTCTTTCACCGTGGTTTCCTTCGCCTCGCAGCGGTATTACCGAGCCTGTGTCAACACCTGCAGGAATATTGATGGATAGCTTTCTTGATTTTTTCTCCTTGCCTGTACCCTGGCATGCTGCGCATGGTTCTTCAACAACCTCTCCCGTACCGTTGCAGGTCGAGCATATCTTTGTGCTTGCAAACTGTCCGAAGGGAGTTCTTTGTACTGTCTTTATACTGCCGGCTCCGTTGCATGTGGGACAGGTTTTCTTGCTTGTTCCCTTTTTAGCTCCTGTTCCGTCGCATACGTGACACTTTTCTATACGATTTATCTTAATTTCTTTCTTGGTTCCGAATGCTGCCTCTTCAAACGTGATATCAAGCTTTATCTTAAGGTCTGAGCCTGCCTTGGGGCCGGTTCTTTGAGCCCTTGTTCCGCCGCCGTTGAAACCTCCTCCGAAGAAATCTCCGAATATATCACCGAATATATCTCCAAAGTCGTTGAAGCCTGCTCCGCCTCCGCCAAAACCTTGAGTCTGGTCAAAAGCAGCATGGCCGAACTGATCGTACTTGGCTTTTTTGTCCGGGTCGCTGAGAACTTCATAAGCCTCGTTTATTTCCTTGAACTTTGCTTCTGCTTCCTTGTTATCGGGATTCAGGTCCGGGTGGTACTGCTTTGCCAGTTTTCTGAATGCCGATTTGATGGCTTTTTCATCGGCGCTCTTGTCAATGCCCAATATTTCGTAATAATCTCTTTTTGCCATAAGTTTCTCCTCACCACCTCTGTGCTGATAATAATATATAAGAATTCCTTTGTAAGTAAAAGATAGATCCTTCGTTTGCTCAGGATGACAACTGTCAAAGCTTGCGATGGCACTCTAGTTTCTTCTTACATTAACCAAGCTAAACCTTATTAAGATTTAGCTTGGCTGTCATGTTATTTTATATTAAGTTGCTTGCTTAGTCAATGAGTTTATGCAGTCTCGTTCACCAATTTACTTGCTCGCTGCCGCTAACATAAATTGTTTAGGGCTTCTTATTTGTCGTCGTCGTGGATTTCTTCGAATTCAGCGTCTACAACATTGTCATCAGGTCCCTGTGAACCCTGGCTGAAGTCTGCTCCGCCCTGAGGACCAGCCTGCGGGCCTGCCTGTGCATAAAGCTTCTGAGCCAAGTCATTGAATACTTTTGTCAGCTTATCAGTTTTATCTTTCATCTGAGCTGTGTCGTTGCTTTCAATAGCTTTTTTCAGTTCATCAGCTGCCGCCTGAGCAGATGCTTTTTCTTCTGCTGAAATCTTGCCTTCCAAGTCTTTCAGTGTTTTTTCTGTCTGATAAACAAGAGTGTCTGCATTGTTTTTAATTTCGATGTCTTCTTTTCTCTTCTTGTCTTCTTCAGCATATTGTTCAGCTTCTTTAACTTTCTTTTCTATATCAGCGTCTGACATTTTTGTAGAAGCAGTGATTGTGATTTTTTGCTCTTTTCCTGTTCCTAAATCTTTTGCACTTACGTTAACTATGCCGTTGGCATCTATGTCAAATGTAACTTCAATCTGTGGAATTCCTCTTGGTGCAGGTACTATGCCTGACAACTGGAATCTTCCCAGTGAAATGTTGTCATTTGCCATTTGTCTTTCACCCTGGAGAACGTGGATGTCAACTGCAGGCTGATTGTCTGCTGCCGTTGAGAACACCTGGCTCTTCTTGGTAGGTATTCTTGTGTTTCTGTCTATTAATTTTGTAAATACTCCGCCTAATGTTTCAATTCCCAGTGACAATGGAGTTACGTCTACAAGAAGGATGTCGTTTCCGAATTCTCCTGTCAATACTCCACCTTGGATAGCTGCTCCCAAAGCAACACATTCGTCAGGGTTGATTCCCTTGTGAGGGTCTTTTCCTGTAAGTCTCTTAACTGCGTCCTGTACTGCAGGGATTCTTGTGGAACCACCAACCAGCAGTACCTTGTCGATGTCGTTTGATGTGAGTTTTGCATCTGCCATTGCCTTCTTAACAGGTTCCACTGTCTTTTCAACAAGGAATGCTGTCAGTTCGTTGAATTTTGCTCTGGAAAGGTCCATGTTAAGGTGTTTAGGTCCTTCCTGAGTTGCTGTTATAAACGGCAGGTTGATTGCTGAAGTCATTGCGCTTGACAATTCCTTCTTTGCTGTTTCTGCAGCTTCCTTAAGTCTTTGAAGCGCCATTTTATCCTGTCTTAAGTCAATTCCGTTTTCTTTCTTGAACTGGTCTGCCAGGTAGTCGATTATTACCTGGTCAAAGTCGTCTCCGCCCAGTCTGTTGTTTCCTGCTGTAGCCTTAACCTCGAATACGCCTTCGCCTATTTCAAGGATTGAAACGTCGAATGTACCTCCGCCCAGGTCATATACCATTATTGTCTGCATGTGGTCTTCCTTGTCAATTCCATATGCAAGAGCTGCTGCAGTAGGTTCGTTTATGATTCTTTTTACTTCGAGTCCGGCAATTTTACCGGCATCCTTTGTTGCCTGTCTTTGGCTGTCTGAGAAATATGCAGGAACAGTGATAACTGCTTCCGTAACTGTTTCTCCTAAGTAACTTTCAGCGTCAGCTTTTAATTTTTGAAGTATGAATGCTGAAATCTCCTGTGGTGTATATGCTTTTCCATCGATTCTAACCTTGTGGTCGGTTCCCATTTCTCTTTTGATTGAAGCGATGGTTCTGTCAGGGTTTGTTACTGCCTGTCTTTTTGCTGTTTCTCCAACAAGTCTTTCTCCGTCTTTTGTAAATGCAACTATTGAAGGAGTCGTTCTTTTACCTTCCACGTTTGCTATAACAACGGCTTCTCCGCCTTCCATAACTGCTACACAAGAGTTTGTAGTACCTAAGTCAATACCTATAACTTTGCTCATTTTTTCCTCCATATATGATATTAATTAATATTTTACTATATTTGATGAGATTCTTCGCTTGCGCTCAGAATGACAACGCTGATTATTTTGCTTTGCTTACAAGATCCCGCAGTCTCGTTCACCAATTTATTTGCTCGCTATCGCTCGTGCAAATTGGGTCAAGTCATGCAGGGTTAGGGCTTCTACCTCCTGCAGATTTTCACCATTGCAGGTCTTACAAGCTTTTCGTTTACCGTATAGCCCTTCTGAAGAACGTCTAGAATGATTCCGTCTTCAAATTCATCGCTTGATTCGAAGGCAACTCCGTAATGCATATTGTGGTCAAAGGGTTTATGTAAAGCTTCAATTTCCTTCAGTCCCTTTTTGTTCAGGATTCCCAAAAGCTGGGTGTAAACCATCTGAACTCCTTCCTTGAGAGTGTTGTTTTCCGACTTGTCGGTTACAAGCGCTCTTTCAAGGTTGTCAACCACCGGAAGCAAATCCAGCACCACATCTGACACTGCATTGCCGTAGGTTGTTACTTTTTCCTTTTCAGTTCTGCTTTTATAATTAAGGAAATCCGCCTGCAGTCTCAGAAACCTGTTGTTCAGCGCTTCCAGCTCTGCATCTTTTGCATCCCTGGTCTCTTCTGTTTCCTTGGAGGCCTTGTTTTCTTCAGCCTTTTTTTCCTCTTCACCGCCGGAGGTTTCCTCTTTTGCCGCATCAGAAATTTCTTCTGCTTCCTTTTGCTCCTGATCCTTTAGTTTTTCATCATCATGCTTTTTAGCCTTAGCCATTTCTTCACTCCTTATCATCGTCAAAGTTTCTGTTGATTATTTCATTCATAGCCTCGGACATGGATTTAACTGTTGATATTACCTTGCTGTAATCCATTCTGGTGGGTCCTATGACTCCTATTTTGCCTATGAGCTTACCGTTGAACTTGTAGGTGGCTGTTATAAGGCTGCAGTCACGAAGAGCCTCATACTGGTTTTCATGGCCTATGGTAATGGCCATGTCATTTTCACCCACAAACTGCAGCAGTCTGGCAATGCTGTCCTTGTTTTCCACAAATGAAATCAATTCCCTTGCTTTGACCACGTCATTATATTCAGGCAAATCCAAAATATTTGTTATGCCGTCGGAATACACATTTATATCTTCCAGGCTGCATATTTGGTCCATGAGATATGGCAGCAGCTCCATAAGGGCTTCGCCGCTGGATTCTCTCACATGATACAGCTGGTGTATTAATATATCCTTAATAGCTTCCACATCTTCGAGTTTATAGCCGAACAGCTTTTCCGAAAGTGCTGCGGATATTCTCTCCATCTGGTCTATAGGTATGGGGCTGTTCAGTTTCAGTGTGACCTGCTTTACTATATTGCTCTGCAGTATAAGGAGAAGAAGAATCTTAGTATCGGTTATGGGCACAAGCTGTATTCTCTTTATTACTGATTGCTTAAGCTGCGGTGCAACTATAAAAGATGTATACTTTGTAAATTGCGACAGTATCCTGACTGAATTTCTGAAAACGGAATCCAGTTCGTTTGATTTGTCCTCTATTATATTCTTCAACTGATCCATGTTGGAATTTGGATCTGATGAATCCAAAACCTTTTTCCATAAATCGTCCACATAGTATCTGTAAGCTTTGTCAGTTGGTATTCTTCCAGCTGAAGCATGAGGCTGAACAAGAAAACCCATTTCTTCCAAATCAGACATTTCATTTCTGATAGTGGCAGGACTGACGCCAAGTTCATATTTCTTTGAAATTGTCCTTGAGCCGACAGCTTCTGCGTTATCTATATAACTGGAGATAATCGCTTTTAAAATCTTCACTTTTCTCTTATCCAAAGACATTTCATCACCTCATTTTCTTTGTTAGCACTCAACGATGTCGAGTGCTAAACCATAGTTATAAGATACTACTTAAGTTTTATTTTGTCAATAGTTAATATTAAAAATTTTGTCGTTGATTGCATTACAATTGCAGGTTTTTAAGCTAACTGAAAGCTTTGGATTATGTTAGCTGATTGCTCTGAATCCAATTAATCAGGTAAACTTTTGCGCAAAAAAACAGCAAGGCGTATGCCCTGCTATTTTGATTTATTAAGCATTTTTGGTTCCTTAGGCTGATATGCCAACCAGTAAGACGTTACGCCCGCAGCTCCGAACGCTGTGTTCTTGATTTGCTTGGCGGCCAGCTTCAGCACTTCGTTCTTGATATTCTTCATTTGCAGCTCCCCTTTACTTTGATTTTTATTAATACGGCTACTGAAAACATGGTAACTATAACAGTATAAAACGATTGTACACCCGTTTTATACATAACCATCGCAATTAAGTAAAAAGCAATCATTAGCACGACAGTGACTGTTCTGTTTTCTTTTTTCTTCTTTTCATCCAGCCTCTTATTCTCGTTGTCAACCGGCGCATACCTTAAAACCATACAGACGGTGTACGCAGCCATTATAAAAGACAAAATTCCACTATAGCCAGGTGGTGTGTATGTAACAGCTCCAATCATGCCCATGTAAACTGATATAAGCGTAATATTGCATTTCAAATAAGAATTGGCGTGATAACCTCCGGAATACATTCTTAATATAATGAAAGTAACCAGGAAAATTATTGTATCAGTCAACCTGCCCAATGCAGCTCCAATCATCAGGAGTACCGAAACACCTAAGAGCGAAGAAATTATGAGCTGCAATCCATACACAAGTATTTCCTTCTCATCTTCCTCTATTATGTCATTGGAATAAAAAAAATCAGTTATGCTAATTGATAAAGATTCAATCATTGTTTCCTCCAATAATGAAGTTTATCTATTACTAATATAACTGATTTTATTTATTAGTCAACAAGCTGGGGACGTTTAGTCGAATTCGGATACATTTTGCTGTTTTTTGTACTGTTCTCCAGCAATAGCACGCTGCTAACAAAGACATTTCCCTGTTCGGTGTAATTGATAATGCCTTCATACTTTTGGACGACGTTTTTTATGCTTTTCACACCCAATCCGTGATGGATTTTATCCATCTTTGTGGTGATTAAATCCGGGTTTTCTGTCAGTACTGATTTTTCTATGGTATTTTTCACTTCGATGAATATGTAGTCTCGTTTTTTATCAACCATCAGCGAAATTTCCTTTTCTCCCACCGCCTTTTCGCAGGCTTCTATGGCATTGCTCAGCAAATTGCCGAAAAGTATGCTTATGTCGTTGTCTTCGATCTTTTGGTCTATTTCATAGTTTATGAAATAGCTTGTCTTGATCTCTTTGGCATTTGCTTCGGAGAACTTGTTGTTTACAATGGCATTGAACATATCATTCTTGGTGAATACAAGTTTTTTAGTTTTTTCAATGTCCTGAATTATACCGTTTATATAGGTCAAGCCCTTGTTTAGGTTGTCGTCTTCCAAAAAGGACTTAATGCCTATAAGGTGATTTTTCATGTCATGCCTCATAGTCTGGATTTCCTTGTAGAGCTTCTTAGTCTCAAAGCTATGGTTTCTCTGCAGATTGATGTTCTGTTTTAAAAGTTCGTTTTCAGTTATAATTTCAAATTCTTTTCCTGTTTTGATAAACAGGTAGTAAAACAGAATGTTCATTATTATAAGGCCGATGATGGACAATATCAGATAAAAGGTTGTTCTGGGGTCGCTGATACTGATTGCAGACTCAGTGATTACGACCATTATGAATATGGTCAGAACCGGTATGATTGTTATGAGAATCCACGAAGAAACCGGGGCATTTTCATACTGCCTTATTTTTAATTTTAGGATAATTCTTGATATGTAGAATAAGGCTATTTTTGATGTCAGCAGACAGGCAACGCGGTATATTCCGAATGTTGTGACCATAGTCTCCACGTCAACGCCGTAAATCAGTCCGAAGCCGATTACAGACAGGCTGTTGACAACAATCAGCAGCACGGTGAAAAGCACGCAGCTTAATATTTTAACCGTCACCTTGCCGTTCAATGCAAAAATACAGTACAACACCATAACAAGCAAGGCTATGTAACTGGGAATTTCAACAAAGGTTTCCAGGTAATTTGATATTGTAACATTTACAAACAATATCAATACTGACAAAGCATAAAGCATGTTCCTTTTTAAGCCAGTAAATTTAAAACCGTTGAATCTGGAAATAAAATCAATCATCAAAAATGATTCAATAAAATTAATAGACAACTCAAACAAAAAAGATTCCATATTTCACCTCAAATATTCCAGTAATTTTTGCTGCACATATTGTTTTTTCGCTCTGCTGATTGGAATTCTGCTGTCATTTCTGATGATAACATCATTTCCGTCAATCCTCTGTATATACTTTTGATTTACCATGTAGCCTGAGTGAACCCGTATGAACCCGTAGGGTTCTAGTTCCTCCTCAATGGTGCTGATACTTTGCTTGTACCTGAACTTTTTTCCGCTGAAGGTATTGACGGTGATATAGTTCTTATCGCTTTCAATATAGGTTATTACACCCACGTCAATTTTGTACAGCTTGTTGTCTATTTTGATCGTAAGCTTGTATGAACTTCTTTCAATCAATTTGTAAGCTTCTGAAACTGCCTCTGAAATTTCTTCCATCAGTCTTGATTTCCTGATGAACCTGAAAGGCTGCGTCTTGATGGATTCAAACACCAGTTCATCCCTGCCTGTAATGAATATGATGATGGTATTGGGGGTGCCGTGCTTTATGGCTGCCGCCGCTTCAATACCGTTTGTACCCGGCATATCTATGTCCAGAAAGATTATATCGTAGTTTACTTCGCAGTTTGAAAGTATAAGGTCTTTGCCGTTGGTAAATTTGCTGAGTTCATAATTGCATTTACATTCAGAGAACTTGCTTTCAACCAGACTGCTGATCCTGTCAAGGGTTGATGCTTCATCATCACATACGGCAATTTTCAAGTGGTTCAAGTTGTTCCCCCCTGTCTGTGTGATTAATTGTCAATTCAGACATATTATAGATTAATTTTGACATCAGGTCAACTCTTTGCAACAAAAAAACAGCCTCCTGCGATCGGCAGAAGACTTAACCATTAATACCCTTTTTGCACAAATATGCAGTTCACAACTCCCCAGTTGTTCCAGTGCTTCCGTTCTCGCCGGAAGTGAATCACCTGACACTAATATATTGCTTAATTGTTCAAAAGTCAATAGTCTGGGGACGATTGGTCGTTATGGGAAACATTTTGCAAGGGTATCTGAAATTTTAATTCATTATTCCCATTTTGTTATTTCGGTCTCTGATTGTTTTTTACTCTACTCCATAAACTCCTCAAAAACATAATTTGAAATATCCATTCCTCTGTGAGTCAGCCTTACCATATTTTCGGAAATCTCAATCAGCTTGTTAGCAGTAAGAATTTCAAGCTGCCTTTTATATTTTTCGAAAAAGTCAATACTGTATCTGCCCTTGAACTTTTCAGTATCTAATCCTTCCGTAAGCCTGAGCATGAGCATAATGTACTCAAACATCAAATCTTCCATGTCCATTTTTTCCTGTATTGTCCTTTCAAAGGCCTTTGTTCCCATGCAGTACAATTTAAGATCAGAAGGATTGCTGTACCTTGTTCTGTCTAAAAAGGAATGGGCTGACGGCCCAAGCCCCAGGTATTCATCCTGGTTCCAGTACTTCAGATTATGAAGGCACTGTTTGCCGTTTGCTGAGAAATTTGAAATCTCGTACTGCATAAGGCCCCCTTCTTCCATGATCTCCCTGCCCCTGTAGTACATCTCCCGCTCAGTATCCTCTTCCGGCATGGTGATAAGCTTTTTTTGTTCCATGAGGTACAATGGCGTTCCCTTTTCAAGCTTTAATGAATAAAAGGAAATGTGCTTAACGCCTTTATCCATGATTCTCTTCAGAGTATCCTCTATGTCTTCCACTGTCTGCCCGGGTATGTTGAACATGACATCTGCGTTAATGTTTTCAAAGCCGCAATTAATTGCCCTGTCTATGGCATCCAGGGCTTCACGGCTGTTGTGGAGCCTTCCAATCTTTTTCAGTATATCATCGTTGAGCGATTGGATTCCGATGCTGAGCCTGTTGATTCCGGCTTTTTTGTACTCCTTCAGATTATCATCCGTCAGAGTGTTAGGATTAGCCTCCATGCTTATTTCTGCATCTTCTTCTATTTTACTGAATTTTTCTACGCTGTCTGCAATTTTCTTAATGTTCGACGGCTTGATTATGGTTGGTGTTCCCCCTCCGAAGTACAGGGTATCAACCTTGTAGCTGCCATCCAGAACTTTTTTGTATTCTTCTATTTCTTCTTTCACTGATTCAACATATTTATGTTCAAGTTCATCATCCCACCTGACGGAGTAAAAGTCGCAGTAGCTGCACTTTTTTCTGCAAAATGGTACGTGAACGTATATACCTAGTTTTTTCATAGTGACCTCTTTCTCGAATAAGCATTAGCAGGTTCAGAATCATCTGTCTGTTTCCCGGGAAATGAAACCCGTTTTCAGCAATTAAAAGGAGCTGAATTTCAGCTCCAATTATATCATTTATTATATTTTATTACAATTTTAATTACTTTGCTGCATTGGCTCTTTTTTCAAGTATGGATCTGTCAAGCTCGCCTTCGGTTGCAGCTACTATAGTAGCGCATGCAGCGTCGCCTGTTACGTTGATGCAGGTTCTCATCATATCAAGTACCCTGTCAACTCCTGCGATCAATGCTATACCTTCTATAGGAAGTCCTACAGACTGAAGAACCATACCAAGCATTATCATTCCGGCGCCTGGAACTCCTGCAGTTCCGATTGAAGCCAATGTTGCAGTGAGGATTATTGTAAGCTGTGCCGATATTGGCAGGTCAACTCCGTAAACCTGAGCTATGAAGAATGCGCATATACCCTGGTATATGGCAGTTCCATCCATGTTGATAGTTGCTCCCAGCGGAAGAACAAAGCTTGCAATCGGCTTTGAAACTCCCAGGTTTTCCTGAGCAGATTTCATTGTTATCGGCAGTGTTCCGGAGCTGCTGGCAGTTGTAAATGAAAACATCATGGCCGGAGCAATTCCTCTGAAGAACCTAACCGGGTTCACTTTTGCGAAGATGCTTACTGTCGTTGAATAAGTTAGAGCAGCATGAAGTATGCAGCCTGCATATACAACAATTATAAGCTTCAATAGAGGCAGCAGTACGGCTGGTCCGTTAACTGCAACAACGGGAGTGATGAGTGCAAATACTCCTATTGGAGCAAACTGCATTATTACAGCTATTATTTTGTACATAACTTCTGCAAAGGCATCAAAAAAGTTGAACAGCACCTTTCCTTTTTCGCCTACGCCAACTATTCCTGCTCCTATGATGAGGGCAAATGCAATGATCTGAAGCATGTTTCCATCAACAAGAGCTTTTAAAGGATTTGAAGGAATGATATTCAACAATGTGTCAATTACTTTTGGAGCCTCTGCAATTTCAACCTTTGCATCAACAGGAATGCTGAATCCTCCACCTACGTTTGTTACGTTTGCCAATACGAGTCCGATTGTAACGGCAAATGCTGTAGTGAGCATGTAGTATGCTATTGTTTTACCGCCTATCCTTCCAAGTTTTCTGACGTCTTCCATTCCACATGCGCCTACAACCAGCGAAGAGAATACCAACGGCACTATAACAAGCTTAATCATGTTAAGGAACAATGTACCGAAAGGTTTAATGTAGTTTGTTGCCACGGCCGGGTTTGGCTGAAGAATAATTCCGACAATAATACCTAATGCCAACCCGATAAAAATTTTTGTTGTCAGTTGAAGCTTTTTCATCAACAAAAATCCTCCTTATTATTTATTATTATTTTGATAACCTAACTATATTATAACTGATTTTTGACATTTTGTCTCTACAAAATTTCACTGATTATCATATTTAATACTTCATTATTCAACATTTTTCCAATAAATAACATAACATTTCCATTATATGTTACAATATTTCCTTTTTATGTTATATCACAATTGAATGCTGCCATTATCCGAAAATTTCGTAAAAAAAGAGCTGCTTTAGCAACTCCTTAGGTGACCTGTGTCTTCAATTTCTTTAATTCATTTCTCCGCATGCGTACATCACAACCGATGCTGCAACTATTCCTGCTGTTTCTGTCCTCAGAATCCTTTTGCCCAGTGTCACAATGTGGGCTCCGATTTCTTTGAACATCTCTATTTCCTTTATATCAAAACCTCCTTCAGGACCGATGACTATATAGTAATCCTGCTTAGGTTCAGAGAGCACATCCTTCAGCATCTTCATATCTTCAAGTTCATAGGGAACTATGATTTTTGCGTCTTCGTTTTTAAGCCTCTCCACAAGCTCCTTTACCGTAACTATATCCTCCACCTGAGGTATGATGTTACGTTTGCTTTGTTTAGCGGACTCCTTGGCAATCTTTTGCCACCTATCAAGCTTCTTTTGCTCCCTGTCCTTGTCGTTGAGCTTTACCACTGTTCTTTCGGTTATGAGCGGAATAAAGCTTTTAACGCCAAGCTCCACATTTTGCTGAATTATAGTTTCCATCTTTGTCTGCTTAGGAATTCCCTGGCACAGGGTTACGTTAATTCGTGTTTCGTTGTTTCTTTCTATTTTTTCTTCAAGGCTGCAGATTATGTCATCCTTTCGTATTTCTTCAATGCGTGCTCTGTACTCGTCGCTTTCTGTCACTACGGAAATTTCATCGCCCTCCTGTGCCCTTAGAATTGTCTTCAAATGCCTGGCATCGCCGTCGGTTACTACTACCCTGCCATCTTCAATGCAGTCATCTGCACAAAAATATCTGAACATGCCGCCTCCTAAAGTTTTTTTGCTGTCACGCAGACCCACTCTTCGCTGTCATTGATCTCCAGGATTTCAAATCCCAGCTCCTTGAAATTGTCCGTAACATCCTGCAGATATTTCTTAATGATTCCAGATGCTATTACAAGACCGCCTGACCTCAAAAATTTTGGGAATGTTGAGCTCATGCCCATTATTATCTGAGCGATGATGTTTACGGCAATCATGTCATAGCCGTTTCCTATTTCATTCTGCAGATTTACGTCGTTAGTCACGTCTCCGCAGTATACGGTGAAGCGGTCTGCAAAGATGCTGTTAAGCGCAGCATTTTCACCGGCAATGCGCACTGCGTTCTCATCAATGTCAACGCCCACGCAGCTATTAGCTCCCAGCAATATTGACGCTATGGACAAGATTCCGCTTCCGCAGCCCATGTCAAGAACCTTCATTCCTTGTTCCATATGCTTTATTATCTGCTCTATGCAAAGTCTTGTGGTGTGATGCTGTCCCGTTCCGAAACTCATGCCCGGGTCTATTTCAAGCACTGTTTTTCCGTCTGACGGCTGGTCCAGTTCTTCCCATGAAGGTTTTATTATTATTTTGTCAGATACGGTGAATGGTTTGAAATACTGCTTCCAGTTGTTGGCCCAGTCTTCATCGTCAAGCATTCTTGTTTCAATCTCAAGCCTTCCGAAGTCAATACCGCTGTATTCCTGGCGTATGTTTGATATGAACGTCTTAATTTCACCCAAGAGACTGTTGCCCTGGCTGTTGTCTGCCAGATAAACCTTTATGCAGCTTTCGCAGTCCTTCATCCTGGCAAGACCTTCATCGTAATAGTCCCAGTTGAGAGTTTCATTGTTTAGAAAGTCGTCAAAAACACTGGCATCTTCAATGACCGCATCGTTTATGCCAAGCTTCATGAGAGCTCCGTTTATTATTTCTATTCCGTCTGTTGTTGTGTAAATTGATGTTTCAATCCAATTCATGTTTTTCTCCTGTTTTTCATTTAAGGCTGTTGTTATACTTCAATTTTTATCTCATATGTGATTGGAACGGCCTTTTCCAGCATCGCTGCCACACCGCAGTACTTCTCCATGGACAGCTTCACCGCTCTTTCCAGCTTGTCGAAAGTCAGATCCTTTCCCTTAAATCTGTATATGACCTTTATGTATGTGTATATCTTTGGATCCTCTTCCCTTGCTTCGGCCTCTATATCCACTTTTACATCCTCAATTTCAACCCTCATCTTCTTGGTTATGGTCATGATGTCGATTCCCGAACATCCAATGAGACCTGCCAGCAAAAGTGCCTTCGGACTTGGTCCCAGACCGTTTCCTCCATTTTCAGCCGTTGCATCCGTCGTTACAGTATGACCGTTGATATCCATCTCAAAGGCCATGTTTCCCCTTAAATTTGCGTGTATATTAGTCTTGCCCATGATTTCTCCTATCTATAATTAAATTTCATTTTATTATAATTTGTTAAATTATATCATATATTTAACATTAATATAACTATTTTTTGTTATAATGTAATAAGCATAATGTTGGAATTCTTGCTGAAGTAACATAATAAGAAACAATAACAGAACATCAAAATAATGAAGGTGGTATTGTCATGAAGGAATCCATTAGGTCAAATCTAGTAGGTAGTTTAATAACAATTGCAGCAGGAGCTTTGCTTGGTTTTTTCGGGGTGTTTGTGTCGGTGTTTTCCGACGGTCTTGTTTTTGAAAGACTTGTTACAATACTGATTGTGCTCATAATTTACGGTGTCATAAGCATCATACTGGGGCTGCTGAAGCCGGGCTTCACAATTCTTTACATGCTTTGCCTCAGCCTTCCCGGCGTAGTCATACTTCTGATTTACACAACCAGGGAATTTAATTTTCTTTATGTGGTTTACATGATTTTAATTCTTCTCTTTTCATACTTTGGAACGCAAAGCGGAAAATCGCTGAAAAGGAAAAAGAAATAATCATCTGATAAACGAGCCAAAGAATCCCTCCCTATGAGATTCTTTGGCTTTCATCTTACTATAATTTAGGCTATGTATTTATAAAATTATCTTTTAAAATATGAAAGAACCATGGCCATGCTTATTTTCATGCCAGTTTCCACTCCGTCAATTTCAATCCATTCTCCCCTGGTATGGGCTCCGCCTCCTTTTGTTGTCCCAACAGTGTTTGCCGGAACTCCCAGTGACAGCGGTATGTTGGAATCGGTTGAACCTGCTTCCAGGTCCAGTTCCGTGTCATAGTAATACCTGATAATTTCCTTGTTCTTCTCCGTGAAGCTTTCTAATTTTTGTTCATCAATGTCTCCGCTGCATGGCCTCATGCCCACAACTTCAACCGAAACACCTATGTCCATTTTTCTATAGCTGTCAAGCACCGCCCAGAAAAAGTCCTCCATCTGCTTAAGACATTCCTTGTCCAGCGATCGGAATTCATAAAGCATGGATGCTTTTTCAGCAATTGTGTTAACCGAAGTTCCTCCGCTTATAATTCCCACATTGTATGTGGTCTTTTCCTTCTGGGGTGCCTTAACGGCATAAAGAGTCTGTATCATGGAAGACAGATAGTAAATGGCATTTCTGTTTCCGAAATCAGAATAGGAGTGCCCGCCCTCGGTTGTAACGGTTACCTTGTACCTTTGGGAACCTACCGCCTTTGATACACACGATCCTATGTGGCCGTCAAGGGAAACAAACTCCTTCACCCTTGAGCCGTAATCTTCCATTATTTTTTTGCTTCCCTTAAGGTTTCCGAGACCTTCCTCGCAGGAATTCATTACAAACAGGAAACCATTTTCTGGCTGCATCTTGTTTTGCGTCACATACTTGGCGCACATCAACAGGTTAACGACGTTGGCTGTGTCGTCGCCTACACCCGGCGCAAACACCTTACCATCCCTTACCTGCACATCAAATTCTTTCTCGTCTTCAAACACCACATCCGTGTGAGCCATGAAGACTGTTATTTCTTCGGCGTTTTCGCAGTTTACTGGATAAACCACATTCTTCGCCTCATCGATTGTGACATTCCTTGCTCCGTTATGTTCAAGCCACTTCTTGCAAAACTCGGCACGCTTGTCCTCCTTATGGGAAGGAGCAGGTATTTTCGCCAGTTCAATCAAAAGATTCAGCCACTCCTGATTGCTTTGCGAGATAAATTCCAGTTCTTTTTCATTCAATGCATATTTCATGATAAATCTCCGCTAGTAAATTCTGTTAACAATTTTGTCTGAGATTAATATATTGAATATGTTATCCCTCACATTATTATCATCTGGTTAGTATTATAATCTAATAAACTTTCCCGTGCAACTGTGCTCTGGTATTTTTTGCAAATTTTCAATCATATGCTGTAATTTAGCTGTATAATGAATAAACTTCGTATTTAAGGGTATAAAATCCTTAAGTGCAGAATGGCGGTGATAAAATGAAAGAAGATAAAAATCAAGAAAAGAATCATGCACCGGAAAAAAAGAAAAAGAATTTGTTTCTGCGGGCAATATTTGTGCTGTTTTTAATTTCAACAACGGCTGTTGTTGCTGCAGGCGGATTTGCATCCGGTGTGGTTGCAGGAATCATAAAAACAGCTCCTGAAATAGACCCCACAAACATACTTTCAACCCTTTCCGAAAGCTCCGTCATAGTTGACGAAAAAGGAAGCATAATAGAAAAAATTCATGATCCCAACGAAAACAGGGACATAATAAAGCTGGAGGACATTCCTAAAGACCTGGTAAACGCCTTTATTGCCATAGAGGATCACAGATTTTTCGACCATATGGGTATTGACCCTCAGCGTATTGCCAGCTCGCTTTTATACAACTTTCAGGTGGGAGACCCTACGGCTCAGGGTGCAAGTACCATCACCCAGCAGCTTGTGAAGAATCTTTACCTTACAAACGAAAAATCCTGGGAAAGAAAGGTTAAGGAAATTTACCTGGCCGTAAAAATCGAAAGGGTTCTTTCTAAGGAGCAGATACTGGAAAACTACCTGAACACCATTCCGCTGGGCCAAAGCTCCTATGGCGTGCAGACAGCCGCACGCACTTATTTTTCAAAGGATGTGAAAGACCTTTCACTGGCAGAATGCGCACTTCTGTCCGGTGCTGCAAAAAGCACGGTTGCATATGCACCCTTTAACCGTTACAGCATGGCTGACTCAGTCAACATTCCCAAAGAGGACATCGTAGGGTATGTGGTTATAGGTTCAGTTCAGTACGCCTGCGTCTTCAACCAAAAAGCCGTAGACAGGCAGCGCCTGATTCTTGACCAGATGCTCGAAATTGGATTCATAGATGAACAGGAGCATAGAGATGCCATTAGTCAGGATATAAGGCTTTCTTTGAATCCAGGCCAGACCAAAATGGAGGAAATATCCACATTGCCCACGGACTACGTAAAGGACAGGGTAATTGAGGATTTGATGGGTAAAAAAGGTATGAGCCGACAGGAGGCTGAAAGACTCCTTTACAGGGGCGGTTTGACTATAACAGCAACAATCGACGTCAATATGCAGAAATCCCTTGAAGAAGCCTACAGAAACTTCTCCATAAACTATCTGGGAGAAAAGTCTGAAGGTGACAATCCCGTGGGTGAGGAATGGAGATACTTCAAATGGGTCGACGGCAATTCCGTTGGAAGTCTGGACTCTTACAAAAACGTGCTTAACGAATACGGTCAGACCATATTTTACAAAAAGGAAAACATTCTTGACGAAGCTGGAAATCTGTATTTAAGCTCCGATGAATTTTACCGGGACGAAAACGGATGCCTGGTTCTTCATACGAAGAAGTTTGACATTTACTCCTCTTCTGTTGATATAGTGGATTGTTACACCATAAATGAAGAAAACAATTTCGTATCCCACACCATGGGTTCCCTGAACATAGGCAGCAGCCTGGAGGTTCTTGAGAAGAAGGGGACTAAGGGAAAATTTCTGATCACAAAGGACTTTCTGGACAAAAACCCCGATGTGTTCAGTGTCGGAGACGATGGTCTGCTCAGAGTTTCAAAGGATTTTTTCTATTATCAGGAAGACGGAATAGTCCAGCCCCAGTCTGCAGCAGTTATACTTGACTACCGCACAGGAAAGATAAAAGCCATGTTCGGAGGCAGAAACATTGAAGGAAGCAAAACCTTTAACCGTGCTGCGGATGCAGCAAGACAGCCGGGCTCCACTATCAAGCCTCTGTCTGTCTACCTGCCTGCTCTTAACATGGGATACTCGGCAGCCTACATACTGGAAGACCTTCCCCGTACCAACGAAAAAGGTGAACGGTGGCCTAAAAACTGGTATGAATATAAGGATGTTAAGTACTGGGGCAAAATGACTCTTAGAAAATCCATAGAGCAGTCAGTGAATACAAATTCTGTCAACATGCTTGAAAAAATAGGGCTTGATGCTTCAATACAATCACTTGCCAGTCTTGGTTTCATTAACACCGAAAATCCGGCAGAAGACACATTCGTAACACCGCAGGAAAATCCGGTCTACAACGACGTTAACCTGGCATCCCTTGGACTTGGGGGGCTTACAAATGGCTTCTCACCTCTTGCCATGACTGCAGCCTACGGGGCTATAGCCAATGACGGCGTGTACGTGGAGCCCATCGTCTACACAAAAATTACAGACAGCAGGGGCGAAATCCTGATTGACAACATTCCGAAAACACAGTCTGTGTCCACTCCGGAGGCAGCCTCTCTCATGAAGGATATACTCAGAAGCACCGTGTACAACGGTCTGTCCTACAAGGCAAAGCTTCCGGATGAAATGGGAATAGAAGCTGCCGGCAAAACCGGAACGACCCAGGACTGCGGAGACTTCTGGTATGTTGGCTTCACACCGTACTACATAGGAGGCATCTGGGTAGGAAACGACAATGTACAGATGAAACTTTCCGGTGACAGCGGAAACAACGCGAGGCTGTGGAAAAACATAATGACTCACATCCATGAAGGGCTTGCTCCGGCAAAGTTTGAGCGAAGCAATAACCTTGTGCCCGTCCAGGTCTGCAAACAATCGGGGAAACTTCCCACTGACCTTTGTTCTCACGACCAACGGGGAAGCCAGGTAATAACAGAATACTTCATTCCGGGCACTGAGCCCAGGGAAAAATGCGACACCCATGTTTCTGTTGAAATATGCACAAACTCAGGACTTCTTAAATCTCAGTACTGCCCCGGAAACCTTCTGGAGCAGCGGGTGTTCGTAACCAGGAACAAAGACTACGATAAGAGTTACAGTATTCTGGACCAGGCGTACCAGGTTCCTTCCGCAGTATGCTCTAACCACACCCAGTGGCATTACGACCAGTGGATAAACGGCCAGAACGACAGCACGGAAGAAGGGGGAGACGAAGAACCTGCGGAGTCTGAAAACACAGAAGAGACTCAAGACAACAATGAAGGCGAAATTCTTGACTTGACAGACTAAGAAAATTCTAAACGATACTGTCATCCTGAGCGCCAGCGAAGGATCTCATAATTAAGAAACAGCAGCCCCAAATTATAGGGTACTGCTGTTTTTCGGCATCATGAAGATGCACCTTCTACAAATCATTTATGTTCCATTCCTGCCACACGTTTCCCACCAGTTCCGGACGAGGCTTTATTGTTTTTTTGCCAGGTTCCCAAACAGCAGGAGCAACTTCTTTCCCTTTTGAATTCCTCACCATCTGAATAGCTTTTATCTGTCTTAATCCTTCAAACACATTTCTGCCTATTGGCATGGACAGCACTTCCATGCTTTGAAGAATTCCATCCGTATCAATGATAAATGTTCCTCTTAAACTTACTCCGCTTTGTTCGTCATAAACTCCATACATCTTTCCTATTTCACCATTCTGGTCTGACATCATGGGAAATGGTGTGTTGCCGGACATCTTGGAAAGTTCCTGTTCGTTCCACATTTTATGAGTATATACAGAATCTACGCTGCAGGATAAAACCTGCACTCCGAGCTCTTCAAATTCCTTGACCTTAGCAGCAACTGCTGCCACTTCAGAAGCTCAGACAAATGTGAAATCTCCGCCATAAAAAAACAGGTAAACCCATTTACCCTTGTAATCCTCTAAACTCACCTTTGTAAATGATCCGTCATAAAATGCCTGCGCATTGAAGGACGGGGCCTTTTCACCAACCTTAATCACTATGACCTCCGAAAATTATAATTTAAAATCTGGCAGATATGCCTGTTATTATTATTGCCAATAACGCAGTTAATATTTAAAATCTCCTCTGCCACAGCAATAATGCTCATGAATACAAAGAATACGGCCTTATTTTTCTTTCATACAGCAAAAAAACAACCGCACTTGAACAGTGCGGTTGTTTTTTATACAATGTGAGGGATCGAAATTACAAAATAATCTTATTTTCCAAGATAAGCATTATACAGATCTTCTCCAACCTGTTGTTTTATGCTTTCATAAACAGGTTTAGCAGCTTCTTGCATTGCTTTGAAAGTTTCTTCGTTGATTTCTACTATTTGAGCTCCGTTTGACTCTATTATGCTTACTCTGTCTGCAACACGTGAATCTGCCTGCTCACGTGCATATACTTTTGCATTTGCTGCAGCCTGATCAAGGATAGCCTTTTCTGCGTCATTCAATCCATTGTAAACATCGTTGCTTGTGATTAAAGAAAGAAGATGCGGAATGTGGTTTGTCTTGATTACATATTTCTGCTGCTCATAGAATTTTGCAGATACTATAACTTCATATGGATTTTCCTGAGCGTCTATGGTTCCCTGCTGCAATCCTATATAAACTTCTGCAAATGCCATAGGTGTCGGATTTGCTCCCAGAGCTTTCCAGTATGCTATGTGGTTGGCATTTTCCATAGTTCTTATTTTTTGTCCCTTGAAGTCATTGATTGATTCAATTTTCTTGTTTGTTGACATAACTCTGAATCCCTGGTCTGCATAAGCCATCAGGTGATATCCAGCTTCTTCGTAAACACCGTTGATTGTTTTTAAGAAGCCTTCGTTGTCAACGGCTTTTCTTACTTCATCTATTGTTGCGTAAGCATTAGGAAGGTCAAATACTGCAAGTCTTGGCATGAAGTTAACCTGAGGTGCTGTTGTCTGAACAACAAACTGAATGTTTCCTCCCTTGATGCTTTCAAGCATTTCTCTGTCTCCGCCAAGAGTACCGTTTGAGTAAACTTGGATTTTCATTTTGCCTCCGCTCAAGGCACCAACTTCTTCGGCAAACTTAACTGCGTATTTGTGAGTTACAGTGTCTTCAGGGCTGTCAGTTCCAAGAGACCATGAATATTCTCCGATGTCGGATGATTGTTGTGCTGCAGGAGTTTCAGCGGCCGGTTTTTGCTCTGCAGGTTGCTGAGTTGCTGCTTGCTGCTGTCCGCAGGCTGCCAATGCGAATGTCATTACAAATACCATTAAAATACTGATAAATCTCTTAAAGTTTTTCATTTTCTTCTTCCCTTCGCCTTTCATTTTTTAATTTTATTTTTATGATTACAAATCATAAATTGCTACCAAATTACTTTGTGATGTATTGTTTAAACCAGAACCAGGCTTATGGCCGGTATAAAAGTTATAAACAGCAATGCAATCAAAAACATTACGATTAAAGGAATTGCTTTTCTGGCAATATTCATAACCGGTACACCTGTCAGAGAACTTGCAACAAACAGGTTGACTCCTACAGGAGGTGTTACGAATCCGATTGCCAGGTTAACCACCATTATCACACCAAAGTGGATCGGGTTTACGCCGATTGCCTGAATAATTGGCATGAATATAGGTGACAAGATAAGTATTGCAGGTGTTGTATCCATAACCATTCCCACAAACAGAAGGAATGCATTTATTATAAGCAATATTGCAACCTTGCCCGAGAATGTGGATGTAATAGCTGCCGCAACAGTCTGAGGAACCTGAAGCAGTGTAAGCACTCTTGAAAAAGCTATGGCTGCTGAAATTATAAACAACAGCGGTGTGTATGTCCTTACGGCTTCAACGAATATTTTCCACAAATCCTTCACTTCCAGAGATTTGTAAACAAACAAGCTGATTATCAAGGCATATATTACTGAAAACACGGCTGCCTCGGTTGGTGAAGCGATACCGCTGTAAATGCTCCCAAGTATGATTACCGGTGTAAGAAGTGCCCATGAACTGTCCTTCATTACTGCCCAAAATCCCTTATCTCTCAGCTCTTTTACGCTGGCGTTGATTTTTTCCTTGTCTTCGCCGTTCTTCTTGCAGTAATAGTAGGCATACAGCATCAACAGCGAGCCTATGAGCAAGCCTGGTACAACTCCGGCAATGAACAGTTCTCCAACAGATGTTCCGGTGCTCATGCCGTAGATGATAAACGGTATGCTCGGAGGTATAATAACTCCAAGACCTCCCGCAACGGCTACAAGTGCAGTAGTAAACACCTTGTCATAACCAAGGTTAATAAGAATGGGTATGGTCATACTTCCTACTGCGGCAACAGTTGCAGGTGCAGAACCTGAAATGGCTCCGTAGAACAGACAGGTGATAACTACCGCGCACGGCATTCCTGCAGTCTTGTCTCCAATGAAGTACGAAAATACATTAAATAACTTTTTTGAAACTCCTCCCCTTGCCATCAGTATTCCGGATAATATAAACATCGGAACAGCCAGCAACGGGAAACTGTCCATTCCTGCAAACATGGCCCTTATAACGTACTGACCGTTTGCCGGAAATGAGCTGTTTAACAGCGACGGAACTATTGACACAATTCCAAGAGTACTGGAAATTGGAATTGCAAAAGCCAATAGCACGAAAAATAAAACGAATAAAATTCCTGCCGACATAATTTCTCCTTTCCAGCAACATTAATTTGTTTTTTCAGTAAATTCTTTAACGATACCTTCCGCAATTCTTACGGTAGTCAGTGCAAATCCAACAAGCGGTGCAACCTGTATGAAGTACATGGGAAGCCTTACCGCAGGACTGAGCTGACCGCTTTGAACTGAAGCAATCAAGAACTTGTATGCGAACGGTATCATATATGCGAAAAATGCAAATGCTGCAAGCTTTTCAAGTATGCTGACAGCCTTCTTCAGCGAGCTCGGCAAGACGTTGACAAATTGTTCTATTTTTATAACGATACCTTTTTTGTAACTGTAGCTGATGCTCAAAAACCCGGACCATATAAACATGTAGCGCGTTATTTCTTCAGACCAAGTCAATGAATAGCTGAAAGCATATCTGGCAATTACCTGTATGCTCATCACTATGGTCATAAGTATAAGCAGAACTCCAAGAGCACACTCTTCAATATGATCATCCAACCATTTTACAAATGACATGAAATCACCTCTTTAATTTTTATTTACTTTGAACTGACCGATAATGCTTTATAATACAAGCATTACCGGTATAATGCAAGAAGTTTTAATGTCCGAAGATTTCTTTTTTAATCAAATCCACAGGCATGTCTTTCCCGGTCCATATTTTAAATGCGATGGCTCCCTGCCATATCATCATCATAAGTCCGTTCATGTATCTGCAGCCTGCCTGCTCAGCCATTTTTAACAGCTTTGTCTGAGCCGGGTCATAAACTATGTCGGCTACGAACAAATCCTTGGGCAATGCAGCTGGATCGGAAATTATTGCCTGGTCTATGGTGGCTTTCATTCCAAGAGATGTGCAGTTTACAAGAATAGCAGCATCCTGAATTTCCTTTTTCAACACTTCTTCATCCATTTCAAGAGCTCTTCCGTTGCATGTAGGAATGTTCCTGTTGATGTTGTCTATGATTTCTTCTGCAGAACTTAAAGTTCTGTTGAAAAGAACCAGTTCCCCGGCACCGTCGTAGGCCAGCTGAGTTGCAACAGCCCTTGCAGCTCCTCCCGCTCCGGCCAGAACGATTTTCTTACCCTTGAATTCAACCTGGTTTTCTTCCAGCGCCTTTACAAAACCTCTTCCGTCCGTATTGTAACCGGTCAGTTTGCCGTTGTCATTTTTAACCGTATTGCAAGAACCGATTATTCTGGCGTCTTCTGAAACTTCATCAAGAAATTCCAATACTTTTTTCTTGTGCGGCATAGTTACGTTGCATCCTTCGGCATTGAGGATTCTCATGGCATCAAGCCCTTCCTTGATGTGTCCTTCCTGAACCTCGAATGCCATGTATACATGATCCAGTCCCAATGCTTCAAAAGCTGTGTTATGCATGTGAGGAGATCTGCTGTGCTTCAGCGGATATCCCAGTAATCCCACCAGTGTGGTTGTCCCCTGTATTCTATTGGCCATTATTTGAACTCCTTTTATTCAATAAATTTGTTCCCAAACCCGCATATTATTTTAAATCAAAGACTTGTGGTATGATCTGATGGCTTCGCCTGACACAAGCCTTCCTTCAACAACATTTTCCTTTGGATTGTAAATATCGTTTATGTTCCACAGACCGTCTGTTGGAACAGGAATGTTCTCCATGGGCACATCCAGAAGATAAGGCTCATTCGACTCAATGGCTTCCCTGAATGCTTCCTTGAATTCATCGGCAGATGCTATCTTCCTTGATTTTACGCCGTATGCCTTTGCCACTTCTGCCCACTCGGGGTTGTATCTGTTGCCGTCCGGAGTGTAGAACACGGTTCCGAAGGAGTGATTGTATGCTCCTCCTTCAAGGCCTGCGATTGTACCAAACGCAAAGTTGTTCATAACAACCCATACCACAGGAATGTTTTGCTCCACAGCTGTTGCCATTACCGAAGGATTTGTTCCGAACCCTCCGTCACCTATTAGTGTGATCACCTTTTTGTCCGGAGCTGCCAATTTTGCTCCAAGTATTGCTGCCGAACCGAATCCCATTGTTGCAAGTCCGCCGGGATGGAATATGGTGTCAGGCTTTGTTATGTCAAACTGCTGACCAACGCCGTTTTTATTCCAGCCAACATCTGTAAAGATGAGACCGTCTTCAGGAAACACTTCTCTTACATCCTTCAGTATTCTCTGCGGCGTCATTGGGAATCTGCCGTCTTCGGCAATTGGTTTGTTGGATTGTTTAAACTCTTTCTTGTACTTGGCAATCTCTGCTCTTAATTCAGGTCTGTCTATACCTTCAGGCTTAAGTTCCGAAGCTGCTTCCAGAATTGCTTTCAAAGCCTGTTTCGGGTCAGCAACTGCTCCTATTTCAACAGGATAGTTTCTTCCTACTTCAACCGGGTCCATATCTATCTGTATGAACTTGGATTTATTGCTGAATGTTACTCCTTCATACCATGAGCTGCTGTCTGCTTCGGTCAATCTGGTGCCTACTGCAAGAATCAAATCTGCTCCTGAAGATTTACCGTTTACAAAGTATGTTCCCCAAAATCCCGTCATCCCAACCAGAAGAGGATGAGTGTCAGAAATTCCGCCCTGTCCCATGAGTGTCCTTGTAACAGGGATGTCTAAAAAATCAACCAGCTTTGTGAGTTCTTCTGATGCATTATGGTAAACAACCTGACCGCCTATGTGAATCACCGGATTCTTTGCCTCTATGAGCATACGAGCTATTTCAAATGCAGTTTCCTTCGGAAGAGCCGGTTTTACAGTAAAGCTGGAATCCTTGTATGTCCTTTCGAAACATCTTTCATCCACTTCTCTGGAGAACATGTCCATGGGCACCGATATGAGAACCGGGCCGGGTCTTCCGGATTCAGCCAGTCTGAATGCCTTGTCAAGAATTTCAGGCAGAAGCTCCGGTGTATCAAGCCTCCATGCTCTTTTAACAAACGGCTTGTAGATGTCGTACTGTGACCCGTCACAATGCATGTTGACTTCCTGATGAGGATGCTTTCCATAGTAGTAGCTTGGAACATCTCCTGCTATGACAACCATTGGAATTGAATCCAATGCTGCATTGGCAACGCCGGTTACAGCGTTGGTCAGACCTGGTCCTAAGTGTGTCATCACGACTGCTGCTTTTTTTGTGACTCTTGCATATCCGTCTGCGGCAGTTGAAGCTATCTGTTCATGCCTTACAGAAATGTACTTTAACTTTTTGCTTTGTTTTAATGCGTCCAGCATTGCAATGACCGTGTGGCCGCAAAGACCGAACACATATTTCACGTCTCTTCTTTCAAGATAATCCACCAATTGGTATGATAATAATTTTTTCAATGCTTGCCTCCTGTTTTTATATACAACTGTTTGCCAATGAATGCAGCTCCAGATAATTTTTCGCAGTCTGCAGGCAGCGCCTTGCATGTTCAGCATATCCGAATTCCTTCACTCTTTCTATGTTTGGCAATTCGATTGAGTAAACCATTTCCGGACATCTGTTTAAAATGGATGCAATGTCTATGGCACCTTCACCCACATAAAGACGTGCATCACGACCTGTGTGAATGAGACCTTCCTTGTCTGTAGGGATTTCGGCAGGTCCGTCACATATGTGTGCAAAATGGAACCATTCTCTCGGCAGTTCATCCAGTTCCTCCAACCTTACGCGTGAGCGGTGAAAATGGAGAGTATCAATCATTATTCCTGTGTTATCGCGGCTAACTGTCTTTAAAACGTCTACAGCCGACTTCAAATCGCTAACGTTTGCCCATGTAACGAATTCCAGATCAACCTTCAGACCGTAATTTTTTGCCAGGTCTGCTAATTTTGCAAATTGTTCCAAGTAAAATTCCCTGTTTGGTGTCCATATGCTGCTCAGAACACTTTTTGCTCCAAGTTCTGCAGAAACTTCAAATGCCGGTTCATATTGAGACACATCCACTCCGTCAACAACTCTTGCCAGTTCTATGTCATGGACTTTTATTCCGGTTATTTTCATAGCAGCCTTCGTTTGCTTAAGCATTTCTTTGTTGTGGGCCAAGTCATAATTAGGTTCATTCTTGAGTCCCATGTATATAGGTCTTATACTGATGTAATCATATCCTGCCATTGAAGCGATATAAGTCATTTCCGGCGGGGCGCAGCCTAGTACTGTCAAGTGAGCCAAAGAAAATTCTCTTTTCATTAAATTCACCATTCCTCTAATTAATTTCTTAGTATTAACAAAATCTATTTACAATTTTCGCACCGGGAAGAATCATATATAATTCTTCTCCGGCACAGATGTTATCGCAATCAGTTTGATGTTATTTTTCCATTTCAGGATCGTAGAAATCTCCAAACAGTTCTTCATCTGAAGGTCTGTCTTCCGGAATCGGTCTCGACACCCAGGTTGTGTTCATGTAATGTTTCAACGCAATGTTTTCAGAAACTATGTTTCCTCCCCACGTTCCGCATCCCATGGATGAAGTCATTGGCATTCCGTTGTTAAATGCTCCGGCGTTTGCCTTTGATTGAGGCTGTCTTACCATAATTCTGCTTACAGGTGCTGCCAGTCCCAATCTCATTATGTGATCGTCATTGAAGGAATATATTCCGCAGGAGTGTCCTTTTCCGCCTATATCGTAGATTCCTCTCATAGCGTCAAGAGCATTTTCAAATTCGCCTTCATATTTGAAAACAGCCAGTAATGTAGTAAGTTTTTCTCTGCAGAAGAAATATTCAGATCCGATTCCATCTCCTATTACCATGATGAATTTTCTGTCGGCCGGAATAGAGAATCCTGCAGCCTGAGCAAGCTGCTGAGGAGCAATTGCAACGGTATCAGCAAGTCTGTGGAACTCGTCATCCCACATTACCTTTTTGAGCGCTTCTCTTTCTTCATTGTTAGCCAGATATGCGCCTTCCTTCTGAAGCTGCTCAAGCATCTTTTCATAAATGCTTTCATGGATTACAAGGTTTCCGTCTGCCGAGCATCCTGAACCGTAGTCGGAAGTCTTGCTCAGCATTGTGTTGTGTGCTGCCTCTTCAACATTGGCAGTTTCATCAAATATCATTGTTGCATTTCCTGCACCTGATCCGTATGCCGGAGTTCCTGAACTGTATGCTGCCTTTACCATGGGGCGTCCGCCGGTTGCTATAACAAGGTCGGATCTTGACATCAGCTCCTGTGTCATGGCTACGCTTGGATTTGTTATACTCTGTAATATATCAGCAGGAGCGCCTTCCTTTTCAAGAGCTTCTCTCATGAGTCTCACGGTTTCAAATGTTGTATCCTTTGAACGCGGATGTGGAGAGAATATTACAACATCTCTTGCCTTTATTGCATATATTGCTTGTCCTGCAGGTGTTAAATCCGGATTTGTCGTAGGAACAAGCGATCCTATGATGCCCACCGGTTTTGCTATTTTCACTATGCCTTTTTCCGGTAATTCTTCAATAATTCCAACGCTTTTGGCTCTTAGGGCATCCCTGAGAACTCCTCTGATTTTAAAGCGTTTACCCTGTCTTGATATAGGGTCTCCAAGTCCGCTTTCTTCAATACCCATGTCTACAAGTCTCAAAAAAGTTTTTTTGTTGGCAACGGCCCATGCAACAGCCTGACACAGTCTGTCAACCTTTTCCTGATCATAAGTAGCAATTATATCTGCAGCCTTTCGTGCCTTTGCAAACAAATCATCCAATTCTTGAATTTGTTCTTGTGAAATTTCCTTTGCCATTACGAACATCTCCTTATTCTAATACATCTTTGTTTATTTAATGATCATTATAGCTAAATTATATAAACTAAATAAGAACAAGTCCAATACCAAAATTATATTAAAACCATAGAGACTTTTTATAGTTTTTATGTTATAATAAATTTAATTCATATATAAAAGCAGCAATACTTGTAAAGGAGGCTAATATGACATTACAGCAGTTGCAATATTTCCGTGTACTGGCAAAAGTACAGCATTTTACAAAAGCATCAGAAATGCTGTTAATATCGCAGCCTAGTTTAAGCTACTCTATTTCCCAACTTGAGAAAGAGCTGAATGTTCAGCTGTTTGAAAAAAACGGTAAAAAAATAACTCTGAACCATTACGGCGAGCATTTTCTATCTTACGTTGAAAAATCATTAGACTTGTTGGAAGAAGGCAAAAAATCTCTAGAGACTATTATAGACCCATCGGCAGTAAAAATCAACTTGGGATTTATTTACAGCATAAGCTCGAGCTTTATTCCGCAGATGATAAATGAATTTTATAAGGATCCTGCCAACAAACACATTAAGTTTAACTTCGTTCAGAACTTAAGCGACCACCTTATTAAGGACCTGAAAAGCGGCAAGCTTGATTTGTCACTGAGCGCCAAGCCTGACAAGGACATTGCATGCCTGCCCATATTCGATCAGAACCTGGTCCTCATCGCATCAAAGAATCACCCTTTTGCAAACAGAAGCAACATTGACATATCTGAATTAAACGGGGAACCCTTTGTTCTTCTAAACAAAAACAGCTCCCTGAGACAAATGTGTGATGAATTTTTTGAAGATCTGGATATAAAGCCCAATGTTGTATTTGAAGCAGAAGAATGCAATGCGGTAATATCATTTGTGTCCTTGAACTTCGGTATAGCCATAATACCTGAAAAGCTTGCCTACAGCAGTGACATAGCCGTGGTAAACATCAACAACTCCATATTTAAAAGGCCCATTTACCTGTGCTGGAACAAAGACAAGAAAATGGATTCCCGGTTGGAAAAGGTATATAATTTCATTAAAGACCATTATTCCATCAATGATGCTTCAATTTCTTAATTTCTGTCAACAAAACAAGTATATAGAATTCTTCTATGAGTCCGATACAATTATTGTATTGGACTTTATATTATTTAAAATATAATATATATTTAACGTCAAATGCTTAGATTTGATTAAGGAGGTTGACAAATGAATTTGCCAAAAAAAGTGGTTCTTTGCGAAGTCGGTCCCAGGGACGGCTTGCAAAACGAATCAAGGATACTCGGTGTCGAAGAAAAAGTTAAACTAATCAATTTAATAACAGAATCAGGCTTCAAGGTTATTGAAGTAGGTTCATTCATGCATCCAAAAGCTGTTCCTCAGATGGCCAGCACCGACGAAGTTTTCAAAAGGATTAACAAGAAGGACGGAGTTGAATACAGAGCACTCATTGCAAACATGAAAGGTCTGGAAAGAGCTGTTGACTGCGGCTGCAGAAAGGTAAAGCTCAACGTATCTGCCAGCAAGTCTCACAATCTGGCAAACCTTAACAGAACTCCCGAAGAATCCGTAGCCGGATTTAAAGATACGGTCCAGGCTGCAGTTTCCTCCAACATCGAAATATCAGGCTCAATTTCAATGCCCTTTGGTTCTCCATGGGAACATGAAATCCCCGTTGACGATGTTAAAAAGATTGTACAATCCTACATCGATGCGGGAATAACAGAAATATCACTTTCTGATGCTTCAGGAATGGCTGTTCCTAATCAGGTTTACAGCATGTGCACAGAAATGCAGCGAATATTCCCACAGGTTAAGTGGATATTGCACTTCCATAACACAAGAGGGCTGGGAGTGGCCAATATCGTAGCCGGCATGCAGGCAGGAATAACGTGGTTTGACACATCCTTTGCAGGTGTGGGCGGATGCCCCTTCGTGCCTGGAGCTGCAGGAAACGTGTCCACGGAGGATGTCATTCACATGCTCGATGAAATGAACATTGAAACCGGCATAGAACTGGACAAGACCATTGAAATATCCAAAATGCTTGTAAGCATGCTTGATCATTCCACAGATTCCTATATTTTAAGAGCTGGAAAATCCAAGGATCTGATTCTGGAGCTGCCCACAGGCCAGAAGAAATAAATATATAAAAAAGGGACCGTTGCATAGCATTTTCATGTCATCCTGAGCGTCAGCGAAGGATCTCATCCGTTGAAATTATGAGATTCTTCGGCTAAGACCCTCAAAATGAACAATAATCAATAATGCAGCAGTTCCTTTATATTAATATATTATTATATTATGAATTCTATTTAACCAGGGTTGCCAGGGCAGTACCTCCTGCATTGGCAAAGGGCCTGTTATAACTTGCATCAAAGAAATCAGCCTTAGATGAATCGTAGTAATACACCTTTTCCACCTTCAGTTCCAGCACCCTCTTTGAAGCTTTAAATTCCTTATTTTCAATGTTGACGTTCAAAATAACCAAATGTCTTAACGGAATTTCCATTGTGTTTTTTATTTCATTCAAATACTGATATTCCTTGCAGTCATCCGGTATTTCCAATTTGTCCTTTACAGCCTTAGCTGCTTCATCGGCTTTTTTTATTGCCTGATTTGACAAACTGAAAACGTAAGATTGCTGTTCGTCACTTCCTACAACAATATGACTCATGTACTCCTTCAATTTGAAATTGATGTCAGTACCCTTTTCTACAGTAATTCCTCCATCCTTGTAGTTTACATAGCAGGAGGTGTAATCCGGCGAATAAGGCGCATCACTTTCCAACAGTCTTTCATAGTCACCTCTTCCGGCAGAATTCCATGCATAGACGGTTTTATCTCCATCAAAATCAGGGTCATCCTCACCTGCCATATCAAACCTTGGATCCATAGGATCCGGATAATGGTCATCCAAATTGACGAAAGGCAGTGCACCTCCGCTCCAGATGCCTGCTTCTGCTTCTGCCTTCAAAGTAACGGAATCAGGAGTTATTATGCGTGATAAAAATTTTGGAGCCTTCTGCTCTATGTTTACATAAACAGTTCCGTTCTTCCAATTGGGTGTTACCTCATTTATAACAATGCTGGCTGATTTGTTGTAATTCGGATTTGCTTCTATGTAACTCTTTACTGCCTTTTCTATGTCTGTCACGCTGTTGGTTTTTGAAAGCGACAGCGCACCTGAAAGCGCAGCTGCATCTGCAGCCTTCTGAAGTGCACCCTTTTGAACCGTCATGTATCCCACATCAACTGCCAGAGCCGAAAATCCAATCAGGACTGCAAAGGCAAAGGCTAACAATACAAGTGCCTGCCCTGATTCATTCTTTAAATGCTCTAAAATTTTTTTCATAATGACCTCCCTTCTCCTAATGGCAATAAACCTAGTATACGGAAATGAAATATGATGTTTTTAATTACGGGAAGACCAGTCATGGCTCTTCCCGTAAAATTTACAAAAATAACATCGGTTTGGTTAAATTATTTAAGAGTGTCTAAATACTCTTCAATGCTCATTAACGGTCTCCACATAATCTCAGACCAGTTTGCACCATCATAAGGATCGCTGTTCCAGCAGTCTGACCATGCCGTTTCATTAAGTTCTCCATTGACTACCACCAAATGAACCGCAAAGCCTATTACATCGCGGCCATTGGCACATGAACTATAATATAGGAAACTATAGCCTCTGACCGGCTCCTCAAATTCCTTTTTAACCGAGAATTTTCCCGGAATCAGACCGCCGTTGCTGCTGATGAAGTCCAAATCACCGGGATATCCGTCGGCGTCATCGTTTATGGCTTCAACATTAAGCTCCTGAATTGACCAGTCCGGGAATTCCGGACGCAACAGTACAGTAATTCTGAAAATACTGCCTTCTTCATTCTCTTGCACAGTCTCTATGTAAATCTTTCCAATATCCTCATAATCATTCTGGCCGGCTCTGAGATATCCGACACATGTTGTTGCAGGAGCAACATCCTCCTCAAGCAGTTCATCGGGAACCCTAACGCTTTCGCCTTTAGCTCCAAAAGCGGGAACAGTTATCATCAGTAACGTCAAAAAAATAATCAAAACCTTCTTTGATTTTTTCATTTTACTACCTCCATTCAATGTTGGATCAAATGCAAACAATCTTTACGCACATGGCGATGCTTTCACCTCCTTTTCACCATGTTTGGTTCAGGCAAAAACTGAAATGATGCAAAACAAAAACCGACCAAATGGTCGGTTACGCTACCAGCTCCTACAAGGAATAAGCGTCCAAGTTTACCCTGTATTCACAGCTCCCAAGTATATTATTCTCATTGTTCGTAAAATATACCCAACTTTACATAATCTAAACAAAATAAATGCGATAAATATTCTAAGTACTTCGCCATCCGCGCATTCTGCCGCAGCTGTATCAGCTGCAATCCATTCTGTACTGCTAGTAGTAATGTCTTTTGAATTTCGCAACAGGCGTCTTTGTTAAAATTGTTCCAATTATATTTCCGTTTACCTGTCTCAGGCTTGCTACAGACTTTTTTGCCACTTCTATTTCAGTTTCGCCATATGCAATTGCTAAAATAATTGCGTCCGCGTATGTTGCAACTGTTATGGGATCGCTTACCATTGCTATTGGCGGAGTATCCAGAAAAATATAATCATAGTGCGATGTAAGATCATTCATCAAATCCTTTATTGCTTTCGAATTGATAATTTCTGCGGCATTGGAGGGTATCTTGCCGGCTGTTATCACGTCCAGTCTGGGATACACATTGTTGATGTATTTTTTGTAATCATCCTTGTTTATGAGCAAATCCGTCAGTCCAATTTTGTTTGACAGGTTATAAAACTTGTGTATTGAAGGTTTTCGCAAGTCTAGATCCAGCAGCAGTACATTTTTGTTAAATTCAGTCATGACAGCAGCAATATTGCATATTGTTGTGGTTTTTCCCTCTCCTGCTATGGAGCTTGTGAGCATAACAACCTTTATATTGTCATCAATATTTGCAAATTCAATATTTGTTGCTGCTTTTCTGTAAGATTCGGTTATGGATGAGTCAGGATGATCTTTCACCATATACTTTACCATATTCTGCATACTCATACTCTTGCCTACCCCCTTGGATAAAATTTGATATTGTACCTATTGATGATATCTTCAGGTGTTTTTCAATATCCTTTTCTGATTTTATGGTATTGTCGAAATACTCCATTAGAAATACTGTAAGTAAAGCCAGCATTCCGCCAAGCATACCTGAAATAACAGTATTCATAACCACATTGGGACTGATAGGATTTGACGGAAAAGAGGCATAATCCACAACAGCCACATTGTCTGCCTTTGTTATTCTTATCACTTCGAGCATAAATTCTACGACAATGGCATTAGCTATGTTCATAGCTGATTCGGGATCCTTGTTATGCACTTTCACCTCAAGTATCTGAGTGTCTTTTACAGGCAGCACCGAAATCGACTCGCGGCTTATGCTTTCCAGATTCAATGATTTTTTCGTATTGTTTAGCACTGTGTTTGATTTTGCCATCTCAGCATATGTATATATGAGGCTCTTGCTTAAATCTACATCAGTCTTGCTCATTTCTTCGCCATCAAGTATATTCTGCCTTACAATAATCGTTGTTGAAGATTCGTATACAGGGTCCAGCACATAAATGCTCACCAGTGCACCGATTAAGGAAAACACAATCGGCACTGCAAATAAAATTTTAATGTGCTTCTTTAAAATAACTATGATCTCTCTGAGATTAAGTTCATCACTATCTATCATCTTGTCTCTCCTTTTGTAAACATCGAACCTGACCTTGCATTTTACAACTACGCCTATACCATTGCATGAATCATATGCCAGCATTTAACTTTTCATTTATTGTCCATTACTTCCATAATCTTTTCCCTGGCTTCTATGACTGTCTCTTCATCCGGAATCATTACATAGAGCCTTTGATTTCCAGCTGAATAAGTAGTCCGGCTGTCTCCTGTCCCCTTCACATTGTACATCATGATATCCCACGAAGCACCATCGTTCATCTGCATTTTAATCATGTTATATATTTCGCCTGATGACATGTTAGTCTCAAAGTTCTTTGAAACAGTGTCAATTATTGCTCCTATTCCGGAAACAACCGAAGGCGAACTGGCCTTGTTCAATATAGCCTTTATCACAAGCATTTGATTTCTTCCTCGCTGGTTATCCCCGCCGGCAAATGCATATCTTTCTCTTGCGAAAGCCATTGCCGCTTTTCCGTTTAAGTGGTTAATGCCCTTTGTAAAGCTGTATTTTTCCACTGCATTGTATCCATATTCAGGAGTGATTATTATACCTGTTGATGCATCTATTGCATCAACAACCGTTTCAAAATCATACTCAGATTCAACATCAATGCCTCCCAGCGCATCCACCACATCGTTTAATGATGTGAGATTGATCCGCACATAGTAATCTATTTGAATATCATAAAATTGTTCCAATATTTCCATAGAAATATCAACACCGTAAATACCAGCATGCGTCAGCTTATCCATCTGTCCCCCGTCCACAGGAACGCTGACGTAATAATCCCTTGGTGTGTTAATGAGCAGTATCTTCTTTGCAGCAGTATTGACTGCCGCTATAATATTCAGGTCACTTCTGCCGGTTCGCGATACAGTTCCATATGTGTCGATACCGCTGATATATGCTATAAAGGAATCAACATTTATGATTGAACGGGCGGCATTATCAGTTTTATCGCTTGGCTTAATCTCAATTTTCGTTTCAATTTCCTGGTAACCGAGGACCTTTGTCCTATAATTGAAATCCGGCATCAGCTCATTTATTATATCCCTAAAGGCTTCATTCAGGAGTATTGCTTTTGCTTCTTTTTTGTACAAGGCTTCTATTTGTGAGTTAAAATCAATAAATGTCACTGTTTTCAACTCACAGCCAATCTTGTCACTTATGAGCTTCAATGTTTTATCCGTATTGTTTCTGTCTATATATTTCTGAATCCCAAATTCATATGTGGATGTATCCTCAATAACTTCGGCCGGATCTTCTACAAGGACAACCACCGACACCAGATCAATTTTTGCTCCCGGACCGGAGATTGCAAGAAACATATTGTGAATTTTAAATAATGATGCAGTAATAAATATAAATGCAAGAATCATAAATATTGAGATGAGTTTTCCAACATTTGTACCTTTCCCCGACACTTGGGTAAAAAAAACAAGCCCTGTCAGCAACAGTAAAATCATTATTACAGGCACAAGATATTTGCATGGCAAAATATCTATTGATATGAAAGATATCATTAAAATGACTGAAGTTACAATGTTTATTGAAAACAGTATTATCCCTGCAAAATAACCTGTATTTTTCTTTTTTTCATTTAACTTCATATAATGATCACCTGTCTCACCTTTTTTCAGACATGATTGGCAAACAATCTTTTGTATAAATATACCCAGCTAAATAAAGCAGTAAACATATATACTAAAATATAATACTATAAATCGGTTGCCGGGTTATTTATTGGATGCCTAAACATATCTATGCATCATTTTCAATCAATATGTCTCAAAAGTTTATTGACAATAAAATATTTATTAAGTATAATAAGTATAAGTAAATATTTTTTGGGCATAATGTAATAATTTGCATAATTTTGTGAAATGACGGAGCAACTGAAAAAGGGCAAACCTAATGAAAGTTAGGGACGCAAAGCCACGGGCCTTAAGGTTGAATGCCAAGGCAGCCGGGTTGCCAGATTGAGCAAATACATATGTAAGTATTGTGCACTGTTTGGCTTCCAAACAGTGTTTTTTATTTGTAACGAAATAATAATTGCATTATACCGAGAAACAGGAGGTAAAAATGAAAAAAACAAACAAATTGACAGCCATTGTTTTACTGATTGCAATAGCAACACTAAGCTTCCAATTTCAAACTTTTGCAGCACCCGCATCCAAGTATTTTGCAGTTAAGTCAATCACCTTGGACAAAACAGCAATGACACTTACAGTAAATGGACAAGCCGGCATTTTGACAGCTTCTGTAAGCCCTGCTAAAGCCACAGACCAGACTGTAACATGGGAATCAAGCGATTCAGGTGTAGCAACAGTATCAGACGGAACAGTGTACCCTGTTGCAGAAGGTACTGTACAGATAACTGCCATAGCCTCAAACGGTTTAAAATCTTCTCCCTGCACAGTTACCGTAAGTCCAGAAGCAGCGTCATCACAGGCACCTGAGACATCAGCAGATTCAGAAACTGCACCGACTCCGCCGACAGAAACTTCCCCATCCGCACCAATGCCGGCAAATTCAGCTTACATTTCGGAATTTGGAGCAAAAAGCGATGGAATGACGGACGACACTTTAGCATTGACCAATGCACTCAAATCAGGTTATGACGCAATCATAATCCCTCAGGGAATCACATACATCAAGGCCGGCAACATACTGATAGACAGCGGAAAAGCTAAGCTGCTCATAGGTGAAGACGGAGCAGTAATCAAATGCGATTTTGACACTCCAAAGTACCTTTTTAATTTCAAGATCAATGTTGAATGCAGGAATTTGACTATAGATTTTAACAATAAGTACATGACCACAGGCATATCCTACACTCAGGATGTAGGTACCGTTAAAATTTCCGACATTGTTATTCAGAATGTGCGCGATATGGATTCCACAAAAGGAAGCACAGGCATAAACGTGCTGTATTCAGCATTGAACGCCGAAAGGCTTACCTTCCGGAATCTCTATAAGAAGGGAAACGGTGTAATCGGTGAGGATGCAGGAAACCTGACGGGTTTATACTATAAGTCCAGTACAGGAATAAATGGATACATCAATGATGTCAAGTGTATTGAAATGCACAACATTGATTCAAGCGGCAATATTATCTTCGAAGATGTCAGCGGCGTTTATGTTTTGTGCCCTGTGAGATTAAAGGAACCGTTTAAAATAAACAACATAAGCGGGATAAATTTCGGAAAGAGACTAATTAAAACACAGGCATCGGACCTGGTCATAAACGGAGTGACCGGCTATGCAGATAAAGATGACACAATGGTTTGTGTTGGAATACAGGATTTGGCAAATCCCGGTGACACTGAAATCAGCATAAAGAACGTTTCCGTTTCCAACGTGCAGGTGACAGGAAAATTCCTGCTTGCATTTGCTTCAAGTATAGATGGTTTGACCCTGGACGGTTTAACTGCTGATATAACAAAGCCCAACATGGCCGGAAATCAGGGAGACAGCGCGGCCATTCAGTTCTCAGGCAAGAATGCTGTTTTTTCAAATATCACTTCAAAGAGCCGCAAGGGAATCATATTGGTTCAGCATGGCATTGCATCCTTGGGAGCTTTGCCTGTTGACAATGTTACGATTCAAAATTCTTACTTTGAAACTCTGAATGATTCCGGTGTAGCATTTCAGTTATCCGGTGACGCAACTGACTTATCAAACATAAATATTTTAAACTGTGAATTTTATTTAAACAACACTGGCAACCCATGTTTTGTACTTAGAAATACTGATAACAACATCATTGAAAACTTCACGATCAAAAATGTTAAGATAACTTCTCCCACCGGCATGAGAATAATGACGGCAAAAAATGCAAAAGGGATAACAATAGAGGGGCTAACAGCAATTTACAAAAGCACCTCTCCATACAATCCCATTATATGCTCTTACAGTTCAAAGCTGACTTTCAAGGATATATCAGTGCAGAACAGCAGCGGTTCAGTTCCGGTTGTATGTTCTACAGAAAACTGCACTGAAGTTGCATTCAATAATATTGCTGCAACTTACTGCACATCATTGGCAAGTGCATTAAATAACAACATTGTTTTATTCAGCAATATTGATTACAGCAAAGTTACATATAGCGGATCAACAAACGTGACATTTCAATAAGCACTTAATTTAATAGTCGGTTTAGTTAAAGGGACTTTTGCATTAGAGCAACAGTCCCTTTACAATTTAATGAATCATAAAAACATTGTCTGCATTGTTTTTTCAGATTCCGACATAATCCTTTAAAACACTGCATACTGAATCAACATCTGCTTCACTCATGTACGGATGGATCGGCAGCGATAAAACAACATCACACAGCTGGTCGGCAACTGCAAAATCCTTATTGCTGTTATTCAGATATGAGAATGCTGCCTGCTTATGCATGGGCTTTATGTAATAAATCATGCTTGGTATGTTGAAATCCGCAAGTCTTTTGTGAAGCCCATCCCTTTCTTCCCTGTTTCTAAGTTTTATTGTGTACTGTGCAAAACTTGACAAAAAACCCTTTGGAACAAACGGGATTTCGACGATTCCATTCAGCCTTTCATTGTACAAGACGTAAATTCTGTTTGCATCATCAAGCTCATGACTGATAAACGCAGTAAGCTTAACATTCAATACTGCTGCTTGTATTGTATCAAGCCTGGAGTTTATTCCAATTCTTATGTTGTCATATTTATTGTCTCCTTTTCCGTGGACCTTCAAGGATTTTAATAATTCTGCAAGCCTGTCATCATCTGTAAAAACAGCACCCCCATCTCCGTAGCAGCCTAAGGGCTTTGCAGGGAAGAACGATGTTGTGGCGGCATTTCCAAAGCTGCACGCTTTTTTCCCATTTATGCTTCCTCCGAATCCCTGAGCTGCATCTTCCAACACCAGGAGGCTGTACTTTCTTGCAATTTTTTCTATTTCCGGATAATTTGCAGGAAGCCCGAACAAATCAACAGGTATTATGGCTCTTGGTACCAGATTTCCGTCACTCAGTGTATTTTCAATTGCATGCTCCAGCTTCACAGGATCAATATTGAATGTTTCTCTTTCAACATCCACAAAGATCGGGGTTGCGCCTCTGGACGCTACTACTTCTGCAGTGGAGAAAAAAGTGAAGTCAGGCACAAACACCGCATCTCCATATTTTATATTCCAGGCCATCATTACTAAGGTCATGGCATCAGTTCCGTTGGCACATGTTATGCAGTGCTTTACCCCTGTGTAATCAGCAATTCTATCTTCCAGAGCCTTAACCTGGCTTCCTCCTATGAAGTCGGCTTTGAGCAGCACTTCCTGCACTGCACGATCAATTTCCTGTTTATATTTTGTGTATTGCGCCTTTAAATCCCTGAATTCCAATTCAATCACCCCCTAATATCATTTTCTGTTTCTGCTTTTATTTTTCCTTCAGTCATTTTGTATTTTCTTCCGCACTGACAGCTCAGTGACCCGTTCAGTTTCATACCGCATTCGCATACGCTCCCGACTCTCCTTGCCGGCACTCCGGCCATCAGGGCATAATCCGGCACATCTTTAGTTACCACAGCACCGGCGGCAATCATAGCCCATCTTCCAATGGTGTTTCCGCAAATAATAGTTGAATTTGCTCCCAGCGATGCCCCTTCCTTCACAAGTGTCTTCCTGTATCCGGCACTGCCCTTGGGATACTTGCTTCTGGGTGTCAGATCGTTCGTAAATACCATTGACGGTCCGCAGAAGACATAATCCTCAAGCTCCACTCCCTCATAAACAGAAACGTTGTTTTGTATTTTTACCCCGTTTCCTATCTTTACATTATTGGATATGTTCACGTTCTGTCCTATGGAACAGTTTTCACCTATTTTAGAATTTTTCTGAACATGGCAAAAGTGCCACACTTTTGTTCCTTCACCAATTTCTACATTATCGTCTATGTAGCTGCTTTCATGAACGAAATAACCTGCCATTATCTTCTCCTTTAAACTTTCTTGTTCATTAATATTTCCTGAACCCTTTCAAGGACCTTGACCACCTCATGCCCTGATTTACCATCCGATATTTCAATTTTACCGTTTAGATTTTCAATAAAATATTTCAATTCTTCCTCCAGAGGCATTGCTTTCTCATAAAATATTTTTTCGGCAGGCTTTTCAGTAATCACCGGCTGGTTGAATACCACATCAATGTGCTTATCATAGAAATAAATAATCTTTTCTTCAGATGAATCGTCAAATGACACCATGCCCCTGCTGCCTATTACCACCAGTCTCTGTTCCTTGAATGGATGAATCCAGGATACGAATATGTGGGCGTGGACATTTTCCGGGTATGTAATATGTGTCATCGTAAAATCACAAATTCCGGATTGAAGAAACTCAGATCCAACTGCTTCGATACTGACAGCCTGTTTTCCGATTAAATAATCAAGCACGGATATATCGTGAGGAGCAAATGACCAAAACACATTTTCTTCAGTTCTCACTGTTCCAAAATTCAATCTGTTTGAATAAATGTAGTGCAGTCTGCCTAATTTACCACTTTCAATCATCTCCTTGATTTTTTTTATGGCAGGATGAAACAGCAAAAGGTGGCCTGTCATAAGTTTTGCTCCGGTTTTCTCTGCAATGCTCATAAGTTCCCCCGAGTTAAGTGAGGAAAGAGCCATTGGTTTTTCTATAAGAACATTCAATCCCCTTTCAAGAAGGTTTTTCCCGATCGGATAATGGGTTTCAGCCGGAGTTGCAAGAATATATCCGTCAAATTGCCTGTCTATGGCTTCTTCAATGTTTAAAAAACCTTCCGTATGATATTGCGTCACAATGTCCTGCAGAGTTTTCCCGTCAGTTTCAACAACTCCGCACAGATTTCCCAGCTTATGAAGAGTTTTAATATGGTTTTTCCCCCATCGCCCCCCTCCGATCACACATATTCTTTTCCTCATATTTTTTCCCCCTTCCGCGGATTACAGAAGCTCAATATTTTCTCTGCTGCTGCAGTTTTTCATTGCATTTTTTGTGTCAAATACAAATGAGGCGTGCCGTTGCACCATATCGTAATCCACATCTGTGTGAGCAGTGGTGATCATAACGAGATCAGCGCCTTCAACCAATTTCATCGTCAGTTCTTTTTCTCCTTTGAATACATGTTTGTTATGCTGATATTCCTTAATGAATGGATCATAAAACATAACCTGTGCCCCGTCTTTGTTAAGTTCTTCAATGACTCTTAGTGCCGGGCTCTCCCTGCAGTCGTCGATATCCTGTTTGTAAGCTACGCCCAGCACCAGGATTTTTGAGCCGCCTATTGTTTTTCTGAATCGGTTTAATATTCTGCTTGCTCTTTCAACGCAGTACTCAGGCATACGGTCATTTACCATCATTGATGATTCAATCATGGATGTATGAAATCCGTACTCCCTGGCCTTCCATGACAAGTAGCACGGATCCAGAGGTATGCAGTGACCGCCAAGCCCTGGGCCGGGATAAAACGCCTGAAATCCGTATGGCTTGGACTTCGCTGCATCTATTACCTCCCAGATATTAATGCCCATCTTGTTGCACAGTATTGCCAGCTCGTTTATAAGGCCAATATTAACGTTCCTGTATGTGTTTTCCAGTATTTTTTCCATTTCAGCCACTGCAGGCGATGAAACGCGATGGATGGGAGCTTCCAGAATTTTTTCATACAATACTGCCGCTATTTCTGTGCACTCAGGAGTAATTCCGCCCACAACCTTAGGTGTATTCTTAGTCTTGTACAATATATTGCCTGGATCAACACGTTCCGGAGAAAAAGCAAGGTAGAAGTCCTGTCCGCATTTCAATCCCGAAGACTCAAAAATAGGCTTGAGCAATTCCTCGGTAGTACCGGGATAAGTGGTGGATTCCAACACTATGAGCATATCTTCATGCATGTATGGAACTATGCTTTCTGCAGAAGTCTTAACATAGCTTATATCAGGCTGCTGATGTGAATCCAGTGGCGTTGGTACACATATGCATATGCAGTCAGCTTCCGCAACCTTTGCAAAATCAGTTGTGGCTGAAAGGAACCCTGACGATACTATGGCTTCCAGATCCTCATTAACAACATCGCCTATATAATTCTTGCCTTCGTTAACCATGTCAACCTTTTTCTTTTGCATATCAAAACCGATAGTCCTGTATCCTGCTTTTGCTTTTTCAACGGCAAGAGGAAGCCCTACATATCCGAGACCAACTACACCCAGTGTTGCTGTTTTATCTTTTAGCTTTTGCATGAGACTATGTTTCAATTATTATACACCTCCCTTACTTATTCTGTTATCAGTTTTATTATTTCTCTGCCGCTTGTAGCGAGACAATCATTTTCATATAAACACCTCATCGTTTCTTCATAAGCCTCAGTCCATCCATCAAGAAGTTCATCCGTACAGTCAAAGGATGTGTTGTGGTAAAGAAGCACAAAGACACCATTGTGCTTTTTAACTGTACTTATTAATTTTTTAGAAACGTCCATTCCCTGCTCCGGCGTGTATGCTCTGTAGTCTTTGCCTTTAAGCGTTTGCTCCATAACGATGAGAGGTATTTCCCATATTTCCAGAAGTCTGTTTTCAACTATGTCATAGGGCTTGAATGGAAAGCATGTTCCGCATCTGAAGCCCTCAGCATCTGCAAAGCCTAAAGTGGTGTCATACAGAAATCCGGCCTTGCTTTGTATTCGCCATGTTGACGGAGCTGAAAATCTCAGGAAATGCTGTCTGCATCCGTATGGCATTTCTTTTATTATTGAGTCCAGCTCTTTCTTTTCCGTTACAAGGGCTTCTTCATGGCTGTAACTGTTGAAGCTGCCGTGATATCCGGCCTCGAACCCTTCATTTTCAATTTTTTGTATTAGTTTTACCACCTTTGCATCGTGTACATTGTAAAAGTTATCAAACTCTGAGCTTCCTCCGGTCATGAAATAAAAGGATGATTTAAAGTTATAAGACTTCTCCAGATCAATTATATAGTCGAAGGTGTAGTATGGATCCCGTCTGTATCCTCCTGAACGTCCTGCCAATATCTTTATTGCAGCAATCGGTTTTTTATGTTTTATAAATAACCCTGCAGATGACCTGAGCAAAACTCCAATAGTATTGTATTTCAAAACGTCATCCACGTCATGAGTCAAACATGCAGCAAATTTCTTGTCCCCCCACCATTTCTTTTTTTTATACCCCAGGTTAAACCTTTCGATAAAGCTCCACAAGAGGTCCGCATGCTCATTTACAACAGGCCTGTGCAGAAATCCGTTCTTAAAAGCAAATGATTCCGCTGCCGGAAATCGATTGAATCTTTCCTTCCGGCTCGCTTCAAAATTTATGACTTCCTCGTACCTGGTTAGCATAAAGAATATGTCCGAAACAATATCCATATTTGTTTCTATAATTCCGGCGGTATAATCTTCATTTATGTACAGTTCGCAGTCTTCGCTGAATATAGAGAGATGACCGTTATAATGTCTGACATTTTCAGGAATAGACAGGATATCCATATAGTTTTTTCCGAAAAGTCTGCCGCACTGCTTGATGAAAATCACATTACGGCAGCCTGACTGCTGAAAATCAGATACCCTATACCCGTAATCAATTATAATATCATCATGTTTCAACCTTTCATCTTCTATGTGGCTCAGCACCTTGAATTCCAGTCCAGCCATGAAAAAGATGTTCATAAATGCATATTCAATCTGATTTTTAAAGTCTGAATTCTGTATGTGCAGCCATAACATAATCCACCTCATATTTTTGACTTCCGACAATGATTAACTTAGAGAATCTTCTTTTACATTCATATCCTTTCTGAATTTATGGTACATAAATGCATAAAACGCCGCCATGTACACACTGCCCTCAATTATGGCAATACGAACCGTATAATCTTCAAAAATGTACTTCATGATATAATGAAATATAACCTGTGCCGACAACATCCCTGCCATCCATGCAATCAGTCTGTACCTGCTTTTTAGCAATCGTGCAACCATTATGATATCAGGTGTATCAGCTTTCACGTCCAGCACATACAGCAATAAGTATGCTATCAAGGTGGATACTGCAGCAACCTCATATCCCATAACAGGTACAAAAATAAAATTCAGAACAATATTTGTCATGCATGCAGCAGTTAAGTTAATTACTATTTTCTTCAGCCTATGCTTAAATCTCAGGCGGTCTTCATGCATATTTGATATGCCGTATATAAACGTCGTGATCATAATGTACGGCATCATCTTATATCCTACTCTGAACTTCTCACCTAGCAAAAGCTCTGCTACTTCCTTTGAAAACAGGCTGAAATAAACCGTGCACGGCAATATGCAGATCAGGTACAGCATCACGTACCTGTAAAACATGTTTTCATTCGTTATATCTTCTTCATAAAGCCTGAATAAGTGCGGGTTGACTATATTGAAAAATATATTTACAAATGCAAAGACGCTGATTTGAGACAATCCGTAAATCTGATTGTAAATACCTACCTTATCAGTTGAGTAGAATATTTTTATTACATACCTGTCGCCGGATACGAGCAGCAGCAGACTGATGTTGAATAAAATGGTTGCAAAGCTGTACGCCGTCAATTCCCTTATAAGTTTCCTGGATATGTTCTTCAGGTCAAACACATAATTTTTCCCGAATTCATGGATAATGTATATTGCAAAAACAGAATTTACAATGTTGCTGCAGTTAAGCATTGCATCGATTGAATTCTTAAATACAAATGTCAGAACAAGCAATATGACAAAGCTGATCACTGCCGTAATTGATACCAACAAATTGTATGCTGATGATTTCCCGTCAAGCCGTAGGGTTATGAGGTATATTGAAGTAATGGCATGTGTAACAAGGCTTAAATAATTTGCAGCTATTAATTTCTTTACCACTGCATCCTGTGCAAAAAAAATCCAGACTGCTGCCGCCAGTGTTGTAAACAGAAACCCTATGAAAAGCAGTGCGGCAATTGTAGTATAAAACGTGTCCAGATCTTTGTTGTTCTTTTCGTGAATGTAATATCTCCATATGCAGCTGAGCAGCCATGAAAAGGCAAATAAATTTATGTAGCTGAACGTTGTATTTACCAATGCAAGATTGCCATAGTCCGTGGGGCTGTAATACCTGGTGAATATGGGCGTTTTTATGAAGCCAAGAATCATCGGAACAGCTGCACCAATGGAATACCACAAAAAATCCTTTTTCAGTCTGCTAATGTTCATTATTCGCTTCTCCATTTGCATATTTTAATACACTCAATGATATACGCTCATAGGAAAAATAACCGGCTCCCTTTTCCTTTGCTGCCCTTTTCATCTCTTCATATTTTGAGCTGTCTGTTATTTGCTTCAGCTTCTCATATATTTCCTCTGATGAGCCGTCTTCCAGAAAATCAATATTGCCGCCAAGGTCAAGGTATTCAGCACCAAAATGCCTCTTTACCACCACTGCCAGCCCACAGGCTATAGCCTGCTGCCACAGTGCCGACTGCCCCCCGGGGAATACAGCTATATCGGAAGCCTTGTAAATTTTGTAGTATTCATCGGGTGTTAACATTCCGGCGTACTTGATAAAACCACCACAGTCACTGATTTCATTTTTCATGGGCTGCTGGATTTCATCGGAGAGAGAGCCGAAAATAATCAGTTTAATACTGCTGTTTTCCTTGTTCAGCGCTTTTATGGCACGGATCAGCTCCAAGCTCTTTTTCTTGACGTCAAGCTTACCTCCATGGCATACCACAATGTCATCATCCTTTAATCCGAATTTTTTCCTTGTTTCAGCCCTCACTGACTCTGTCTGCTGTCTTCCCACCTCTTGCACGCAGCCTAAAGGCAGCAGCTCAAGCTTATCATGGGGAACCATGTAGTACTCCTCAGCAAATTTTTTGCAGGACGGCGCTATGAAGAAAATCTTTTTATAGTACGGATACATTGTTCTGTTCAATTGTCTAAGGATGCTCATCAGCACCCTATCCTTTACTTTGCTGTTCACGGGAGAGTTGTAGTAATCCTGATGGATATCAGCCACTGCGGCACAGCTGCTGTTTTTTTTGATATATTTTTTCACCTGAAGAGCCGAAATGCTTCCCATGAGACCGTGAACCATAATAAAGTCAGGTCTTAAGGCGCAGAGCAAACCATATATGTCATAGGGTGAAAAAACATCCATAAGCTTGCTGCATAACATCTTTTGCTTTGCGACTCTTATGACCCTTACTCCATCATTGAGAAAATAGTCATCACATGCAGCTTCTTCAACTTCACCTGAATCTATATGCCTTTTATTCTGGGCGATGACGGTGACTGTGTGACCGAATTTTCTGTGGCAGCCCGGCATGATATTTTCCTGGTACCCCCAGCCATCTGTATAGGGACTGTTGAGGCAAACGTGAACGATATTCATATTATTTACCTGCTTCATGGTATATTTCCATAATTCTCATGATGTTCATGTCCCTGTTGTGAGTTAGTGAGGCATGTATCCTGGCATTTTGAGAAAATACAGCTGCCTTTTCCTTGTTTTTAAATATTTCGCACACATAATATGCCAGCATGTACGGAGCATCTGCCTGATAAACAAATCCTTCCTGGTTGTGCTTCAGCATGTCAGCAACCCCTCCCACATCCGCAGCAACGCACGGCACACCAAGAATCATTGCTTCACCAAGGGAGTTCGGACTGTTTTCAATGGACGACGGCAATACAAATACGTTGGATCTTAAATATCTGCGGCACATCTGTTTTTCGTCCAGTATTCCGGTGAATATCACATGATCTTTTAAACTGAATTTTTGAATCAGCTCCCTTAAGTATCCGGCGTAAGCAGTCAGTCTGGCTTTTTCAATCATGGTGTTGGATTTTGTTATATCGTATCCTGCAACATACAGCCTTGTTTCAGGAAAAACCTTCAATATGCGGGGCAATGCCTCAAGCATATGATGAGCACCCTTTATAGGATGTGATGCCTGGCTGATTGTAATAGAATATGGCTCGCATTGATCCAATGACCATTCATGCTTGTAAAACTCATCCCTGAGCGTTTCATTGCAAAAGTGATATGCTGCCTCCGGATTGATCTGTGACGTACATGCCCTGTCCCAGGAAGTTCGGCCTGTAATGTGCTTTACTTTCTTAAGTGCTTCAATCTCCAGATAACCTTTTTCGAGCATTTTTTTGCATGCCCTTTCCATGTTCTGTCTTCTGATGAAGTCCCTGAAAGAATATCCCCTGATGATTCTCATGGGCAGAGAGGCATAATAGTGAATGGGATATACGGACACGAGCCCTTGTATGCTTATTAACACCTTATGGACGACATCAAGTCTCTCACAAGTGTTCACCATAGCCAGCGTGTGCGGAAATTCTGTTCCGAAAATATGAATCACATCAGGATTGACCTTCTGAATTATGTATGCAAAGTACTCCTCGGTTTTTGCATAATGCTTATCAAGTTTTTTTTGTGGGAATCCGAAGTACTTCATGTTTTCAACTTCACCGCTAAGAAGCCCATCCTCAGACGAAACAGGGAAACATACCGATAGCTGAACATCACTTATTTTCAGCAGGTCGTTTGACAGTCCTGTCAGCCACCCTCCAAAACTATCTGCCTGTCTGTTTAAACTGTTTGAAACAATCGGTAGCATTATGTTGCACAACCACAATATTCTCACTTTCATCCTCCTTTGAATGATGAATCGAATTGACTCCCAAGCCCAGCAATATGTAAAACGCAGGCTCCATGTTCAGATAACTGCCTGATAAAAAAAGCTTTATGAACCCTGTGGACAAAAATATAGTAACCAGGTTGCGGATTTTTTTATTCCTGCTTTTAATACCGCTGAAAATGACTAAAAGCACTGTGCATATGATTATTGGTCCAAACACATAGCCGAATTGTGCCATAACCTCTATGAAAAGGTTATGGGCATAATGTCCGTCAGATATGAGTTTATCGCCGTACAGTCCGGCGCCGAACAATGAAAAAGACTTGATGATTGCAGTCCATATCATGCCTCTGCCGGAGTCATTAAAAATGCTGTTGTTCATTAAAAGCTGCAGTGTTCTGCTGTTCATTCCAAACTTATCTGAAATGAATATCAGCCATGATAATATGCTGTCGAAAAACAATGCTATAAATAGCAGTGAAGTTGCCAGCAGCATGAACACCCGCATTTTGTTAAGAAGTGGTGCTTTTCTCAAGAATAGGTACAAAAGCAGAGAAAATGCTATGCATACGAGCGGTCCTCTGGCTCCGGTCAGTATGATTGCAGTAAAGCACAGCAATCCTATCACAAGAAAAAGCGGCTTTTTTCTTTCAAAATACATGGCCAGAAGAAATGAGGTATGCAGTGTCATGTTGTATGAAAATGTCATGTATTCCAGATTCATTCCGCGAAAGAGCTGTATGAAGTATGTTGATATTGAGCATATTCCGACTGTAACCGAAGATACCGTCAAATAGTCATACAGAAGGTTATAGTCTGTAATGTACCGGATTAAAACATATCCTGATATTGAAAAAAAGAACAACACATATAAAGGGTTTCCAAGCAAATCACTTACCGAAGTAAACATGAGCTCCCTGTTGGCCGGGAAAAACAAGTATGTTGCCATATAGACAAAGGAAAAAAACAGAATCATGAAAATGACATCAAGCTTTAAGCTCCTGCCTACAATCAGAAAAGATTTTGCAAACATTGACAGCATGATCAGGTACATCATAAATGTATCCAGATTGAACCATTCACCGACGAAAAAACCAGAAATGCTTTTTATGAAAATCAGAATCGGCGTGAATGATATCAGGAAGCAAATTGTTGCAGCAAGTGTTTTTTGTTTACTTTGTACTTCATATGTCTTCAGAGACTTTTCCATGCTATCACCTGTGCCTTACTGTTCCATGGCTGAGTTCAGTATTTTTTTAATATATGTTGGGAAATGTTTGCTGTATATATGTTCGATTTCCTCAGCATCCGCATTTTTTCCCTTGCTCCTGAGACTGAAGTTTTCCATGAGCATAGAACCTTCTTCAACGCTTGAGGAATCTTCATCTATCTGGACTGCCAACGGATACAAATTAAGCGTTGTGTCCTGCAACTTGTTTTTGTATATGCCGATAATCGGCTTTCCGGAAGAAACATATTCAAACGTCTTGCTCGGTTTGAATTCAGGTGCTGAGTTTCCAACACTTACCAGCACATCAGCACTGTTAATTACCCTCATGATTTCATCCTGTGCAACCAGTTCGTGCCTTACGATTCTGCCAGAGGACATTCTGACACATTTGTCGATTAGTTCTTCGCAGTCGCTGGCAGCATACAGATGCAAAATCAGATCCTTATTTTTTGTACCCAAAAAGGCTTTAAGAAGGTATTCAGGATTTCGGATATCCTTGTAAAACCGTCCTGCATATACCAGATTTATCTTATTATGATTAAACAGCAGGCTGTCAGTCTGCATATCATTAGATGGCATCAGGTATGGCAGCGGAAAAGTCTTGGCCTTAAAGGATGCATAAAGTCCTTTTCCGTTTTCAAATATTTCCTCAGACAGCAAATTGATGTCTGCATGTGATAGAACTTCCTGCTCTGCGTGTAAAGATTTTCCCGCATTTTTACCAAAAAACTTCTTGCCGATTCGGCTGCTTAAATAATAAGGATCAACGGTATAGGTTACCCACCGCACTTCCGGAAAAGCATTTTTAAAGGCTTTGCCTGCCAGGTGTGCAGAAAACGGCGAGTTTACAGTTAGAACAACGTCAATTTTGTTTTCTGCATGGATTTTTAGAAGCTGAGCGTATGATTTCTTATAGTACCATCGAAGGTTGTCAGGGAAAAAAACCACACTCTGAATCCTGCCTGCAGCCTTCATGGCAACAACACCTGCATGATAAACACTTTTTAATATACTGTGGGATGTTTTCATCCTTCGCTTTGCAAACCAATTTTCTGTGAGAAGGCGCCAGTTGCATAAGCCGTACAATGTCTCACCGCGCACCTGCTTTCCGTACATTTTTTCTGATCCTGACTGAATGAATATCACATCCACACGATATTTGTCCTTCACCAACGACACATACCGGGAAGCACATCTGCCTGTAGGTGAGGGCTGAGGGTAATACATTCCTGCAATTAACACTAAGTGCTTCATATTATCCACCTTCCAGCAAGTTTCTTATATGTTTTATATAACCCCATAAAATGTTGCTGTCATTTTTGCAGTAAACTTCTCTCAGCCAGTTTCTGTTCGGCAGCAATATGTCCAAGATGCCGTAAAAAAAGCCTGTGTCGTTGGAATTTGCTTCAATGAGAAGCACCTTAAGGCCCCGGGGCTCATATAACAGAGAATTGCTTTCACTGTCATAAACAATTTTTAAAATCCTTGATATCTGTTTTTCATAATGTTTTCTATAATCAAGAATAGCATCTGGAATGTCAGCCTCTATAAGCTTTTTCGACAGAATGCATGCTGTCAAAAGCCTAACCATTGTTCCGTCCCGCTTTGCAAATCCACATATTTTTTCCCAGTTCACAGATAAGCTTGAAATATTCTTTATATCTATGTACAGCCTGATGTCAGGTGCCCGGCTGAAGCTGTGCAGGGAAATGTGCATTAGGCAGATGTACATGGCAGATTCTATGTCTGCCAGCTTTATTGCAGTGCTTCTGTAACTTAAAAGTTTGCCCCATTCAATGAATTCATCTGCAGTTACAAAACACGGCAGCTTGATTCTTGACAACGGATACCAGCATACTGAAAAATAAAATTCCTTCGGTAAACAAGCTTCATTGTGAAAACTTGAATTAATCAGTTTATTTTGGGTATACCTCTCCTTAATTTTGTATCCCAGTTCCCGGAATGATTCATAAATTTCTGATTTTTGAGATATGTCAGCATAAATGTCCACATCCCCTGAAGCAAAAAGCGATTTGTCGCTGTCTGAAAGCAAAAGTGCTCCGAAATTTTCAGAAACAAATATTTTGTTTACAAAGCGCTCTTCCATTTTTTTAAATACAGCATCCAGACATCTGATTATCTCTTCGTTGCGTTTTTTATATTCCAGTGTTATGTCATCCCAAAACCTGCTGTCAGTATCAAACTGTGACATGAGCGCTGCTGCAAAAGGAAGTATCTTTTTGTTCTTCGAAAATTCATATATGTTTTTCTGTCCTTCCTGCTCATATAACCGGATGATAGTTTTTTTTTCATACTCAGTCAGTTCCGTGTTTTTAAAAGCTGCCTTCACAAATTCCTCATACAGATCATTCATGGTATCTCCATCCCATCTTATCTATTTCTTCTGCCATGCTGTCGAAAATCTTTCCGCCGTAATCAAGAGGCAGCTCAAGCATATCTTCAAGGTAAAACATTATATCTTCCAGCGTTATGACGGCTATAACTGCCAGCATGTTGTAATCCTTCCTTGTGTCATTAAACAGGATTGACTCTCTCACATAGTCTTTTTCCCTGTCGTCCATCATCTTTTTAAGCATGTCTGCCCTCCTTGTTGACAGGAAAATTGTGGCGCAGTCGTACCATATGCTTCTCTTCTGATGTGTTTCCCAATCGATTATGTACGTCCTTTCACTTTCATTTTCCACCCACACATTTCCCGACTGAAGGTCCCCGTGGGTTTCCACGGCCGGGATCATGGCATTTAAGAGAATGCATTTCATTACTGCCTTTTCTGCAATCTCAAGAACTGTTTCGCAGCTGCTGATATTCTTAATGGACTTTGCAGCTTTTATTTTAGCTTTTATGTCATCATAGAGTTTTTTGGCATATTCTGAAGCATCTATGTATTCCAAAGAGCCGACTGCTATTATTTTCATGTATCCTGCCGCTTCTCTTACACACTTTTGATACAGTCTTTCATCTGTTATCCTGGCAAGAGACTGTCCCGATAATATTTTCTCGCGATACCAGTCTTCGCCGTAATCCAGTATTTTCGGTATAAAAGCATAACTGTTTTTTAAACGGTATGACAGTTCATTGTCAAAATACTTGCGGGTAAAACCATTTTTTATTACAGCATCCACATATCCTTCATCAAAATAATAAATTCTGATTTTCCTGTTTGCCGGAATAATAGCAGCGGAATCACCGATTATGCTCTTGGGGCACACCTCTAGACCTTTTTCGGATAAGAGCCCTGCGGAAAAACAGCAGCACAGCACATACAGTTTTGCCAGTGTCCTCTTGATCATCTTATTCCTTATATTGTACTGCTTCAGAAGAAAGCGCAGTATTTTAATGCTCGGTGTTCTTGTCATAATAATACCAACGCGCGGATAAATCACAAGGTGACTTTTAAAATTGTACCCGCTGGTTTTAATGTCTGCGGCTTCTCCGTACACAGTTTTAAAATATCTATTCAAAGTGTTCTCATTGATACTGTAAAAATCCTCTCTGAGCACCATTTCATCAATTCTCAATGCTAAGGGCCTCCAATATGCTTTTGTGTATTTCGTCTATCGGCTTTAATCCATCCATCACGTGTGTCCATTTCCCTTCTTCCATCAAATCCATGTACAGACTGATTTTAGCCTTTTTAATATTCAGGCTGTCAGGTGCTGCTTCATTTTTCTCTTTGTCCCTTTTCAGCGACTCCTCAGCCGTTATGGTGAAAACAAATGATGTTTCAGGTTTTGGCGATACTGACACCGCAAATTTCCATAACGGCCATCTGTCGATTTCTATGCCTGAAAATTCTGTTTTCAGTTCCACATATGTATCCCAAATATACCTGTCGCAGATTAATACTGTGTTGAAAAAATCAAGAAACCTGTAATATATGCCGAAATACCAGCACAGATCCAAAATCGATGCAATAAGCAGAAGTTTTTTCTTAACCGTGCTTTTGTATATTTGATCTCTGTATGACATCTTTTGTTCAAAATTCATCTTCCTGTCGCGACGTACAATGCTTTTGACCAGCAGAATACCGGGAGTTCCTCTTGCCTTCCCCCATATTTTTTTGACCCTTATTCCTTTTTTTAAGCAATAATCATAAAGCATGTTTATTTGTGTTGTTTTGCCGGAACTGTCGATACCGCTGAAACTCACCATAACCCACCTCTAAAATGCTTTCATTATCCCGTAACACAGTCGTTTGCTCACAAGAAATAACTTCATGAGCACGGGAACAACAATTCCTTTGGGTGCACCTGCACTATTGAACAGCTCCAAAGCATCCATCCCTGCTGCCAGATCACTGAAGCTTTTATAGTCCATCACCTTTGAAGCAGCATGCAATAACCCGAACACATGTCTAGCCAGAAATGAACCTGCATACAGGGCTGCAGAAAATGAAGGATTAATATACTTTTCCTTTACGGATTTTGCAGCAGCGTAGCTTGTAAGGAATTTTTCGGTTCCTGATGTTGTCATTGTAGATCCTTCATGCCTCACATAACGGTAAAGCGGACTCATTACATGTGCAGCATAATCACTGCAGGCAAGAACCTTCCACACATACAGGTCATCCTCCGCAAACATGCAGCCTTCGTCGTAATATATGTTGTTTTTTTCTATAAAACTTTTATTGACCATCAGCGCCGGAGAAATGAATTTGACTTTTCTGGTATAGAAAAGCTCAACCGCTTCGCTGCCGCTGTAGATCCTGCAGATGGACTTGACAGGTGATGTATTCATTTCTTCATCCTCTCTCACTACCTGAAAATCACAAAAGACGCATTCAGCTTCCGGATGCTTGTCAATGCACTGCATCATTTCAGAAATCATATTCCTGTGGGCAATGTCGTCTGAATCAACTGCAATTATCCACTCTCCCGTTGCTTCTGCTATGCCGGCATTGCGGGCAGCCGCAGCCCCACGGTTGTTCTGGCTTATAATGCTGTATGGCATGGTGCCTGATTCAAGCATTTCCTCCGCCAGTTCAATTGATCCGTCCGGAGAGCCGTCGTCTACAGCGATGATTTCCAGATTGCCGTAACTCTGGCTTATAATTGAAGAAAGACATTTCTTAATGTATTTCTCGGACTTATATACAGGAACTATGATGCTGACCTTCTTCATTTGCTGCCTCCGTCATGTAAATTTGCTTCAGTATGATAGTCTTTCCGTCGTAGTTTTTTACGCCTACCGGATTCATTACAACATCCTCATCCAGTGAGCAGCCTGAGAACTGAACATTTCCGAATTGGAAAAGGAGCATGGGATAAACATCCTTTTTGAATCTGGCCAGCTCCTTGAATCCTGCGCTGCAATTTCCCGCAATTACATGAGTATATCTGTCCTTTACTCCCTTGCCCAGCCTGTAAGTAATCATGTATCTGGTGCCCGTTATGCTGCTGTCAGGTTCAACAGATGTCGAAAATATGTATGTGTCTTTATATTTTGCAGCATATATGCATGGTCCGGGCATGGGGTACTGCACTTTCTCTTCCCAGCCGTTTAATTCTCTTACCGCCAATGCTATAAAATTGTCTTTCAGCGGTGAATCCGTGGCATACAGAATCCCATCCCTTATAGGAAATGCACAGCAAGCCCTGTAATTCTGGTTTCCGATGAGCAGAGGTTCCACGGCTTTGAAGTTGTCCCTTGCCATCCATATGCCCGATTCATGGTCGCTGTCTCCTGTAAGTATGATAACTCCGCCTCTGAATGGATCAGCAGCTATTGAGTGTATATGTAAAACACTCCCTTTTGGAAAAGCAAAGACTTTGCTCCATCGATTATTTTTCCTGGAATATATGCACACCTCTTCACGATCATTGTTTCCCCAGTATTCTCCATACACTGTGCAATCATCAAAACCATCGATCCCCTCTATTTTGCAGAAATTCATTGTGTTGTTCATTCCTTTGCGGTATCGGTGTTCCCTGGTTATTTCTCCTGTATTGATATTTACTCTTGCTATGAAGCCACACACAGAAATTATATATTGATTGCTGCCAATCTCTACAGCCGTTCTCGGTTCAAGGCGAAGCAGCCTTTCTGCCAATCTGAATTTACATAAAAACCTCTGTTTCATTGTCAATGGCAGCTGTCCCAGCAGTACCGGTTTTTCTCTTATGGTACGGCTTATATAAAGACTCCCTCTCCTGTACCATAAAACATAGTTGCTGTTAATGTGCAGTGCCCTGAAATTATTGACTATCTCTATATTATTCATGGCTGATTCCTTTTTGTACTCAGATAATTAATTAAAATGATTCATGATTATGTCATAGGTTTTTTCTGAAGTGTAATTGTTCTCCAGGTAATGCCTTGCATTATCCCCCATGACCTTGCGCAGTTCAATATCACACAATCTATTAACATGCTTGCTGAACCTGCACACATCGTCACTGCAGCACCAGAGTCCGAAATTTCCATTCTCGATGACCTTTCCCAAATCAGTGTTTAAGTCAGTTGCAGCCAATACAGGCATTGAAGCCTGCATATAAGAAAGAAGTCTTGAAGGAAAATTAGGTATTGTAAACCTCCTGTCCAGAAATATAAGCCCTACGTCACAGGAATTCGCCAAAGCATCATAGTCGTCTTTCGGAAGAAAGCTAAACAGTCTTGCATTTACAGGGTTTTCAATATCAAAATATCTTTTCAGCCTGCAATATTCCGTACCTGAGCCTGCTATGACAAAATAGGCACATGCATTGTCTGCATTTGCTCTTAAGCAATCTATGAGGAAGTCTATTCCCTGAGGTTTTCCCAAATTGCCTCCGTACAGAAAAACGGTTTTGTTAAGTGGTATTCCGAATTTATTTCTTATTTCTCTAATCCTTGTTTCATCCTTTTCTATTGACCTAAGGGCAATGCTGTTAGGGCATACCTCAACTGCCGATGTCTGCAGTTCAGGATTATTCCTCAGCAAATAGTCTACATTTGCTAAAGACATGCATCCAATATAATCCGACTGCCTGTACAAATTTTTCTCCTTTTTTCTGAACATTTTGTACAGCAATCCTTTCATACCCTTCTTGCTGAACATGCCAAGGTCCACAGCATTCTGCGGAAAAATATCTTTAAGCATGAGATATGCTTTTGCATTGTCACGTTTCTTCAAATATTCAATCACCCTGGCCAGTGTTATGGGAGGCGTGGAATAAAGAATCAAATCAAACTGCACGCTGCAGAAGAATTTCATTATGGCTTTCTTGTACTGGTTTTCAAGAAGAACCGTTGAAATTCCCTTTTCAGCAATATTGGTCTGCTGAATGTTTCCCGTCCTGACTTCCAATATGGTACAGTTGCCTTCATGGATTACGTGCGTGTCTCTTTTATTTCTTCGCTCGGCTGATGTAACCACATACACCCTGTGCTTGTTTTTTACAAACTCAGCCAGCAAATCCGTGTATATGTTGCTGTCATTTAATGATTTAATGTTCGTAAGGGTAAGGAATATAATATTCATAATCATCCTCTGTACTGCGGAAAATAATTTGTGTTCATATCTCTTCCAAATTGGCTTTTTCTGATATTCATCAGCTTTTCGTATCTGCATGCATCAAATATCTTCTTGCCTACATAAAAATCACAGATTCCATTGGGTGCAAAACTTTTTTTGTAATTATAAATGCCGTCGTCGCTGCCGTAACCACCGCCAAGGACATATTTCTTAAATCCTTTTTCCCTTGCCCACATCATGATTTCAAACTTCAGGTAATCATTCGGGCGCAGGTAAAAATATTCCTGATCTGTTCCCCCCATAAATGAATAGCAGTTTTCGGTTCCGAATATAACCAACTCAGCCGATATGGCTTTTCCTTTATACAGGGCATAGACATAAGCACAACAGTCTTCCATGGTGCTTAACGTTTCGAAAAAGTCCCTTTTGAAAAAATAATTTCTTTCTGCTTCCCTGCGTTCCATTGTTCTGTAGTAAATTCCAAGAAAATCTTCCAGCCTTCTGCATTTTTCATCTATAATTATTTCTATTTCATTCTGACGGGCCCTTTTTATGTTTTTACGAACCTTATGTTCAAAATCCATGAGCATTTCTTCAGCGGAAATATCCAGTGTTCTCACTATGTTGTGCGTTCGGGGCTCGCATATGCCGTTATAGTGTTTATGGTAGCTGCTCAGAAGATGGAACCTGACAAACTCGCAGATATAACCTTGTTCCCTGCAGTATTCATCATAGGCACTGTTAATGGCATCATAATTTTCTCCTTCTGTCCAAAAGCCTCCGTATCCGTAGGGTGTAGACAAATCGAACCAGCAGTCTTTTTCCAATGCAGCGCCGAACATACCGAAATCATGAACATCCCGCTTCATGACCACGTTAATCCCGCGGGTATCGCCATCGTCATAATAAAACAGCAGCGGTTCGCCATCGCCGTTAAGCTGAAAAGATCTTGCATATCCGTTAAGATAGAACACATCAAAGTTACTGAAGCTTTTGACTACAGCATCCCACATCTCTGTTTGATAAACCTCAATGACTTTTAATGGATTCATATATGCCTCCATGCAATTGTTATTGATTATTTCTGTACTCAGGAAAATATCCGCTGCTGTTCCTGCCTAGCAAATCAATTAGTGAATTGTAAGAGCATCTGTCTCTTATTCGTTTTCCCACATAAAAGTCCAGGAATCCGGTTCTAGTGAAATTCTTTTTAAAGCGCAGCAAGCTTTCACTGAACGCTCCACCCAGATGGAATTCACTCATTCCATGCTCCTGTCCCCATTTTGCTGCTTCATGGCACAAAAGGCTGTTTGCTCCCAATGTGATATACTCATAATCATTTCCCATCAAATGATAATGCAGATATTTATCGTGATGCAGACACATGGCAGAGGATATTATAATCCCTTCAAAGACAGCATAAATAATGAAAATATTTCCCTTCATTTTGTCCATGGTATTTTTAAAATACATTTCATCGAATGAATAATAAGAGCTGACACTGTTTTTTACTGCCATCTTATCGTACAGTTTTATAAACTCCTTCAGAGTATCACCTTCATAATCAAATTTTACTGTAATGCTGTTTTTGGCTGCCTTTCTGATGTTGTTCCTGCAGCTGTGGGAATACTCTTCCGTAAAAAAATCCTTTTTTAAGTCAATGAACAAAGTTTGATTGTTATGCTTCAAAGAATAATATTTTTCAAAATCTTCATGGTTCTTCAGCCACGGAGAAAACCTGACATATTCAGCAACAATGTGTTTATCAGCACAGTAACTGTTAAAATTTTTTTCAAATTCCTCCAGTAACTTTTCCTTATCATCAGCAGCGATAACAACAGGACCGTTAAAACCGTATGGCGTCACCGTATCATAAAATGTCTGGTTATTCACTTTTGTTGATATTTTTCTCTTTATGTACGGATAGTATATTTGTCCGTAATCACATTGGAATTCATAGTGTTCGGCTGTTCCTCCATCAAGGACCGAATTCAGTTCAGACCATTGAGGAAAATAGTATATGTCCGGATACAGCATGTCAACATCTCCCTTCAATCATTTCATCCGAATTGTACTTTTCAATGTTGTCCAGTATGTACTGCATTTCCTCATCTCCATATCGCTGATCACATGGAATGGCTAGTATGTGTTCATATATCCATAGGACCTTCGGACTTACCTTGTTCTCGCATTGCTTCGGCAATGGCCATACAACCGGCGCGTATATATTTTTTGAAGCAAGAAATTTTTGAATTCTATCCCTTCCCCACTGCGCATAAACAGGAAAATACAAAGGTGTAACATCATCCGGAAGGAAGTTGAATACCGGTGAAATCACTTTGATTTTACTCAAGCCCTTGAAAAGAGTATGGTAATTTTTTCTTCTTGTTTCCTTTAGGCTCTCAATATCCAGGTTTGACTGATACAGTCTTGAAGCAGGGCTCATGGCAAACAATGATTTTTCGTCTGTGAGCATTTGTTCTGCTTCATTGTACAATTTAAGAAAATCATCCTTGTTTCCAACATTCTCCTCCATGTACCTGAACTTGGCGCAAAATGATTTTTGTTTTGCCTCAACCAGGCTATGGTGAACTGTATACGGCTTTGAGTGAAATTTTTTTTCGGTGCTTATGGCACAGCCGCCGTCCGGCAGCGCTGTCCATTTTCTGAAACTGAGCATGTAATAATCTGCTTCCATGTGCTTATATCCTGAATAAACAGAGTGAGTAATGTCCTCAATCAAGATGGTCCCTGACTTTCTGAATTCAGCCAATGTGTCCCTTACATGTTCCAATGTATTGAATCCATAATATCCGTGAACCAGGACTACTGAAGGATTGTACCTTCCGGCACATTCCAGCAGTGATTTTTCGTCAATCTTCAAATTATCATCAATGTTGTAATGATACACCCTATAACCTGCATCAATAAATGGTTCTATTACCGTGTGGCATGTGAAGGGCGGCAAAACCGCTACCTTTTCCTGTTTATCAATCTGATTCAGAATAAAGGTTATTGCACTCCTTCCTCTCGACAGGAAAGCAGCATCAATTGTATGCATGTTAAGAAATTCCAGATTGATTTCCTTTTGTTTCAATTGTTCTTCACAATTAAGCCAGAAGTTGCTTCCAATTTCCCTATACATTTTTTTCACTTCTTTCTTCGTTCAGGCTGCGGAATTTTCTGCCTTTATAAACGTAATATTCACCTATTTCATCGGTTCTGACTTCATCACTCACAACTCCGCTGCGCTTTACAACGTGAAGGATTGTAAGATAGATAATCATGCAATCAAGCCTGAAGCTGCAGTTTTCAACATAGAAGTTATCCAGTTCAAACCTTTCCTCCCAACTCAGCAGATTTCTTCCCTTAATTTGTGCAAGGCCGGTCAATCCCGGTCTCATATTGTGACGATGCCTTTCTTCTTCGGTGTAGTAAGGAAGATATTCTTCTGCCAGCGGCCTCGGTCCTACAATGCTCATATGGCCGACTATTATGTTAAATAATTCCGGCAATTCATCCAAAGATGTAGATTTCAACATTTTACCAAATTCAGTAAGCCTTGAATTGTCCGATAACAATTCACCTTTGGAATCCCTGGCGTTTGTCATGGTTCTGAATTTGTACAGTGTAAATAGCTTTTCATTTAATCCGGGTCTCTTCTGTTTGAATATAACCGGACTTCCAAGCTTAAGTTTCACCAACAATGCTACAATCAGCATGAATGGAAAAAACAATACTATTGCCGGTATAGACAATGCAATGTCCATTGGCCTCTTGATATACCTTTTGTATATCCTTCTGCCGTTACCGCCGGTTACTATACTGGTGCTGGTCGCTTTATTCATGGCAGTTCAACTCCTTGTCCTTTATTGCCTGAGACTGTTTATATGCCCTTAATAACATTACATACCCTTCTCAAATCATCATCTGACATTTTTGTGTCGCTTGGCAGGCATACGCCGTTTTCAAACAGTTCTTCGGATACATTTCCTCCTACATAATCATAGCCGGAAAATATCGGCTGCATATGCATAGGCTTCCAAACATGCCTTGATTCAATGTTGTTCTTTTCCAATTCCAGAATTATATCCAGCGGTCTGGTTCTGCCTTTCAATAACATGCAGCTCAGCCAGCAGTTTGGTTCGTTCCAATCATTTATAGGCATCAGCTCAATATTGTCCAGATGATTTAACTCATTTTTGTAAAATTCAAATATATACCTCTTCTTTTCAATTCTTTGATTCAGCACTTGAAGCTGTCCCCTGCCGATCCCAGCCAGCACATTGCTCATCCTGTAGTTGTAGCCGATTTCAAGATGCTGATAATATCTTTCATTTTCTCTGCTTTGAGTTGACCAGAATCTGATTTTTGCTGTCATATCCCTGTTTTTTGAAACAATCATGCCTCCGCCGGATGTTGTTATAATTTTGTTTCCGTTAAAGGAAAATACTCCGTAATCTCCAAATGTTCCTGTATATTTTCCCTTGTACTTCGTCCCCAGACTTTCTGCTGCATCCTCTATGAGTGCAACATTGTGTTTCCTGCATATCTCGCATATCCTGTTCAAGTCTGCCGATAATCCATAGAGGTGAACCACTATCACTGCCTTTGGATCATATTTTTCAAAGGCCTTCTCCAACGCATCAGGGTTCATGTTCCACGATTTATAATCGCTGTCAATAAATACCGGAACGGCGTTTAAATATAAAATAGGGTTGACTGTAGCCGAAAAAGTGAGACTTTGACAAAACACGGTATCACCATGTTTCACTCCGGCTGCCTTTAGCGCCAAATGGATTGCCGAGGTTCCCGAATTCAATGCCACGGCTGAATCAACGCCTATTCTTGCAGCAACTTCATTTTCAAATTCATCTACATTCTTGCCAAGCGGAGCAATCCAGTTAGTTTTAAAAGCTTCTTCAACATATTTCATTTCAAAACCTTCTTCACTCATATGCGGCGAGGCCAGACAAATTTTATCCATTGATTCAACCTCCTTTTTTATACACTTGCTTCTCATTCAACACAGCCATGAACATTGCTTTTAATGTCTGTCACTGGTTCTTTGTCATTCACTTCTTCTTTAGATGCAGGGCTTATGGAATTATTGACGGTCCTTTTATAAGTGGGCACCAACTTTTCAATAAGATTAAGCTCTGTTTCCAGATCCAGTTTTTCGGCTGCTTCCACTAACAGTCTTATGTTCTTCAACAATTCATACTCATTAATCATCTGTGGCTTTTCGATGAATATTTTGTCTATTTCTGTTTTTGACTGGTATGCTTTTTCAGTCACTAACAGCTCCTCATATAGTTTTTCTCCCGGCCTTAGGCCTATATACTCTATTTTAATGTCTACGTCAGGAGTCAGTCCGGCCAGCAGTATCAGATTATATGCCAGATCCTTGATCTTCATGGGCTGCCCCATATCCAGAACAAATATTTCTCCTCCATTTGCAATTGACGCAGCTTTCAAAACCAGCTTCACTGCTTCCGGTATAGTCATGAAATATCGGGTTATTTCTGCGTGGGTAACAGTTACAGGACCGCCGTGCTTAATTTGATTTATGAACAGCGGAATTACTGAACCGTTGCTTCCCAAGACGTTGCCAAATCTTACTGCTACAAAATCCGTACTGCTTTTTGAATCGAAATACTGTATGATCATTTCACAAACCCTTTTTGTAGCTCCCATGACATTAGTCGGATTAACGGCTTTGTCAGTTGAAATCAGGACAAATTTTTCGACATTATATTTATCCGCCATATATACCGCATTATATGTGCCAAATATGTTATTTTTAATAGCTTCTTCCGGATTTTTTTCCATCAGTGGCACATGTTTGTGTGCTGCAGCGTGAAAAACAATTTTAATGCCTTTAGTTGAAAATATTTTATCCAGTTTTGATGCATCTCTAACAGTTGCAATTTCAACTTCTATATTTATTTTATCTCCGTACATGCCTGCCAATTCCTGCTGTATCTCATAAGCGTTATTTTCATATTCATCAAGTATGATAATTTTATAAGGATTATATGCGGAAATTTGCCTGCAAAGTTCCGCACCGATCGTTCCTCCCCCTCCCGTGATAAGTACAGTCTTTCCATTGATGTAATCTCTGGTTAATCCACAATCAAGCAGTATGGGATCCCTGCCAAGCAAATCCTCGGGTCTGATACTTCTGAGTTTATCGGATAATTCTATTTTGCTGTTATCATAGATTATACGATATACCTCTGGCAAAATTTTTATACGGCACTTTGTTTGTGCCGCAACAGTCAGGATGTTCGTTCTGCCTTCATTCAAAAATGATTGCTCAGAAATGATGATTTCCTCTATTTCATACTTTTCTGCCATTTCCTTTATGCGGCTTGTATCGCCCGTTATCGGCACCCTTTTAATATCTCTGCCTATCTTCGTTTTATCATCATCCAGTATGCATCTTACGCAATAGCTGTTACAACTGCTTGATTTAATCTCATTGAGCAGAGCGGCAGTCGCCTGTCCGGCACCTATAATCATAGTGTTGACGCGGGCCTTGCATTTGTCCTTTTTTCTGCTTCTATTGATAACCAGCGCCCTGTATACGATTCTTAGAGCCAGTTCTAAAAGACTGGATATAAACAGGGCATCAATATATATGTCCATAGGAATATCTATTTGAAAAAGCAACATCACTGCCATAAATAAGCCATTGGCTGCAGCACAGGCGGCCAGACATCTGCAGCTGTCCTCAATACCGGAAAACCTAAGCATATTCTTATAAACTTTCATAATAGAGAATGTTGAAATATAGACTGTAGTGTATATCCACACAGTAAAGGTGAAAATCACCAGCTTAAATGGTTCCAAGCCATTTATCGAAAACGCAACGAAGTATGATGCCGCAACTATGCAGGCATCAATGAGCATCAAAACGTATTTCCTTTGATTTCTTAACATATCATGTACTTTAATGCACATCGTTTTCGCGGTCATTTCAGTATTCCTCCATGATATAAACAGTTCATGCCATTCTGAAGCCACCCACATTGCCAAAATATCAACATATTGTGAAGTTTAATAATTATTCATTAAACAGCCCGGCACTTAAAAATTCGTTCTTAGCGGTAAGTATGATCTGTTAGTACTAAGAATGATCAATTTCAATTCACATAACCATAATATGACTAGGAAGTATATAGATATGACAACGAATAAAAATTTCACAACAACTTACTGGTGCTTAAGGGCACTTTCCCCAAACTACCCTGTTCACGTAATCGGTATATGAGATTATAATTCTCAATACCTTCTCTGAAACATTTGGAGCACTGTAATCAGCCACTTGTCTTAGGGTGCTTTGCTCTTGTATCTCCAGAATGTCCAGCCCCTGCATTATTCTTTCCCTGCTAAGCCCCACCATCATGACAGAAGCTTCCTCCATTGCTTCCGGCCGTTCATGGGCCTGTCTTATATTTAGTGCCTTGAACCCAAGGATTGAAGATTCTTCGCTGATTGTACCGCTGTCACTCAATACTGCTTTCGAATTAATCTGCAGATTGACATAATCGCTGAAACCAAGCGGCTTTATCAGGTTTATAAACGGACAAAACTCAACTTCTTCGGCCTCAATCATATTTCTGGTTCTCGGATGGGTGCTTACGATTATAGGCATGCTGTATTTTTCTGCAATCGCATTTAAACTGTCAATCAGGTCATAGAAATTCCTGTTCGAATTTATATTCTCTTCCCTATGGGATGAAACGACGAAATATTTACCTTTTTCCAAACCCAGTTGATTCATAATATCTGACTTTTCTATATCGTCAATTCTGGAATTCAACACCTCAAACATGGGACTTCCTGTTTTAATGATCCTGTCGGCCGGAAAGCCTTCCCTGATAAGGTATTCTCTTGATATGTCGCTGTATGTAAGATTAATATCCGCTATATGATCAACAATTTTTCTGTTGGTTTCCTCCGGTACCCTTTGGTCAAAGCACCTGTTGCCGGCTTCCATGTGAAATATGGGAATATGCCTTCTCTTGGCTGCAATGGCTGCAAGACAGCTGTTGGTATCCCCAAGCACCAGAAAAGCCTCCGGCTTTGCTTCAGCCAGAACAGGGTCTATTTTCAAAAGGATGCTGCCTATTGTTTCTGCTGCTGAAACCCTGGCAGCATTGAGAAAATAGTCAGGCTTCTTTAATTTAAAGTCTTTGAAAAATATTTCATTCAACTCATAGTCATAGTTTTGTCCTGTGTGAACCAGTATGTGTTCAATGGAATCTGACTCCTCCAGCTTATGTATTACAGCTGATAATCTGATGATTTCCGGTCTTGTGCCGACTACAGTCATCACTTTTAACTTCTTCATATTACACCTCCAGGAAATATGTATCCGGCTTATCTGCATTGAAAGCTTCATTTGCCCACATCAAGGTAATCAGATCCGTTTCTCCGACGTTAGTTATGCTGTGCGTGTATCCAGTGGGAATATCCACTGCTTCCAGCTTGTCACCGCTTACGCTGTACTCAATTATTTCTGACGTGTACAGCTTTCTGAATCTTATCAGTCCCTTGCCGCTGACAACAATAAATTTCTCGGTTTTCGAGTTGTGCCAATGGTTGCCTTTAGCTATGCCTGGCTTTACTATATTAACAGAAAATTGCCCTCGTTCTATAGTTCTGAATATTTCAGTAAAAGAGCCCCTTTTGTCTTCATTCATATGTAATGGATAACTGAACCTGTCTGAAGGTAGGTAGCTAAGATACGTGCTGTATAGTTTTTTTTCAAACCCGTCTGCCATATCAGGAATGCTGAGGGTTCTTCTGCTTTCTTTGAATGAGTTTATCAGCTCTGCTATTTTGCCCAATGCAACAGTATGTTTTACAGGAATCTCACAGAATTCTCCATTCCTGTTTTCCTTGCCGTTCATTGCATTTATGAGTTCCTCAACGACATCATCAATATAAACCAGAGTCATCACAACGTTTGGATCATTTATGGTAACAGGAAGTTCATGTGCTGTGTTGTGGCAGAAGGTAGCAACCACGCTGTTATAGTTTGGTCTGCACCACTTTCCGAATACATTCGGAAAGCGGTAGATCAATACCTTTGCTCCTGTTTTTCTGCTGTGTAAAAATGCCGAATCTTCGCAGATTTTTTTGCTTATTCCGTATGGATTGTCCAGGATTGCCTGGGTAGAAGACGAAATCATGACTGGTGATCTATTGTTGTTTTTCTCTAACAATTCCATCAAGTCATTAGTATATCCGTAATTTCCTGTCTTGAACTCTTCCTGATTATCGGGTCTGTTGACACCAGCCAGATGAAATACAAACTCACATTCTTTTGTATATTTGTCAAGAAGTGAAGGTATTGTATCTCTGTCTGCAGTTAAAATATCACTATAGTTCCTGTTTCTGAGTTCGGCAATTAAATTTTTCCCAATAAAACCGTTAGCTCCGGTTACTAATATCTTCACTGGTTGTTCCTCCATTTTTCCAGTTCATCCCTTATATATTGCAGCGACATAAGTTTTTCCTTCGTTTGTTCCACAGAAAGAAGTTGTGTGTTATTGGAGTTGAATTCAACAAACTTATGATGTTCCCTCATGCCTTCAATAAAATATTTATCATAATTCAGATCTCGTTTATCTGAAGGCACACGATAAAAATCCCCCATATCTATGGCATGAGAACATTCCTCTTTCGTCAGAAGCGTCTCGTACATTTTTTCTCCGTGGCGCATTCCGATTATTCTGATCCCGTTCTGTGCATTGAATAATTCTATGACAGCCCTTGCCAACACATCGATTGTTGTTGCCGGCGCCTTCTGCACCATTATGTCTCCGCTTTTTGCATTTTCATAGGCAAACATCACAAGTTCAACCGCCTCATCCAAACTCATAATAAAACGAGTCATTGAAGGTTCCGTAACAGTTAAAGGCTGACCTGACTTTATCTGTTCTATAAACAGCGGCACCACAGATCCTCTGGAACAAAGCACATTTCCATACCTTGTACCGCAAATCAGCGTTTTGTTTGGATCCACAGTTCTTGATTTGGCTACAAAAACCTTCTCCATCATGGCCTTTGATGTTCCCATGGCATTTACCGGATACGCCGCCTTGTCTGTTGACAGGCAGATCACTTTTCTTACTTCTGCCTCAATACATGCTGTCAGAACGTTGTCAGTGCCGATAATATTGGTTTTAACGGCTTCCATAGGAAAAAACTCACATGATGGCACTTGTTTCAGAGCTGCAGCATTGAATACATAATCAACGCCATACATGGCATTCCTTATGCTTGCAATGTCTCGGACATCTCCTATGTAATATTTGATTTTATCATTGTTATACGTATGCCTCATGTCATCCTGTTTCTTTTCATCACGTGAGAACACGCGTATTTCCTTAATTTCTGTTTCTATAAAGCGGGTCAATACGGCATTTCCGAAGGAACCTGTACCGCCTGTTATAAGTAAAGTCTTACCCTTAAACATAGTGTCACCCACCTTTGATTGCAGCACTAATCTTTATTTTTAATTTTCTTCAATATCTTCAGTTTGGTTATTATCTCTTTTGCTTTTATTAAATCGTTGATGTTATCGATTTCAGTCCACTCATGGTTGGCTACATCAACTGCTTCGAGTAAAAATTCTTTTTCAAAAATCATTTCAACCAGCGCCGTTTCATACCATTCGCAGTACAACTCATCATCTATCATGCTTTCAACCTTATTCTTCAATTGAAGAGCTGATTCCTTATTCAACTTAGTAACGCCCACATATTCACCGGAAAAATCCTTGAGTTCGTCACTCATTACGATTACCTTTCCATTTTGCTCTGCAACTTTATAATCAGCTTCCATTCCGATTGAGGAATCATAGAATACTGCGGCTTTAGTCTTTGTTTCAAGTATAACCTTAAGCAATTTATCGCTTATGATAACATCGGCATTAAAAATTATTACATCGTCACTTAAATGGTCTTTTGCAAACCATAAAGAAGCTATACTGTTTGTAACCCGATAGAAAGGATTGTTTACCAACGTACAATTGCTGTACTTTAACAGCACATCATTAAGTTTATGCCTTTTATATCCTGTTACAACTACAATCTCACACTGGCAGCAGCTGTTTATCATATCAATGGTTCTTTCAATGACTGATTTATTGTCTAAAATATGCAGCAGGCTTTTGGGACAATTATCAGTCAAAGGTTTTAATCTGCTTCCCAACCCTGCTGCCAATAATATTATCTTCATATCAAACCTCCGTTAATTCTATTCAAATGAAATTACCACAATAAAAGCCCGACCCGATATAAATAATCTGCTGGCGGGAACACTAAATCTATATTCATAGTCTCTTTTATAAGACGTATAACATTTACACCTGTACCTTCCAAAGGAATTCTTGCCAGATCAGGCTGCTGACATTTTTCCTTATTACAGCCATCTTTACACAACTTGCATGACCCTCCTATAAATGATACAGCCATTGGTTTGTTGTTCTTATACAGTATTTCTTCCAATTCAAGCAACGCATGGTGCAGCAGATTTGTTGATTCAACTCTTATAATATTAAATTCTTCTGCTGTTTCGAATGGAATCCTACAATAGACTATCGCTGCATTTTCATATTCCATGAACAGCTTCATATAATCTAAATTCGGTATCATCGGAGGGCAAGTCCACTTATTATGGTAATTTTTACAATGAAAACACTGCAGTCTTGCTCTTGTTTCTAGTTTGATATCTGAGATATCAATTTTATTGAAAGACAGGTATTGTGATCTTTCCTTAACCACTTTTTTAAAATATTCTTCCATTATGATTCTCCTTAAACAATACACCTGACTACATCTTATAATTTTCGCGTTTTGGCACCATGTAGCTGTCTCCGTAGTATAACTTCAAAATGCTGTCCCATTCTTTCGGAACCAGCAGTTCTGTGTCCTCGAAAGGAACTCTTAACGTTTCATTCAGAAGATTTTTATCCAGTTTCACAGTCATTTTTTGCATAGCTTCATTGCTGAAAAAAACCCAGCTACAATCCTTATCACTGAAATACTGACTTGCCTTGGTATAGAAATTTTGTTTGGTTTCACGATCAAACAATCTGCCCAGGAGCCTTAGGCACCACATCCCAAAATACTTTGTTTTCATTGCTACGGTTGTATTGTCAGTTGGTATGTTTGAACTTAAACTCAACATGCCTCTCAAAAGAATCAGGATAAAGTATTTAAAATACTGCTTTATTAAATTTTCAGGCACCCGATCAATCAAAAATATTTCTGCAAATATTTCAGGATTCTGCTTGAACTTAAGTCGTGGAACTATTCCATAAACATCGTCGTCACGTCCCGGAAAAAACAACAAATCATCCGGGTATTTTTTGCAATAAGCTATAAAAACATTGTAGTCTTTTCTGTGCATCATAATATCAACATCTTCGATGTCCCATGGTATGAAACCCTTTTCCCTGATGGCACCAAGCAACGTTCCCTGTGTCAGCATGTATGCAATGTTTTCTTTTTTGCATATATTATCAACCGATTTCAATATGCCAAGCAACTTTGAATGAATCTCTGCATTATCCAGGACAACCAGCCTCCTTTGCTGTACACCAAATACATCAGACTTATCCACTTAAATCATATGCTAAACATTCTAAAAATAATTCACATATTATTCTTAAGTGCGTTATACCCCTGAAATTTGTATTTAAACAATTGGGTGATATTTTATTACTGTTTGACAATTTACGACAAACGTAATTAAGCCGCAAGATTTTACCTGGTCACATTAATTTGCAATGCGTTTTTCTTCCTCAAAAATCCAGAATCTCAGCCAATCATCCAGCACTATGTCCGGCAGCGAAATTATAAACCAGGTACACATATGCTTAACTTTTTACCACCCCACTGTCTATTGTTATGCTGTCTGTCTCCACAATATAACCACACGTAATGGTTCTTCTTAAGATGATTGTACAAAAACCGTCAAAAATAAAAGAGCCTTCGCAGTTTTGCGAAAGCTCCTATAATATTATAATTCTGATGCTTCTTCGGTTATTTCTGCTGTTATATCTTCAGCTTCTTCTGTAACATCTTCCGATGCAGCATCTTCTTCGTTAACGTCTTCTGTTAATTGGTCTTCATTAACTTCTTCGGCAGCTTCATTCTTAATTGTGATTGTATAAATTCCGTCCTCTAAACCTTCCTGAGATGCTGTTATGGTTATAACTGTATCTTCAGAATCAGATAATGCTGCTTTAGCTGTATAGATTACTCCACCTTCTATCGCTGAAGCAGTAGTTACCTGGATTTCCGAATCAGCCAGGTCAGAAGTGAAGCTTATTTCAGTATCCGCGCTTACATACACTGAAATAGTGACTTCTGTTGCACCATCTGCAGCTATTGCGCTGTATGTGGTTGTTCCAGGTGCAAATGATTGTTCTAATTCTGCACCTTCAATAGAAAGTTCACTGATAAAAGCATACTCAACCCAGTATGTTATTGATCTGTCTAATGTTACCAAAGCCTCTGCTCGTGTAATAGCATTACCAGGGTTGAAATATCCTTTATCGTCCCCAATCATATATTCAGCTTCGGCAACTGCTCCCACATATCCCACAGCCCACTCTGATATTTCGCCTTTATCATCGAACATGGTAACATCATCATTTTGTTCAAGCTCATTTAATCTTGTAATGACAACAGCAACTTCCTGTCTTGTTATTTCATCTGCAGGTCTTACAGTATCATCATTGTCACCAACGATGTATCCTGCTTCTACAGCTTTTTGAATTTCAACATAATACCAGTCTTCAGCCGCAGCGTCTGAAAAATTAATTTCAGCCAAATCTTCAAACCCATAGACACTGTTTACCATTGTCATGAATTCTGCTCTTGTAACAGAGTTGTCAGGCTTAAATGAACCATCTTCGTATCCTTTGATTATTTCGCTGTCAAACCATTCCTGTATGGTTTCTTCGGCCCAATGTCCGGTGTAATCAACACCAAATGCCAAATTTGGTATAGACAGCGCAGCTATCATAACTGTTGCCAACATTAACGATAATTTTCTTTTAATCATTATAGTCCTCCTTTGATGTCTCATAAATGTATGCATTATACACATCAATTAATTTTCACATATTTCATTTCTAAAGTCAAAGTACTATATATGACAGTTATCAAAGATATTACCATTTGACACTTGGTGACATAGGGGATGGTTCTTTCCGGTAAAAAACAATTGACTTCTTAATTCAGTAATTTTAAAATACTTGTAATAGTCATGAATTATTCAAGAGACTTTGCAAAATTACTTTTATTAAGGGGGCTACTGCTATAAAAACAAATTTGGAAAGAATAAAAAACGATATTTTACAGTTGTCAAAATTTAATTCTACACCGGAAAAGGGTCTTACCAGACTTTCTTTTACAAAGGAAGACAGAGGTGCCAGAGAATATATCAAAGAGCAGATGAAAGAAGCCGGTCTTTTGGTTTATGAGGATAGTGCGGCCACAATTTTGGGAAAACTTCAGGGAGAAATTGAGGGCGGACCGGCTGTCATGATCGGTTCTCACTATGATTCCGTCAGAAACGGAGGTATATTCGACGGAAATGCAGGAGTAGTTACCGCTCTTGAAATTGCAAGAGTCTTCAAAGAAAACAACATTAAACCTAAGTATCCCGTAGAGTTCATTGCCATGATAGAGGAAGAAGGAAGCAGATTCAGAGGAGGTTTATTTGCCAGCAGAGCCATGACCGGCAAGGTTACGAGACAAACACTGGACAAATATGTTGACAATGACGGAATAACAATTGCAGAAGCAATGAAAGATTTCGGGTTTGACCCTGATAAAATAGAACAGGCAACAAGGAAAAAAGAAACTGTGAAGGCTTTTCTTGAGCTTCACATTGAACAGGGTCCCATACTCGAAAACACAAAAGCGGATGTGGGAATCGTGGAGTACATAGTTGGTATAGAAGAAATCGAGGTTACGGTAATCGGAAGACCTGACCATGCCGGCACCACTCCAATGACCATGAGGAAAAACGCTCTTGATGCTGCTGCGCCTGTTATTGCAAATGTGAGCAAATTTGCCCTTGAAGCAGGCGAAGGCACTGTTGCAACAATAGGAATACTCGAGCTTGAACCAGGCGCTGCAAATATTGTGCCGTCAAAGGTCACGTTCACTGTAGACATTCGCTCCAGGAACGTTGAATGCATCAATGAGGTGAAGGATAAAATTATAAACCTGTTAAACAAAGAAACATCTTGCGAAATTCAGACAGTACAAAAACTATTCGCTCCGCCTGTCAAGATGGATGAGCAGATTGTGGGCGACCTGTCAAAGTATTGTGATGAACTGGGGTTTAAAAAGCAGATGATGCTCAGCGGCGCAGGCCACGATGCAATGGTGATGGCTGATATTACCAGGGTTGGAATGATTTTTGTGCCCAGCAGAGGCGGAAGAAGCCACTGTCCTGAAGAGTGGACGGAATTTGAAGACCTTCAAAAAGGAATAGAGCTGGCATATTGCGAGACTGTGAATTTAAGTAAGTAAAGATAACACTGCATTAAGAATTGCGGGCGGCCCAGCCGCCCACTTAATTTATTTATTTTAATTTTTCATCAATAATGTCATTTTCAAAGGGAGTTTTATATGCTGATTGATTTTTAAACTCTGTCACTGCCTTTTTGACTCTGTTCAGTGAAGCAATAGTACCGGGTCCGCCGATACATCCGCCCAAACATGCCATTCCTTCAAGCAGGTACCCATTCTTTTTTCCTGCCTTTGCCAGCCTCATAAGCTTTACGCACTCATGGAGGGTAGAGGCACCTTCTACATTTATTTCCCTTGAAGGGTCTATTTTTAAAGCGGTATTTTTTACTGCCTCAGCTACTCCTCCTGCTATGGCATAGCCGCGTCCCAGTGTGGAAGCATCCTGAATTTCCTTGGATACCTCTATTTCCGACAATTCTATTCCTTTAGCAACAAACATACCCATCAGTTCCTCGTATGTTATTACGAAATGCACATAATCCTTTACATCTTCTCTTAATGCTTCCAATTTCTTAGAAATACAAGGTCCAATAAATGTTATTTTTGCCTCCGGATCCTTACTCTTTATATACTTTGCAGTCTCAACCATTGGGGAAGCGGAATCAGAAATATACTGGTACTGGTCCGGAAACAGCTTTTCAACCATTATCGTCCAGGAATTGCAGCAGCTTGTACCCATGTAAGGATTTTCTTCAGGTACCCTTTCAAGAAATTCTTTTGCTTCGCGCAAGGTTGTTATGTCAGCTCCCAGACTTACCTCCACCACATCTTCGAATCCAAGCTGTTTTATACCCTCAAATACCTGTACGGGAGACGCCAGTGGTCCGAACTGCCCTAAAAATGACGGAGCTATTATAGCATACATATGGTTGTTGCTTTTAAGCGATTTGACCAGCTGATATATTTGAGACTTATCAGAAATTGCTCCGTAAGGGCACTGAATAATGCAATTCCCGCAAGATACGCATCTGTCTGCATTGATTTGCGCTCTTCCTAAATAATCACTTTCTATTGCATTAACACCGCAGGCTTCTGCACATGGTCTTTCATACTTCACAATTGCGCTGTATGGACATGTTTCCTTGCACCTGCCGCACTTAATACACTTATCCTTATTTATTATTGCTCTGTCTTTTCCGATAGAAACTGCATTCACGGGACAAACGTTAGTGCAGGGATGGGATAGGCACTTCCTGCAGTTGTCCGTCACATAAAATGCTTTAGTGGGACATGCTTCACACGCAAAGGTGATGATATTTACCAGTGGCTCAACCAATTGAGTTCCATCAACATCTGCTTCAGAAATTCCGTCCGTTACACGGTGGTATTCAGTTGGTTTTCTTACATCCAAACCCATTGTCAGTCTTAAGCGCTCGTCTACTATTGCTCTCTCTCTGAATATACTGTCTCTATATATAGCTACCTCTCCAGGCAAAATCTCGAAAGATGATTTCTCCAATTCACGTAAATCAGTACCATCATATGCCATCTTTGCAATCTTTGCAAAAACCTGCCTTCTGATATTGATTAGATTAACATAGCTTTCTTTCATATAATTCCTCCTATACAGAATTATGTTCTGTCACTTTCTCATCTTGTTTACAATTTTCTCCATTACAGCCTGGCTCGTTGCATTATATATAATTTCATCGTCTATAACTACTACAGGTGCTACTTTTTCAGCTGTTTCTTTACAATATCCCAAGCACTTGATTGCTTCTACTTCCAACTCTTCATCGTTATAACTGTCTGCATCTTCGCTAATAATGTCCTTCAAGTCATCTATCTGATCTAAAATTCCCATTGAACCCAACAATGTACAGCTTGAACCTACACAGACTTTCACCTTCATAATATTCCTCCAAATTTTCTTAAGTTTTCACTCTTTTTTATATTATATAATATTAAAGTACATTTTTCCACAAAGAAATTAATAAATTAACAAGGACGGTTTGTTTAATTCAAACCGTCCCCAAAATTATATTTGTATTGGTGAAAACAGCATCATGCCGCTTTTCTTATCAAGTTTTCTGGCCATGTAAATATCTTCAAATTCTCCGATGACTATCTCCACTGTTATAAGAACGTGATTTCTGTCGGTCAGGTGTCCGGCGTATGCTTTGCCTTCACCGTCGGCAAATGTTCCATGTATATGAAGAGAGACGTTTTTTTCATCATTTTCGCAGATAACACCGGACAGGCTGATCAATTCGATACCGCCTTCCATCACTATTGGATTGCCGTATCCATATCCATGGGGCTTATCAGGAAACGGGGTGGGATCAAAAAATGAAGCTCTGCTGAGACTTCCGATTCCGGAAACAATGACTCCGTGCTTTATGCCATACTGGTCGCAGACCTTTGTGATGCCTTCAATAACATCTTCGCCTGCTTCAAGCCTTACAGCATACACGTTTTTAATTTTTCCCTTTGCACTTTTCATAAAAACCTCCAAATTCCGTAATGATACTATGTTTACACCGTAATCAACTCAGGGTTTTCAATGTATTCCTTCATGTCATACAGAATCCTGCCTACCTCAAGGCCGTCAAACACCCTGTGGTCAAACGTAATAAATATATTCATCATAGTTCTTATGCAGGGCGCATCATCAACCACAACCATCTTTTTTACGCTTCGTCCGAATCCCATGATGGCAACCTGCGGCGGATTTATTATTGGAGTTGCAATATCGATTGGAAATATGCCGACATTTGATATTGTAAATGTTCCGCCTGACTGCTCGCCGTTTACCAATTTTCCGTCTTTGGCTCTTTCCACAAGATCCTTAAGATTGTTGCTCAGCTGCGACAGCGTCATTCTGTCGGCATTTTTTAATACCGGCACCAGAAGGCCGCTTTCTGCACCTACAGCCACAGAAAGATTCACATAGGGATACGTGGTGATATCTTTGCCGTCAAAGGTGGCGTTGGCAATCGGATGTTTTTTTAATATCTTAACTGTAGCCATGGCAAGAATGTCGTTCATGGTAACCTTGCATCCGATAAACTCCTTCTTTTCCAAAAGTACTTGTCTCAATTCATTCAGCTTTGTCACATCAACCTCAACTGCTGCTGATGACTGTGCCATGTTCTGAAGGCTTTCATACATATTTTTTGCTATGGAACGCCTTACCCCTGTCAATGGTATGACTTGAGGCTCCCCGCACTGCTCATACTGCGCAGCACCGGCTGTTTCCGCAGTCCTGCCGTAATCAGCATCGTCAGGTTTTGCAGCTGCCATGCTGTTAACGTAATCATCAATGTCCTTGGCAACAATTCGTCCGTTAGGTCCTGTTCCTTTTACATTTTTTATATCAATTCCGGCTGAAGCAGCAAGCTTCTTGGCAAGCCCTGTTGCCTTCACGTGTCCGCTGCTTGTTACAGACGGTGAATGAACTTCCGTTTCTGCTTTACGGTTTTGGCCTGCCGCCGGCACGATGCTTGCCTCACCTGCAGCAAAACCATTTCCTGGAATCTTTGCAAGGCTGTTGTATTCTTCCAATGTTTCAGCAACAACAGCTGTCACGTTGCCTACTGCAACCACTTCGCCGGGTTTGGCTACAATGTGCAAATAGCCGTCTGCAGTACACTCAAAATCCATAGTTGTCTTCTCATTTTCTATTTCAAGAATTGAGTCACCCTTTTTAACCAAGGCGCCCTCTTCAGCTTTCCACTGCACTATGGTGCCTTCAACCATAGTTAAACCTGCTCTGGGCATTAGTAATTCTACACTCATATTTTTTGTTGTTAACGATTGAAGCGTTAACTTTCCTCCTTTTTTGGATTCATCTTCATCTAAAACAAACTTTCCACAGCAGATACTATTTTTTGAGCATCAGGAATACAATATTTTTCCAGACCGATATTGTACGGCAGAGGAACATCCAGTGCAGCAACCCTTACAATTGGTCCATCCAGCTCATCATACATTTCTTCCTGAAGCATGGCAGCCAGCTCGGCACCTATGCCGGCAGTCTTGTTGCTTTCTTCAACAACAACAGCCCTGTGTGTCTTTCTCAAAGACTCGAAAACAGTCTTCTTGTCAAAAGGAACAAGAGTTCTCGGGTCGATAACCTCAATGCTGATACCCTTCTGTGCAAGGATTTCAGCTGCTTCAAGCGTTTTCTTCACCATGAGGCCCACAGCGATTACAGTTACATCTGTTCCTTCTCTTTTAATATCTGCAACACCAAAAGGAATTGTGTACTCTTCATCCGGAATATTTTCTTTTGTCTGATAAAGCTGTTTATGCTCAAAGAAAAGTACAGGGTCATCTGAACGAATGGCAGTTTTAAGAAGTCCCTTTGCATCATAAGCGCATGAAGGGCTCACAACTGTAAGTCCGGTGGCATGCATGTACAAGCTTTCAAGGCAGTTTGAATGTTCTGCTCCTGCACCAAAGGAAGAACCCATTGCACTTCTTACAACCAGCGGAAGTTTAAATTCAGGTCCATGCATGTATCTCCATTTGCCTACGCAATGGAACAGCTCGTTGAATGCAACCAGTGAAAAGTCTGCATACATAAGTTCAACGCATGGTCTGAGTCCTGTAACGGCAGCTCCGATGGCACTTCCGATTATGGCAGTTTCAACAATAGGTGTGTTTTTTACTCTGTCAGACCCGAATTCCTCAAGGATACCTTTTGTTATACCAAAAATATTTCCCATTTGTGCAACATCTTCGCCATATAAAATTACATTATCATCTTTACGCATTTCTTCTTTTATGGCATCGCCAATTGCCTGTCCGTAAGTTACCAGCATATTAATTCCTCCTCATTATTTAACATACAAATATTCGTAAATTTCTTCCGCAGGCGTAGCAGGGCTTGCCTCCGCAAATTCAATGGCTTTATCCAGTTCAGCATTTATGTCTTCACGAACTTTAGTGATTTCATCTTCTGTGATTAAATTGTTTTCCAAAAGATACTTTTCCAGTTTTTCAACGCAGTCTTTTTTCATCCATTCTTCAGTGATGGCTGCATCGCGATATTTCATCTGGTCACCTTCAAAATGGCCTCTCCATCTGTATGATTTTGCTTCAAGTATGGCAGGACCGTTTCCGCTTCTTACGTATTCTTCAAGTTCCCTGGCACCTTCATATACATCGAGCACATCTGTGCCGTCTACTATTTTTGAAGGTATTCCATATGCGGCAGCTCTGTCTGCTCCCGGATTTTTAACTGGTGAAGCTTCTGAAACGTGAGTGGAAATGGCAAACTGATTGTTTTCGCAAATAAAGAGCACCGGAAGTTTCCACACAGAAGCAAGATTGATTGCTTCATAAACAGCGCCTCTGTTTGCAGTTCCGTCTCCGAAAAATACGTATACCATATTGTCAGTTTTATTTTTTCTTATAGTAAGGCCTGCGCCAACTCCTACAGCCATGTCACTGCCTAGAGTTCCGGAAAAGCCAAGCATTCCCTTGCTCAGTAAAGCCACATGGTTTACTCCGCCTCTTCCGCCTGAATTACCGTCTCTCTTACCCATAATTTCAGAGAATACCGTATTTAATGGAACTCCAACAATGTTTGCTGTACCAACAGGTCTGTGAGAAATCTTGTAATAGTCTCCTTGTTTTCTTGTTGCCAGGGTTCCTACGAATGTAGCCTCCTGACCTACTCCGCTGTGAATATGTCCGGGAACTTTTCCCAGAGCGTAAATCTCTACTAACTTTTCTTCAAACAATCTTAATTTCACTAATTCTTTATAGAGCTCAGTTAAAAAATCCTTTGAATAAGCCATTGTGTTCCTCCTTTATATTTCTTATTAAATTTTTTAAACAACTTTTCTTTTTTAATGACCTGAATGATTCTTATGTAAATAAATCTTAAGGCCTAAGCAAAATTTTCAGTGCCTGTCCCGATGCCAAAAGTTCAAATGCCTTATCAAACTCTTCCATAGGCAGGATATGGCTTACGCAGCCGGATACGTCCATGCCTGAGTCAAGCAGTCCTTTCATAACTTTCCAGGTATGATACATTTCACGTCCGCTTATTCCGATCAGATTAACTCCACGATAAAATGTTTCTGTAAAATTTAGAGGAACTTCACGGTTAGGCAATCCTCCCACCACTATAGAACCGCCGGCACGAATATATTTTGTCGCCGCCTGGATTCCTCCTACGTTGCCTGAGAATTCCAGCACCACATCCGGTCCAAGGCCTTCAGACTCCTTTCGCATTTCATCTACGATGTCGCAGTTTATTGGATCTATAACCAGATCTGCCCCCATCTTGTATGCTGCTTCAGCACGGTAACTGTTAGGTTCCACACATATAACTTTTGCAGCACCAAGTTTCTTGGCAACCGTAGCAGCCATAAGACCTATGGGACCGCAGCCTGTTATTGCCACAATCTTGCCTCCCAGTTCAACTTTCGTCGCAGCATGTACAGCAACGCCAAGAGGCTCAAGCATTGCATTGTTCTCCTCTGAAACAGCAGGATTGCAGATATATGCATTTTCTGAAGGTATTGTCACATACTCGGCAAAGCAGCCATCTACATGAACACCTATGGCCTTTGTATTGACGCAAAGATTCTCTTTCTCATCCAGACATAAGGAACATTTGTGACATGCTATGTGACTTTCGGCTGACACTAATTGTCCGATTCTTTCTTTACTTACACCAGGTCCAACCTCAATAATCTCACCGCAGAATTCATGACCGATGGTAGTTGGGGGAGACATACGTTTTTGGGCAAATTCTTCCCAATCCTTAATGTGAATGTCTGTTCCGCAAATAGCAGTTAAGTGTACCTTTACGAGAACCTCTCCATCTTTAGGTGCCGGAACCGGCTTCTCCCACAGTTCCAGGTTTCCAGGACCTGCACTGGCTTTGACGATGCATTTCATAGTTTTACTCATAAGATTTATTCACCTCTTTAAATAATAGTCATTCATGTAAAAATGTTGAATTTTTCAAAAATATGTAAACGTTTTTTACTACTTTGTGATATAATAATATAAATTTCAATAATAAATTGTAGCATAAGTTACATTTACAAAATTACTATTATAAATGGAGTGTTGCATGATACAGGAAAATACAAACATAGAACTAAATGTTGCTGAAATATTCAAGCTATACGGACAGGCTCACAAGTACTCTCCAGGTGAAATAATCTTCCAAAAGGGTGATTCTACTGATAAGATATACTATATTATAAAAGGGCGTGTAAGAACTTACTGTCTCAATGAATGCGGTGATGAAATAACACTCTTTTACGTAGATGAAAATCAGCTTATCGGCAGTGAATCGCTGTCCAGTATTCAGAAACGCAAGATCAGCGTAGATTCCGTAACGGATGTTCACCTATACTCCATAGACGCAAGTTTATTTTTGGAAAAATGCATAAAAAACAAAGTATCAATCCTGAACCTGATGGAGTTCTTTATCAACAAAATAATCGTGCTATCAAATTACATATGCTGCAATCGCTTTATGAAAAACAATGAAAAGCTTGCTTATTTTCTGTATGCCAACAGCAGCAGTGATGTGGTTCAATATACGCATGAACAGATTGCTTTATTGACTGGCATGAACAGGGTTTCTGTAACGAGGTTATTGAAGAGCTTTGCAGAAAAAAATCTTATTTCCCAGCAATACAAGGAAATCAGAATATTAAACATGAAAGGTTTAGCTGACATCTTCAATTCCATCGGCTACTTTATTGACTGACATGTCAGAGGGGACAGTTCTTAGCGATTGATAAATACTGTCAATCATAAAGAGCAGTCCCCTAATATCCCTACTGTCTATTCTTATATTAAATTTTCAGCCATATCTACCAATTCTGATGACATATGTGTCAATGATTGAGTTGCTGCGCTGACTTCCTCGGTAGCGGCTGCTATTTGGGTTAATATCAAGGATAATTCCTGGCTTGTCTTGTTTACCTTACCATTTTCTGTTTTCAATTTTTCTAATATATCTGTTATCTTTTTTGTAGAGTTAGTACTGTTCTCAGCTAATTGACTTATTTCAGAAGCAACAACAGTGAATCCTCGTCCTGCATTTCCTGCATGTGCTGCTTCTATTGAAGCGTTAAAACCTAAAAGCTTGGATTGTCTTGCTATGTTATAAACAGAATCAACAATCTTATCCGTTTCATTGACAGATTGCAGATTAACCTCTGAAACCTGTTCCATTTGATGGCTTAAGCTGGCTACCTTTTCTAATCCTGCTGCATTTTCTTCCATTGCTGCAGTTATCTGTTCTATTGTTGTTGATAAATTTTGAGCCATATCTATCAGTTTTTCTTTTGCATCTAATGATTCAGCAACTATGATACAGCCGATAACTTCATTATCATCTAATAAGGGTATCGCCCTGCCCATGTATGGAACTCCGTAAACTTCACGAGGAACCTGTCTTATAACCGGATTCCCAGAAATTATGGCTTCCATAGCCACTGAACCTTCCTTAAGAATTTCACCATTATGAAGATTTAAATTTATTGTTTTTCCGGGACTTGCTGCTACAATCTTTTCTGTGTCGCTTACAGCAATATTAAAATCTGCTGTCACTAAATTTTGAAATATACCAATCAAATTTCCAAGTACCTCTAGATATTCCTTTTTCATTTTCCCTCCAAGATATAACCTTAGTTGATTACTTTTTCTTAAGTCATATATAGATTATATCGACAAAAAATATAGTTTGTTTATGATTAACAATACTTCAAATCAGAAAGAACGTCAACCTTAGTATTATTGATGGTCATCCTGTAGTATTCGCGATATTCCGTCGGAGTCAAACCATTGTGTTTTTTAAATATACTTCTGAAGTATAGAGCATTTTCAAATCCAGATTTATATGCCACCGAATCGACAGGTTCTTTGCTGTTTTCCAGCAGTTTTCTAGCGTGATCCATACGAACTTCAACAATGTATTGATGAATAGTTACACCCGTCTCTTTCTTAAATTTTGTACACAGATAATTTTTATTAAATCCTATATATTTTGCAATATCTGCAAGATTAAGCTGCTCCTTATAATGTTTCTCAACATAATGTATCGTCTCACCAATTTCCTTGTCTAAACTATTTTTCATCCGTTCTATTTTGCCATTAATCATTACAAATAACTTAAGGTATTCCTGTTGAAGTTCCTCTACAGATGCATAGTCCTCCATTCTTAATTCACTAAGGTTATTGCCAAATATTGATTGAAAATGTTTGATCGTTTCATTTAGCAATTTCATAGCAAACAAGCAAGACTGTTTTGACATGGTGGGCTTAATCATATCGGTAAAAAGATGATGCAATGTGGTCTCAATTGATTCAGGTTTGCCGTTATTTACCGCTTCTTTGGATATTGAGACCTGCATAGCAATGGATGCTTCATCAATATTTTTAAGCGGAACTAATCTTATTTTTTCATCTATGACCTTGAATTGTTTAAGAAAAAATCGGTAATCATTAACAAATTTGACAGCTAAATCAAAATCCCTTCTAACTTTTATACCAAAGTCATAAAAGTCAGCAGTGACAGCTGAGACAAAATTATCTTCAAATAAATCCTGCAGATTACATTTATAAGCTTCTTCAATAATTTTATGAATATCATAAAGCAATTTTTTTCTGAATTCTTCAGTTTCCTTATCAGGCAAATTTATTAGAATAATAGGCTGTTTTGTTCCATTGTGATAAAATGGCTCAAATAAATAATCAGAGTTATTTTGAAGTGCTTTTAGATCTTTGCATATATTATTAAAAATAGACACATTATCATTTTTATCTTTACCAATAGAATATAAATATTCTTCATCATAACCAGAGGCAAATAAGCAAAAATGAGCAGGATTACCAGTAATTTTAATACCTGTCCTTTCCTGGCCCCGAAAAACTGAAGTTGCCGGAGAACCGGTTGCTATAAGATTTAGCATATTGCTTCTTGCATAAGAAACAATGGCTTCATAAGTGTCTTCTGATAAAATAATGCTCATTAAATCACCTCACTTCATTATACAAGCAAAAGAAAGTTCATGCAACAGAACTTTCCTTTATCTTGCTTATTGTTTAATTATTTAATGAATTCAGCTGCATGCTCTCCTGCGATTCTTCCGGAATTATATGCATATCCCTGAGTTGTTCCCGGTGTTTCATAATATGGATATCCATACATGCCTCCTGCATCCTGTCCGGCTGCATATAAACCTGCTATTGGTTTTAAATCTTCGTTTAATACACGCATTTTTTCATCGACGCGCACGCCGCCGAGAGTTCCAAATATAGCTGGTTCCATTCTCACAGCATAGAACGGGCTTTTGTCAATAGGGGTTAGGAACATCGAATTTTTATTGAAATCTTCGTCAATGCCTTTTTCGATAAAGGCCTGATATCTTTTCATTTCTTCCATGTATTCATCTACTGTAAATCCTGCTTCCTTTCCTAAATCCTCCAGTGTGTCAGCGCTGTATGCTGCTCCAGCCTCCTTAGCACGATTCATTTCAATTTCCATCAAATCTCCAAACGGATCAAGGGCTCGTGGTCGCCAGTTATGTTCATTTTTTAGAAATTCAGTTTCTTCAGACGTGAATAGACCCGATAACCCTTTTTCTTTAATTGTATCATATGTGTTTTGGTCAAACACAACCCAAAATGAACCTACTGTTCGAATTGATGAAGCTCCTTTTGCCAATGGCTGTGTTATACACCACTCTTCATTCATAAACCGATGACCTGATGAATTCAATTGTAATAAACCTGCATAGTTCAAATATTTAAAATAGTAATCATTAAAGTCGACATCTGCATTTGCAGCAAATTCTGTTATATGAGGGAACAGCTCAGGAGATAAGTCCGCTCCGGCAGAAAGTGCCAGATTGATTCCGTCTCCACTTGATGCTTCAAGACCGGATAGCCAATACCTGTCAGAACCTGTATATTTTTTAAGCATCTCTTTGTTGCCGCCAAATCCGCCTGTAGCGATAATTACCGCGTCGGCATAAACATTCACTTCTGTGCCGTCTTTTTTTATTGCATGTACTCCAACCACTTTATTGTTCTCATCGAACAAGAGCTCATCTGCTCTAGTCTGCGGCAACAGTTTATTAGCACTGGATTTTGTAATGTAGTTTTTATATAAATTATCTACTTTTTCCTGACCTTTTCCTGTATCAACCGTAATTCCATTAGCACTGGGTTTAACTTTATATCCATGTTCTATTAACCAATCAGCAGTACTTCCTGCTTTATCTAAGATTGTTTTGACAAGAAGATTGTTGGCTGTCCCATAATTATAGTTTGTAAACTCATCAAATAAATCCTTTGATGTTACAGTTGAACCGTTCTCTTGCTGCACCTGGCTTTCAGGGGCAATAAAACCTGTGGTTAGTACACTCATACCGCCTACTTTCCCGGTCTTTTCCAGAACTATTACTCCAGCGCCTGCTTCTGACGCCGCCAACGCTGCAACAGAACCGCTGCCGCCGCCGCCGATTACTACAACATCAGTATGATACTCTTCAACTTCATTACTTGCTTCGACTTTGCTGTATAGCTTAACAGGATCACCACCTGCCTTAACAAGTGCTTGCTCCACCGCCTGAATGACTCCCTTGCTCGTCATGGTGCAGCCACTTATTGTATCAACTCCTAGAGTTTGATATTTAATTATTTCAGGCACCATATTTTCCAATACTGGTTCATAAAAACCAGGTGTTTCAGAAATATTGGTTATGTTGATTGAAACAATCTTGTCTTTTTCAACAGTGACAGTTGCTAACATTGGTGTTATGGGATTTGGAGAACCGAATCTGTATCCTTCCTTGCTATCTTTATCCCACTTTCCATATGCTTCTCCTGTATATGTTCCCGGAGTAAAACTAAAAGCTTCATTGGCAGATTCTATCTTTTGAAGTGTGATTTTTGATTCACTCAAAGCCAGTTTTGCAGCTTCAAGAACAGCATTTGATGTCATAGTAGCTCCGGACATCACATCAACATCAATAGAATTTTCAGCCAGCATATTTGCTGCTAATATTTCCAATGCCTTACCACCGAGATCAGGTGTTTCTTTTTCTCCTGTTGCTTTTACTGATACTAATTTACCATCTTTTATTATTAAACTGACTTCAACATCTCCAGCAAAACCAGCAGCTTTGGCTGTGTAGGTTTCCTCCTTTTGAGGCACTGAAGTTTCAACCTTCGGAGAACATGCAATCAGCCCTATTGTACATAAAATCAAAAGAACAATTACATAGTTTCTGTTTATTTTCATAACATTCGCCCTTTCTGTAACTATTAATTTTTTCTACAGCTGCATATGATTAATCATTTTTTGAATTATAGCACTTTACCAATATTTTCACAATTAACAAAATTCACATGTTGTATAGTAAAATTCAGTTTATGCTTTTAAAATATTGCTAAAAAAAAGACTGTGTGTTAACACAATCTTTTTTGATATATTCTTATTCATGAATTTATTTAACTTGTTCATTGCATTCAAGACATGTTGTCCTATGTACGGATACTATATTTCCGCAGTTAGGACACTTCCACCTCAATTCCTCATTGGCAAGGAATTTATCAATGCCATGTTCCTTTATGTAATTAAGGTTTTCAAGCATGCTCATATGATATTTTGTTTTATATCTCTTGTCTAACTGTTTAAGCCTTCTGCAGGGTATCTTTTCACATTCAAAGCAGAATCCTGACTGGCTGTTTTTTATTTCAGGGCAATTTTTAATAATACAGCTTATACTGCCCTTCGTTACATATTTTATGTCAATTTCATTGCGACATCCTGCGCACTTGTTTTTTTCTCTTTGATATCCGATGCATAGTCTGCAGTTCATGCCGCATGGTGCAATCAATTCTTTTTTCATTTCGCTCATATTACCACCACTCAAACCTAGTTGGTATGAAATCTGCAGACATTATTTAAGCAGAAACTCTACCTTTGTAAGAAGCTCGCTTTCCGGTATTTCCTGCGGAGAATTATAGTAGTATTCATAGACCACACCGGTGGGTTCATACCCCTTCTGGCTTATCCATTTTGTCAATTTTTCATAAAGAGGACTCATTTCACTATAAGCTCCCTTGTGAAAGCCTGTTGCTTTTTTACCGGCAGGAATATCTCTTAGAGTTATGTCTCCTTTTCCTTCAATCTCCTTTCCAACAGGAAATCCGATTTCCACAATAAGATTTTCCATATCCATGTTGTAATAAGCAATGAAAGCAGGCCCCAACGGCTCCTGGCCGCATTCAACAATATAGTTTACAATAGAACCATAGACTGTGCCTACAAGATTAGGCAGGTTTCTTACAGATGTCGTTGTCTTTACTGACAGAACAGGTTGTTTTTCGGTTTCTACAATTTGAAATATGTAACTCATACTTCCTCCCATTTATCTGTATTGTTATCTTGCCCTACATAGTTGTACAATAATTCTATACTTATTTTTCCAAATTACAATAATTATTTTATTGATTACACTTTTCTTTATGCAAAAAAATAGCTCCGACAATTTCGGAGCTATTAAAATTCTTCAATTTACTCTTGAGCTTTTTTTCTATCTAATACATACCCATATCCTCTAATATATCCATTTTCCTTTTCCAGATAAACGCCTTGAATTTCAGGCGCAAATCCAGGAAATTTGTTAATGAGCTCTTCAAGTATGAGAAAATACTTTTGGGCAACTTCATTCCATCTTTCTCCGGGAACTACGCAGAAAATTCCTGGAGGATAAGGCAAAGCACCTTCCAATGCTATTTCACCGAGGATATCATCAAGTTTTACCAATTTGGCATTGTTCCTTGTAAGTTCATTATCAGCTTCCCATGGAGTTATTGCGCGTTCTGGGAAATAATCTGCTCTGAACAATTGTTTTTGACACACCTTTGCATCCTTGCTTCTGTAGAAGTCATGCATTTCCTGACATAATTGTCTTATTGTATAATCCTTGTAGCGTTCTTCATGTTTCCTGTAAAGCTCCGGAAGCACCTCGCTGATAGGTACATCTTCTCTGATGATTTTTTCGAAATCTTCTAATTGCGTAACAAGTATTTCCATTTTCTCGCGGGTTTCTGCAGGTGTCATCAGGAACAATATTGAATTGAAGTCATTCTTTTCAGGAATTATCATGCTCTCTCTCAAGTAATTTGCAAGTATGACAGCAGGTATTCCAAATTCCTCATATTCCCCGGTTTCAGCATTGATGCCAGGAGTTGTGAGCATGAATTTATTAGGATCAACAAAATATTGCTTTTCCCCATAGCCCTCAAAAGAGTGCCATTTCTCACCGGGCTTGAATTCAAAAAATTCAATTGAATTTGCTATTTCCTCAGTATCATATTCTTCCCAGTTCTTACCCCTTACAACAGGAGGTATAAACGGTTTTAGAAGCTTACATCTCTTAATGATTTCTTTTCTTGCATCAACGCCTGTTTTAACACATTCAGCCCATAAGTGCCTGCCTGCTTCTCCATCCTGCATTCTTGCATTGACATCCAAAGATGCAAACAGCGGATAGAAAGGACTTGTGCTTGCATATGTTCTGAATGAATTGTTAAATCGTTTATGATCGATGTATCTCTTTTGGTTTCTGATGTGATTATCTTTTTTATGAATATATGAAGCCTGAGAAAAGCCTGCTTGTTGTTTGTGAACAGATTGTGTAACAAAAATTCCGGGATCATTCGCATTAAGCTCTAACAATAGCGGTGAACAGTCTCTCATCATAGGAATAAATTGCTCATATCCAACCCATGCAGAATCAAAGAGGATATAGTCGCAAAGCTTTCCGATCTTATCCACAACCTGTCTTGCATTGTATATTGTTCCGTCATATGTTCCCAATTGGATTACAGCAAGACGGAACGGCCTTTCAGCATCAGCTTTATCCGGGTCAGTCTTTCTTATCTTATCTCTTAAATATTCTTCATTAAAACAATGTTCGTCTATTCCTCCGATAAATCCAAATGGATTACGTGCCGTTTCCAGGAATACCGCGTTGCCGCCTGCCTGCATCAAAGCCGCTGTGTATACAGACTTATGATTGTTTCTGTCAAAAAGCACAAGGTCCCCAGGTGCAACCAATGCATTGATGGTGATTGTATTGGCTGTGCTTGTACCGTTCATTACAAAATATGTCTTATTTGCATTGTAAATTCTTGCGGCATTAATCTGAGCATCTGCAGGAGGTCCTTCGTGAATCAACAGATCTCCCAGTGCAACGTCCGCATTGCAGATGTCAGTAAGAAAAATATTCTCACCATAGAAATCATACAGGTACCTGCCCGTAGGATGTTTCTTGAAATATTGCCCTCCCTGATGTCCGGGACAATTAAACTTTACATTGTGCATTTCCATATAATTAGCTAATGACCTGAAGAAAGGCGGCAATACTTTTTCCTGATAATCACTGGCAATTTTTTCAATCTTATAGCTGTTCTTTTCTAAATTTTCTATAGTTCCATCAAGTATTGTATATCCCTTTTCCAGCAAGTTTGGTTTTATTTTATCATCTTTTCTTGCAATAATAATAATCGGAATACCGAAATTTGTATTTTTAACCTTTTGAATCCATTTTAGATCTAAATCCAAATCCATCAATACAACTGCTGCAATATCCGTAAAATCTGTCTCTTCAACTAATATGATATCTCTGCCTGACAGTACATAAGCCATAGCTGTTCTTGAACAAGCGATATTTAGCGGTTTCATAAATTATCCGCTCCTTTCACCAGAAAAATATGTTGCATGTTTGATATTTTATCATAAGTTATTTTTACCCTATAATATAATGTCTAATCTTATTAAATAAAAAAGTTTATTTACAACAAGACGACTTCATTCTCCTGTGTTCTATTTATTTTCGACTTCAGTAACACATTCGCTTTTGATCTTTCCTACCAGAAATTGCAGAGCATCAACAACATGTGGTCTGATGTCGCCTCCTATAAGCACATACATTATGTCATCACCCAGCTGAAGATGCCCTTCATTCAGCCAAACTTTAACACAAAAAATTCCATTCATCTTATAGGTTTCAGCTACGGCTGCTTCAACCTTAGCAGCATCATATGCAAATTCCATACCTTTTACCAAGGAGCCGTCATCAATACCCTCACGCACCTTAACCTTGGGGGTTTGGCGCACAACGCCATTATGAACTAAAAACATCCCTTCCTGTAAAGATGTCGGATCTTTTTTTGCTTCCTTGAGCCATTCATCAATGGATGGCGGTTGTTTTTTTAATTTTCCATCAATCATACATTACTCCTTATAGTAATTTAATAAATAATTTCAAAACAGGGTGAATACATCTTGAAAATATCTAAAATTAATTTATTGATACACTTTCTATGTTAATCTGTTATTCATGCTTAAGGAGAATACAACAGCATTATTATAGTATTATATATACTTATATTGTCATAGTCAATTTCTAAATAGTAATAGAGTACAGGATATTTAAAGCCTGACCTGCTTCTATCGTTTAAAATAAAAAAGACCCACTATGATGAGTCTTTACTTGTGTTGCTATTGGTGCACCGTGAGGGATTCGAACCCACGACCTTCCGGTTCGTAGCCGAACACTCTATCCAACTGAGCTAACGGTGCGGAATTTTGGAGGCGCCATCCAGATTTGAACTGGAGAATCAAGGTGTTGCAGACCTTTGCCTTACCACTTGGCTATAGCGCCATGTTAAATTAAAATGGGGTGAATAGTGGGAGTCGAACCCACGACCTCCAGAGCCACAATCTGGCGCCCTAACCAACTAGGCCATATCCACCATAATATAATTTGGAGCGGGTGAAGGGAATCGGACCCTCGCGACCAGCTTGGAAGGCTGGGGCTCTACCATTGAGCTACACCCGCATAATGAAGTAATGTTTAATTGGAGCGGAAGACGAGATTCGAACTCGCGACCCTCGCCTTGGCAAGGCGATGCTCTACCACTGAGCCACTTCCGCAAAATTGGTGGAAGAGATTGGATTCGAACCAATGAAGGCGGTGCCAACGGATTTACAGTCCGTCCCCTTTAGCCACTCGGGAACTCTTCCTTATTTATAACATAAGTTTAATTTCAAAATTGGAGCTGGTGGGAGGACTTGAACCCCTAACCTACTGATTACAAGTCAGTTGCTCTACCGATTGAGCTACACCAGCATGTGGCGACCTGGAAGGGGCTCGAACCCTCGACCTCCAGCGTGACAGGCTGGCATTCTAACCAACTGAACTACCAGGCCGCAATCTTAATTTTTAATTGTATTATGGTGGGAACTATAGGGCTCGAACCTATGACCCCCTGCTTGTAAGGCAGATGCTCTCCCAACTGAGCTAAGCTCCCATGAATTCTTAATTAAAATGGTGACCCTACCGGGATTCGAACCCGGGTTATCGCCGTGAAAGGGCGGTGTCTTAACCGCTTGACCATAGGGCCTTAATTTTTTTGGTAGCGGGAGCTGGATTCGAACCAACGGCCTCCGGGTTATGAGCCCGACGAGCTTCCAACTGCTCTATCCCGCGACGATGATCTTACTGCCATTAAGTGGCCCTATTATCATGCTATAATGGCTCCGAGGGTGGGGCTCGAACCCACGACCTACCGGTTAACAGCCGGTTGCTCCACCATTGAGCTACCTCGGAACAACCCTGGATTTTTCAATCCATATGTAGCGCAGTCTCATTCTCCAATTTATCAGTTCGCTATCGCTCACATAAATTCGGGAATTCGTTGCGGTTGACCTAACCCGGCGACGTCCTACTTTCCCAGGCAGTTTCCCGCCAAGTATCATCAGCGCTAAAGAGCTTAACTTCCGTGTTCGGGATGGGAACGGGTG
>NZ_JBCFAS010000003.1:0-650263 GCF_038562225.1 Sedimentibacter sp.
TAGCTCCAATTGGCATTACTACAATATTAGGCAGAATTATTTTCTTTTTTACGTCAAGTTATAAAGGGTGGTATTTTCATATTTTGTCATTCATATTAATGATAACCGTGTATTATGCAGGCTATTGTGCTAAACTGAAAAGTAAAAGAGATTACAAATAAATTCTGCAGGGAAGATAAATTTAAGGAGGTCAGATATGAGCCTTAATATTAGCCCTAACATGAAAGCGGTGTTGATTATCTTTTGTGGCTTCTTTGCCATTGTACTTTTAGGCGTTGGATTACTCATGCGAAAATTTGATTTTTCTTGTATGTTTATCAATCCGTTTGGCTCAAAAGATGATGGATTATATGCGAGAGTTGGCTTCAAAGTCAAAAAAATTGCAGAAGATACTCCGGAAAACAGAAAAAAGTATTCTATGTGTCTAGGTAATTTCTTAATAATCTTTGCAATGATTTGGTTGTTAATTTCTGTTGCTTTTATTGTAAGTATTTAAATATAGTAGTGGTATCATTCCAGTATTGGCTCAACAAGAAAGTCGTGCAATATTGCTAAATGAGAAAGAAGTATTCTTGTTTAAATTTGAGTTTGCTTCTTTATCGGAACATAAAACTCTTTGGGTAACACTAGATGGGGTTAGAGTATACAAGTAGAATATAACATTGAATATTAAAATGGGGGAATAAGAGTATGGATTTAGTGTATAAGCATCCAAATATGGATTCAGTAGAAATAAGACAAGATGTTGTTTATAAAGTTAGTGATGAAAAGTTATTGAAGTTGGATGTTTATTACTCGAATAATACTGATGTGTCGAGTATTCCTACTGTTGTTGTAGTACACGGCAGTTCAACAATGGAAGATATTAAGGATATAAAACTTTTTCAATCATGGGGAAAAGTGCTGGCAGCATCTGGGTTTAATACAGTTGTATTTAATTGGAGACCTGAAGAATGTCCGGGTGATATAAAAGATCTTATTTATTTTCTTCTCGATAATTCAAATGATTTGAAATTAAATGTCAACAACTTAAATATTTTTGCTTTTTCTTCAGGCGTAGAAATAGGTGTTAAAAATATTATGGAAATAAATACTGGTTTTATTAATAAGATCATTGCTTATTACGGAAAACTAGATTCAAGTATAATAGATATGATTAACAAATCCTGTCTGCCAAAATTTTTAATTGCAATGGGATCTTTAGATGATGTTTATTCTTCTGATTGTAACGATAATTTTATTGAAGAAGTAAGAAATTTAGGATGTGAAGTTGAGTTTGTATTACATTCAAAAGGTGAACACGGTTTTGAAGTATTCAATGAAGGTGAAGAAACTAATAGAATTATTGACGATACAATTAAATTTATAAATAAATAGTCTGAAATCTAAATTAAAGAAATCGTTAAGGAGGGTTTACAACATGACTGTTTATATAGCATTGTTAAGAGGCATTAACGTAGGCGAAAAAAATATAATCAAGATGGCAGATTTAAAACGAGTATTTGAATCAATTGGTCTTTGTGAAGTGAAAACATATATTCAAAGCGGAAATGTTCTATTCAAATCGAATGAATCAGAGGAATCTTTGTGCAATAAAATTGAACATGAGATTGAAGCAGTCTTTAGGATTCCTGTAAAAGTAATTTTGAGGACGTCTATGGAGTTAGAACGGATTATTTCGAATTGCCCATTCTCGAAGGATGAAGTAACAGAAGCAGAGACCTTATCCGAAGTAGAGAGCCTGTATGTTGCATTATTGACACATAATCCTTTAAAAGAAAATCTTGAGTACATAGATGTTTATAGAAGTGAAAGTGATAAATATCATATTGCAGGGAGAGATATATATCTTTTATTCCATCATAGTATCCGAAATTCAAAGCTTGCTAATAATCTATATAAACTGAATGTTTCGACAACTGTTCGTAATTGGAAAACATTAAGCAAACTTGCTGCATTAGCAAAAACTATGGAGAATTAATTAAGATTGGAAGTGTTTATATGAAGGTAAAGAAGAATGCGAAATAATCATGATACATTATCGAAACAGCATTGCATCCGTTGAAAACGGAATCAGATTTTGGGGGTATGCTTTTGTATAAAAATAGTAAAATATTACTTATTGCTGTTATTATTAGTAATTTGACTTTATCAGCATGCAGCAGGAGTGAAACTGTAAATCAAAGTGTTGAGGAATATAAGATTCAAAATGAAAATTTGCAGTCAAAGGTAGATGAGTTAGAGGCAACAATACAAAATTATAAAGAAGCAGAAGCCAATGTTATCAAAGCAGAGGCTGATACTAAATCGGATTTTAGAGTACATGACATACTGCACATTAAAGAATTGAATGGAACATACTATATAGTCGTGTATATATCCGGTGACGAAACCGGTGGCGTGCAATTGTGGAAATACAACGGGAAATCTTTTGCTGCATTACTGGCAGAAGGGATTGATATTAATATTGAAATAAGGGATCCCTATTTGTATTGCACTGTTACAAAATGTATAGGGAAAGATGAGTACAAGGAAGAAGTTATCAAATTTGACTATGAAGGCAACAAAATTTTAATTTACGAAGGCAGGAATGTAGAAATCAGTGTCAGTCCTAACGGGGAATACTTTATTATTATAGAAAACCCATATTTTTTAAACAGGAATTCAGAAAGCGAAAGAAACTTAAAAATATTGGACAGGAATGATAAAGTAGTATTCGATGAAGCAATAGATTCTAAGATGGTCACAGATATAGAACCTTATGGGTGGAATGAGAATGAGTTTTGGGCCATGTTCAGATATGGACCAGGAATTCCTGAGCTTCTTATATTAAATGCAGATACTCATGAATATGAAGTAAGAGAAAACAAAGCAGATTTTGACGATCTTGATATAAATATGAAAAATGGCTGGATATGCTATAGCGACTTCCCATTATTTTTTGATATTGATTCTTATAATGAATTCAAGGAGAGCAAGAAAGATGTAACCCTATATCTATATAATCTATTTACAGATGAAAAGATATATATAGAAACTTCGATTTCTAAGGAGTTTATGCCTAGATGGGTTGATGAATACACATTTGAATATTCCGATCCGAATAGTGATCAAAGATTAAGATATACCTTGAAGGTTGACTAAAAAGATTATGAGATGGTAAAAGAAAAAGCCTTTTTCCACTAACATTAATGTGTCAACATACTTAGGAGGTATATCTATAACTAGATAATTATTATTTTTTAGGTTCAAATATGATGGGGGAATATATGAAAAATTTAATCAGAATTAGTGATTATTCAAAAGATGAAGTATATGAAATATTCAAAATTGCAGAAGAAATCCAAAACGGAAAATACACAGATTTTCTTAAAGGCAAATCTATTGTGATGTTCTTTCCTAGTTCAAGCATACGCACGAGAGTTACATATGAGAAGGGAATTTATCTGCTTGGTGGACAATCAGTTTTGTTCCCTTCGGAAACACTTGATAAAAAGGAAAATATCAAAGATGTTGTGGGATATCTCAATAACTGGGCAGATTGCATTATCGTAAGACATGGCAATATTGAACTTATTGAAAAAATGTCTAGATCATCTGCGGTTCCTATAATTAATGCTATGACAAGTGTTAATCATCCATGTGAGATATTGACGGATTTATATTCCTTATCCAAAATAAGGGATGATTACTTGAATGCAAAATATTTGTTTGTAGGGGCTAAAGGGAATATTGGAATGGCGTGGAAAGAGGCTTCTGATTTATTTGGTTTTGAACTGATACAGAGCTGCCCTATTGGATATGAGATTAATGGGGTTACTGTTGAGCATAATTTGAGAGAGGCTATTATAGGAAAAGATATCGTGTTAACTGATCCGATAAACAAGGATATACTTAAAGATTTTGTGAATCATCAAATTACGAAATCTTTGATGGATACTGCAAATCCAAATGCTCTGTTAAATCCATGCCCGCCATTTTATAGGGGTGAAGAAGTTTCCGCCGATGTTATTGACAGCCATTATTTTGTAGGATATGAGTTTAAGAAGCATTTGCTTGAAGTTCAACAAGCAATAATTATTTACAACATAAATAACTGAGAAAATGAGATATAAATTGAAGTTATACTAATCGCGATGTTTGGGCATAGTTCATCCACATGTATTTTATCATATGGTGTAATGGCTGATATAGATTGTGAGAATAATAGTTTTTTAATTCTTGAGTCAGGAGCAATTTAATTCAAAGCATGTACGTAATAGAAATATAAATAAAAGCCAGAGGAGCGGATTGTCAGGTGGAATTGAAGGGAGAAAAGATTATTTTAGTGCCATACACAATAGAAAGGTGTCATGAGTTTTATAAAGAATATGTTGCTGATCCTGCTATGACCTATGAAACATATACTTATGATTTTGAGGAGGTCAATAGATATTTTCAAGATAGAGTTTTAAATTCAAATAGGCTTTTCTTTGCAATATGCTATAATGACAAGACAGTTGGAGAAATCCAAATAAAGCAAATAGACATGGGGAAATTATGTGGTACTTTAGGTGTTCATTTAGTTAATGATTCATTTAAAGAAAAGGGATACGGAACAGAGGCTCAGCGACTATTAATTGACTATGCAATAAAAACATTAGGACTTAAGACCATTTATGCAGATGCAATACATAGAAATCATAGGAGCAAACACGTTTTAGAAAAGTTAGGATTTGAACATCTTTATAATGATGATGCTTTGGCCTATTACAAATTTAGTGTTAAATAATTTCATTTGTAATTTTTAAATATTGTGATGCAATAAAATTATACAAATAGGGCGGAATAATAATAGGAGATTGAAAATGGAAGTTAAATTTTACAATCATGTAGATGATAGCTTGTTGAAATTTGCAGTTATTGCTGCTAAATATAAAGGGAAATGGGTATTCTGCAAACATAAAGATCGGGATACATATGAAATTGCAGGTGGTCACAGAGAAGATAATGAGAGCATTATAGATACTGCTAAAAGAGAATTATATGAAGAAACTGGAGCATGTGAATTTGACCTTAAGCCTGTAAGTGTTTATTCTGTTACAGGCAGGAACAGAGTTAATTCAAGTGGTGAAGAAACGTATGGAATGCTATATTATGCCGATATAAAAGCAATGGAAGAGTTACCTGATTCAGAAATAGAAAAGGTATATCTATTCGATAGATTGCCAACGGAGTTGACATACCCACTTATTCAGCCTATTTTAACTAGTAAAGTTCAAAAAGTAATCTTTGAAAACCATACGAGCAACTGTTTTTTTGAGGAAGAAAATTATTAATTATTATAATTCATATGATTAGCAATATAAAATAGCACAAGATTCTAGTATATGCATTGGAAGGATAATATGTTTCTTGGGGGATTAATATATGCAAAAATGCAAAATATGCACTTATAAATTTAAATACAAAGACATTTTAAAATCAATATGGGTGAATGGATATTCTCCAATAGTATGCAATAAATGTGATGCCAAACATTATGTTAATTGGTCAACAAGGTTAATTCTCAGCTTATCTATATTTGCTCCATTGTTCATTATGAACTATGTAAGACTAAGTGATAATCACTTTTTTAACTTTTCTATAATACATTATTTGATATGGATTTTTGCAATTATATGCATAACACCTTTTTTCGCTAGATATCACACTGTAGCTGCTGATGAACAAGACGATGAAACAAAAGCATTATTAACTTCAAATTTAAATAGCATAGAGGCTGAAATAATTATATCGATTCTTGAATCGTATGAAATACCCTATTTTAAAATTTCGAGAATAATACATCCAATGGAAATTTTTACGGGAACTAACCACTTAGATATATATGTTCAACCTCATATGCTTCAAGTGGCTAGAGAATTATTAAATCCTTATAACATAGATTCCAATAATGATGATGAGAATAATAATTGACATATATACAAAATTATGTGAATCGGAGGGGAGAATATGAAAGAAGGATTAAGGTTAATAAAACCTAGTGTCAGTTTAAAAAATGAGTATTCAGACATGATATTAGAATGGGAAAAAACAGGAGAGGAACTCATTCCCTGGAGTTTGAATCTTGATTCAGCCGATTTTCATTTAATGATTGAAAGTTTGAATGGATACAGTAAAGGCATAGGATTACCAGATGGATATGTAGAGTGTTCAACCTATTGGCTGGTAAATAAAAATAATAGAATTTTAGGGGCAATAGACATCAGACACAGACTAAATGAATTTTTATTATTTAGGGGTGGGCATATAGGTTATGGAATACGACCAAGTGAGAGAAAGAAAGGATATGCTTGTATAATGCTATCTTTAGCGTTGAAGGAATGTGAAATTATTGGAATATCTAACGTGTTGATAACTTGTTTGAAAAGTAATATAGGTTCGGCTAAAACAATAATAAAAAACCGAGGGGTACTTGAATCTGAAGATATCGATAACGGGGAAATTTTTCAAAGATATTGGATTGAACTATAGTAGAGTTGTTAAATAATTTAGTTCGCAATAACATTCTTAGGGGGAAGATTTGCATATGAAATTTGATGAAGAGTCAGTAGAAACTTATTTAAGAAAATGGCAAGATATTTTAAGATTAAGAGATTGGGATATTAAATATGAGATGATTGCTACAGAATGGCGAAAAACCGGTGATATTAAGATTGATGTGGCAGACAGAAAAGCTATATTAATGATAAACAATTACAATCCAAAACAAACTAATTTAGAGGCATTAGTTATACATGAGTTACTTCATTTAAAATTATGGGGAATGGACCAAATGACTGAACAACTTATTTACTCTGTTTTTGGACAAGATGAAAACGATCCTAAATTTGATTTTGCTTATAATCAATTTATGAATACATTAGAGTCTACGGTTGAGGATTTATCAAAGAGTTTCTTAATATTAGGTGGCGAAAATAAAGGTATTTCATTTGGTAGAGTTGAGCAACAGGTAATAGATGAGTTACGTGAAAAATAAGAATAATTAAAGGTGGCATTTAGTTTTTATTGATGGGTATTGACTTGGTAAGCAACGTTTTGGCATGATAATTTTCGATTGTCACAAAGGGGAAATAAAATCCCATCATAATAATAAAAAAGAAGCATTATTAGTAATTACCATTGTATCAGTCTGGAATATGCAACAAGATTATCAATATACGATAAAAAGCAAAATGGAGGTGAGTATATATGAGAAATTGTCATCGTTGTGATGTTGAAATGGTTGAGGGATTTGATGTAAAGATTGAAGGGGGAGGATACGGCATTAAAATTTCTGATGGTACAGGAATATTTGCAAGAAGAATTGAAAAGCCTAAAGTTGCAATTTGTCCTAAATGTGGTGAAATTTCATTATATATTGAAAATGTTGAAGATATCTCTAAGTAATGAAGCTGCACCTACATTGTCGTATCATGGCAGTATTTATAATCCAAAATAGGAGTTTGAAAGGAAACTACATATGAAAAATCTGAAAGTAGCCCTATTGCAGGTTATGCCTGAAGATACTTTAGAAGGCAACATGCAAAAAGGATTGGGATGCTGTAGAAAATCTAAGACAATGGGTGCAGACATTGTGTTGTTTCCTGAAATGTGGAGTGTTGGCTATAACATTCCTGAAGACATTGCTGAATTGAAAGCGAGCGCTGTATCTGCTGACAGTTTGTTTGTTAGTTCATTTGGTAAACTTGCAAAGGAACTCAATATAGCTATCGGAATAACATTTCTTGAAAAGTACGATCCGTTACCAAGGAACACACTCTGCCTTTTTGATCGATTTGGCAACAATGTACTTACATACGCAAAGGTACATACCTGTGATTTTGGCGATGAATGCCGATTAACAGCAGGTAATGATTTTTATGTTACTGATTTAGATACTGCTCAAGGCAATGTAAAAATCGGTGCAATGGTTTGCTATGACAGAGAATTTCCGGAAAGTGCAAGAATTCTTATGCTAAAAGGCTCTGAGATTATTTTAGTTCCAAATGCTTGCCCTATGGAGATAAATCGCATCTCACAGTTGAGGGCAAGAGCATATGAGAATATGGTTGGTATTGCAACGGTAAATTATCCAATAGGCAAGCCTGATTGCAACGGTCATTCTTCTGCATTTGATGGGATTGCGTACAAGCCCCATGACTATGGTTCAAGAGATACGCTTATTATTGAAGCCGGTGAACGAGAGGGAATTTATATAGCTGACTTTCCTATCGATGAAATCAGAGAGTATAGAAACCGTGAAGTACATGGAAATGCATATCGCCATCCACAGAAATACAAATTGCTTATTTCTGAAAGTATTGAAGAGCCATTCATTAGAAAGGATTACAGAAAGTAGAATAATTTGCCATATTTAAATTGAATACGTTTTTTTGTGGTATAATAATATATATATCAGATAAGGGAGTGGTAAGAATGGTACTTGGTATAACTCTTGCAATCTCTGCACTTACGGGCATAGCCTATGGAATAATTAAGAAAAACAAATTTTGTTAATAGGCTCTGCATTGGTTTTGATTATGATTATTGCTGTATGAATATATTTTTATAATAACCCTTATTAAAGGTTATGTTATAAAATGCTGATTTGCTATGGTTGTTCAGATTATTGAAAAATATAGAATTTTGGGGAGGGTGTATGAGATATTTTAGGGATGTTGATTCGGGAAACATTGTAAGGAAAAAAGAAGATAAATTTCAGCTGGAATATATTCAGAAAAATTATTTAATATGGCAGGAAACAACAGCAGATTCTTCTTATGAAAGAGAATTTTATTTAGGGGAAGGTAATACCTGCTTGTTTGACATAACCCATGAAGAAGCTCAGAAAATATTAAATTCATGGGGATATAAAGAAGATATTGAGCAATGAGCGGATGCAGGTTAAGACTAAAGGTGTAATTTAAAATATTATTGGCACATATATTGCATATTATCTCTTTATATTTTTATTAACATTTTTAAGGAGATAATACGTATGAGTAGAATTTTAAAAAGTCCATCTAAATATGTTCAGGGCGATGGTGTAATGTTGAATTTTGATAAATACTTAGAGGGTATGGGTAGTAGGGCGTTTATTATTATAAGCACATCTGGATATTTTAACAATAAAAATTATTGAAATTATATTATTATAAATATATTAGTTTTAATATATGTTTTTTTAGATAAAGGCAGTTTTTAAAAAGGCTAAATTTAATAAAATAATATAAATATTTATGGAGTAGAAATGAAAATTTTTGACGATATAAAATTAGAAATCGAAGAAAAAAGGGTTTTGCATCTATTGGGGTATAAGGACAGGATACCGGATGATGATATATTAGATTGTATAAGAACAGAAATTTCAAAATGCAGTACTTATTTAAATCCTGCAGTTTACTATAAATATATTAATGTTAATTGTGTGGCAGATGATTACGTATTGCTTGAAAACAATGTTAAATTTAAAGGTGAATTTATTTCTGCCAAACTTAAAGATTGCAACAAAATAATTGTGGTTATAACTACATTGGGGCAAAAGGTTAACCAGGTAATTGAAGAGGCCTTTAGTGACGGAGATTATCTAAAAGCCATGATAATAGATAATATAAGCACTGAAGCAATTGGGTATGTCAATAAACTTTTTTGGAATGAAATTGTAGATAATATTAAAAGTTCCAACATTGGTTTAACCCAAACATTATCGCCGGGAGATACACAATGGGAGTTACAGGAACAGGGGAAAATTTTCGCATGTATGGGCGATGATTTCAAAGAAGTAAAATTAACAGAATCATTTTTGATGCTCCCTTCAAAATCAACTGCAGCCGTATACGGTTTTGGAGAGAATATCGGAATTGCAAAAAAGGAACATATTTGTTCTGAATGCACCATGAAGCATTGTGCATTCAGAAGCGACGGAAAAATTCCTCTTATTGTTAATTTAAATGGTTCAAAAGAAGTTATAGATGTAAAAAAAGGAGAAAATCTTCTCCGTGTTTTGCAAGAAAATAAAATATTTATAAACAGTCCATGCAATGGAAAAGGTACATGTGGAAAATGCAAGGTAAGAGTGATTAAAGGAATCAAAAAAGAATCCAATCTCGATGAAAATCATCTTCATAAAGAAGAAATACAAATTGGCTACAGGTTGTCATGCGGGATTAACGTGGATGAAAAAATGGAAATAATTATAAATGCAGCAGATAATGATATGGAGGTTATGACTGATGGAATCGCAGAAATAGAAGATATTAGCCCTATTATTCGAAAAATTCATTGCCAAATCAGTCCTGCTTCTTTAGAAGACCAAAGGGATGATTTTTTAAGGCTTAAGGATTCTATAAACATTAAACACTTAAGTATTGATTTGCTGCAATTAAGGAATTTAAGCAAAAAATTAAGAGAATTTAATTTTAATATTACCGCCGTATTAAATGACAATAAATTGCTCTTAATAGAGAAAAATGATACTGTAAAAGAGTTTTACGGTATTGCTGTTGATATTGGAACAACCACCATTGCTGTTTATTTGATGAATTTAACTGATGGTAAAACAATTGATGTAATATCTGAAATAAACAATCAAAAAAATTATGGAGCGGATGTTGTTTCAAGAATTTTTTACACTACTGAAAATAAAGAAGGATCCAAAATTCTAAAGGATGTTATAATATCTCAGCTTAATTCCATGATAGAATATATTTGCAATAAGAATAACATTGAGACAGAAAAAGTATATGATGTTTGTATAGTTGGAAACACAACAATGATTCATTTACTGCTAGGACTTCCCTGTGAAAATATTGCTATGGCACCTTATATTCCTGTCACTAACAGTTCCATGGAATTTGAGTCCCGGGAAGTAGGTTTAATAACAAACGGAATTATAAGCATTGTTCCTGGAATATCTGCATTTGTGGGAAGTGACATAACCGCAGGTATTCTAACCTGTGGAATGCTTGATACAGAAAAATATAGTTTGCTCCTTGACATAGGAACAAACGGAGAAATGGCACTCGGAAATAAAATGGAGGTAATAACATGCTCTACTGCAGCAGGGCCTGCTTTTGAAGGCGCCAATATAAAGCATGGAGTAGGCGGCATAAGCGGGGCCATTTGTAAAATAGACTTGTCCAAAGACAAGATTTATGAAACGATTGGAAATAAAAAGCCCATTGGAATATGCGGCTCAGGAGTTTTAGATATGGTTGCTCAAATGCTTAATTATGATTTAATGGATGAAACGGGCAGAATCACAGATTTGGACGATGAAGAATTAAGTGATAATATAATTGAGATTAATGGAATAAAACAATTTGTAGTTGCTCAGCTGGACGATAATGAACAAATAACATTTTCTCAAAAGGATGTAAGAGAAGTTCAACTTGCCAAATCTGCCATAAGTGCAGGGATTAAAATACTTCTCAAGGAAAAAAACCTAACATATGATGATATTGATACATTGTATTTAGCAGGAGGCTTTGGAAATTATATGGACAAGGAAAGTGCTGCTGCAATTGGACTCATTCCAAAGGAACTGAAACATAAGATTAAAAATATAGGCAACAGTGCAGGAAGCGGAGCAAAAGCATATTTGATGTCAAAAAAGTTAAGAGAAAAAGCTGAAGAACTAAAAGCAAGAACTGATTATTTAGAGCTTTCATCAAATCATGATTTTCAGGATTTCTTTATTGAGGGAATGATGTTTGAATAAACTTCAAACAGATACATTGTGCTGCAGAATCAGATTTAAGTTTTTATAATTTGTTGACTTCTTATGTATTTACGATAAAAAAATCCACTGACAATTTAGTTCAGTGGATTTTTTGCGTGAAACATATATATGGCTTAGAAAATTCTTCTTGCAAATCAGGGGATAAAAGACCTGCGACCGGTTCAGCTATTACTACACCGTTTGCACCGACTTCTTTATAGGCTTGGACGTTTATGGAACATAAAGGTCGACTGGATTTAATAAGAGATGCATTGGAAAAAATAGGAGGTAATGCAGTGCCGTGTTTTTTAACTCCTGGGGATATCTATATATGTAAGAAAGAAAAAGATAATATAAATATTTCCAGAAAAAGCATATAATAAAAATTTCTTTAGAGAGGTATGAAAATGAAGTTACTAAAAATTTGTGAACCCGGCAAGCTTGAAATTTACGATGACTATATACCCGAATTACAAAGTGAAGATGAAGTTTTAATTGAGATTCATTACGGCGGTATATGCAAATCCGATTTAGAGTTGTTAAAAGGAACACATCCCCATTTAGTAAATAAGAATGCTGTTTTTCCCATAGTATCTGGGCATGCGTGGTCGGGTGTAATAGTGAGAATAGGTAAAAATGTTGAGGTTTTTATAGTAGGGGACAGGATTGTAGGTGATGAAGTTTAGGTTGCGGCTGTTGTGAAATGTGTAAAACTGGTCGTTTTAATTTATGTCCTAGCAGAGAGGTTATTGGATCATTTAGAAACAGACAAGGTTCCTTCGCACAATATTTGCGAACGCATAAGAGGAGCATTTATAAAATACCTGCATCTATAACTATGCAAGAGGCGGCAACTATAGAACCGGCTGCAACTGCTGCTTATGCCGTAAAAAAATCAAAAGTAAATTTGGAGATAAGGTACTAATCATAGGCGATGGTCCAATTGGTCTGTTTATGGTTTAAATGGCAAAAGCCTTTGGAGCAAGTTTAGTTGCACTGATAGGCAGCTGGCCGGAAAAATTACAAATAGCTGAAAACACAGGTGCTGATTTTACAGTTAGTTATAGGGGCGGCGATGCAGTTCCCCAAATAAGAAAGTTTATGAAGGACAAAACTTTTGTACAATCTTGTAAGTATTTAGCTTGTTCATAAGTAAAAACATGCCAGTTATTTTTGTGAAATCAGAGTAAAAAATGTAATAAGTTTTTATTTCGTTTAACAAATTGAAACACAAATTAACAGTTTCAGTTAAACGTTACAAAGCATTTGCTAATTTTTAAGACCTTCATGCTGTAATGATAAGTATAAAGTGTTAATGCATGAGGGGCTGCATGGGTAAACATACTTAGGATTGGCGCTAATAGAAGAACTTTAAATATGCGCACATTTTTTAATTTGAATTTGGAAAATATATGGAAATATGTACGAACCAGGTATATAATGTAATAAGTGTTTAATATGGTAATACAGTTAGTAATCTTACAAAACTATGTCAGGTGATATAAAGATATAAGAAATATCTTTATATGCAGTTATTGTATATATTGCGTCTCACTGAATAGATGCAGAAATATTATTTATAAAAAGGAAGTAAAGTAATATGATTAAAGCAATACTATTTGATTTTGATGGTGTACTGACTACTGATGCAACCGGTTCCCTGTCCATATGCAATTACATCTGTAAGAAGGCGGGCCTTGACGTAAAACTATTTGAGAATGAGTATTACAAGTATAACAATGATCTGTTGTACGGTAAAACCAGTCATGAAGAAATTTGGCAGAAACTGTGTGAAGAGCTGAATACCCCCATAGACATGAATATACTTCGTGAGTCCTTTATCAACACACCTATTGACAGGCGGATGTTATCAATCGTCAAAGACCTCAGATGGCAGAAGTATAAAACAGGCATGGTAACTGACAACAAAAAGGACCGTATGGACGATATTTTAAAGCATTATGGCTTGAATAAAGTTTTTGATTCAGTGGCAGTTTCGGCTGAAGTGGGTTCCGGCAAGGATTATGATGATATATTTATAAAAGCTATAAAAGACCTGGATGTAAAGGCTGATGAATGTATTTTTATTGATAATCAGGAAAAGAATCTTTTTATACCCAAAAGAATGGGAATGAAAGCCATTTACTTCGACCATGAAAAAAGAAATTATGGAAAATTAATTAATGATTTTAAAAGTCTGTCAATAATATTATAATATATATCAGAAAGCCTGTTATTAAGCATTTATAGACAGGCTATAAATTTATTTTAAAATTTTAATTATCTATAATGAGAATATATTATTTAAGAAAAGGAGCAAGAGATGAATGTAAGATTAATGAATGAAAATGACTATGATGACATCTATCAAATATGGATTAACACTCCTGGGATGGGATTGAACAACTTGGATGACTCCAGGGAAGGCATTGCGAAATTTTTAAGAAGAAATCCAACTACCTGTTTCGTGGCTGAGGATAACGGAAAACTGATAGGAGTCATCATCAGCGGCAATGACGGTAGAAGGGGATACATTTATCATGCGGCGGTTGTGGCGGTAGAGAGAGAAAAAGGCGTTGGAACTGCTTTGCTTAATGCTTCTTTAGAGGCACTGAAACATGAAGGCATTAATAAAGTGGCATTAGTTGTGTTTTCTAAAAACGAAACAGGAAACAAGTTTTGGGAAAGCCAAGAGTTTATCAAACGGGACGATTTAATATACAGAAACAAATCATTAACTGACATTCAAAGGATTGACACCTGATACATAACATCTAATCATCAAGAAAGGTAAATGAAAATACAATGAAGAATGACATAAAACATAATGAAATATTGAAAATAGTAAAAAACAAATTGACGTGTTCGGCACACAATCTGGATCACGTGATGAGGGTTTACAATGTGTGCCTGATGATAGCGGAATATGAGGATAATGTTGATTTGGACATATTGATACCAGCTGCATTGCTTCATGATATTGCGAGAGTGGAAGAAAGTGAAGACAATACAGGGGTAATAGACCACGCTGTTTTAGGCAGTGAAATTGCAGGAGGCATACTAACGGACTTAGGTTATGATGAGGAAATGGTAGGAAAAATAAAACACTGCATTTCATCACACAGGTTCAGAACAGGAAATGAACCGCAGACAATAGAAGCCAGGATACTATTCGATTCCGACAAACTGGACTCAATCGGTGCTGTGGGCATAGCAAGGACTTTCATGCTTGGTGGACAATGCGGACAAAGTCTGGAGTCAAACAATTCAATCAGCGATTACCTTTGTGAAAACACCGCTGAAAACGGAAGGATAAAGGATATGTCAAAGCATAATCCCATAATTGAGTATGAAGTCAAATTGAAAAACATTCCGGACAAGCTGTATACCAAAAAAGCTAAAGAAATCGGTGCTGAAAGAATTGAGTTTATGGATACATTTTTCAACAGGTTAAAAAATGAATTGGAGTGCAGGTGATTAGTAAAGCGTGAGAGCCGAAAGTAATAGATGATAATAGGAGGGAATAAAATGAGAGATATAATGATAAACGGAGAAAAGTTAATAATCAGAAGGTCAAAAAAATCTGACGCAAAGGACTTGGTTGATTACATCAATTCCGTGGCAGGGGAAACGGATTACTTGTCATTTGGGGTGGGAGAATTCGGCATGACTGTTCAGCAGGAAGAAGATTTTATTGAGAATACGTCAAAAAAAGAAAATGCATTGTCTTTGATCGCAGAAATAAACGGGAAAGTAGTAGCGAACTTAAATTTTTCCGGCGGAGCAAGAAGAAGGGTTTCTCATGTAGGAGAATTCGGCATAAGTGTTCAGAAGGAATATTGGGGACACGGCATAGGGGAAGAGCTTATTAGGTACTTGATAGACTGGTGCAAAAGTTCAGGAACAATCAGAAAAATAAATTTGAGAGCCAGAACGGACAATGCCAGGGGAATCAGGCTATATAAGAAACTGGGCTTTGAAGAGGAAGGCGTATTGAAAAGGGACCTGATGGTAGATGGTATATTTTATGATTCTTTGTGCATGGGATTGCTGATTGACTGATTTGAAAATTTATAGGGGGAGGATTTTATGAGCATACTGGATTCGTTTGACAATGATAGCGAAGAGATTTTAAAACCAAGTCATGTTACCGAAAGGATAGAAGATTTTCCTGAAGTCGTTGTTGCTACCTTTAGTGACAGGGTAATGAACCTGGTGAAAAATATGGACGGAGCAGTCCAGATAAGCCATATGGCGGCTGGATACACAATACCCATATATAAGGTAAACTACATGGGCAATGATGTGGCAGTATATCAGACAATTCTTGGAGGGGCAGGTTCGGCTGGTTTGCTGGAAGAGGTTATAGCAAAGGGCGGCAGGAAGTTTGTGTTTTTCGGTTCCTGCGGAACGCTGGATTTGGGCATTGCTGCAGGCCATTTTATTATACCGGTTGCTGCTTATAGGGATGAGGGGACCAGCTACCACTATGCGCCATCAGGTGACTTTATCGAAGTGCTGACTGCAGATAAGCTTGCAGGTATATTTCAGCAGTTGGACATTCCCTATATTAAGACCAAGACCTGGACGACGGACGCGCTGTACAGAGAAACCAGGAAAAACATGATGAAAAGAAAATCAGAGGGGTGTCTTGCTGTTGACATGGAATGTGCATCTATTATGGCTGTGAGCCAATTTAGAAATGTTGAACTGTATCAATTCCTGTACGCCGAGGACACGTTGGACGGAATGGAATGGGATTCCCGCACCATGGGGAAGGTAAGCAGCAGCACGTTTGAAAACTACCTGAAAACAGCTCTGCAGGTTGCAATCAGAGTGTAAAAACAATCATAAAATAAAGTGTGAAAGGAATGTGTATTTGTGGCATTAAGACAAATAAGGCTGTTTGATGATGAAATATTGAGAAAAAAATGCAGGGAAGTAGAAACTGTTGACGATAGGATAAGACAAATATTAAATGATATGGCTGACACAATGTACAATACCGAAAACGGAGGAGGCCTTGCAGGCCCGCAGGTAGGCATATTGAAGCGGTTAGTTGTCATAGATATGGGGCAGGGACTCATTAAGTTAGTAAATCCTAAGATAATTAATCAGGAAGGTACTCAGGAAGTCGTTGAAGGATGCTTAAGCATTCCGAATAAGTGGGGCAAGGTTATAAGGCCGGCAAAAGTAACCGTACAGGCATTGAATGAAAATGGAGATGAAATCGTACTGATAGGTACAGGCGATTTGGCAAAATGCTTCTGTCATGAGATTGACCATTTGGAAGGAATACTTTTTACTGATTTGGTTACCGAATATGTAAGATAGTTTACTCCAAAAACATTGCAATATAAGTTAAACAGGAGATTATTATGAGCAAAAAAAACAAAATTGAAATACCTAAAGAAAAAAGAGAAGAGATGATTTCAAAAATCAAAAATTATTTTCTGAATGAAAGGGATGAAGAGTTAGGTGATTTGGCATCCATAATGATTTTTGATTTCATAACGGAGGAGCTGGCAGCAGAGTTTTACAATCAGGGAGTATATGATTCTTACAAGTACATGAATGACATATGTGAAGATTTATTGTCTATTCAGAAATATTGATTAATGTCGCCATAAAATGCATATTTCAATTTCTGTCTTTCTGAATATTATAATAGCAGTTAAATACAACAAAAGGATGTGTTGTTATTGTATTGCCGTGATTATATGTATTCGAAGGATAGAGCTTTCATATTAAGCTCTGATATTTTTATAAAAAATAAAATTCAAAAAGGGCTTTTTGAAGTCAAGGTTTTTTCTGCGGACGGAACTCCTGTGGATTATGCAAATATAAGGGTGTGGCCTTATGGGAACAATGAATACAGTTTAGGCATAGATGCATCAGGATATTATCCTGTTCAGGTAAATGTGCAGTTTTATCCCGGTTATGTTAACAAATTAAATGTCAGTTTAATTCCTGTGATTTTAGAAGACCGGGGATTAAAACCTGACCAGCTTCTGCCGGGGAACACACAAGTTTTCCAAAACAGATCAGAATTGCCTGATGATGAAGTAAGAGAGTTTACCATGTCTCTGGGTATGGTCACCCCGATGGGGTCGCCGTCTTATCTTTATGCTGAGAAATTTGCGGAAGAGGTAAACATTTTAAGTAATGGCAGAATAAAGATAGATATAAATACTGAAGGTAAGCTGGGAACAGACAGGCAGATGCTTCAAAACATTCTGAGTGACGGCAATATTGATTTAATTGTTCAAACCACCCCGCCTCAGGTTGATTTTATGCCTAAGTTGTCTATTTTTGATATTCCTATGAGATACACTGAATATGATGACTTGCGAAAAGTAATAAACGATCCGGAATTCTATGAAAGAATAAGCGACGTATACAAAAGCGGCGGCTATAAGCTCCTTGGATTTGCCGATCCGTTTTTCAGGCAGCTTACAACAAACAAGGAAATACAAGACATAGAGGATTTCAATGGAATAAGCTTAAGAACAATTCAAAATAAAAATCATGAGGAGTTTTGGAGACTGCTTGGAGCGAGATTAGTGCCTCTGCCTGTCAGTGAAATATATCCGTCATTACAGCAGGGATTCATAGATTCTGCAGATAATCCCTTTGAAAACATAATTGCTTTAAAGCTGTATGAGCAACAACAGTATTTTATAATAACCAGACATTTACCGCATCTGGTAAATCTCATAACCAGCGAAAAGTATTACAACAGCCTGAGCTTAGCTGAGAAAGCAATACTTGAAAAAGCTGCCGCCAATGCTACAGCATACTTGCGTGAAACATCAGAAGAAAGCTTGGAGGAAAGAAGAAAAATACTTATTGACAAGGGTATGACACTGCTGGAGCTCCCTGAAGAAACAAAGCAAGCAATGAGGCTTAAGGCTATGCCGGTATATGAGAGAATTCGGGAGATAGTCGATGATGATTATTTAATAAATTTATATCTGGGAAATTGAAATGAATCATTATGAAAGCTTTGTGACGGATTCCTTCTTTGATTTGAAAGTTATAAGATATAAGCAGGAATCTGTTTTTTTATATGCGAGGACGTAGGTTCCCCTAGCGGAGTTGCGAAGCAACTTTTTATTCTGACAGTGTTATAAAAATCATCTTTATGGATGGAAAAATATTCAAATATAGTATATAATGTAAGGCAAGGATTACATAAGTGACTGCAGTAAATATGGGAAGTGAGGTGGTAGAATGCAGTGTCATTTAGTTATTGATTTAAGCAAATTACTCTGTACAAAATCTGGTGACCGGACGAAGTTTGTACAGAGAAAATATTAAGCAGTCGTCCGCATCGGGTTTTGTACCTTTGGGATTATTTCTAAAAATAGCTTATAAGGAGAAAACCGATGGAAGACAATAGATTTAAAAGTTTTATAGTGTTTTGGATCAGCCAGTCAATATCACAACTAGGCAGCGGAATGACCAGTTTTGCATTGATAATATGGATTTACAAGCAGACGAATTCCGCAATGTCAGTATCATTAATGACATTTTTTTTGTATTTGCCGTATATAGCAATCAGTATTTTTGCAGGACCGTTCATAGATTCTCACCGAAAAAAGAACATCATGCTATTTTCGGATTCCATTGCAGCCATATGCTCGATGGCGGTTTTAATTTTGCTTTTGAGCGGAAATTTAAGAATCAGCCATATATACATTGTCAATGGAATTATTGGATTTATGAATGCGTTTCAATCACCTGCAGAAACTGTGGCAATAGGAATAATTGTGCCAAAAGAAAATTATGCGAAGGCAAATGGAATGAGATCTTTTTCAGAGTCACTGCTCATGGTGTTTGCTCCGATGATGGCCGGAGCTGTAAGCTCAATTTTTGGTCTGAAGGGGGTAATACTAATTGATTTGATTACATTCATCTTTGCCTTTGTGGTACTGTTGTTTTTTGTTTCTGTTCCTGAGACGTTGGAGAAGACAAAGGAAAAACACAACAGCGCATTTTCCGGATGGAAAGAAGGAATGATGTTTCTGGCAAATCATAAGGGAATCATGTACCTCATCATAAGCATGGCATTTATGAACTTCTTTTCAAGGCTTACTTATGAAAACATCTTATCGCCTATGATACTTGCCAGGAGCGGAGGAAACGACGCGGTATTCGGGTTGGTCAACGGAATCATAGGAGTAGGAGGAATAATAGGCGGGTTGATTGTTTCATTCAATAAAATAACAAATGATAATCTGAAGCTGATTTATTACTCGGCTGCAATTTCATTTTTATTCGGCGACTTGCTGATGGGAATTGGCAGGTCGGGCCTGTCATGGAGCATAGCAGCATTTGCTGCAAGCTTTCCAATACCGTTTATCAGTGTGGGACAGAATGTAATTCTGTACAATTACATACCGCAGCATATGCAGGGAAGGGTTTTTGCCGTAAGAAATGCGGTTCAGTTCTGCGCAATTCCTGCTGGAATACTGCTGGGTGGATTTTTGGCGGATTATGTTTTTGAACCATTTATGAGTTCCGGCAATGCAGGAGCAATGTTTCTTCAAAAAATAGTGGGAGCCGGGGCAGGCAGCGGAATGGCCGTTATGTTTCTATGCACCGGAACGTTAGGATTCCTGACGAGTGTTTTGTGGTACAGAAATAAAAATATCAGGAGTTTGGGAAACAGTTCGAAATAAGCAATAAAGTCAATAATCTTAAAAGTGTGGGAGGAAACATGCTTAACTTTAGAGACATACCCGTTGGTGAAGTTTCAATTATTAAGGGATTATGGGAAAAAAACAGGAAATATCATGAGGACATTTCAGAATATTTTGGTGATCTTTATTCAGATTTGGTTTTTGAAGACAGAATGAATCCATTCAGCTCATTTGACAGGGAGCATATAAAGATTACTGTTGTTGAAGATGCCGACATGATGCTGGGTTATTCCATCTCTACTTTTGAAGAAGACGAAGGATGCATTCATTCCCTTCATGTTGCTGAAGGTGTACGCGGAACAGGAATAGGGAAAAGTCTGATGAACAGCCATATAAGCTGGCTTAAAAAAAGCGGCTGTAAAAATATTTCCATTACGGTAGCTGTCGAAAACAAAAATACCATTCAGTTTTATAAAAAATTGGGGTTCAAATCAAACACTCTAGAGATGAGATTGAATTAGACTACTATATTGATCAGCGAAAGGATAAAAAGATGAGCAAAAGTGTTTTAATGGTTGTAGATGTTCAAACAGCATTGATTAAAGAGCATCCATACAATGAACATAATGTAATCGGCAACATTTCAAAACTGATTTCCGCGGCGAGAAGAAGCGGCATGGAAGTGCTGTATGTTCAGCATGATGACGGACAAGGATCTGAATTGGAGTATGGTACCGAAGGATGGCAGATTTATCCCGCAGCAGCTCCCGTAATGGATGAGAAGGTCTTCAGCAAGAAGTACAACAGTGCATTTCATAAGACAGAATTGAAGGAATACCTGGACAGCAGGAACATTGACACCATCATACTGACTGGACTGCAGACAGAGTATTGCATGGATGCAACCTGCAAAGGCGCCTTCGACTGTGGATACAGGGTAATCATTCCGGAAGAAACAAACACGACTTTTGATAATGATTACCTTTCAGGAGAGAAGCTGTATGAGTTTTTTAATTACAAAATCTGGAATAATCGTTTTGCCAATGTCATGATGATTGACGCTGTTTTGAAAATCATAGAGGAAAAACAATAACAAAGGGGGAACCATGGATATAAACATTTTATTGTTTGACGGATTCGAGACATTAGATGCCTTCGGGCCGGTAGAGATATTGAGCAAGGTTGGACAATATGAGTTAAATTACTATTCTATAAACGGTGGCACTGTTGTCAGTGCTCAAAACACTTCGATAATAACCAAGAGCATCAAGGACGCTTGCAAAGAAGGCATATTGGTTGTCCCTGGTGGAAGAGGAACAAGAACTTTGGTTAATGACATGTCATTTATTGAAATGTTAAAGAATGCATCAGAGCAATCATGCTATTGCCTATCCGTATGTACAGGTTCAGCATTGCTGGCAGCAACAGGATTGCTTAATGGAAGGAAAGCCACATCTAACAAAAAGGCTTTTGACTGGGTGACATCAATCAATTCAAATGTCGATTGGATTAGGAATGCAAGATGGGTAGTTGACGGAAAATACTATACATCATCAGGTGTTTCAGCCGGAATGGATATGGCTTTGGGATTTATAAAAGACTGCTTCAGCGAAAAAGAGGCAGTGGAAATAGCTAACCATATAGAATACATCTGGAATTCTGACTGCAATAAAGACATGTTTACATAAAGAATAAATATGTACATCTTTTCACTAAGCAAATCGTTATTACTGCTTTGAAAATTTCTAATGTGATGGAAAACAGCTGGTATATTTATGTGCGGCAAAACAAATTAATCTTGTAATAATATTGCTGAAATGTTATACTTTAAGCAATGCGAAATAACTTAATATGTTAAATGGCGATGGAGTTCGCCCTTAAATGCATAAGCTGATGACTCCTACAAATGTTTTTTTCATTTGTAGGATTTTTTGTTAGCTTATGTTTTCTTGAATTTATAATTAGTTATTAGTTGAGGAGGAGAAATATGATTTATACTCATGAAGTGGAAAGTATGTGCTGCATTTCCAAGGACCAAAGCATGGTCCTGTGTAATGATGTCAGTGAAGGCGTAGCTGTGGAAGAGGCTATGATATAGCCTGAAAAAAATCATGTATTACCAGAGTCATAGTTATATTCTTGAAGGCATAATTCAATGATTCTGAAGCATTACATAATAACTTACATTACAATCAGGAGGTAGTTATGCTAACAAGTTTAGCTTTGATATTTTTAATAGGAATGCTGATGGGTTCGGTTTTTAAAAAAATGAAACTGCCAAGTCTTTTGGGGATGCTTTTGACAGGAATTGTGCTTGGTCCGCATGTTCTTAATTTGTTGGATAGTTCAATACTTGGAATATCAGCTGAGCTGCGCAAGCTGGCGCTGATAATAATTCTTGCAAGAGCAGGGCTGTCCCTGGATGTGAAGGATCTAATCAAGGTGGGAAGGCCGGCTTTTCTCATGTGCTTTGTTCCTGCCTGCTTTGAAATAATAGGAATGATTGTGCTGGCACCAAGACTATTGGGAGTTTCAATCCTTGATGCAGCAATAATGGGAGCTGTGGTGGGAGCTGTATCTCCGGCTGTGGTTGTTCCGAAGATGCTTAATCTCATGGAAAATGGCTATGGCACTGACAAGAGTATTCCTCAGCTTATACTAGCCGGAGCATCTGTTGATGATGTGTTTGTCATAGTAATGTTTACTTCATTTACAGGCTTGGCCATGGGAGAAAATATTTCTGCATCCAGTTTCCTTGAGATTCCGGCATCAATTGTTCTGGGGCTTGTTGGAGGAGTCGTTGTGGGACTTATAGTTCTGGAATTGTTTAAGAGGTTTCACATGAGGGACTCAAACAAGGTCATTGTTATGCTGAGCATTGCTTTTATGCTGGTTGCTGCTGAAAGCAAACTGACAGGCATTTTGCCGTTTTCGGGATTGCTGGCAGTGATGAGCATGGGTGTTATTATTCAAAAGTACAATCAGAATCTTGCAGAACGTGTTTCCTCAAAATTTTCAAAACTGTGGGTTGCTGCCGAGTTGATATTATTTGTCCTTGTAGGTGCTGCCGTTGACATTAAGTATGCTGCCGCTGCCGGAATCAGTTCAATATTGCTCATTGCAGGAGTGTTGATTTTCAGAATGATCGGAGTTTATTTCTGTTTGCTTAAGACTCAGCTGTCAAATAAGGAACGCCTTTTCTGCATGATTGCATATACCCCTAAGGCAACCGTCCAGGCGGCAATCGGTTCAGTTCCTCTTGCAAGGGGCCTTTCGTGCGGCCAAATAGTTCTTACTGTTGCTGTAATAGCAATACTTATTACTGCTCCGCTGGGTGCCTTTGGAATAGATATGACCCATAAGAAACTGCTGTATCATAATTCAAACCATAAAGTCATATAAGAATAGAGAGGAGATAAGCATGAAACAAATTCTATTGCCTATTGACGGCAGCAAAAGGAGTATTAAATCCATTGATTTGGTAAAAACACTTTACAAACCAGATCAGGTTGATGTTTCCATAATTCTCGTCAAGGAAGATGACGGAATAAGATCGGAATCAGATTACAAGCAATTGAAAGAAGAAATAATGCCGTTCTTGGATGAGGTTGCCGGAAAACTTGAAGAGTTCAATGTAACAAAACATTTCAGAGTAGGAGATGCCGGTGAAGAAATATTGAAATTTGCAGAATCTGATGAAACGGACATTATAATAATGACAAAATCGACACGTAAAGGGTGGACACAAATGATAGGCTCAGTCACCACCCATGTAGTGAAATATGCTAAGTGCATTGTCATGATAATACCGGAATAATATTTTTGGATTACAGCTAGCATTGCCTGAAATAATATATAACCTTAATTTTGATGGGAGTGATTACTGTGAAAAGAATTTTAATACCAATCGATGGCACCAAAAGAAGCATGAAAACGGTAGAGTTGGTAAAAAATTTGTATCAGCCCGATATGGTCGAGATTACTGTAGTTATGGTCAAAGAAGATATTGATATGACGTGTTCGGAACAGGAATATGATAAGGTAAAAAAAGAAATTGCTCCAATGATATCAGAAGTGGAAATTCAACTGTCAGGTTTTATTGTGCACACTGTTTGCAGCATTGGGTCTTATTTCAGTCTTTGGGTGTGCCGCCAATACGCCAATCACTACCATCATCTGGGAATAGAGATGTTTGGGACAAAAGCTGTTCCTAATTACATCGCAGCTTCTTTAATAAGCTATTACGTTTCTGGACACAACGGAATATATCAATCGCAAATTATTTTTACGCCAAAATACGAATATCTCAATGATCATAATAACCTGAGTCTGGAGGAAATTATTGCAACAATGAAAATAACGTTGAAGATAATACGCACAATAAACTGGAATTGTTCTTCTTAAAGCACGATTAATCTGTATATAAATGAATTGCTAGGGATGGTTCTAGATTCGATTATGAATGAACCATCCCCTATTATGTCTTAATTTAATGGACATATTGGGTCATCCCTGCAGCTTTTAATGCACAAGTTTTAAAATGTTTAAATTTTGCAAATTAAGTGATTGTCCGTTAACAAGCTAAATTAATTAGGAAAAAATGGTGTATTTTGAAATTTTGTATTGTTAAAGTTGATTGCTTTGTATATAATGGGAAGAGCTAAAAATATAATATAATTTTAATTTTTACGATGTAGTGAAGGACTATAATGAATATATGAAATTAGAAGATATTTGCATTTAAATAGAAATTAAGATTAAGGAGTTATTGGAACAAGGGGATATTGATGAAGACGAGAAAAAAGGATGTAAAGGCACTAAACCGCAATGAGGGAAGTTATGTTGCCATGAAGTATCTGGCAGCAGGAATGCTGTGGATTTTGCTGTCAGATGTAATTGCAGATTTGATATTCGACGGCATTGCATACAAGCAATTTCAGACATACAAGGGCGGGTTATTCATAATAGTCACAACACTGTTTTTATATGTTCTGGTCAATGACAGGATGAAGATAATAAACAAATACATCTGCAAAATATTAAGCTTATATGATGAGCTTAAGAAAGCACATGAGGAAACAGTCAAATATGAATCCAGGTACAAGTATATGGCTCTTTATGACGAGCTGACGGAATTGCCCAATAAGCAGATGTTCAGGAATAAGATAAGTGAACTGATTGATCAGTGCGAAGTGAAAAATTTTGCCATTGCATACATAGATATCGACAATTTCAATTACGTAAACGATACATTGGGACATGATATAGGAGACTATCTGCTGATAAGCATTGCAAAGAATCTGAAAAATGAAGTTAAGGAACCATGTGTTGTATCGAGATTCGGAGGAGATGAATTTGCAATCTTGTTCAGCAATGTGGAATCGGACAGGCTTCAGGATGTAATTGAAGACATTAAAGGCAAAATAAGCAAGACGTGGATGGTTTACAATAACCGATTTAATGTTTCCATGAGCATCGGCGTTGTGTGCTATCCAAATCACGGTGACAATTCTACAGCATTGCTGAAAAATGCCGATATAGCTTTGAATGCAGCCAAGAAGGAAGGAAAGAACCGAGTTCAGTTTTACACCAGGGAAATTGAGAAAATTAACCTGAAGAATATTGAGATGATAAATAAAATAAAGTCCGGCATAGAAAAGAATGAATTTACCCTTCACTATCAGCCTCAATATGTTCTGAATTCAGGTGAAATAAAGGGTGTTGAAGCATTAATCAGGTGGGAGCATCCTGCTGAAGGAATCATATCGCCGGCTGAGTTCATTCCTCTTGCTGAAGAATACGGAGAAATAGCCAGCATAGAAAAATGGGTAATGAATACTGCCCTGGAGCAGAAGTCCCTGTGGGAAAAACAAGGCTTTGATTTTCTTGAATTATCCATAAACATGTCAGCAAAAACACTGGCCTGCGAAGACAGCTTCTCAATAATTGAAAGGATTTTATTGGAACATGACGTCGATTATTCCAATATAGTTTTGGAAATAACAGAAACCTCCGGCTTATACGATTTGGACCTAATCATTGAAAGGCTTAAAAAGATTAAAAATAATGGGGTAAAAATTGCCCTGGACGATTTCGGAACAGGGTATTCTTCTTTGACTTATTTGAAAAGGCTGCCTATTGACTATATAAAGCTTGACAGAAGCTTCATTGATCTGATTCCGCAAAACAGCATTGATGCAACAATTGTGGAGAAAATCATATCTCTTGCCAACGGCTTGAATTACAAGGTGGTGGCGGAAGGAATAGAAACTTTGGAGCAGCTTGAATATTTGAAGCTATCCTGCTGTGATTACGGTCAGGGATTCCTCATGAGCAGGCCTCTGAGACTGGAAGAAGTGAATAACATGATTTCATGTAAAGCAAGTCATATATAAGGAATATATACTGTCCATCTGGGCAGTATTTTTTGTGAATAATTATCAGGATTTCTATTCCGTTTGAATTTAATTTCAATTATTTTAATTTACGAAACGTTATCATATCTAAACAAATTTGTTGTAAAGACGATATACAAAAAGGATTAAGATTGAGAATGGCTTTATTTTATTGGCAATAAATTTTTATTAGTAATTATATAGGGGGTTGTGAAATAAGAATTTTAATACAGAATATTATGCAAAGATATTCGTGCTGAAAGCAGCATGAGTCAAGATAAATTAATATTTTATTGTACTGATAAATGGCTGTTCAAAAATATGAATGAATATATGGAATAATGAAGTTTCAAAAACTGATGACAAAAACAAAATTACAGAATTTGCATAAGCAAAATGAAATACGAGAATTACCTAAAAATTATGAAGTAAATTAATGGAGGCCAAATTGAAAGGGATAAGAATTACGGGAATAAAAGGAAGACTTATTATTTATTTTTCTATGTTGATATTGCTGTCGTCTGTTGCTTTGGGATACATTTCCATGCAAACATCAAGAGAGATCATTACAGCGGAAGCAGAAAAAACACTGGTTTCACTGACAAGGGATGCAGCTGGACTGACTCAAAGCAGGATTGAAACACAAATGAAAACTCTGGAGATGATTTCTTATATTCAGGGTATGGAAACAATGAACTGGAAGCTGCAGCAGCCCATACTGCAAAGTCAGCTGAAAAATACCAATTTTTTAGACATTGCTGTCGTCTTGCCTGACGGGACTGCCAGTTATTCAGACGGAACGGTCAGTCAGCTGGGAGACAGGGAATATGTGAAAAAGGCACTGGCAGGCGAGATGAATGTGTCGGATCTGATAATGAGCAAGGTAACAAACACTATGGTTTTAATGTATGCCGTTCCAATAAAGAAGGATGGCATTGTAGTGGGTGCCCTCATAGGACGCAGGGATGGAGATGCTCTCAGCCTTATCACCGATGATGCGGGATTTGGAGAGAGTGGATATGGATACATTATCAATGGCAGCGGAACTGTGGTAGCCCATCCTGACAGGAACAAGGTCTTGAGTCAGTTCAACCCTATTGATGAAGTTAAAAGCAATGAAAGTCTAAGGTCTCTAGCTACGCTGTTTGAAAAGGTAATTGCGGAAAAAGGTGGAAACAGCACCTATACTTTTGAAGGCAACTCACTTTATGCAGGATATGCCCCCATATCAGGCACAAACTGGATATTTGTAATAACTGCGAATCAGGATGAAGTTTTGTCAGCAATTCCTGAATTGATAAGCACAATTAATAAAATTACGGTTATTACGCTTATAATAAGCATTTTGATTGCTTTTGTAATCGGCAGTACAATCGCAAATCCGATAATCAAGGCATCAAAGGTTTCCATGAAAATATCAAACCTGGACATAACGGAAGATGTGCCGGAAAAATACCTGAAGAAGAAAGACGAAGTTGGTGATTTGTCAAAAGCAATGCAAAAGATAGTGGATAACCTCAGAGAAATTATCTCTGAGATGAGCAATACTTCAGAACAGGTAGTATCTGCCTCTGAAGAGCTGACTGCTGCTTCACAGCAATCAGCAGTTGCGGCAGGACAAATATCTCAGACTGTGGAAGGCATAGCCAAGGGTGCTGCCGATCAGGCTCAAAATACAGAAATGGGATCTTCCAAGGCTTATGAATTGGGCAGGATTATTGAAAATGACCAGGCTCAGATGGTAAGTCTGAACAATGGATCAAACAAGGTTTCTCAGGTGGTTACAGAAGGATTGGCAGAAATTGAGAATTTGTATAACATAACGGAAGAAAGCAATGCTGCAACCAATGAAATAAAAGAGGTTATACTGAAGACCTATGACAGCTCTCAAAAAATAGGACAGGCTAGCAGTGTCATTTCATCTATTGCACAGCAAACAAACCTTCTGGCTCTGAACGCGGCAATTGAAGCCGCAAGGGCAGGAAATGCAGGCAAGGGGTTTGCGGTTGTTGCCGAGGAGATCAAGAATCTCGCTCAACAATCTGCATTATCCACAAAAGAAATTGATGAAATAGTGAACGAGCTGCACGTAAACATTCAAAATGCAGTCAAGACTATGGAGAGAGTGCTGACTATAACAAATGAGCAGACAAAAAGCGTAATAAGCAGCAAGGATAAGTACAGGCTCATTGAAGATGCCATGAAGGAAACAATAGATATAGTTGGACAATTGAATGTAGCCGGAGAACAAATGGACAGCATGAAGGATCAGATACTGTCAACAATGGAGAGTCTTGCTGCCATAGCAGAAGAAAATTCTGCTGCTACTCAGGAAGCGACAGCTTCAATAGAGGAACAGGCTGCATCAGCAGAGGAAATAGCTGGAGCCAGCGAGGGCCTGGCAGGTCTTGCAGAAAATCTGCAGTCAATAATAACTAAATTTAAATTTTAGACTTAGAAAGTTACATACATATATGCTGCTGCATTCAAAAGAGAAGAGCATTCTTCTCTTAGCTTTTACAGAAGGTTTGACAGCAGCCTAATACTAAACATTTGATTGCTATATATCATTCATTATATGTTCGATTCATATAAACACTGCCCAATGTGGCAGTGTTTTCAATTATCTTGAATACCTTTAGAATAATGAGTTATATCATACTGACAAAGACTAGGTGTAAAAAAGCAATTAAACTCACGAGACTTTATATTTCCACATTGTAAAACTTATGCCGATTAAGTATAATATCCATATTGGTAAAAATGTACCACACATGGAGGAAAAGAAATGATTCAGTCTCATTTAGGTGAAATTTATGCACTTATTACAGCAGTATTCTGGACAATAACTGCCGTATGTTTTGAAATGGCAGGAAGAAAAATAGGTTCTTTGTCGGTAAATTATATCAGATTGGTTCTGGCGTTTGTATTTATAGGAGTATATACGACTTTTTCCAGAGGCATGTTTCTGCCCTTGGATGCAACAAAAGAAGCATGGATTTGGTTAAGTATATCAGGCCTCATTGGTTTTGTTATAGGAGATTTGTTTTTGTTTCAATCATACCTGGAGATTGGTTCCAGGGTATCCATGCTTATAATGGCATTGGTTCCTCCAATCACGGCACTGCTGGGTTTCATAACCATGAGGGAAGTGATATCAGTTTCCGGTCTTGTGGGGATGTTCATTACAATTCTGGGTATTTTTGTTGTGGTGCTGGTAAAAAATCCTGAAGGCAATAACTTTATGTTTTCTAAGTCCATTAAAGGAATAGCCTACGCTTTCATAGGGGCTCTTGGCCAATCATTTGGACTGATATTCAGCAAGATAGGTATGGGAAGCTATGACCCTTTTGCAGCCACTCAGATACGCATTATATCCGGGATAATCGGATTTACTGTTGTTTTCATGTTTATGAAAAGATGGGACAAGTTAAAGGAAGCTGTTAAAAATAAAGAAGCAACAAAATATTTATTGTTGGGATCGTTGTTTGGACCATTTTTAGGAGTATCGTTCAGCCTGTTGGCTATTCAATATACAACTACCGGTGTTTCTTCAACAATAACGTCAATAGTTCCTGTTCTTATTATTCCTCTGTCAATCTATGTTTTAAAAGAAAAGGTGTCTACAAAGGAAATTTTGGGTGCTGTTATATCTGTTATAGGCGTTTCAATACTCTTTGTTATTTAGTAGTTATAATTAGATAGTGGATATTTATTTTGTGGGAGGAAATAACATGGGAGAAATTATAAGAAGTGATATTAACGAGGAATGGGTTCATTCCGGAATAGTTGAGGCTGGTGATTTCGCTTTTATAAATTATTGTGTGGGTAATGTTGGCCAATCTGTTGAAAATCAGATTAATGGTGCATTTGACCATTTAGAGGTGAGATTGAAATCCATAGGCTTAACTCTGGAATCCGTCGTTAAGATTGATTGCATGTTTAGGGATATCTGGAATATTCCTGTGATGGAAAAAGTAATAAAGGAAAGATTTAATGGTAAGTATCCTGCACGAAAATCAATACAAACGGAGTTTGCACATCGCGGAGGAGAAGACGGTCTTCTATTTCAGCTTGATGCCATAGCATTCAAGGGTTAGATTTTATATAAACTTAGGATTGATGCAGATGTTAATGATGGTTGTATAAACAAGGAGAAGGCAATCTGATTGCTTTCTCCTCATTTTTTTATCTGAAATGGACGGTATACCATTCTAATTAGTTATTCTGTGAATAATGCAGTTGAAAAGTATCTGTCTCCTGAATCAGGCAATAAGACAACTATATTCTTTCCTGAATTTTCAGGACGTTTAGCCAATTCTGCAGCTGCCCACAGCGCTGCTCCGGAAGAAATGCCCACTAATAATCCCTCAGCCTTGGCTATTTCCTTGCCGCTTGCAAAAGCACTTTCGTTTTCCACTGCTATGACTTCGTCATAAATGTCAGTGTTCAAGGTATTTGGAATGAAGCCAGCTCCTATTCCCTGTATTTTGTGAGATCCCGGTGTTCCCTGTGAAAGAACCGGTGAAGCGGCTGGCTCCACTGCTATGATTTTTACAGACGGATTCTTTTCTTTCAGGTATTTTCCAACTCCTGAAATTGTTCCGCCTGTACCTACGCCGGCTACAAATATGTCAACATTTCCATCCGTGTCTTCCCATATTTCAGGGCCTGTTGTTTCATAATGGATTGCAGGATTAACAGGATTTTCAAATTGTGAAGGTATAAAGGAACCCGGTATTTCATTAGCCAATTCCTCGGCCTTTGCTATAGCTCCTTTCATCCCTTTCGTTCCGTCGGTCAGGACAATTTCCGCACCGTATGCTTTCAGTATGTTTCTTCTCTCCACGCTCATGGTTTCAGGCATTGTGAGTATTGCGCGGTATCCCTTGGAAGCAGCTACGCTGGCTATCCCTATACCTGTATTGCCACTTGTGGGTTCTATGATAACAGAGCCTTCCTTTAATATTCCTCTTTCTTCGGCCTCAGCTATCATTGCGTATGCAATCCTGTCCTTTACGCTTCCTGAAGGATTGAAGTATTCTAGTTTTGCAATCAGTTTTGCATTTATATTGTTTTTCTTTTCAAAGTTTGTCAGTTCCAGTAATGGTGTCTTTCCAATCAGTTCAGTCAAATTTTTGTGAATGTTAGCCATATTTAAATCCCCTTTCAAATCATAGTAATATTATATGTTTTATATGTATTAATAATAATTGCTAATATTATATTTGTCAATACATTTTTTTATATACTTACATTAATAAATAATTCAAAAATGCTGTTGTATCCGATGCATTTAAAAATGTCTCTGACTGACTGTCAGAGACATTTTTTACAATGTAACCGGAAATATTCGTAAGTAGTCAATTCCAAAGAAGAGGCCCCACTTGATTTTAAACCTTCATCCGCACCTTTTTCGACTTTTTCAACAGGCTTGTTTGAGGATTCGGAGATCATATTTGCGGCTTTATGGTTACAGCTTTGCAATTCCTGTTCGGAATGCTTCCATCATTTCACTTGTAAGACTTATGTTCAGGTCTGCGGGCGGGATGTTCTCCCTGTCCATCCACACACCCAGTGACAGCTCGTCTTCTTCGAGAGTAATGGTGTCGTCGCCGTCTAATTCGGCATAGAATCCGGCGAGAAGCGTATCGGTAAATGGCCAGGGCTGGCTCTTGTAGAACTTAAGGTTTTTAACCTTGAGACCAACCTCTTCCATAACTTCCCTGTGAACGGTCTTTTCAAGGCTTTCCCCTATTTCAGCAAAGCCAGCTATGAGAGCATACCTTGTATATGCCCTGCCTGCATACTTGGTCAGCAATAATCGGTTGCCGTCATGTACAGCTACTATTACGCAGGGAGAAATGGTCGGGTATGTCTGAAAACCGCAGGATTCACAATATAGCATGCGTTCTTTTTCAGAGCGCTTCATGGGCTGCCCGCACCTGCTGCAGAAATGATGATTCTCATACCAGCGGTTAAGCTGCCATCCCACAACTCCGGCAAAGGAGCGCCAGTACTTCAGTTCAGTCCTGAATCTTCCGGTGGATACATAGCTCCAACCGTCCACGGAATCAAGTCCTTTTTCTTCTACCAGGAAGTAATTGATGTCATCAATTGTGAATAGGAATTGCGCGTTATCAATAAGCTGTGGATAATCTTCTTTAAAATCAGAAAACGAAGGATACCACAGTTTTTCCTTGTCTTCCCTTACAAGAACCGTGTCCTTGTCGTATGAAAGAAACAGGTCATCAGGTTCTGCAGTCTTGCTTTTAAATTTGTTGTCAAATATTCTTGGCTCTATATCCTGTATCATAATTGCACCTTTTTAGTTTTTATGTTTATTGTATAACAACGCTGCTTCAATTCCAATATATATTACAAAATTTGTCCTGGTTTTTAAAAAAATCATCTGGACATATTTGAGATGGAACATATTGCATTTTATAATCGTCGTACTATAATGATTTATAGGGTGGAGGAAGAGATGAAAAAAATAAGATTAGTAAAAACAATTATATTAGCATTTTTAATGCTTTTAATCGGCACTGCCGGCATACCGGACGCATACGCCGTTGACGTGTCAGTTTCGCTGCCAACATTTGATGTTACAATGAACGGCATTGAAATTAACAACGAATACAGACAGTATCCGTTTATAGTCTATAAGGACATCACATATTTTCCGATGACGTATTCTGACAGCAGATTTTTAGGGATCAAGACCAAGTGGAATGATGTTACTGGGTTGGAAGTGGACTGTGACTCTGAAGCTGACGGTACCTACGATACATATGCAACAGAAAAAAAGAATGTGTCAAGGTATACAGCCTCAATTCCGGCGTTCAAAATAAGGGTTAACGGAAAAACAATAGAAAACTCAAAGGAGAAGTATCCGCTTCTGCAGTTCAGAAACGTGACCTACTTTCCTCTGACGTGGAAATTTGCAGTTGATGAGTTTGGATGGGATTACAGGTTTAATGCAAAAAGCGGGCTCACAATCAAAAATCCTAAGTATGAAGGACCACAGATAAAGGAAGCTGTACTGCCCTTGGCAGTGAGGGACGGCGGCAGTTTTATCGGTGATTTTACCGTGGCAGGCAGCTTGTTCTACTATGAGGGAGATAATGGCATTATCTACCAGGCTCCGATTGATAATCCCAGCGACAGGAAGTCAGTCTATGAACTTCCGCTGTGGACATATGGAAGCAGCTATGTTTACCCGAAACTTGATACAATAGACGAGAAGGTTATTATGACGTACCATCAGGGTGGGGCATCCATGGGTTCAGACTTCAGGATAATCCTTAAGGAAGATGGCACAAGTGAAGATTATTCATATGGTTACTTAAGCAGAAAGGAATTTGGAGAATATACGGTTAATGTTAGTCAGTCTGTTCCGCCGTCACAAAACAACCTTTCAGTAAAGAAAGCCGGCGAACAGGAATTTACACAGGTGGGAGATCACAATTACATATACGGCTGGACGTGGAAAAAGACAGAGGTCAGCGAAGGAGGAGGGCCAAGCAATGACTTCTTCCTTATTGAAGACAACTTATACATTCTGGCATACTACAAACCTCGGGAAGAATTTGGAACCACTGGTATACACAAGGTGAACATACATACTGGGGAAACAACAAGGCTGTGTGATCAATCTGCCGTGAAGTTCATTATGTGCGGGGACTTCATATACTTCATGGATGAAGAAGGCTTTCTGTATAAAATGCCTGTTGACGGCAATTCTGCGGAAAAACTGTCGGATAAGGCAGCAAGCGACTTTACTGTTCTGAACCACACAGTTTACTATGTTTCACGCTATGATGACGGATTGGAACTTTTCAGGCTGGGTCTCGAAGGTTCCTTAAATCCTGGAGGTGTTGTAAAATCGTTGACTGCGCAGGAAGGATACGTTGTGTGCACCTTTGAAGACAACAGCAGCTCCCCATATAAGATGATGGTATTTGGCAGCAATGGAAAAACTCTGTACAGGATGTCACAAGCCGTGACAAAAGTAGTGGTTCAAAAGGACAGAATTTTTTATTACAAGAAATAACGGATGTGATAAAATCTGAAAGCAGGAAAAAATAGTGAACAAAGCATGCGAAAACTTAAAACTATCAATTGAACCAGAAAGAAGGTGGATTGCTGTTGTGGGCAGTCCAAGAAAAGGCGGCAACACGGAGCTTCTTGTGGATTACCTAATAGAGGAGCTTAAGGTCAAAAACATAAGGACGGATAAGTTCATCCTGAACAGCAGAAATATTTCAGCCTGCACCGGATGTGAACAATGCATCAAAACAGGCACGTGCATCATCAAAGACGATGTGTCCTGTTTAATTGATGAAATGAAGGATGCGGACGGACTTATCCTTGCTTCGCCTTCGTACAATTACAATGTTACTGCTCAGATGAAATCATTTCTTGACAGGACTTTTTGCCTCAACGACTACAACAGCGGATGCAAAAGCCGTCTTTCACCGGGAAAGAAGGCAGTAGTCGCAGGTGTTTGCAGGGGAAAGAATAGTGAGTCCATGGGCTTCACCATAGAAAGCATGTCAAGAACCCTGTGTGAACTGGGCATTGATGTGGTTAGCGTGCTTGAATACTATGACACAAAAAACTCTCCGGTGGCAGACAATGACTGCATAAGAGAACAAGTGGCAAAAACCGTGAAGGCCGTTACTCTATAAAGAGTTAAACTGGCAGGAAGGAAAGAGGTCCATATGAAAGTTGCAGTTATAGGTTACAGCGGTTCGGGCAAATCAACCTTGGCGGGAAAACTGGGGAAGATGTACAATTGTCCGGTTCTTTACCTTGATAAAGTTCAGTTTGAGGCAGGCTGGAAAGAGCGCGATGAGGAAGAAGCAAGACTGATGGTAAAAAGGTTTTTGGAAGAAAACCACAACTGGGTAATAGACGGCAATTACACGAAATTTTACAGGGAGCAAAGGCTGGAGGAATCTGACAGCATAGTGTTCTTTGATTTTTCCAGATGGACATGTTTATACCAGGCATACAGAAGGTTTCGGGAATACAGGGGAAAGACCCGTGAAAGCATGGCGGAGGGCTGCGAAGAGAAGTTTGATTTCGAATTCATAAAATGGATATTACATGATGGAAGGACAAGGGAAAAGAAGAAGCAATACGCCGATACAATCAGTAGGCATGGAAACAAGGTAATAAGGTTAAAGAACAGGGAAGACCTGGAATTATTTCTGCAGAAAATAAATTGAATATACTTAAAGGGGACTGTTGAATTAGCGTACTTATGGTATCTTTCGGGCTCAAGGCTCAAAACTACACCATAAGAATGACTAATGGAACCGTCCCTTTTATTGTTTGTTATAGGTTTGTGTTATAGCTGATTATTATTTTTTGATATTATACTTTATTTTTTCAGCTGATATAATAGCATACTAAGTAAGTTTAATATATGGATTTGTAAAAATCGGACAGATCTGCATTACAGCAGCTCTGCATTATAGAAAAACTAAAAATGTTATTGTGCCGAAGCGGTAAGTAACAAATCTCGTTAAGAAGGGGAATCTCATATGTACAATTTTAATGGAATTAAGGATGTGCCGGTGGCAATACTCGGTGGAGGAGCTGTTGGAAAGGCAGTTGGAGCAGATTGCGTACTAGGAGGCAACAAGGTCAGAATCTGTGACCTGGAACCTTATGCTTCCGCAACTCTTGCCAACTTACAAAAGACAGGCATTTCACTGAAGGGAAATGAAAAAAACAAATACGGCTTTAAGCGTACCGGTACCGCTCATTTTGATATGATTACAACTGATGTGGCAGAATGTGTGAAGGGTGCTAAAATTATCATTGTGGCAGTGCCTTCAGTAGCACATGATACCTTCTTTGAAAAATTGGTTCCTGTATTGGAGGATGACATGATAATCCATATCATTCCCGATAACTACGGGTCTTTGAAGCTGAAAAAGAAAATGAGAGAGCTAAACTGTAAGAAGAAGGTAATAATCGGCGGATGGTCCAGTGCGCCTTATGGAGCACGTGTTGTTACTGAAGGCGGTGTTATGACTTCAGAGATTTTCCTGGTATACCGTGCCATTACTTTGCGTGGAGCAGCTCTTCCTACAACAGATCAGGCGGATTTTCTGGAAAGTTCAAAGTATCTTGGATGTTTTGACTCAATTACGCAAGGAGATGGACCAACAGGCGGTAATACTGTACTGGATATTGGATTCAGCAACGTAAATCCGGTGCTCCATTGTCCGGGGACATTGCTTGGTGTGGGTGTTATGGAAAACTGGGGAAAGATATTTGGAGGCAATGACAAGTATACCTATTCCATTTACAGCCATGCATATTGTCCTTCAATTGCAGAAGTTCAATACGCCTTTTATCTGGAAGAGCTGGAGCTTGCAAAAGCCATTGGTGTAAGTGTTCAGGAATATCCCAAGAAGAATTTCTTATCCCGCACCAGCATATTAGGACCTGAATATATGGGAGATGACTGCATTGTTCCATTTGATGAACAATATGAAACAGCGTATGGTACAGGCCCATTTACAATTAAGAACCGCTATATTACAGAAGATATACCTGTGGGCTGCCATATATATCATGAGCTCGGCAAGAAATATGGTGTGGAAACAAAGGTGATTGACAGCATGATTACATTGGCATCAGTAATGACCGGTCATGATTTCTATAAAGAAGGTATGACATTGGATGATTTGGGTATCGGGCATTTAGACAGGGAACAACTGCTGAGATATTTGAATGAAGACATTTATGTAGAAAAGTAAGGAGAAAATATGAGCTGGCATGGAATTTTACAGACCACCGGGGATATTTACCAGACACACGCAGTTCCTGCAACATATACGGCAGGACATCCGGTCGGAATTATTGCCGTAGATCTGGTATATCCCAAACTACCCGGTAATGTGGTTAATGCAACTACATATGATTTTCCGGTATTGTATAAAAAAGTAAGTTTTGATATAGAGCTTTTGTTTTCGGGATCCCCTGAGATTGAGGCTCAGATAGTTGCTGCAGCAAAGGAGCTTGAGGCTGAAGGCGTGCGTGCAATTATAGGTGCCTGCGGCTATTTTGCTCATTTTCAAAATCAGGTGGCAGAGGCGGTAAATGTTCCAGTGTTTCTATCCAGTCTTTGCCAGATTCCTATAATCAAACTGGGGTTAAAGCCTTCGCAAAAAATTGCTGTATTTGCAGCGAGCAAGGATAATTTAACAGACGTCCTGCTTAAGAAGGTTGGTGCGGACATAAATGACTGCGTGATTCAGGACATAGGCAGCTTAGAAAGCTTTGCGCCCATCAGGTGGGGTAAAACAAAGCTTGATAATGACCGCCTGACAAGAGATCTTACGGAAGTGGCAAAGAAACTGGTTAACGAAAGATCAGATGTTGGAGCCATACTCTTGGAATGCAGCGACCTTCCTCCCTATGCCAGTGACATTCAACGTGCAACAGGACTACCTGTATTTGATTTTATCACTCTTATAAATTGGATTGAACAGGCAGTAGTACAGAAAAGATATTTTGGATATTTTTAAAAGTACTAAGTTAAATTATTGTAACAGTACCATACAAAAATTGTTGAAAAAAAAGTGATATTAATATAAAATAAAAAACTATATAACATATATGTTTCCTCAGACTAATAGTCTGAGGATTTTTTTAAATTTAAATTATTGATAGGAGGAAAACAATGACGTTACAACAATTAAGATATGCCATTGCAATAGCCGATTGCAATTCAATGAATAAGGCAGCCCAATCATTATTTATTTCGCAGCCGAGTCTGTCTGCTTCTATCAGAGACTTAGAAAATGAAATAGGTATTACCATATATAAAAGAACAAATAGGGGAATAACAATAACACCGGAAGGTGATGAGTTTCTTGGGTATGCCAGACAGGTGGCAGAACAGTATGAACTTATTAATCAAAGATATGTTGATAAACAAAGCGTCAAAAAGAAATTTAGCGTATCAACACAGCATTACTCATTTGCAGTAAAAGCATTTGTGGAAATGGTAAAACAATTCGGCATGGATGAATATGAATTTGCAGTTCATGAAACAAAGACATATGAAGTAATAGAAAACGTAAAAAACTTTAAAAGCGAACTTGGTATTTTGTACCTGAATGACTTCAATAAAAAAGTAATAACAAAAATATTGAAAGAGAACAATCTGGTGTTTAAAGAATTATTTCAGTGCAAGACCTATGTGTATTTATGGAAGGGTAACCCTTTAGCCCAAAAGGATTTGATTACCCTGGAGGACCTTGAAGAGTATCCTTGTCTTTCCTTTGATCAGGGAATGAACAATTCCTTCTATTTTGCAGAAGAAGTGCTTAGTGCGAACGTGTATAAAAAGATTATAAAGGCAAATGACAGAGCAACCTTGCTTAATCTTATGGTGGGATTGAATGCATACACTTTGTGTTCCGGAATTATATGCGAGGAGCTGAATGGAAATGATTATAAGGCCATACCATTGGATTCGGATGAAGTCATGAGCATTGGCTATATTACCAGGAAGAATACAACCATGAGCCAGCTTGGACATAAATATGTGGATGAACTGATTAAATTTAAAGAAAAGGTGTTATAGTTTTTGCCTATAACGAGTTGTCGCTTTTATGTATTAACACTAATGTGACAGATTAGGTATAATACTAAACATGAACAACATAGATGCTGCAAAGACAATTTTATAAATAGAATTATAACCATAAAGAAAAGGAGAGCAAAATGCGTACAAGAAAATCAACTTTAAAGTTAAACATGATTATGGACAGCTGTACCATGCGAATGCAGATGCATATGAATGGATTGTTTTGTGCGCCTAATGTTACCTGATACGATAATTTTCTTTTAGAAAATATAGATAAGCAGGTACATGCGGTACCTGCTTTTTGTATGCCAACCGCAATGAATTCCAAATTTGTGTGAGTGTAAGCTAGCAAACAAATTTGTGAATGAAAATGTGAAAATTATGCAACGATAGCGATCTGATAATCTTGTGGAACGGGACTACAAATAAAATACCTGGAATGGAGGAAAAAATTGATAATATTTGAAAACGTCAGTAAGAGTTTTGAATCATATGGAAAAACAGTTGAAGCAGTAAAAAATGTAAATCTGCAGCTGGAAGAAGGTAAAATACATGGAGTTATTGGATTTTCAGGAGCCGGAAAATCAACACTGGTCAGAATGATCAATCTTCTTGAAAGACCAACAGAAGGAAAAGTTATTTTAGGAGATATGGAAATTACCTCTCTCTCAGAGAAAAAGCTCAGGGATGAAAGAAAAAAAATCGGTATGATTTTTCAACAGTTTAATTTGTTTTCATCCCGAAATGTTTATGAAAATGTAGCTTATCCGTTAAAGTACAGCGGATTGAAAAAGAAAGAAATACAGGACAAGGTAAACTTTCTTCTCCAGTTGGTTGACCTTCAGGACAAAACCCTGTCTTATCCGTCACAATTAAGCGGAGGGCAGAAACAAAGAGTAGCCATAGCACGGGCACTGGCATGTGATCCCAAGATTTTATTAAGCGATGAATCCACCAGTGCTTTAGATCCGCAGACCACAAAATCAATTTTGAAGTTATTGAAGCAATTGAATGAAAAATTGGGGATTACCATTGTGGTTATTACTCATGAGATGCAGGTGGTAAAAGAAATATGTGACAATGTGGTTGTTATGGAAAACGGAGAGGTAGTGGAACAGGGAGATGTGTTTAATGTATTTGCAAATCCTGTAAAACAAATTACAAAAGATTTTGTGGACAGCACATCAAATTTATCAAAAATACATGAATTGATTAAGGAGAAGGTATCAATTACAAAACTTAAGGAAGGTGAATGTATCCTAAAGTTTACCTATCTGGAGCGTAATGCTTCAGAAGCATTGGTATCACAAATTTCCAGGAATTTCAAACTGGATGTCAATATAATTTTTGGAAATATTGAACTGATTGGAGAACATCCCATTGGTGGTCTCGTATCCGTTGTCAGTGGTGAGGCAGAAAATATTACAAATGCAATTGATTATCTGCGAAATAAGAATGTAGGGGTGGAGGTGATTTCAGATGCAAGGAATTCTAATTAGTTTTTTTCCAAATGTAATGTCAAAACTGCCGGGTTTTTGGGAAAGCATTTATGATACTTTAATCATGGTTGGATGGTCTGGTTCTATTTCGTTTATTCTTGGATTGATTTTGGGAATTGTTCTGACAGTTACAAAAAATGGAGGCATTCTTCAAAATAAGACACTCTTTCAGGTACTGGACAAAACCATTAACTTTTTCAGGTCCATACCTTTTATCATATTGCTTGCCAGCCTTATTCCATTGACCAGGTTGATTTCAGGCACTGCAATCGGCGTGGATGGAGCAATCGTGCCTCTGGTCTTCGGTACTGTTCCATTCTTTGCAAGACAAATAGAATCTGCTCTTGCCGAATTGGACAGTGGGGTGATTGAAGCAGCACAGTCTATGGGGTCTGGGCCTTTAGAAATAATATTCAGGGTTTATCTTAAGGAATGTATTCCGGGTATTGCAAGAGGAACAACAATTACAGCCATAAGCCTCATTGGTCTTACTGCCATGGCAGGTGCTGTCGGCGCAGGCGGTCTGGGGGATTTTGCCATACGTTTCGGATATCAGAGAAATCAGATTGACGTTACCTATGCTTCGGTTATCGTGCTGGTTGGAATGGTCAGTTTAATCCAAATAATTGGAAACAGCATAGTAAAGAAAAACAGTCATTAAAAAGGAGAATGAAGATGGCATTGAAACCAAGAAAAGTTATTATTATAGGAGCAGGGCATGTAGGCTCTCATGCAGGATATGCACTGGCATCCCAGGGGCTTGCAGAACAAATTGTTTACATTGATATAGAGGAGGAAAAAGCAAGAGCACAGGCACTTGATATTTTCGATTCAACAGTTTATCTTCCGCATCATGTAAGTGTAAAGGCAGGAAATTATTCAGATGCAGCGGATGCTGACCTGATGGTCATTGCAGCAGGGCCTTTGCCTGATATCAGCAAATTTCAGACTAGAATGGACACTCTTTCTGAAACAATAGCAATAATGAAAAATGTTGTGGAAAACATAAAAAATTCCGGTTTTAAAGGTATTATTTTAAGCATTTCAAATCCGGCAGATGTAGTGGCCCATTATATACAAAATCAATTAGATTATCCTCCGGCAAAACTTATTTCTACCAGTACCACTCTGGATTCTGCAAGGCTTCGAAGGGCTTTATGTGAAGCAACAGGAATAGATCAAAAATCAATTTATGCTTATGCACTTGGTGAGCACGGTGAAAGTCAGATGGTTCCATGGTCGGTTGTTACCATTGCCGGGAAACCAATTCTGGAGTTAATAAAAGAAAAGCCTGAGAAGTATGGAAAATTGGATTTGAAGTCAATTGCAGCAGAAGGAAAAGCAGGGGGATGGCATGTGCTTAAAGGCAAGGGATCTACAGAGTTTGGAATAGGTGCATCCATTGCAGAAGTTACAAGGGCAATTTTTTCTGATGAGAAAAGAATTCTTCCCGTATCTGTATTGCTTAACGGTGAATACGGACAGCACGATGTATATGCTTCTGTACCTGCAGTACTTGGAATCAACGGAGTGGAAGAAATAATTGAACTTCATATGACTGATGAAGAAAAAGAAGAATTTGATAAGTCATGCAAGACCATGAAAGAAAATTATGAGATAGCATTAACCTTATAACAGCTTTAATTTAAGCAATATTGTTTTAAGAAGTAATAATTAATATTAGACAAAAAAGAGGAGAATAACAATGAAGAAAAAGAAAATATTATCAATTTTATTAGCATTATCTATAGCAGCAACATTTACGGCCTGCGGAAAATCAAATGCAGATGTAAAAGAGGAAACAAAGGCAACAACTGTAAAAGTAGGAGTTGTCGGAGAAGCAAATGAAATGTGGAACCCGGTTATAGAGGAAATGGCAAAGGAAGGTATCAATATTGAACTGATCAGCTTCACGGACTATGCAACACCAAACAGGGCTTTGGCAGATGGTGAGACGGATCTGAATGCGTTTCAGCATTATGCATATTTAAATAAGGAAATTGAAAATAATGGATATAAAATTACATCCATAGGGGATACATTTATTTCAGCCATGAATATTTACTCTGATAAAGTTGCCAGTGTAAGTGAAATTGGCCAAGGGGCAAAAATAGCCGTGCCAAATGATGCAACAAATGAAGGACGTGCACTTAAAATATTAGAGGCTGCAAAGTTTATTGAAATAGATGCAAGTGCAGGAGACAGTCCTGAACTGGGGGATATCACTTCAAATCCATTGAATATTGAATTTGTGGAAGTGGACGCAGCAAATGTATATGCACTTCTTCCGGATGTTACAGCAGCAGTGATCAATTGCAACTACGCCTTGGATAACGGATTAAATCCAGGAGAAGATTCAATATTCCAGGATAACGTAAGCTACTATTCAGGAAAAAGCTATGTGAACCTTATTGCAGCAAGAGAAGAAGATGCCAATAATGAAACATATTTAAAAATTGTAGAAGCTTACCACTCAGATGCGGTAAAAGCGATTTACGAGGACACATTTAAAGGTGCATATGTCCCAGCATGGGAGTAACAGAAGGAGAACAACATTGAAGGAACTAAGCAGACGTACGGCAGTTTTCACTGATTCAGTCATACGCAGGATGACCAGAATTTCAAATGAATATAATGCAGTGAATTTATCACAGGGGTTTCCTGATTTTGAACCGCCTGTGGAAATTACAAGAAGACTTGCACAAGTGGCAGGGGAAGGACCTCATCAATATGCAACCACATGGGGAGCTCAAAATTTTCGTGAGGCTCTTGCAAGAAAACAGGAACATTTTTCAGGAATGAAGATAGATCCCGACAAGGAAATTGTAGTTACCTGCGGAAGCACAGAAGCAATGATGGCAGCAATGCTGGCTGTGACAAATCCGGGAGACAAGGTAATCATCTTCTCGCCATTCTATGAAAATTATGGCGCAGATACAATTCTTTCAGGTGCAGAACCAATTTATGTGCCGTTAAATCCGCCAAACTTCAGTTTTGACGCTGATTTGCTGGAGGATTCATTTAAGCAGGGTGCCAAGGCATTGATTTTATGCAACCCTTCCAATCCTTGCGGAAAGGTGTTTACTGGGGAGGAATTGCAGGTAATCGCAGATTTGGCCATAAAATATGACGCCTATGTGATTTCAGACGAGGTGTACGAACATATAATTTATGCACCGCATAAACATACCTACATCGCTTCTCTTCCGGGAATGAGGGAAAGAACAATTGCATGCAGTTCCCTGTCTAAGACATATTCAATAACCGGATGGCGTCTGGGATATGTGATTGCTGATGAAAGAATCATAGACAGGGTAAAGAAGGTGCATGACTTTTTGACGGTTGGTGCAGCAGCGCCACTTATGGAAGCAGCAGTCGTTGGTTTGAATTTTAAAGATGACTATTATCTTGAACTGCAAAGACACTATACGCATATGAAGAATCTATTTATAAATGGATTAAATCAGATAGGTATGAACTATACAGAACCTCAGGGAGCTTATTATGTATTAGTGGATATTAGTGAATTTAATCATAAAAGCGATTTGGAATTTTGTGAGTGGCTTGCAAGGGAAGTTGGTGTGGGAGCAGTTCCGGGATCAAGTTTCTTTAAAGAAGATGTAAATCAATTTATCAGATTTCACTTTGCCAAAAAAGATGAAACGCTAAAGATGGCATTGGACAGATTGTCTGAAATATATTCAAAGGCAAAAAGATAAGATATAACATAAATAATTATGGCAGCAGGAGTTTTTCCTGCTGTTTTTTTGTTAAAGCAGCAAAGAATCAATTTTTGAACATATTGTAAATTTAATCCGTCATATGTATAATCTTAGTAGGAGAAGAAAGTTCCGTTAAGTTATGAGGTTATCTTGAAGTATAAAAACTAAGGAGGACACATGGAATACGAAGTAAGGGCACTGACGCCCCAATTGGCTGAATGTTTTACGGATTATCTTGAAGGTCTGGATTTCAGTTATGCACCACATTGGGCTACCTGTTACTGCAGATATTACCACTTAAACTGTTCCCGTGAAGAATGGGTGGGCAGGACCGGCCAGGAAAACCGCAAAGAATCTCTGGAACAGATAAAGTCAGGAAACATGAAGGGTTATCTTGCGTTTGAAAAGGACAAGTGCATCGGATGGTGCAATGCCAACGATATACACAGCTACCTGAGGCTGGAGAACAGCTTTGATGCGATTGTAAAGGATCAGAAGGTGGGCTGCGTAATTTGTTTTGTCATTCATCCTGAATACAGGGGGATGGGCGTAGCCAGAATCCTTCTGAAAAATGCCGTCGAAGGCTTTAAGGCTCAGGGATACGATGCAGTTCTATCGCTTCCGGTTGAAAACAGGGAGGAACCTGAAAAACTTTATCGTGGAACGCACAACATGTACAGGGAAAACGGATTCACAGAAATAGAAAAACGTGACGGTTTCAGCGTGATGCTTTTAAAGCTTTAGTTAACAATGGAGGTACTTATGAACACCATTAAAGTCAAAAGAGTTTATGAAGGGATTTCAGCTGAAGACGGCTGCAGAATTTTGGTTGACAGGCTGTGGCCCAGGGGAATGAATAAGGAAAAGGCAGCCATTGACAAATGGGCTAAAAACATTTCACCCAGCACCGAACTGAGGAAGACCTTCAGCCACAACCCTGAAACCATGGATGAATTCACGGCCAGGTACATTGAAGAGCTCAACAGCAACGAAGATTCAACCGAGTTTACTGATTTTGTAAAGGAAAAGCTGGCTCAGAGAAATGTAACGCTGCTGTATTCAGCCAAAAATGAAACCATGAATCACGCCATCGTCCTTATGAACTGGCTGAATGAAAGGCTGTAGAAAGCTAAAGCAGGATTATGAAGCTTAAATTTAAGGTATTTATCTTCAGTTGCTATGCGTGCATGAGCTTATTGTTTCCGGAAAAACGTTGTCTTGGTTCGGATTTTGCAGTATAATGTAAATGACATTATTTAAGGGGTAAAAATAATGAAAAAATTGAGAATAACTTTGATAATAGGATTTACCATTGCCTTCACTTCTCAGTTATATTTTAATTTTTTGATAGACGGATTCAGGCTGTCTGCCGCTGTCATAATATATCCCATATTGCTCATAACTTACAGGGATATAAATCCCCTGCATATTGCTCTTGTTACTGCGCTTCTGGTTTTTTCTGTAAGGTTTGGCATACTCCTGGTAAGGGGTTCGGAGGTTGTGGAAAGCATCTACACCGTGTATCCCGGCTCCCTGTTCTACATGTTTTACGGGCTGATATTCAAACTGAATAAAACAGACAGCAACCGCCTGTTTTCGAAAACGTTTACGTCAATTCTGATGTGCGATTTCATATCAAATGTTTTCGAAGTTCTCATAAGGGCGAAATTCACATTGATCAACAACGATTTTTCATACTTTTTTGTGCTGTTTATGATTGCAGCAGCCAGGACTACAATAGTGCTGGTCATCCTGGCCATTATCAGGGAGTACAAAATACTTCTGACGAAGGAAGATCATGAAAAAAGATATCAGAATCTGATAATGCTTACATCCAGCTTGAAAAGCGAAATATATTTCATGAAGAAAAACGCCGAAAGCATTGAAAATATAATGAGCAATGCATACCTGCTCTATGAAAGGCTGTCAATGTCAGAACATGATGATGAAATAAAGAACTTGTCCCTTGACATCACAAAGGATGTTCATGAAATAAAAAAAGATTACATACGTGTAATAAATGGAATTGAAACTACGCTTACCAATGAAATCGAATTGTCTGAAATGAGCATCAGGGACATTTTCTACATACTCAAGGAAACTACATACAAAACCCTCGAAGAGAAAAAAAGCAGCATCTATCTCGACTTTAAATATGAGGTAAACTTTACGACAAAAAGTCATTTTCAACTCATGTCAATTCTCAGAAACCTGGTGAACAATTCCATTGAAGCCATGGATCTATCCAAGAACAATAATTTTATAAAAATTTACCATAAAAAGAACAATGAATTTCATACTTTTACTATCAAGGACAGCGGAAAAGGCATATCTTCGCAAAATCTGGACTACATATTCAATCCCGGCTTCTCCACTAAATTTGACTTCAATTCCGGAGACTTATACAGGGGAATAGGCCTCACTCACGTTAAAACACTGGTTAACAACCATTTCAACGGAATCATAAACGTATCATCCGATGGAAAAAACGGAACTGAGTTTGAAATAAAAATCCCCTTGGCTAAAATGGAGGTTTAAAATGAAGATTTATGTTGTTGATGATGACATTACGGTTATAAGGGTTCTTGAAAACATCATAGAAGATTACGATCTGGGCACGGTCTGCGGATATTCATTAAACGGGAACGACTGTATCGCCGAGATCAATACCCTTTCGCCTGACATAGTCCTCATAGATCTGCTCATGCCCGGCAAGGACGGCGTAACGGTTGTAAAAGAGCTTAAAAACAGCAACAGCAATGCTTTGTTCATCATGATTTCCCAGGTTTCATCAAAAGCCATGATAGGCAAGGCTTACGCTTCGGGCGTTGATTTTTTCATAAACAAGCCTATCAATGTAATAGAAGTTACAACCGTCATGAAGAGCATTGCAGAAAAAATCCACTACAAAAAAACTCTGGAGAATATCAAAAAGCTATTTTCAAACTACGACCAGGTCACCAATATAACTGAAGACAACCATATTACGAAAATCAAAAAAATACAGCTCATATTGAACAAGTTGGGCATGTCCGGTGAAAAAGGAGAAAAGGATATCATTGATGTGTGCAACTACTTGATATACAACAATAAAAATATGTCGGACACCAACATTTATGAAGTGTGCAAAGCCTTAAGCTCCAATTCAAAAAATATGGAGCAAAGGATACGTCGAGCCATATCCAAAGGTTTGTCCAACATCGCCTACTTAGGCGTCGAAGACAACATGAATGAAATTTTCATCATGTATGCCAACAGTTTGTTTAATTTTGAAGAGGTTAAGGCCGAAATGGACCACATAAGAGGCAAGGGATTTTCAAACGGAAAGGTCAATATTAAAAAGTTTATCGATGGATTGATTATCAACACTGAAAATTAAAGTAAAGTTTTTTTGTATTTATTAGTATTTTTTTGAAGCTGTCCTCTATAATTATAGTTAAAGGTGTATGCCTAAATAATTATGGAGGATATTTGTATGAAGAAAAACGTATCAATCATTGCATTAATACTGGTATTGGTTTTGTCTCTTGGCATGTTGTCGGCATGCAGTCAAAAACCAGCTGAAACTCCGGCACCTCAGGAGAATCAACAGCCTGCAGCTGAGCCGGCAAAGCCGGCTAAGCAAGTATTTGTAAATATCGGAACGGGCGGAACAGCCGGAACATATTTCCCTCTTGGCGGAGCATTTGCTGAAGTATGGAACAAGGATATTCCGGGAATAAATGCAACTGCACAAAGTACAGGCGCTTCAGTAGCAAACGTTAACTTACTTAAGGAAAACAAGGTTGAAGTTGTTATAATCCAAAATGACATTGCATCATATGCCGAAACCGGAACAATAATGTTTGATGGTGCTGCTTTCCCGGAAATCAGAGGGTTGTGCTCACTTTACGGCGAACCGCTGCAGCTTGTTACAACTGATGCCAATATCAAGACAGTTGCTGACCTGAAGGGAAAAAGAGTTGCTGTCGGTGCCATAGGCAGCGGTGTTGAAGCAAACGCAAGACAAATTATTGCTGCTGCAGGATTAGACTTCGAAAAAGATATTGATCCCAAGTTCTTATCATTCTCCGAAGCATCTACAGGTCTGAAGGACAAACAACTGGATGCTGCATTCCTGGTTGCCGGAGCTCCTACTTCTGCAATAGTGGACCTTTCTACACAAAATGAAGTATTTTTAGTTCCGATAGACGGTGATGTTGCTAAAAACCTCACAGACAAATATTCATTCTATACTGAATTTACAATTCCTGCCGGAACTTACAAAGGCCAGGCAGCAGATACAAAGACACTGTCTGTAAAATCAATGCTGGTTGGCAGCAGCAAGCTTGATGATGAACTGGTTTACAACATGGTTAAGTCCATCTATGAAAACGGTGACAGAATTACAGCAGCTCACTCTGTAGGCAAAGAAATAACCAAGGAAAAGGCTCTTGATGGTATGAGCATAACTGTACATCCGGGTGCTCAAAAATATTTCGACGAACAAGGCATACAATAATACTTTAAAAGGAACGAATTGAATTGAAACATTCAAAGGGTGAATTTATCAGAATTATTATTATTTCATTGATTATATCATCTTCAATAATATTCATAATAGGAAGCAACATTCAAAACGGTAAAATTTTGGTGATACAAAACAACACTACCGGAGTGAAAAGCGAGCTGTACCTTCCTGATGGAGGTTTTTCGCTGGGATACACTCATTCAGTGATGAAAACTCCAGCAGAAGAATTCTTTGTTGTTGACGAAAATAATGAGATTATTTTGGAAAAGACAATTTATGAATCTTATGGCGTAGGTTTGCCGTTTTTATCAAATTTGGGTGATGAAGGTGATGAAGGGGTTTTTGAAATAAAAGATGATAAATTCATCCTTTACATTAATCGTACATTCAGTGAAATCAATATGATTATATCTCCTATACCGGAACATTACATTAAGATAGGCAATACAAAGTATGATCTCATGGATATGTTAAAGGAACCTGATTGTTCAATAACTATATATGCTTATGATAAGAAGATAATTAAGAACTTTTTCAATATTTCTTCAAGCATCATTTTAAACAATTAACAGTAATTCTTTGTAAAGGAGAACGATATGGCTAAGAAAACAAGCAATGAAATTGTTCAGGATATAGACAAAGCCAATGTGGATTCCGAGGAACTGGATAAAATCCTTCGAAAGTATGACAAGGGATCCAACTACAGAGTGCTGACAGGTGTGTCAGATAAATTTATTTCGATAGTTCTTTTATGTTTTTCTTTGTTTCAGCTGTACACGGCAATCTTTCTCGGAATGGAACCTATGATTTTGAGATCCATACACCTTGCATTCGGTCTTTCTCTGGTGTTCCTGCTTTATCCTGCCAGCAAAAACTGGCCAAAGGACAAGATACATCCGTTAGATATATGTACGGCTGTTGTGGCAGCAGTGGTTTGTTTGTACGTTGTTGTGTTCTACAGGGACCTGGTATACAGAGCCGGTATGATCACATCAACTGACATGGTAATTGGGCTTTTAGCGGTTCTGTTGATTCTTGAAGCTGCAAGGAGAGTCATAGGTCTGCCGATGGTCATCATATCTCTTTTATTTATTGCGTATGCATTTTTCGGCCCATACATTCCCGGAAGGCTTGCACATAGAGGAGTTGACTTAAACAATTTCGCGCAGCACATATTCTTCACCACTGAGGGTATCATGGGCCTTCCCATAGGAGTATCGTCCACATTCATATTCATGTTTCTGCTGTTCGGAGCATATCTGGAAAAAACAGGCATGGGGGAATTCTTTATAAACCTGGCAAATGCCATTAACGGCAGCTCTCCCGGCGGACCTGCAAAGGTAGCCGTTTTGTCCAGCGCATGCATGGGAACCCTTTCGGGCAGCTCCGTGGCAAATGTTGTGGGCACCGGAAGCTTTACGATCCCTATGATGAAAAAGTTAGGCTACAAGCCGGATTTTGCAGGCGCTGTTGAAGCCACGGCATCTACAGGTGGACAGCTTATGCCGCCTATCATGGGAGCAGCTGCGTTTCTTATGGCTGAAATTACAAACACTCCTTATTTCACAATTATCAAGGCTGCTGCAATACCCGCCCTTCTATATTACTTCGGAGTGTGGGCAGGTGTTCATTTTGAAGCCAGAAAGCTTAATCTTCTAGGACTGCCAAAGGATCAGATTCCCAAAATCGGTCATGTAATGAAAACCAGGGGACATTTGATTTTGCCGATAATTGCTGTTATGTACCTGCTGATTCAGGGATTTTCTCCAATAAGGGCAGCATTGGGAGCCATTGCTACAACACTGGTATGCTCGTCATTTACAAAGGACACCAGGCTGTCATTTAAAGATTTGATTGATGGATTGATTAAAGGTGCAAAAAGCGCCCTTACGGTTATATCAGCCTGCGCCTGTGCAGGAATTATAATCGGCGTGGTTACTCAAACAGGTTTAGGATTGAAAATGGGATCTGTTCTTGTGGGAATAGCTCAGGGAAATTTGTTTTTAACACTATTCTTCACAATGGTAACATCCATAATTCTTGGAATAGGAGTTCCAACAACTGCAAACTACGTTATAACTTCCACAATTGCAGCACCTGCACTGCTGCTGCTTGGTGTTGGAATAATACCTGCCCACATGTTTGTATTTTACTTCGGAATAATCGCAGACATTACGCCTCCTGTATGCCTTGCGGCTGTGGCGGCATCAGGGATTGCAAAATCCGAACCCATGAAGACCGGTGTGCAGGCAACACGTCTGGCCATCGCAGCGTTCATTATCCCGTATATTTTTGTGAACAGCCCCCGAATGCTGATGATAGAATCAACACCTCTTTTGCTGGCGATGGATATAGTATCTGCAATGGTTGGTATATTGTGCATATCTTCAGGACTGACAGGATTTTTCAAAACAAACATGTCAATATATGAAAGGCTCATGTTTATAGTAGGCGGATTGCTGCTGGTTATGACAAGTACAACAACAAATATAGCAGGGCTTGTATTGATTGGGGCAGTATACTTAATACAGAAAAATAAATTTATTAAGGTTAAGCCGGCTCTTTGATATTAATACTTGTAACTAAGAAAAAACTATGGATGTGAATTCACTTCATCCATAGTTTTACTTTTTTATTTGTATGATTCCAGAAATTCTATGGCATCCCTGACCATGGCAGGTGTAACCACATATGGATAATGCCTTACATCTATTCCGCTTAATGCCTTTTCAATTACCTTGTCAACATCATCCATGGAGCTATGCAGATGTGAAAGCTTTGTAGGCAATCCGATTTTGCTGTTGAAGCTGTGTATGCGCTTCAGCTCATCATACTGCTTGTCGACAGCCAGCAGGACCAGAATGCCGTAGGACACTATTTCACCATGGAGATGCCCGTAATGCTCTGTCTGGGGAATCACCGTAAAGCCGTTGTACACGGCATGGGCAAGGCCTGTGGTTATGTCGATGTTAACCAGATTTGATGCCAGGCCTGTGGATATGATTACGCCCAGAAGAATCTCATCCAATTCGGCTGATGCTTTGTGTGACCTGCAGTCTTCCAAGGCTTTCGCGCCGTATTTTACAAATGGACCGCTGCACATTGCTGCAATGTTCACACCCATTGCCTGAGAGTGGGAAAGTTCATCGCCTCTGCTGGATACGGACGTTTCAAAATACTTGGCCATGGAATCACCTATTCCTGCCCAGAGATATTTGTCCGGTGCATTTGCTATTATTTCGCTGTCTATGAAAATGTGCTTTGCCGGTTCATCGGAAAATGAATATTCCCTCAGGGAACCGTCCGGGTGGTATAAAATTCCCAGGCTTGTGCATGCTGCACAGGTTGATGCGATTGTAGGGAATGTGAAAAATACCCTGTTTGTTCCCTGTGCCAGCACTTTTACCGTATCTATGGCTTTTCCGCCGCCAACGGCAAAAATCATGTCAGCTTCTTTTATTTCCGGAATTGCTTTAAGTCTCTCGATATTTTCTATTGACGCTTCGCCGCCGAAAGGAAAATATCCTGTTATTTTAAGCTGACTTCCTTCAACTGCGCTTTCTAATTTTTTTCTTGCCGCAGCCATGGCGCGTTCACCGCCTATTACTGCAGCCTTGCTTCCGTATGGAATACATGTCTTGACTACTTCCCGGTATGAGTCCGGTCCTATGGTGTAGCTTGGAAAAAGTTGTGTTTTCATATTGCTCCTTGCTGCATTTGCAGCTGCCGCTTCCTGGCGCGGCATGCCAATTTCGATGTAATTTTTTTGTCTTATTAAAATTCTGCATTTTCAGCAAATGATACGTTTAATTGCTGGTTTGTTTCATTTGATGAACTGTCATATTTTTCTTTTAAGTATTTTCTGTTCTTATAATAACCTACGGTTAAAAACGGTACGATAATGATTGCAATTCCCAGATAACCCATGTATCCGTAACCGTACTTGATTATTTTGTCCAAGCCTGCCATTGAAATTCCCATTGACAATGACATGATGAAGGATGACACGATGATTCTTCTTATAATAACTTTTTTAATTCCTGACAATACTTTCATTTTTTCAAATTTTTCAACGAATCCGTAAATGGTTGTAACACCGGTGGATATGAAGCAAAGGAACAGGGAAATGTTGTATGCCCAGTATACATATGGCTTACCAAGCTGTTTCGTAATGAACAGCGAAGGAAGTGTTGCTTCTCCTGCTGCCTTATATTCAGCGTACCACCCCAGCAGCATGATTACAGACAATACCAATGCTATGGAGTTTATTACAAATGCAATCATCATTGAACGGGATACTTCTTTCTTTGATTTCAGGCTCCTGCCGCATGAAATCATGGTTGGGATAACCACAGACTGAAAACCGGCATACGTAAAGGCTTTTAAAATTCCTCTGTAAATGCTGCTGCTGCTTTCACGGACTGCAAATATGGTGCTTATTTCCGGAAGCTTGGCATTGATTCCCATCATGAATATTACGGCACATGAAGCCAGAATACCCATGGACATAACTGTTGATGCTTTGGAAACCATTGCTGCCCCGTAAATAGTAAGAGCCAGCAGTATTGCGCCTATGGACAGAACTGAATATGCATAGGGAATTGTGTACGTCTTGCTCAGCAGTGATGCTGCTCCTGCAATTACAGCGCCTACAGCGCATAAAACCATGGTGTAAAAGTAAATGTCAAAAAGAATCGATAATTTGTCAAAGGGGTGATAGAGATTTTGGAACAACTCCTTGTAGCTTCCCAGTCCTCTGGAGTTGTACATGATCATGCATTCCCGAATGGTCAGTGTCAGAAGCGCCATGGCTAATACTGCCATAAAAGGTGCTGTCCATCCGTACTGAACGTAGTACTGTGTTGCCTGATTTCCTGTTGCGAAACCGCCGCCTGCATGGGAGCCGAACAGTACACATGCAACTGAAAAGGCTCCTGCAAATTTCATGTTTGGTGCTGATTGTTTTTGTCTTTCCATTTTCATACCTCTCAGATTTTTTTTATACACTTGACTGATGGATGTCAGCCTGATAAAGGTAATAAAAAAATCTTCCTCTCTCAGGGAACTATCCCTAAGAGACGGAAGATATAATCTTTCGCGGTACCACTCTTATTCATTTCATACGAAATGCCCTCTAGATACGGATTATTTCTAATCGATATCGTGCCACTTTAACGATTGGCTCTTCGTACCTGCCTACTGATACTTTCGGCAAGTCCGCTCCAAGGCTAGTTCGGCATCCCATCTGACATTGTTTTTCACCAACCAACAACTCTCTGAAATCAATGTAAATGCTTAATACTCCTTATCACAGCGTTTTAATGCTTATTTATTAGTGTATTGTCAGTGAGTATATCACCGCAGGTTGATGTTGTCAACACAAAAATGAAAATGTTAATAAAATTAGTAATATTTGATAAATATGAGAATTTTTTATGGCATAGAGAGGATGATGTCTTCTTTTTTGCAGCTCATGGAGTCCAGGTGGTACAAGGAAAATGGGAAAAGACATAATTTGAAGCAAATTGTTATTAAAACGGCGTTTAAACATAACATAGTATAAACAATAGTTAGAGGTGATTTATTTTGGCGGAAAACAAGAAGGTTGTGGCAGCGCTGCTGATTTTGCTGCTTGTGGTTTTTTCAGGTTTAAACGTGATTGATATGGTAGGCGTTGACGCTGTTCCTGCAGCTGCGAGGCCTTCCACCAGGCTTCCGGTCATAATGTACCACAAGGTTCAAAGGGACAGGGACAGCCTTGGAAAATATACAATTTCGCCTGCTGAACTGGAGGAGGATTTGAAATATATCAGGGAAGAGGGATATACAACTGTGACAGTGGAGGATTTGATTGCCTATGTCTACAACGGCGTGAGCCTTCCAGAAAAACCTATCATGCTCACCTTTGATGACGGGTACTTCACATACTATAACTATGTGTATCCATTGCTGCAGAAATATGAAAGCAAGGCGGTGATATCCATAATCGGTGAATTCGTGGATAAAAGCTCCGAAGACCCCAATCCAAATCCATACCTTAACTGGTCCCAGGTTGCCGAGCTTTCTGAATCTCCGTATGTTGAAATACAAAACCATACATACTCAATGCACAAGATATCACAGCGAAAGGGCTGCACGATTCTGGATGGAGAATCATACGACCACTACAGAAGGGTGATAGTCAATGACATAGGATACCTTCAGCTGCTTATCAACGGCAAGACGGGATACACTCCGAGGGCGTTCACATATCCCTTCGGTTTCATATGCAGGGAGTGCAGGGAAATTTTAAGAGAAATGGGCTTTCTGGCTTCTCTTTCAAGCAACTACGGAGTAAACACACTTACGGGCGATGAAGATGACCTGTATGAGCTTAAAAGGATCAACCGCCCAACCGGAATCAACCGTGTTGAATTCTTCAGTTTGCTTGAAGAGGCGAATTAACCTGGAGGCAGTCTGGACTTGGAGTAGGTAAACCAGAAAAATTGATGCAAAAAAATACTGCCGTTAATACAGCAGTATTGGCTTCTCACCGTTTTGGAAGTGCTTGCATGTGGATATTGCTCCGCACATGAGGCAGTTTCGTGATAGTTTGTCGGCTCTGTACAGCACATCTCCCAGGACGGAAGTTTCCTTTCTGTTCCTGTGAGACCCTATGGCTTCAAGTATTTCATCTGATTCTGATTGTGAAAAGCAACAGTCCTCCAGAATTTTCTTTGCAAGCATCACGCTCGCTTCCGCATGGTCGATGCCGCTTTCGTATTCCATCCATCTTCCGATGTCGTGGAGCAGCGCTGCGGCGTACAGCACTTCCTTGTTTAACCTGTAATTTTCCTCAAGGGAAATTATGTATGAAATTCTTGCTGTATCAAGAAAGTGCGTTATGTCGTGGCGGCAGTAGATTCTGCTCTTTTCTGCCAGCCTGTTTTTTTCCAGATATTTAAGGTAATCGCCGTTCTTCAATATCTTATCTATTCTTTCCATATCAGTCCAGCTTTCTTATCTTTTCGCCTTCAAGACCATTGATCATATCTTTGATTTTTTTTCCTTCGATTACCAGCTCCGGACAGATTTCATGCAGAGGATACATGACAAAAGCCCTTTCTGTCATCCGGGGATGCGGTATGGTCAGGTTTTTTGTATTTATCTTAACATCGTCATACAAGAGTATGTCCACATCTATAATCCTGGGGCCGTTTATTATTGTCTTAACCCTTTTCATTTCATGTTCGATGCTTTGGGTGAATTCAATGAGTTCCTCCGGCGAAAATTCCGTGGTTCCTTCAACTGCTATGTTTAAAAACCATGGCTGGTCGCTGTATCCTACAGGCTCCGTCTCATAAAATGATGATACTTTTAGTATTTCAACCTTCTCGGACAAAAGCCCCAGGGCATGCTCCAGGTTTCCTTTTTTGTCGCCCAGGTTTGTTCCCAGACTCAGGTATATTTTGCTCATCATCTTTCCCTTTCTATTTCAATTCCGAAGTAATCGAATATGCCTGCTACCGGAGCCTCAGGCTTTTTAATCCGCACCTTGATTTTCTGCACAAGCGGATACGACGAAAGCACCATGCTGCAGATTCTTTCTGCCAATGATTCCAGCAGGTTGAATCTTTCCTCTGTCACAATTTCTTTTATTGTTTCATAGACTTGTGCATAGCTTACGGAAAGGTTCAAATTGTCAGTTTCTCCTGCTTTTTTCAACGGCAGATAAAGGTATGCGTCCACAAAAAACTTCTGGCCCAATGATTTTTCCTGCTCCATGACGCCGTGATAGCCGTAGAAGCCCATGTTTTCCATAATTATTGCATCCATTTATTTTCTCCTGATTATGGCGTCGGCAACCTTCGCTGCCTGTGCGTTTATAAGGACGTTGTGGACCCTCACTATGTCCATTCCCTGTACCACTCCCAGCACGGTTGTTGCCGATGTTCCCACATCCCTGTCCTTGGGAGGCACATCCAGAATGCTGGCTATGATGCTTTTCCTTGAAGTTCCTATGAGCACCGGATATCCAAGGTCTCTCAGCTCTCCAAGGCGGCTCATGATTTCCAGGTTGTGTTCCACGGTTTTTCCGAATCCTCCAAGACCTGGATCCAGTATTATCATATCATCCTTAACGCCGGCTTCCTTTGCAATTCTGACGGATTCCATGAGAAACTTCTTAATTGCTTCCATGATGTCGCAGTCATACTCCACACCTACATGATTGTGCATAAGCACAACAGGAGTACCGTATCTGGCAGCAACGTCTGCCAGTTTTCTGTCTTCGTGGAAACCCCATATGTCATTGATGATGTGAGCTCCGTTTTTGACTGCCTCCTCGGCAACCTCGCTCCTGATGGTGTCCAGCGACAGGATGGCATCTGTTTCCCTGCTGAGCCTTTTGATTACAGGTATGACCCTGCTAAGCTCTTCCTCAGCCGTGATACGGGTGTGCCCCGGCCTTGAGGATTCACCGCCTATGTCTATGATGTCCGCACCTTCACGTATCATTGTCTTTGCATGCTCCACTGCTATATTCACAGAGGTATAATCACCGCCGTCGGAGAAGGAGTCGGGAGTTACGTTTAGAATCCCCATTACCAGGGTTCTTTCGCCTAAGACCAGCTCACGGTCCATGAATTTCATAATTCTTTTTTGCGGAATAAGTTTTATATCTTTTGTATTCATGGTAACCTCTATTTGTTGATCATTGACATTACTTCGGCTCTTGCCTTCGGATCGGTTCTGAAAAGACCTCTTACGGCTGATGTAACGGTCTTTGAGCCCGGTTTTTTAACGCCGCGCATGGTCATGCACATGTGCTCGGCTTCTATGACAACTATCACTCCGTAGGGCTCAAGCTTTTCCATTATGGTGTCTGCAACCGTGGAGGTTATTCTTTCCTGAAGCTGCGGCCTTTTTGCCACAGTTTCCACAACTCTGGCAAGCTTGCTCAGACCCGTAAGCCTTCCGTTCTTTGGAAGATATGCAACGTGAGCCTTTCCGAAAAACGGTACCAGATGGTGCTCACACACGGAGTAGAAGGGTATATCCTTAACCAATACCAGTTCCTCGTATTTCTCATCCTGAAAAAATATCGCCAGATGCTTTGCCGGATCTTCATGCAGACCTGAGAATATTTCTTCGTACATTTTCGCCATTCTTCTGGGCGTATCTGCAAGGCCTTCCCTGTCGGGGTCTTCGCCAACTGCCAAAAGGATTTCTCTGACGGCTTTTTCTATTCTTTCCTTATCCATAAAATTCTCCTTGTATCTAAGATTGACGTATGCTCTGCCTAATTTCATTGTAGTCAGTACTGAATATAATTATTTGCAACTATATTATACCATTATAACATAAATAAATCTCTGTTCAATGCTAATGTTTTTTAGTTATCTTGCCTAATAATCGATGGTTCGCAGCAGTCATGTTCTCATTTTATGAATATACTTTTCTTATTTGCATTCCACTCACTTGACAATAGATTAATTACTAATTCTTCAAGTGAGGAAATACCTGCTGCCATACAAAGCATATATATCGACACATCAGATTTAATGACTGCCAGCATAAATGGAAATACAAAAAGCATAAGTCCGGTAATCTTATTTCCGTAAGTGTGTAGAATTCCGAAGGTTTTGTATTTTACAAATACTGCCATGATGGATGCTGTTCTTATTGCTCCAATGATAATTATAAAGTAGTAAATTTGAACTGTTGGACTTATAATAGGATACAGTTTAATGGCCAGCACAAAGATCATTATCAAATCCGCGACAGAATCAAGTTTTTCGCCTAACTTGCTTGTAGTGTTCGTTTTTCTTGCAACGTAGCCATCAACCATGTCACTGATTCCACAAATGAAATAGATTGTGAAAAAAATTGTGCTTAATGGATTTATAAAGATTAATACAAGAACAAGAACCATTCTGGCAACAGAGATGATGTTTGCAACTGATTTCAATATACCACCCCTCAAAAAGTTTACTTAGAATATTTTACTCCTGAATTACCATATAATTGTAAAACATTTAAGTCGCAAAAGCAAATTTAGTCATGTTATAAAATAAAAACTCTTAATTGGTAGTAATTTAACATAATTGAATATGTCATGGAAATAAACAGTGGATGGATATATAATGGAATTGTATGGGAATATTTTTCATAAATGGAACTAAGGGCCCTATTAAACAGTCTAATATATCTAGAGACCCCAAATTGCGGATGAAAATTGCGAAAATTTTAATAAGGTATATAGGAGGAGCAATGGACAGGTTGACTAAAAAAACAGACAGCGGCTACTATGTTTCAGCAGATGATGTTGAGTCTCACCGTAACGGGTACTCGGGAGAAGCTGTTGCTAAGCTTGCAAAGTTTGAAAACTTTTACGATGAACTGCTGAAAAACCAGGAAAAGACAGAGCTTGAAATGGAAGAGCTCAGGTCACAAGGCAAGACAAATACAGTCAAGTTCAAGCAGCTTTTCGCAAACAAGCTTAACAACAGCCAGATTTTGACAACATTGAAGTACTGCGGTCTTCAGTGATATAAGTATAAAGTATTCAAGGCGTTAAATGTTAATTACGTACGAGTGCTTGGTAAATATTATAACGGGGGATTTTATGAAATATGTAAAAGAAATACGCGAGTCAGCGAAACTGGTTTTTTTCTGCTGCATAGGAACAGCTGTAGGTACTATTGCCGGCAGGAAGCTGATGCCGGGAATCGGTGTTAACGCAAAAGCTGTTCTGTTGGGGGAACTGGGAGCATTCGTTATTTTAACGGCAGCAGTTGCAATAATCAAAATAGTAAGACAAAGATTGAAGGGGAGCGGTTATGAACAATAAGCGATTGAAAATGACAGTTGTAGTTATTGCTGCAATCTGTATATTGGTTGTAATAGGCAAGGTTACATGCAACCTTCTGCTGATGGCATATATATCATACAAATACGGGGCTGATTTAAAGGGGGCAGGCTCAATCGGTATAATAGGCGGTGCTGATGGTCCCACATCAATATACCTGACGGGTTCTCAAGGGCTTTATTCTACATTGATATTTGTGTTGCTTGCGGTAATTGCTGTTGGATTGGCATTATATTATATAAGAAAAAGCAAACGATGAAAAAGTGAAGAACAAGCAATCAAATTGCTCTAATCTTGTCATCCTGAGCGTTAGCGAAGGATCTCATAATGCTGAACTATGAGATCCTCGGATCAGCTGCTACTTTTTTAGTGGTGGCATCCGTGCTCATGCTGGTGGCAGACATCGCCGGAATCCTTGATTGTTCCTGCAAGGTAGTCCATGGCTGCTGCCTTTACGTCTCCTGAACATCCGCGAACCACTTCTATGCCGGAATTGTTAAGAACCCTGACTGCACCGTCTCCCATGTTTCCTGCGAGCATAACCTTTACACCCATTTGGGAAAGTATTGATGCAATGTTTGATTTGCAGCCGCAGCCCTCAGGAGATGCGATTGTTTCGTCGCCGGTTATTTCTTTGTTCTCGTTTACCGTGAAAACCGTAAAATATTCACAGTGTCCGAAATGATCGTCAATCACGTTTCTGCGTGACGGTAGTGCTATTTTCATATAATAAACCTCCGTTGCTTTTAATATGCAAATCTCATCAAGAGAATGTAATTAAATGATACATCAATTAATGACATATGTCAATAATAATTATTGTGATTCGTATGCTAATTGTAACTTTTAAGAAATAATTGTTGATAAATGTTAAGTAATTGTAATGATACAAAGGTTACATAGATTTATAATATGTTAATAATGACATAATGCATTTGACTTATGTTATTTTTTTGCACTTTTGATAAATTGTATGGAAAAGTTTTCTAGACACATATATAATATAGATATGTTCGGAGACTGAATAATTGTGAAGGTTTCCGAAGTGCCGGTTTAATTAAGGGATATGATTAATGAGACATTACGTGGAGGAAGAAGTGACAAAAAAGGGAATAATATTTGATTTGGACGGTACTCTTTGGGATTCATCAGACAGCGTTACCAAGTCGTGGAATGAGGCAATTTCGACCTATGAAAATATAAATTACAGAATGACCGTAGAATCCATGAAAGGATTCATGGGGAAGACTATCGATGAGATAGCGGATTTGTTTTTTGCCGGACTGCCAAAGCATGTGCGAAAGGACATAATGGATAAATGCATCAGGTATGAGCAGGAATACATTGAAAAGCACGGAGGCTTCTTGTTTCCCGGTGTTTTGGAGACACTGGAGCAATTGTCAGAGGAATACAGGCTTTATATCGTGAGTAATTGCCAGGAAGGTTACATAGAAGCGTTCATGAAGTATCACAAGGTTGAGAAGTATTTTGATGATTTTGAAAATGCGGGGCGTACAGGCAAGACAAAGGGTGAAAACATTAGGCTGGTTGTGGAAAGAAACAATCTGGGAAACGCAGCGTACGTAGGAGATACGCAAGGGGACTTCAATGCAGCAAGGTTTGCTAAAATTCCTTTCATACATGCAAGGTACGGTTTCGGGGAAATTTCCGAGCCTGTTGTATTTGTTGAAAGAGTATGTGAAATTCCGATAAAAATCAAAGATTTGACCTAGTAATACTCGTAAACTCATCTCCCTATGCAGTTGAAATATATCATCGCCTTGGCTTCACGGATATGGACAGGTAACAGACTGTAAACAGCATTAGGTTTACCCCCATGGAATATCTGCTGAAGCAGCTGTTCTGAGGATGTAAAGGAAATTAACACGTGGAAGTTGAATATATTATTAACTGACTAACAAGGATTTTTAGAAGGAGAAATATAGCTGTTTATGGATAGAGGGAAAAATAACGGACTTATAAATTATCTTGGCGAATTCAGGAACAAGAATCTGGAAATGGAATTCTGGGAACAGGATTTAAAGAAAACATCGCACTACACAAAAATAATAATACTGGTTTTGGGAATAGTGAATACACTTTTTCTGATTCCTGACTTTTATCTTGTTTCCAACTCTTACATATATGGAGAAATCGCAGCAGGAAGGGTTGTTTTCCTGTTCCTAGTGGTGTTTTTTGTATACCGTTTCAATAAGATTAAAAATTTCAAAGAATTGTCATACCTGGTTACAATCTACGAATTTATCGGAGTCATGCTTTTTCTCTTCGTCTTTTTCAATTACGAAAATCCGGACTACCTCATTCAGTCTTTTGGAGTGATGATAATCATCATGGGAATATTCATGATTCCAAACCGACTGCTTAACAGCGTCGTCATATCTGCATTCATAATAGTCTGCTTTGGAATGATGGCTCTGCACTTCATCGCTGCAATTGAATTGTCAAGTTTCCTGGCTGGAATTGTGTACCTGGTTTTAGTGCTCATATTAAGCACCATCATGGCATTGAAGGATAATTACTACAAAAGGATAAACTATACTGCCAGCAGAGAGCTTCTCAGACTTTCAACCATCGATTCACTGACCGGCATATTCAACAGAGCTAAATTCAACGAAGAACTTATCAGATGCATAAATTATTCAAGGCGTTACAGCACAGACCTTACCGTGGCCATCATAGACTTGGACGACTTCAAGAAGGTCAATGACAAGTACGGGCACCTGGCCGGCGACAAACTGATTATCGATTTTGTAAACATAGTCAAGGATACAATCCGCATAACAGATATATTCGCCAGATGGGGAGGAGAGGAATTCGTACTTATCTTCCCAAACACGGACATAGAAGAGGCAGTGGACATATCGGAAAGGTTACGTAAAAACATTGAAAGGCATGAATTTGACAGTGTCCGAAAAATGACCTGCAGTTTTGGAGTTGCTCAGCTTACAAAGTCGGATGATCTCTCCAGCATATTGATAAAGGCGGATCAGAAGCTTTATTCAGCCAAAAAATCAGGAAAGAACGTTGTAGTGGGGTAAGCAATCTAATAATTTATGGAATAGTGTGAATAAAAAGGAACCTGCTGTCTATAATATTATTGATAGGAGGTTTTTTCCATGAACACAATATCTAACAAGGAATTTAACATAGGTAACATCCTGGGGATGTTTAAACAGTCGAAAAAAGAAAAGCCCAAAAATGATTGCTACATAAATATAGAGAACGCTAAAAAAGAGTGGGAAGATGCAAAAAACATATTCGAGAACGTGTCTGAGCCTGATTTGGTGGACTATGCCATATACAACGTGGATGCTGCCGAGAAGAAATATATTTATCTCTTAAGACAAATCAAGAACGGCAATACTAATTAAGGGTGCAGAGCACCCTTTTATCTTTATATGAGCTCCTGATCCAGGGAATCAAATATTTCTGAAGAAAAAAAGTCATCCAGTGATATTTCAAGACCATCACAGATTTTTTTGATCAATACTATTCCTATGTCTTTTCTGTCGCTGTAAAATACGCTGTAAACCGTTGAAGGAGTTATCCCGGATAAGTTTGCAAGCTTGTTGACAGCCAACCCCCTGTCGCCGCATATCTCATTGATTCGCTTTATTACCGCCTCTTTAATACACATATAATACCTCCATCCACATTTTCATGTTAGCATTATTGTACCATAAGTTCGCTGTGACGTATACGCTAAAACGTATAAAATAAATAAATTATCAAAAATAATTATAAAAAATAGCAAAACACCGGATAACGTGACACGAATTGAATAAATATTAAAATGACGAATACATATTTACAGGTTGCAATTATTATTGCATTTATTCTTTCAAAGTGGTACACTACAATATATTATTAAGAAAGAGTTGAAAAAATGAGTTCATTGACCGAAACGAAACAAATGATAAATGAAAATAAAGACAAGCTTTATGAACTGGACTACATGAGGTTTATTGCCTGTCTTGCAGTTATGATTGTGCACATCACTGCCACCGGCGTAACCGGATACATCCACGGAAGCTTTCCTTACAAGGCTGTTCTGCTGCTTAACAGGAGCCTGAAGTTCACAACGCCCATATTTATATTCCTGAGTGGTGTAACAAGCTTCTACAGCTACAGGAAAAAAGAGTTCAATTATTTTTCCTTCCTTGGGAGGAGGCTGTCCAAGGTGCTTGTGGCATACATCGTTTGGAGCATCATCTATTATGCTGTGTATATGAAGCTGGGATATTACAGCTGGAATCCGGTTTTTTTTGTAAAGAGCGTGTTACAGGGCACCATGTCCTACCATCTGTACTTTGTCATAATTATCACTCAGATGTATGTGGTGGGTCCCTTGTTCTTCTTTATCCTTAAAAAAACAGACAGGAAGATTCCGATTCTTGTTGCAGCAGGTATCATTACCATGCTGAGTGCGGAATTCATCAGGTTTGAATTGTCTGACAGGCTGTTTTTAAAGTACATGGTTTTTTATATGTGGGGAATATACGTAACGCTGGAGAGGGACAAGTATCTGAACTGGATTCAGAAAAACAGGTTGCTATTGTCTGTTGCCTACCTTGCTTCATGTATTGTATACACTGTGGTATCCTATTATGACATGGCTGTTATAACATATGTATGGTTTGTTTTTTCCGTGGCATCGGTGTTCTTTGTTTACTGCGTGGGGCTTGAGATGAAGGAAAGGTTAAGAAAAAGCTACAGCTTCATAAAGCTGTTCGGACAAAGTTCCTATTACATTTACCTCATGCACCCTCTGGTGCTTACAATGTCAATAATGTATGCTCAAAACATCGGTTTGCTGTCCGTAACGAAGCAGCTGATACTTTATACGGTTACCGTCATGCCGTCTACCATACTTTCATGCCTTGCATTTGTAGCTGCAAAAAACAAAATCAGGAAATCGAAAAAGGCTGCGGCTGCAGCAGTGTAGATACAATTGAAAAGGGGCTGTTGCATTAGTAATTATTATCGTGTCATTCTGAGGGCCTTAGCCTGAAGAATCTCATCATTACAACATATGAGATTCTTCGCTATCGCTCACGATGACAGAAAATGTACTTAATGCTACAGTCCCTTTATACTTTTAATTATTAGTAGATTCGTACGCTCTCATTGCTTCCAGTGTCTGAGAAAGCAACTCGTCAAGTTCCCAGCCCAGCATGTCGGCACCTTGTTGAATGGCATCCCTTGAACATCCGGCAGCAAAGCTCGGAGTCTTGTATTTTTTCTTCAGGGATTTCAGTTCCATGTCCAGAGTGCTCTTAGACGGTCTCATCAAGGCTGCTGCCCAAATGAGGCCTGTAAGTTCGTCAGTTGCGAACAGAATTTTTTCCATGAGGTGCTCAGGCTTGATGTCCACAGGAGTAAGGCCATAGCCATGGCTGGCAACAGCGCGGGTAATCCTTGGATCTATTCCTCTTTCATTTAGTATTTCCTGAACCTTAATGCAGTGTTCTTCCGGGTACATTTCAAAATCAAGGTCATGCAGCAGTCCTACGATTCCCCAAAATTCCTCTTCATTTTCAAAGCCGAGTTTTCCGGCAAAGTATTCCATGACAAAGCTGACAGTTTCAGCATGCTTAAGATGGAATTCATCCTTGTTATATTCCTTCAGCAAAGCCCAGGCTTCTTCCTTAGTAATGTTAGTCACTATATCCCTTCTTTCCGATGTTTGTTCGTTAAGCAATCTGCTTTGTTTTATTTTAACTTATTTGTCTAAACATGTCTATAGCGTTTGCGGTATAAATTTTTTCGGATACGCCAGAGGAGAGCAACAGTTTTTAGCAAAATTTAGAAAGTTATGAATAATACATTTATTGATAAATAATAAATATGAAGATTTTATGAAGATACAAAAATTAAATATTTTATTTTTTTAATATTTTGGATTTCGATGAAAAACTCTGCAAATTATTTCGTTATAAATGTCATATGTGGGAAACATCTGGTTGAAATTTTAATATTTTGTTAAAGTTGGGGTTTGAGGTTGATTTTTTTAGTTACCATGTTAAAATGCATAAGACTTTGTGAAGAGAAAAACAATAATGTAAAATCATACAGTATTTCAGTATATTGGAAAATCAAAATTGTTGACTATAGGCGAACAATTTGTTAAAATTGTATCAACGATGTAACATGATATAACCAGCGAAAGCTGTTATATATAAAAAGTATTGTATCTATGGAGGGTATCAATGAAAAAATCATTAGCGTTATTACTGGTCTTAACTATGACCTTGTTTGCATTTGTAGGATGCGCAAAACAAGAGGCACCGGCATCAACTCCGCCGGCAGCTGAACAACCGGCAAAAGAAGAGCCGACAAAGGAAGAACCTGCCAAAGAAGAACCGGCAGTTACTGAAGATTCAGTAAAAACTGGACTTGCAGTTATTTCATCAGTTGAAAAATCAGCTGATGCAGGCGAAAAAGACGGTTTGGCACAGACTGACTCAGTTGTGGTAGCCGTAACAGTTGACAAGGACGGGAAAATAGTTCAAGCAGCTATAGACACTGCACAGACAAAAATTAACTTTACAAAAGAAGGAAAAATAAGCTCTGACGTTAAAGCTGAGTACAAGTCAAAACAAGAACTTGGCACTGACTATGGAATGGCAAAGGCTTCTTCACTGGGCAAGGATTGGTTTGAACAGGCAAATGCTCTGGCAGATTACTTCGTTGGAAAAACAGTTGAAGAAATCAAAGCTATACCTGTAACTGACACAGGAGTTCCTACAACAGCTGACCTGACTTCATCTGTTACTATAAAAATCAACTCATACGTTGCTGCAGTAGAAAAGGCTGTTGAAAACGCTCAGTTCGTAGGAGCAACAAAAAATGACGAGCTTGGACTTGGAGTTTTGACTACAATAGCTAAATCCAAGGATGCAGCTGCAGACGCAGAAGGTCTTGCACAGGCTTACACAACCTATACAGCAACAACATTCGGCGCTGACGGAAAAATTACAGGCAGCATCATAGACGCATCACAGTCAAATGTTAAGTTTGATGTTACCGGAAAAATCACTACAGACCTAAAAGCTGAATTATTCACTAAAAATGAATTAGGCGATAACTATGGAATGAAGAAGGCTTCTCAGATCGGAAAAGAATGGTACGAGCAGGCAGATGCTTTTGCTAAATTCATAGTTGGAAAGACTGCAGAAGAGGTTAAAGGCATCGCTGTTGATGAAGAAGGAACAACAACCGACGCTGACCTGGTATCATCTGTAACAGTAGGAGTAGACGGTTTCCAGAGCGTAGTGGAAAAAGCTTACGCAGCAGTAAAATAACAAAACAAATCAAAACGAGGAGCCTGGCTCCTCGTTTTAGTTTTACGACAAAGTGTCTTTCGAACATGTCATTCTGAAGGCGAAGCCTGAAGAATCTCATCATTTAAACATTAGGAGATCCTTCGCTGTGACGCTCAGGATGACAAATTCGTAGTTTTTCAATAGTCTGGCGAGGAGTTTACCCCTCATTTTTTATTTTGAGTTTCACAACCAACCGTTCAACTGTAAAAATATATATTTGGCAAATAATATCAGAATTTATTATGTTTGACAGTCATATAAAATTATTATAGAATGAATAAACAATACCAATTAGATTACTTATGCGTCGCTAACCCAAGTCCAGCCTTGGGATTTTTTGACGGAGGGCATATGGAAAATAAAGAGAATTCAAATTTGAAAATGATTTATGGATATTCCAAAGGTTACAGAAAATTCATGTTTTCCTCTGCTGCGGCAACCGTTGTCAGAGTTGGAACGGGGTTCATTACACCGCTGGTCATAAGCTTTACGGTTGATTCTGTAATAGACGACCTGCCGTACCGCTTTTTTGCTCCCATCATGAACCTCATCGCAATGGCAGGCGGAAGGGAAGGGCTGAGGCAAAATTTATGGATATGCGCTGTATTTGTCCTGTCCCTGGCGCTTATAACCTCGCTCAGCGACTATGCGGGAAGAATCTCAATTGCAAAGTTTGCCGAGGGAACAGTGAAGACCATCAGAAACAGCATTTTTGGCCACATACAGAATCTTCCTTACAGCTGGCACATCAAAAACCAGACTGGAGAAATAATTCAAAGGGCAACCTCTGACGTTGAGGTTTTAAGAAACTTCATCAGCACTCAGGTTTCAGAGATGTTCAGGACATCAATGCTTGTGTCCGTGCCGCTGTTTATCCTGTTTTCCATGAACTTTAAAATGACTATGGTGGTTCTGGCATTTGTGCCTGTTGTGGTTTTATATTCGTCCATATTTTACGGGATTCTGTCCAGAAAGTTTCAGGATGCCGATGAAGCGGAAGGAGAGCTTTTCACAGCCACACAGGAGAATCTGACCGGAGTTAGGGTTGTGAGAGCCTTCGGAAGGGAAAAGTATGAAATAGAGAAATTTTCGGAGAAAAACCTGAGGTTTTCCAACCTCTGGGTTAAGCTGGGATATCAGTTGGGATACTACTGGGGCATCGGAGATCTGGTTACGGGACTCATGGTAGCGACAATTGTGGTTATAGGTTCCATGGCCGCTGTAAACGGTGAGATTACACTGGGAAATTTTCTGGTTTTTGTATCCTACACAAGCATGATTGCATGGCCGCTTCGAAGCTTCGGAAGAATCCTTGGGGAACTGAGCAAGACAAAGGTTTCTGCCCAGAGGATATGTGAAATCTTGAGGGAGTCAGAGGAGTCAGACAGTCCTGATTCAGTGGAAGCAGACATGAACGCGGATATAGAATACAAAAATGTTACATTCAGATATGACGAAGGCGGGCCTGTTCTGGATGACGTAAGCTTTATTATAAAAGCAGGAACGACCTTTGCTGTACTTGGCGGAACAGGCTCCGGAAAGACAACTCTTTTGCATCTATTAAACCGTCTCTACGACCTTCCGGAAGGATGCGGCACCATTTCCATCGGAGGAGTGGATATTCGAAAAATAAAAAGGGAATATTTAAGGAAAAACATAGGTATGGTCATGCAGGAGCCGTTTCTGTTCTCCAGGTCCATTCATGACAATATAACCATAGCCAACAGTGACGCTTCCATGGAGGAAGTAAAGGAGGCTGCAAACATTGCGCAGGTTGATGACGCCATAGAGGAGTTCTCGAAAGGGTATGACACCATAGTGGGTGAACGGGGAATTACATTGTCAGGGGGACAGAAGCAGAGAGTGGCTATCGCAAGGATGCTCCTTCAGAAAACACCCATAATGATTTTTGATGATTCTCTTTCTGCAGTGGATTCCGAAACAGATGCAAAAATACGCGAAGCCCTGAAAAAAAGCAAACGAAGCTCAACGGTGATTTTGATATCCCACCGTATAACGACTCTCATGCAGGCAGATGCAATACTTGTTCTTGACAAGGGAAAAATTGCGGATATGGGTACCCATGAGGAGCTCATAAACAGAAACGGAATATACAGGGATATATACGATGTTCAGATGAATTTGTCTGAAGACATAGGGTAGGAGGTATTATGAACTACTACGAAGAGGATTCAAACAACAGCAGCATTGACATAAAGCCATGGCTTAAGCTTCTCAGGTTTTTTGCCCCATATAGGGGAAAAATAGCCGGTGTTGTTGTGCTCATGCTTTTCATTGCCTCATTGGATCTGTCCATGCCGCTGTTTCAAAAATATGCCGTCGATAATTTCATTGTGAAAAAAAGCACAGAAAACCTGGGGCTGTTTGCATTGTCATATGCAGCAGTGCTTGTGACCATGGCAGCTCTCGTAAACATTTTTGCCCGACTTGCCATAGAGGTTGAGATGCACATCGGAAAGGATTTGAGGAAGGAAATCTTCACTCATCTTCAAAATCTGTCCCTTTCATATTTCAATACAACTCCTGTGGGATACATTCTTGCCAGAACTCTCAGCGATACAAATAAGATTGGCACCATGATTGCCTGGAGCATCGCAGATGTCTTCTGGTCCGTCACATATGTGGCCGGGGCGTTTACGGCCATGTTTCTGCTCAATGCAAGGCTGGCTGCAGTTGTTATGGCTGTGATTCCCGTAATGGCGGCAGTAACTGTGTACTTTCAGAAAAAAATGCTCCTTGCCAGCAGGAAACTTAGAAAGGTCAACTCCAGGCTTACAGGCAGCTTCAATGAAGGAATAACTGGAGCCAGAACAACAAAGGCCCTGGTAATAGAAAAAAAGAGCCTTGAGGAATTTAAGACCGTGAGCAGGGACATGGAAAGTTCATCCATTAGAATGGCAAGACTCAATGCAGTATACATACCTATAATAGTATTTTTCGGTTCGGCAGCAACTGCCATAGTGCTGGCAAGGGGAGGGACTCTGGCGATGGAGGATGCCATGAAGATAGGCACCCTATCCGCATTTTTGGCCTATGCCATAAACATTTTCGAACCGGTGCAGCAGCTGGCCAAGACCTATACAGATGTGGTAGCCCTGCAGGCAAATGTTGAAAGGGTTACAGACCTTCTGGAGATGGAGCCGCTGATTAAGGACAGCGACGAAGTAATAAGGGTATACGGAGACAGTATAAATCCCAGAAAGGAAAACTGGGAGGAGATAACCGGCGAAATTGAGTTCAGAAACGTGACGTTCAGATATCCCGACGGAGACGAGGAAGTTTTGAAGGATTTCAATCTCCGCATACCGGCAGGCACCAACGTGGCAATAGTGGGAGAGACGGGAGCAGGAAAGAGCACGCTGGTGAACCTGGCCTGCAGATTTTTTGAACCAACGACCGGAGAGATACTTGTTGACGGGAAAGACTACAGAGAAAGGTCACAGCTGTGGCTTCATTCCAAAATAGGATACGTCCTTCAAAATCCCCACCTGTTTTCCGGATCCATACTGGAAAACATATGGTACGGCAATCTTGATGCTTCCAGGGACGATGTAATAAAGGCAGCAGAAATAGTTTCTGTCAACAATATTGCGGAAAAGCTCCAGCACGGCTACGACAGCCAGGTGGGCGAGGGGGGCGACAAGTTGTCAACCGGTGAAAAACAGCTCATTTCCATAGCAAGGGCCATTCTGGCTAAACCGAGGATATTCGTGCTTGATGAGGCCACTTCGTCCATTGACACCCAGACAGAAAAACTAATTCAACATGGCATAGATTACCTGCTAAAGGGGCGTACGTCTTTTATAATAGCCCACAGGCTTTCCACCATTAAAAAGGCCGATGTCATTCTGGTTGTCAGGGATGGCAAAATAGTGGAACAGGGCACCCACAAGAGCCTCATCGAAATGAAGGGTTATTACTATGAACTTTACACCAGGCAGTTTGAAGAGGAAAAGACTCTCGAGGTGCTGAAGTAACATTAAATTTTTTATTGAAGCAACATTGAAATTTTTGACATTGACACACGGCACCATTTGTGCTATTATCTTAATGCACTCTGTTCGAGGCATAGTGAAAATCTGGTCTCGCGCAACGAAACCCTATGAACCCTGTCAGGTCCGGAAGGAAGCAGCAGTAAGTAGACCGTTTCGTGTGACGCGAGGAAGCCGGGCTGAATCTTTGCCGAGACAGGGTGCCTTGTTTTTTTGCACTATTCTTTCAGCTTGTACTGAGAAGTAGAAACTATGAGCATTTGAACTTCATCATCACTTTCGTTCATCCAGCGGTGCCCTATACTGTTGGGATAGTACAGGGTATCATGTTCATCCAGAATGTAGGCGGGATTGTTCTCAAGGTCAAAGGTAAGGGTTCCTTTCAGTATGAATACAAATTCTTCACCGTCGTGATAGTAATAAGGGCCTGAATCCGACTTGGGAGGCACTTGCACGATACTTCCCCACATTTCATTTTCACCCTTTGTTATGTTGGATTCCAGAAGTTCCTTTCCGTTACTTACGTTTCTTACAAATGTCATTCGTTCATTTTTTCGAACAAGCTTGATTTTATCTGAACTGTTTTCTATGAATAAAGCCGATACGGGAAATCGCAGAGCATTGCAGATAGCATTGAGGGACATCAGGTTAGGTGATGTTTTTCCTGTCTCTATTTGACTTATGGTTCCGGCAGCGACATTTGATTTTGCCGATAGTTCCCGGATTGACAGTCCCTGTTCCAGGCGTTTTTGTTTTATGAAATTGCCGATGGCCAGTAAATCTATGTCATCCATACTTTTTTCCTCCTGTTTTATGTCCTGTAATTATATCAGAAATCCACCGCGTTAGCAAATCATAAAAAAGTCTGCAGTCAAAAGGCAAAATACGAACATGACAAATTTTAGAAAATTTAATAATTCGTATTATTACGAATGCAAATAAAAATATTTAAATAATCATTGACTTTATTTATGCCATTCATTATAATGAACGCAACATATATAATAATTACATACGAAAGATGAGGATATTTTATGAAAAGGTTTTTGATTGTTTTGTTATGTTTGGCCATGGCTGTACTATCTTTGACAGGTTGCTCCAACTCTAAAGAAACAGTTCAAAAGGCTGAAGCACCTGCTGAAGAAACAAAGGCTGAAGAGCCTTTGAAGGTTGCTTTGTGCGTGTCCGGTGCAGTTAATGACATGGGCTGGAACCAGACTGCCTACGAGGGTCTGCTGGCAGTAAAGGAAAAATTCGGATGTGAAATTGCCTATACCGAAAACCTGGGTACGGCTGATATAGCTGCAGCGTTCACAGATTACGCAGCTTCAGGTTATGATATAGTGATAGGACATGGATTTGAATTCGGGGATCCTGCTCTTGAGGTTGCTTCTCAGTATCCTGAAACTAGATTTGTAATTACAGAAAGTGAAGCTGCCGCTGAAAATGTGGCATCATATGTAATGAAGTGCGAAGAGACAGCATTCCTTGAAGGAATGCTTGCAGCAAGCATGACAAAAACAGGCAAGGTTGGAGCCATCGGACCTATCCAAGGCGCATCGCTCGTTAAAATTGTAAACGGCTTTGAAGACGGAGCTAAATTCGTGAATCCGGACATAGAAGTTCAGACAGCATGGACAGGTTCATTCACAGACACTGCTCTTGCCAAGGAAGCAGCAACCGCCATGATCGAAAATGGAGTTGATGTTATAAAACACTGTGCCAACGAGTGCGGAACCGGTGCAATCAATTCAGCAAAGGATGCAGGCATCTATGTAATCGGAGACTCCTACGACCAGTATGAGCTGGCTCCCGGAACAATTCTCACTTCAGCAATCTACAATGTTCCTGTTGTAATAGAAACTGCTGTGTCAGATGTAATCAACGGGGAATTCAAGGGCGAGGTAAGGTACCTTGGAATGGCTGATGGAGTTGTGAGCCTGGCTTCATATCATGAAATGGAAAATGAAATACCTGAAGAAGTAAGAACTATGATAAACAACAAGATTGAAGAAATCAAATCAGGTGCCTTCAAGGCTCCTTATGATCCGGTAGTAAGACAATAATCACAATTACAATATGGAATTTAAATGTACGGTGCTGATATAATCGGCACCGTGCATTGTATTCTGAACTCAAGGAGACAACATGTCAATTTTAGAGATGAGAAACATAAGCAAATCTTTCAACGGGGCGCTGGTGAATGACTCCATCTGCCTGTCGGTTGAAAAGGGACACATTCACGCTCTCCTGGGAGAAAACGGCGCAGGCAAGACCACGCTTATGAATATTTTGTTCGGCATATACACTGCTGATGATGGCCAGGTAATATGGAAGGGCAGACAAGTTTACTTTGATTCTCCCATGGAGGCCATAGCCAGCGGTATAGGAATGGTCCACCAGCATTTTTCTCTGGTCAGGAAGATGACGGTTCTGGACAACATAATATTGGGATTGAAGCATTCAGCGCTGTTTATTCCAAGAGCAAGACTCAGGGCTGAAATAAGAAATCTTGCTGAGAAATACAACCTCAGCGTGAGCCTTGATTCAAGAATTAGTGATTTGTCCGTGGGAGAGCAGCAAAGGGTGGAAATATTGAAGGCACTGTACAAAAAGGCAGAACTTCTTATTTTGGATGAGCCCACCGGGGTTCTGACTCCGGAGGAAACAGAGCACTTTTTTGATGTTCTCAGAAAATTGAAGAAAGAGGGTTATGCAGTCATAATCATTACCCACAGAATGAGCGAAGTAATGGAAATCAGCGACATGGTGACGGTTATTCGCGACGGTAAAGTGATTGTGACCAAGAAGACATCCGAAACAAGCCCGGATGAGCTGTCTTACTACATGATAGGCAGAGAGACGGCCAAGTCTTATGATATGATACCAAAAAAAGAATCAGATGAAATTCTCATGCTGAAGAATGTGACGCTGAAGAAGCAAAGAAGGAAAGAAAGCCTCAAAGACATCACCTTGACTGTTTATGAAGGAGAGGTGCTTGGAATAGCAGGTGTGGACGGTAACGGGCAGAAGGAGCTTGCACAAGTCATAGCCGGAATAACAAGGCACACGGCAGGCGACATCATATACAAGGGAAAAAACATAAACAGGAGCAAGGTCAGGGACAGATTTGACAGGGGCATTTCATACATACCGGATGACAGGCATGCTGACGGTCTGGTGCTGGAAATGAACATCATGGACAATCTGATGCTGCGTGAATTCAGGAAAAAACCCTATTCAAATAAATTTGTGCTGAACAGAAAGGTTATAGCCTGTGAAGCCAGAAAATCCATGGAAGAATACCGCATAAAGGCTTCCGGACAAAGCCGTGAGGAAACGCCTGTTAAGCTCATGTCCGGCGGAAACCAGCAGAAGGTCATTGTTGCCAGGGAGGTATCCGGGTCGACTGAGCTAGTGATAGCAAATCAGCCTACCAGAGGGCTCGACATAGGTGCCACGGAATTCGTAAGAACCGCCCTGTTGAACAAACGAAACGACAATAAAAGCGTAATACTCATTTCTGCTGATCTGGAAGAAATCCTGGCTGTCAGCGACAGAATAGCTGTAATGTTCGAGGGCAAAATAATGGGAGTTTTAAAACGGGAAGAAGCCGATGTGAAGAAAATCGGACTTTTGATGGGCGGAATAGCCGAGGTGGAAAATGAATAAAAAAAAGGAATTAGTACAAATTATTTTCATAGTGCTTTTTGCCCTGACTGTTGCCACTGCACTGATTCTCCTGAGCGGAGCAAGTCCGGCGGAGGCATACGCCATGTTCTTCAGAGGTATATTCGGAAGCAAGGCGGGATTCCTGGAAATATTTGTAAAAGCAACTCCACTGATATTTACAGGACTGGGTTGCGCGGTTGCTTTCAGAAGCGGTTTCTTCAACATAGGGGCTGAAGGGCAGTTCTACATGGGAGCAGTTGCAGCAACTGCGGTTTCTCTGGGACTACCTGGACTGCCCGGAGTTCTGCGCATAGTTCTTTCATTTGTGGCAGCATTTGCAGCAGGAGGAATGTGGTCATTGATTGCTGCCATTGTTAAATCAAGGTTTAGAATTTCTGAAATAATTGTAACCATAATGCTTAACTATATAGCAATCAACTTCGTCGGAATTGCGGTAAGAACATTTCTGATGGATCCGGCAGGCAGCGTACCTCAGTCGGCAAAGATAGAGTCGGTTCTCCCGCTTCTGCTGCCCCCCTCAAGGCTCAATGCCGGATTTCTCATTGCTGTAGCAGCTGTTGCTATCACATGGTTTTTGTTGGAGAAAACAACGCTGGGATTTGAGATAAAGGCTGTGGGTCTCAACAAGCAGGCTGCTTCATGCAACGGCATATCTGCCGCAAGAAGTATCATAATAGCTGCAATAGTAAGCGGAGGACTGGCAGGGCTTGCCGGTGCTACGGAAGTCCTGGGAATTCAGAAGAAACTTTTGGAGGGAATTTCGGCGAACTGCGGCTACAATGCAGTCCTCATAGCACTGCTATCATCAAACAATCCGTTAGGCGTGTTCGGAGCATCCACAGGATTTGCTGCCCTTCAGGTAGGTGCAAATTCAATGCAGCGACAGCTTGGGATACCGTCGGCAATTGTGAACATACTGGTGGGTCTGGCAGTAATACTGATAATGTCAAAAGATTTGTTCTGCCGTAAACCTGCTGTTGTAATAAACAAAAAAGCAATCTTGAAGGAGGAGGGCAAATGTTAGAACAGGTACTTACAATTGGTTTTGTTACGGCGCTGTTGTCATCTGCGGTTCGAATGGCCTTGCCCCTCATGTACGCCGGACTCGGTGAAACCATTCTGGAGAAGACAGGAATCCTGAACATAGGAATGGAAGGCGTAATGTTAAGCGGCGCATTTTTCTCTTTTCTTGCAGCTTCATTTGCAGGCGGCAGCCTTGCCGGACTTCTGGGAGGTATAGCAGGCGGTATGCTCGTAAGTATAATTCATGGCGTTTTATGCATCAAGCTTGCAAAGGACCAGTCAGTGAGCGGAATTTCGCTTAATCTGCTGTTCCTTGGAATTACGAGCTTTTTGTTCAAGCTCATATTCGGCAGCAAGTCATACCACCAGATAGCAACCTTACCTGTTGTAAAAATTCCGCTTTTAAGCAGTATACCGGTTCTTGGTGAAGCGTTCTTCAACCAGGATGTGCTGGCATACATAGCATACCTGCTGATTATTGCTGCAGCCGTATTTTACAGAAAAACAGGTCTCGGCCTGAGCTTTTCCGCTGTCGGGGAAAATCCGAAGGCAGCAGAGCAGGCAGGAATACCGGTGAACAGGTACAGATATGCGGCAATATTGCTTAACGGCGCTTTGGGCGGAATCGGAGGAGCGCATCTGGTTCTTGCACAGCTAGGAGTTTTCAATGAAAACATGACTTCCGGGCGCGGCTACATAGCCTTGGCTGCAGTTATCCTGGGAAGGTATTCGCCTGTGGGAATGTTCGGAGCAGCATTGATATTCGGAATTGCCAATGCCTTGCAGATCAGGCTTCAGGCTTTGGGCGTTCCTCTGCCTCCGCAGGCTCTGGCAATGCTGCCCTATGTGTTCACGCTGGCAGCACTTCTTGGATCCATCGGAAAAAGCAACGACCCTGATGGGCTTGGCAAGATATATGTCCGTGGAGCAAGATAAATAAATATTTTCTTGCTTTTCAGATTGATCTATATGATACTGAAGTAACTTCTTTATGAATTCTGGGAGGAATAAAATGAAAAATAAAATTTTGATAAAAAACGCAAGAGCAATTGTTACATGTGACGGCGATGACATGGTGCATTATGATTCTGACATGCTGATTGAAGGTCCCGAAATAAAAGCTATCGGGAAGAATCTTGAATGTGAAGGTGCCGAGGTCATAGATGCGAGGGATAAGTTTGTTTATCCGGGACTCATCAACACCCACCATCATTTTTTTCAGACATTTGTGAGAAACATAATGTCCATCGACTATCCCAATATGCTTGTAGTGGATTGGCTTGACAAGATTTATCCTATATTTTCAAAGGTAACGGAGGATGTGATTTATTATTCATCTCTCACCGCCATGGCTGATCTGGTAAAGCACGGATGTACATGTGCCTTTGATCATCAATACTGTTACACTAGCGTATCCGGAAAGCATCTTGTGGACCGCCAGATGGAGGCGGCAGAAATGCTGGGGATCAGGTACCATGCAGGACGAGGAACAAACACCCTTCCAAAAAGCGAAGGAAGCACAATACCGGACGGCATGCTGGAAACCACAGACGAGTTCCTGAAGGACTGCGAAAGAATCATTGGACTTTACCATGATCCGAAGCCATTTTCCATGAAGCAGATTGTTGTTGCTCCATGTCAGCCCATAAACAGCTACAAGGAAACATTCACGGAGTCGGTTGCATTTGCCAGGGAAAAGAAAGTGCGCCTTCACACTCACCTTTATGAGGGAGACAGGAGCATAATAATGGACAGGTGTGGCAAAACAAGTCTTGAATGGTGCAATGACATAGGTTTTGTGGGACCTGACGTCTGGATAGCTCATGGATGGGAAATTGAAAAGGATGAGTACCGTTTTATGGCTGAAACGGGAACAGGCATATCTCACTGCCCGGCACCGGCTGTACTGGGCGGATTCCCCATACTGGACATCAAGGCACTTCTGGATGCAGGTGTGCTGGTGAGCCTGGGAGCGGACGGTTCTGCAACCAATGACAGCTCTAACCTTCTTGATGCGCTGAGGATGGCCTACATCATGCAGGCATATCACAGCAAGAGCAGGGGAGGCTGCGTTTCGCCCTATGACATGCTGAAGGTTGCAACTGTAAACGGAGCAAAAACTTTGGGAAGAAATGATTTGGGTTCTCTGGAAGAGGGCAAGGCAGCTGACCTGTTCATGATAGACACAGACGTTCTGGAGCTGACAGGAACTCTTCATGACCCTAAGAACCTGCTGGCGAGGGCAGGTGTAACAGGACCGGTTTGGATGACGATGGTAAACGGAAAGGTTGTATTCAAGGACGGTCATCTTACGGGTGTAGACGAGCGTGTGCTGGCGGAAAAGGGAGAACAAACCTGCACAAAGGTTCTTCGTTCACAGTTCAAAGAATATTTCTAAATCAATAACCGGTTTAGTTCAATGACAGTATATCCAATGTCATTCTGAGCCGGTTTTTTATTCCTTAAATTTCCGAAACTGTCACCTGGACAAAATATAAAACTGTATCTTTTAACAGGTACAGTTAATTGTATAATTATATTATATTAATTGTACAGGAGCTAAAACATGAAGGATAAAAACATAAAAGATTTGGTTTACACATCGCTTTTTGCAGCGCTGATATGCGTAGCTACGTTCATAATCAAGGTTCCGTCCGTGGTGACAAACGGATACACCCACCTGGGAGACGGATTCATATTCATAGCAGTAATTCTTTTAGGAAAGAAAAATGGAGCCTGGGCAGGATCCATAGGAGCCGCCCTTGCCGATATCATCGGAGGCTACAGCTACTATGCCCTTCCCACATTCATAATCAAGGGAGTGATGGCTCTCATTATGGGAAATGTAATTGAGAGACTTCCTGATACCAGAAACAAATGGGTGCTGGGAGCTTCTTTCGGAAGCATCTGGCAGATATTCGGATACTATGTGGTGGGGTCGCTGATGGTTGGAAATTTCATCACGACAATAAGCGAGATTCCGGGCAACGTAATTCAGTCGGTGGCTGGAATAATAGTGGCAGTGATGTTCCTGGCAGTTTTCAGGAACACTCCTATCGGAAGAGAACTTCTTGAATCATAACAAACAAAAAGGTCTGTCCCAAAATTCTGGGACGGACCTTTGTTGTTATGAGTTTTGTATGAACTTTATGCCGCATTTTTGACATGTGACGGCAATTTTTCCTTTTCCTCTGGGTGCGCGAAGCTGCTGATTGCAGTTGGGGCACTTGAAATATTTGTAGCTTCTGCCTGATCTGATCATGTTGTACTTTGATTTTGACCATGTCATGACAGGGGTGAAATATTTCATAAACTTCTGGTTTTCGCTGCGCCTTGCGGAAATATTTCTTGACATTGTCCTAAATACGCAGCCTATGAAGATTGCGTATGTTAAAAGTGTCAGTGTTTCAAGTCTGAAGGCGTCTCCTATGAATGTGAAAACCATTCCCGAAACCAGCATGGCAACAGTAAGCTGGTCTGTTCCGTACCTTCCTGTCATGAAATTTCTAAAGCCGTTCATTTAATTCCCTTCCTTCTGGTCATTGTTCATTTGTTATTTCCGGATTTATGAATTCCGGAGGGTATATGGCACCGGACAGGTCCTTTCCGTCGATGAAGCTGTTCAGGGCGTCACCGTTCACGGTTATTTTTATGCTGTCTACGCCGGGTATTGTATTAAATGTATATGCAAATGAATCAATCATCATCTGCCGCAAATCGTTCTTGCCGCTGTATGCTTTCAACAGGCTGTCACCAAAGTCAAGCATAAGCTGCGTTCCCTGAATTTTAGCGCTGTTTAGAACAACACCTTCCGGTATTGGGTTGATTCCGTAAGTCAATGATGTGTCCTTGTAGGCATCGAACAATTTCTGTGCCTTCAGCTCAGCTGTTTCACCTGAAGCTATTCCTGTCAGTGTTTCATCAGTTTTGAATTCAAAGAGATAGTATCTGCCGTCAATCTTGTATGCCATGTAGAGTACATAATTATCATCCGTGCTTGGAATGGCATTTACTTTATCTATACCGTGGAAATATGAATCCACATGCTTTCTGTCCACCGTGAACGTCAGGTTGTATATGGGCCAGTATCTTTTTACTGCGAAGATGGTCTTTCTGAACGCATCGTAAGCCATCAATCCCCCTGTGCTTCCGTTGTTGTAATTTGCATAGGAACCTGGAATGTCTATTACCACGTTGCCGTTGTTATAGGTGGTGTTTGTAACGTCTCCTATGACTGTCTTCAGGCTCCCTGAAACAGGTCCGTTTTGAAGCTGCTCGATGGCCATTCTTGTTATTGATTTATCTTCAACCACAAATCTGGTAACCGGAATCAAAGTGTCTGCATAGGGCGATGCAAAGTAAAGAGTAAGACCTTTCTTGCCGGCCTGGGCAGCATCGGATGCAGGATAGTAGGTTCCCTGAGTGTCATAGGTTACGCTGACGGAAACCGATGATTTGTTCTTGTCGGCGATGAGGTTTGAGCTGAATACAAAGCTGTAGGTGCCGTCCTCAAGTCCAAGTTTTTTCTGGCTTATGTCCAGAGTTGTGACCATCGGGTTAACCGTATCTATTGATATGGTCATGTTGTTGGAGGGAGAAACAAGCTCAAGGTTTGTCAGGTTTTCCTTAACTGCTGCGCTGTCCCTGTATATACTTACAGTGAAGATGCTGTTAGCAATGCTTTTTAACACTTCCTCCTTGTCGGACACATGATTTATGGTTATGGATTCGGGATTAAGAAGCTCTTTTTTGTCAGTTTCAAGCTTCAATGTGCTTTCCTCCGCAGGAGTCTCAATTTCGATGGTTCCTCTGTAGTCAATGGGCGAAAGATTAAATAAGTATGTTGATGAAAAAAGACCAATCAGAGCTATTATCACAATATTGCTGAATGTTTTCATGTTTATACCTCGGTTAAAATTATATGTCACTATTATATAACAAATCTTAATAAAAATATATAACATATTTACAATTTGTTGAAATGCGTATGTCAAGCCAAAAACCCACTCATATAATACTGTAAAATGATGGGAGGTGACATATGGACAGAAGAAATCCCGACCAGGAAATGTATGATAAGATGTGCGACATAATCGAACTCATTTGCATATTGAACAGGCTCACCAACAACAACTGCAGCAATGAATGTTCGAGGGATTGCCTATTGGACTTGATTGACGATGTTGAAGACAACAGATGCAATTGCAAGAAGCACCGCATGCTCCCGTGCTATGACGGCCGTGATGGTCGTGACAGGTTTTTTTGCGGCAAAAATGAAAATTTTGTTGATAAATTAATATTTTTTTTAAAATCATTAAATGATTAAATGCAGTAACAATAAAATCTCTTATGAATAATATATAACAAAATCAATTTTAGGAGGTACTATATGTTTGACAATATATTTGGAGATAGCGGAGACAGCTTACTGTTCTTCTTCCTGCTGCTGGTAGTTCTTGCATGTTTCTCAGGTGATGACGGATTATTAGGCGGAGTAGGCGGCTTCGGCGACAGCGACAGCTTATTGTTCTTCTTCCTGCTCTTGGTAATTCTGTTCTGCACATGCGGCGACAAAGGTCACTGCTAATCTGGTATAACATAGTACATTGATAAAGTCTTCCAGATGTCTGGAAGATTTTATTGTGTAAAAAACAGGCAGATTAATATCTGCCTGTTCCCATTAAATTATTTAAGGTGCTGTTCGAACCAGTTTGTCATTTCCTCGAGCCTTCTCACTCTGTGGCGGGGTTTCCCGCTTCTGCTCAGTTCATGGTTTTCTCCTCTGAACATGCAAAGTCTTGCGTCCACCCCGTGGTACTTGAGGGCAGTGAACATCTGAAGGCCTTCCGCCAGCCAGCATCTGTAATCTTCCTCGGAATGTATGAACAGTGTGGGCGTCACTGCCTGGTTTGCATACTTAAGCGGCGAGTGAAACCACATCTTTTCCACATTGTCCCAAGGAGTAGATGATATCTGGTCGGCGTTGAAGAAGTAACCGATGTCTGTGGTGCCGAATTTTGAGATCCAGTTGGATATGCTTCTCTGAGAAACGGCGCACTTGAAGCGGTCCGTGTGACCTATTATCCAGTTGGTCATGAATCCTCCGTAAGATCCGCCGGTGACACCTATGCGGCTTGAATCTATCTGAGGATATTTTTTTAGAACCTCATCAGTGAACTTCATCAGGTCATCGTAATCGATGGTTCCGTACTTGCCTCTTATGTCAGCAAACTCATCGCCTCTGCCGTCACTTCCCCTGGGGTTGCAGAAGAACACGAAGTATCCTTCATTTGCCCAGTACTGCATCTCATGATAGAATATTTCGCCGTAGACGGTCTTCGGTCCTCCATGAATGTCAAGAATTCCGGGATAGATCTTTTTTTCGTCGAAGTTGACAGGCTTTAATACATAACCTTCTATGGTGACTCCGTCGTTTATGAAGCTCAGCCTTTCAGGAACGGCTACATTTCTTGTTTCACAAATCTTCTCGTTGAATTTTGTTTTCTGTATTTCAGTTCCGTTTTCAAGGCTGTAAATTTCCTGCAGCTTAGTGCCCCTCATGCCCACAAAAATTATGCCGTCGTTGCATACGTCGAAGCAGTCAATGGAGCCGTTGTCTGAAGTGAGCTTTTCGATGGTTCCGTCAAGGGACAGCTTTTTAATGAATGAGCTTTTGCTTTCTGTGGATACGAAGTACAGGCAGTTGTCAAACACCCTTCTGTCTTTTCCGCTTCCGTAGCGGCAGTCAGACCCAACGGAATTGTGCATTCCAAAGTCATGGCTGCTTAAAAGGCGGGCATCTCCTCCCTTCAGGATGTAAAAGCTCATATTCTGGTTGAGTCCGTACCTGTCCATGGGGGTTGCTGCAAAGACTATTTCGTCTTCTACAAATTCAGCAAAATCAATAAAGTATTCTTCCTCTTCAACAAGCCTCTTTGACTGGCTAGAATACAAGTCATATATGTACAGCTCGTTTGTCAGTTCAAGCTTATTTGTGTAGTTCTGTGAAACGTAAAGAGCTTTGCCGTCTTTGGTACTGCAAAGATCAACATTTTCGAACTGGTTGGAGATTGAAACTATGTCCTTGGTGCCCTTGTCAAACAGGTAGAGCCTGTTTCTTTTCTTGTTGGTGAAGCCTTCACCGTTTGCCCAGAACGGTATTTCGTCCAGAACCTCATAGTCCTTGTTTTCCTTGATCTTATCTATGGCCTTGGCCTTCTCCTCACCCTTGTGGGAGTGCAGATTGATTCCGTAGTGGTCATAGGTTGCCGCAATGAGGAATTTTTCTTCTGCGAGTTTCTTTATCTGGTTCACGTTCATGGGGATGCGCATGTATTCAAAGGCTTCGCCTCCATGAATATTTATGGCGTAATATACAGTCCAGTGCTCGCCGTCTTCAATTTTTTTCTTCAGTTTTTCATCCCTCAATGACGGGAACAGGATTGTGTCATTGTCAAGCCATATGAAGTTTCCTTCCTTGTTTGAAGTTGTCAGCCTCTTGTGCTCACCGGTCATGCAGTTGTAAATCCAGATGTTTGACAGGTACCTGTTGTCGTCGTAATCCGCTTCGTTCACAACAAATGCTGCAAATTTCTTGTTTGGGGAAAGCTCCAGCCCAGACAAGAACCTGTAGTCTAAAAAATCTCTAAGTTTTAGGTTTTCCATGTTATACCCCCTTCTATGATTGCTATATGAATATTATATATTCAATTTTAAAGAGATGCAATTAAAAGTATTGAACTAAACAGTATCCAGGTAGTATAATCAACTAGTATACGGAGGTTTATGATGAATATTGAGTTGAACAGAGAATTTACACTGAAGCTGCTGGAGCAGATTATTAACATACCGAGCCCTACGGGATACTGCAGGGATGTAATTGCATTTATAGAAAAACTTGCGCTTGAACTGGGTTACAAATTTGAAAGAAACAAAAAAGGAAACGGCATAATTGAAATAGAAGGGGAGTCTGATGATTACTGCATAGGTATTCCGGTGCATGTGGACACGCTGGGAGCAATGGTCAGATCCATAAACAAACACGGAACAATAAGGTTCACATCCATAGGGGGAAACCTGCTTCCCACACTTGACGGGGAATACTGCAAAATACACACAAGGTCCGGCAAGATTTACACAGGCACCATTCTCTCCTCATCACCTTCGGTACATGTTTTTGAGGATGCAAAGACAAGGGACAGAAACGAAGAAAACATGATGGTGAGAATAGATGAGGCTGCTTCAAACAGGGAAGATGTTCAAAAGCTTGGTATTTCAACAGGAGACTACATATCCGTCGACCCCAAGTTCACCGTTACAGATTCAGGATTCATCAAATCCAGGTACATGGACGACAAGGCAGGCACAGCATGTGCTCTGAGCCTTCTTGAACTGTTCAGACGTCTGGGCACCAAACCGAAAAACAAGGTGAAGATACTAATATCCACCTATGAGGAGGTAGGCCACGGCTGTGCAAACATCCCCGATGACATTGACGAGCTTGTGGGCATAGACATGGGCTGTGTGGGTCTTGACCTTTCATGCACGGAACAGGAAGTGTCAATCTGTCCCAAGGACAGCTCCGGACCGTACGATTACGACATAACGGGAAGACTAATTGAACTGGCAAGGCGTCACGGCATAAGACATGCTGTTGACATTTACCCCATGTACGGCTCTGACGTTTCATCGTCACTGAAGGGCGGCAATGACATAAGAGGAGGCCTCATCGGCCCCGGTGTCCACGCTTCCCACGGAATGGAAAGAACTCACATTGACGGAATTGAAAACACAATAAAACTTATATACGCTTACCTGACAGAAGTACAATAACTTAAAGGATGGACTGAATTGGAAAATTTAATATTCTCGCTAAATGTGGTGGCTCCTATATTTTTGCTGATGGTACTTGGAGCCTTTCTAAAAAAAATCAAGATATTTGACGAGGAGTTTCTGATAAAGGCAAACAGCTTTGCATTTAAGGCTCTTTTTCCGGTGCTTCTTTTCAACAATATTTACAAAAGCAAGCTTTCAAGCGAAGTCAACATAAAACTGATTGTTTTTGCAGTGGTTGTTGTTTTTGCCATAATCGGCATAACACTTCTTACCGTGCCAAGACTTGAAAAGGACAACAGAAACCGCGGTGTTATCATCCAGGGACTATACAGAAGCAACTTCGTCTTGTTCGGTGTTTCACTGAGCCAGAACCTTTTCGGCAGCGAAGGGCTGGGAGCAGTCACTACGCTGGTTGCCATAATAATACCCATTTACAACTTTATGGCAGTTATAATTTTAGACATGTATTCAAATGATAAAAGCGACATAAAGGATAACTTCATAAACATAATTACAAATCCCCTTATAGTCGGTTCTGTCATAGGAATATTGGTTTCGGTTCTTCAAATAAAGCTTCCCATTTTCGTGGAAAAAACGATAAATGATGTTTCAAACATGGCCACTCCTCTGGCGCTCATGGCGCTTGGTGGCGAAATAAAGGTTCAGAACATTCACAATAACCTTAAGTACATTGCTGTTGTAACCACAGGCAGACTCATTGTAATCCCTGCAGCAGTGATTCTGGCTGCCTTGAGCTTCGGCTTCAGAGGACCTGAGCTGGGAGCTCTGTTCAGCATGGTTGCACCATCGGTGGCAGTTTCAAGCTATACCATGGCTCAGCAGTACGACTGCAATTACGAGCTTGCCGGTCAGTTGGTGTTTGTGTCCACAATGTTCAGCCCGTTCACCATATTCATGTTCATTTTCGTCATGAAGACAGTGGGCTTGTTTTAGGAGGTATTTATGGAAATTAAATCATACAAAAAAAGTTTTGAACATTCGTACACCTTTGGAATGTTTCCAACGGTGGAGCTCATTACGTCCAGGCCTCAGGCTGTGGTGAAGGTTCTTGTAAGCTCAAGCTACAGGTCGGACAATTCAATTGACATTTTCGAACTGTGCAGGAAACACAACATCAGGACTGAAATCAATGACAAGGCTATCAACAAGGTAGCTGACAAGGAAAACTGTTTTGTGGTTGGTGTCTTTGAAAAATACAGCTGCAGCTTAAGCAGCAGTCAATCCCACATAGTTCTGGTGAATCCCAGCAACATGGGAAACATGGGAACAATAATAAGGACGCTTGTGGGATTCGGCCTCAGCGACCTGGCTATAATCAGCCCCGGTGTGGATATATTCGACCCCAAGGTAATCAGGGCTTCAATGGGTGCCTTGTTCAGGGTAAATTTCAGGTATTACGACAATTTCGAACAGTACAGGGCTGAATTCAAGGAGCACATGATTTACACGTTCATGCTGGATGGTGCAAAATCGCTTAAGGATGTAAAACATGATGAATACAAAAAATTCTCGTTGGTGTTCGGAAATGAGGCAACCGGACTGGATTCAAGCTTTGCCGGTGCAGGAACAAGCGTGCTTATCAAGCATACGGACAGAATAGATTCCTTGAACCTCACAATTGCAGCAGGCATTGCAATGTATCATTTTTGCAGCTGATTGGAAAAACATGAATATAATAGAAATTAAAGGATAAATATTTGATAATCTAATGCAGATAATATATCTGATGAAGCTCTCAAGCTCATATATTATTTTAGAGAGGATGATTTAAAATAAAGAACTTTAATTTCAACAACAGAAAAGATAATAACAATGACAGGCTGTTTAGCACAGAAGAGCAGTCAAAACTTGACAGCCAGCAGAATTTCAGGGATCAGCTGAGAAATCTGAACGACAACAACAGAAATGATAACAACAGAAATGAAAACAGAAACGATAACAACCGTTTCGACAACAGAAATGACAACAACAGAAATGACAACAACAGAAACGACAACAACAGAAACAATAACAATCGTTTTGACAACAGGAATGACAACAACAGAAACGATAACAACAGAAACGATAACAATCGTTTTGACAACAAGAACGACAACAACAGAAACAATGAAAATAACAAGAACAGAAACAATAACGACAATTTCAGATAGTAATCTGATTTTGCCGCACTTGTTGTTTTTAAGAAAAAAACGGTCATTGACCGTTTTTTTTATACCATATTTTCCAATATATCATCTGCCATCCTGTTTATGCTTTCAGTATCAATCTCCAGCATCCTGTTATCCTGCCTGAAGGTTTTTTTCACCATCTTCATTATGAGCAGGTCAAAAAGCTTGTATGGCTTTGTTTTAAACCTTCCTCCGAAGCATTGTATTGAAAATGACTTGTCCAGAAGCTTTTTCGGGAAGTTGTGCAGCAGGTACTGGTTGACTTTTTCCGGAAAACCGCAGCAAATGTAAATGGCGGTCTTCTTTTTCATAAGAACATCCACGTTGTCCTTTATGAAATCAAGGGTTGATTGGTGTATGTTGTTAAATCTTATACAGCTGCCTATTACAACGACGTCGTAATCTTTGGGGTCAGGTTTTGACCTGGTCAGGTTTACGGTTTCTGCGCCGGGAAGTTTGTCAGCCAGCATTTTTGCACACATTTCCGTGGTGCTGTTGTTGCTTGCATACGCTATTAGAATTCTCATTTTGAGCTCCATTCTATAAGATAATAAAATGATAATATTATATTCATGAATTGTCAAGTTCATGAGTTGTCACAAATGTAACATTAATAAAAATGCATTAAGAACAAAACATAAAAGTAGTTTTTTTAACATGCAAAAACTATTGACAAAGGCAGATTTCAAGCATTATAATGATAATGTCAAACATATAGAATAATTTGACATAAAGATAAAAGTTAATAAATATAATATTGAGTGATGGGCACAGGAGAGTTCCGAAAGGACGCCGAAGAAGCAAATTGCACTGGTCGGGTGCAACGAAACTTTCAGGCAAAAGGGCTGTGTCCGGACAATACTCTGAATAGCAATCTGAGACAGAGGTAATGACGCACGTTGTTACGCTGTCTTTTTTTTCAGCAAAATTGGAAAATTTTGCAAATATATATTAAGGAGTGATGAAGTGAAAACGACACCATTATACGAAAAGCACATGGAGCTTAATGGAAAAATCATTGATTTCGGAGGCTGGGCGCTGCCGGTGGAGTACTCGGGAATCATACCCGAGCACGAAGCCGTGAGGAATGCTGCAGGACTCTTTGATGTATCCCACATGGGAGAAATAACCGTAAAGGGACAGGATGCCGAGAAATATTTGCAGATGGTTGTGACAAACGACATTTCGGTTCTATCGGAAGGGCAGATAGCATATACCCCAATGTGCTATACAGACGGCGGAGTAGTTGACGACCTTTTGGTCTACAAGTACAGCTGCACGGATTATCTGCTGGTTGTCAATGCCTCAAACATCCAAAAGGATTTTCAGTGGCTTGAATCACAGACATTCGGAGATGTCCAGGTAAGTAACGTATCTGACGAATATGCCCAGCTTGCTCTTCAGGGACCTAGGGCACAGGATATTCTGCAGAAGCTTGTTGTGATTGATCTTGATGAGCTTGAGTTTTATCATTTTGCAGATAACGTTAAGGTAGGGGAGTTCAGAGTTCTGGTATCACGCACCGGATACACGGGTGAAGACGGGTTTGAGCTGTACTTTGACGCTAAGGATGCTCCAAAGCTTTGGGATGCCATACTTGAAGCAGGAAAAGATGAAGGGCTTGTACCTGCAGGTTTGGGAGCCAGGGACACCCTTAGATTTGAGGCTGCCCTTCCGCTGTACGGACAGGAAATCGACAAGGACATAACTCCGCTGGAAGCAGGTCTTGGATTTTTTGTGAAGATGGGCAAGGAAAATTTCATAGGCAAGGAAGCTCTTGAAAAACAAAAGGCAGAAGGTCTCAAAAGAAAGGTTGTTGGATTTGAAATGGTTGACAGGGGAATACCCAGAAGCCACTATGAGGTTATGGCAGACAGCAGAAAGATAGGATATGTGACCACAGGAAGCTATTCTCCCACGTTGAAGAAAAACATAGGACTTGCGCTGATTGAAGCCGAGTACGCAAAGGAAGGAACGGAAATTGAAATATTGATAAGAAACAAAAGCCTGAAAGCAAAGATAATCAAAAAAACGTTCTACACGAAAAAATATAAAAAGTAAATCATTTTAATTAAGAATGAAGAGTGAAGAATTAAGAATTATAAGCTTATTGTATGTCATCCACATGGATGAAGGATCGTATTATGGCAATGTAAGTAAAAAAGAATTATAGAAAAACAATGCTAGTCAATGCTTGTGCATTGTCGAATTAAACTATCGTTATCAGGAGGATATTATGAAAGTATTGAATGAACTTAAGTATTCGGAATCACATGAGTGGATAAAGGTTGAAGGAAGTAAAGCATATGTGGGAATAACAGACTATGCACAGGATCATTTGGGAGATGTTGTGTACGTTGAACTTCCTGAAGTGGGAACAGATGTTGCAGCTGGAGACCAGTGCATAGTTTTAGAATCCGTAAAGGCGGCATCCGACGTGTACACACCTGTATCGGGAAAGGTTGTTGAAGTCAACGAAAATCTTTCCGACAATCCCGGCTCCATAAATGAAAATCCATATGAGTCATGGATCATGGCTGTAGAATTGTCTAATCCCGCAGAAATTGATTCGCTTATGAGTGCAGAAGACTACGAAAAAATATGCGATTAAGGAGATATTATGGCTAGATATATTGGAAATACTGATGAAGACAGAAGGCTGATGCTTAAGGAAATTGGTTATCCAGACATAGAATCTCTTTTCAAGGCCGTACCGGATTCGGTGCATTTGAAGGACAAACTGAACATTCCAGAGGCGTTGTCGGAAATGGAGCTTGTCAGGAGCATGAAAAACATGGCGATGGAAAATGTCAGCACCGATGACTGCGCATGTTTCCTGGGGGCCGGCTCCTACGACCACTACATTCCTTCTGCCATAGACCAGCTTGTTTCAAGGCAGGAATTTTATACAGCCTACACTCCCTACCAGCCTGAAATAAGCCAGGGAACGCTGCAGGCAATTTTTGAGTACCAGACCATGATCTGTGAGCTCACAGGCATGGCAGTTTCAAACGCATCCATGTACGACGGAGCAACCGCTCTCACGGAAGCGGCAATTATGGCATGCGAAGCCGTAAAAAGACCTGAAATCCTGGTTGCATCAACTGTTCACCCTGAAAGCCGCCAGGTTCTTAAGACTTATGCGCAGTTCAGGAACATGAAGGTTACTGAAATTAATTTCAGTAACGGCCAGCTGGACATGGATGACCTAAATTCTAAGCTGAGCAGTGACACAGCCGCCGTTATAATTCAAAGTCCGAACTTTTTCGGGATAATTGAAGACATAGGAAAAGCTGCAGACATGGCTCATGCAAACAAAAGCCTTCTGGTTGTAAGCGCAGACCCCATATCTCTTTCCATACTGAAAAGTCCAGGCGAACTGGGAGCAGACATAGCAGTGGGAGAAGGACAGTCATTGGGAAACCAGCTGAGCTTCGGAGGACCCTACCTGGGGTTCATGGCTGTAACAGAAAAGCTCATGCGCAAGATGCCCGGAAGAATCGTAGGCCAGACAAATGACGCTGAAGGAAACAGAGGCTTCGTGCTTACTTTGCAGACCAGGGAACAGCACATACGAAGGGAAAAAGCAACGTCAAACATATGCTCGAACCAGGCCCTGAACGCACTTCAGGTAACCATGTACCTGACATTCATGGGAAAGGAAGGGCTTAAGAAGGTTGCGGAGCTTTGCCTTAACAAAGCGCACTACGCTCATGATGCCCTTGTTGGTACGGGAAAATTCAGCCCATTGTTCACCGCTCCTTTTTTCAAGGAATTTGCGTTGAAAAGCAGCGAAAATGTGTATGATTTGAACGGCAGGCTCTTAGAAAGCAAAATCATGGGCGGATATGATCTAGGTAAGGATTACCCGGAGCTTGAAAACGGATGGCTTGTGGCAGTGACCGAAAAAAGAACAAGACAGGAAATAGACCTGTTGGCAGGAAAGGCAGGGGAGTAGTATGCAGAAACATAAGTCATTGATATTTGAAATGAGCCGCGAAGGAAGAAAGGCATATTCTCTTCCCGAGTGCGACGTGCCCAGTCTTACCATAAATGATGTGATTGACAGCAAGTATCTCAGACAAGAGCTGCCCATGCTTCCGGAGGTCAGCGAGCTTGATGCGGTAAGGCACTTTACGCAGCTTTCACAGAGAAATCACGGCGTGGATTCGGGCTTTTATCCGCTGGGAAGCTGCACCATGAAATACAACCCAAAGGTCAACGAGCAGGTTGCAAGGCTTGAAGGCTTTTCAAAAATTCATCCCTGCCAGCCTGAAAGCACGGTTCAGGGGGCTTTGAAGCTCATGTACGACCTTGGAGACATGCTTTCTGAAATTACAGGCATGGACGGTTTCACGCTGCAGCCGGCAGCAGGAGCTCACGGGGAACTGGCAGGGCTCATGATAATCAAAGCATATCATAACAACAATAATGATTTGAAAAGGACGAAAATAGTTGTTCCTGATTCTGCCCACGGAACAAATCCGGCATCTGCCGCAGTGGCAGGATTTGATGTGGTAGAAGTGAAATCAGCAGAAAACGGACTGGTTGACATGGAGTCCCTCAAGGCAGTAATGAGCGATGAAGTAGCAGGCTTCATGCTCACAAACCCCAATACGCTTGGGCTGTTTGATTCAAACATACTAGAAATTTCAAAGATAGTCCATGAAGCAGGCGGGCTTATGTACTATGACGGTGCCAACGCCAATGCCATACTTGGAATTTCAAGACCCGGAGACATGGGATTTGACGTTGTCCACCTGAACCTGCACAAGACGTTCAGCACTCCTCACGGAGGAGGAGGTCCGGGAGCCGGACCAGTTGGTGTCAAAAAGAATCTTGTTCCGTTCCTGCCGGTACCCGTTGCAGCAAAAAAAGAAGAAAAGTACTATCTTGATTACGACAGACCTCTGTCCATAGGAAAGGTGAAGTCGTTGTACGGCAACTTCGGCATACTTGTGAGGGCATATGCCTTCATCAAGAGCATGGGTCCTGACGGCTTGAAACAGGTGGCGGAAAATGCCGTGCTAAGTGCAAACTACATTGCAGGGAAACTCAAGGACAAATACTACCTTCCTGTTGACAGGGAATGCATGCATGAATGCGTGCTGTCAGGAGACTGGCAGAAGAAGAATAGCGGAGTGTCAACACTGGACATCGCCAAGAGGCTTTTGGACTTCGGGTTCCATCCGCCGACAATCTACTTCCCGCTTATAGTTTCTGAGGCAATGATGATAGAGCCAACGGAAAGCGAAACCAAGGAAACGCTGGATGAATTCATTGCTGTCATGAGACAGATAGCTGATGAGGCAGAAAACGACCCTGAACTGGTGAAGACTGCTCCTCACACAACAGTTATTTCAAGGCTTGATGAAGCATCGGCCGCCAGAAAGCCAGTGCTTAGATACACAAATTAAATAATTAGCCGCCAAATGTCAGGCGATGAAACAGAGTAACATCCAGCACGATTCGAAAACCTTCCGGACAATCGGATTATATGCCTGGATGTATGGACTGTTCACCACCCGGCAAAAAGGCGGCTTTTTATTGAAAGCAGATTTTGGTTATTATTATAAGGTAACGTTTGACTTTTCAAAATTGTTTTTATTTAATTGACACTCAATGCATTTTTTGATAATCTATATTAAAAATATGGTCGAAAAAACAAAGGAGCAAAAAATGATATTAATAGTTGATTTTGGTGCACAGTACAGTCAGCTTATAGCCAGAAGGGTAAGAGAAGCCAACGTGTATTGCGAAATAGTGCCGTACACATATACAATCGATAAAATCAAAGAAAAAAATCCACAGGGAATCATATTGTCAGGCGGTCCGGCAAGTGTTTATGAAGATCAGGCTCCGTCAATTGACAGTGAGATATTCGAACTGGGAGTACCGGTGCTTGGAATTTGCTACGGCGGACAGCTCATAGCTCAGAAGTTCGGCGGAAAGGTAAACAGAGCCGATTCAAGGGAATACGGAAGAGTGAAGCTTGAAGTTATGGAAGGCGACAAGCTGTTCAGTAACATAGAACAAAATTCGCTGGCATGGATGAGCCATACGGACTATATAGAAAAATCTCCGGAAGGCTTTGAGATAACCGCAAAAACAGAAACCTGCCCCGTATGCGCCATGAGAAACACACAAAAGAACATCTATGCCGTTCAGTTCCATCCTGAAGTAGAGCACACGGAAAAGGGAAGAGAAATCATAAGCAACTTCCTGTTTAATGTTTGCGGTATGACAAAAGACTGGACTATGGGTAATTTCTGCGAAGAATCAATTGCCAAGATAAAGGAAATGGTTGGAGATAAAAAAGCTCTGTGCGCACTGTCAGGAGGAGTTGACTCATCCGTAGCTGCAGTGATGGTGCACAAGGCTATAGGACAGAACCTGGTATGCGTGTTCGTAGACCACGGCCTTCTGAGAAAAGACGAAGGGGATCAGGTTGAACAGGTGTTCAAGGAAAAGTTCAACATGAACCTCATAAGAGTTAACGCAGGGGAAAGATTCCTTGGAAAACTTGCCGGCGTTACTGATCCAGAAACAAAACGTAAAATAATAGGCAATGAATTCATCCGCGTATTCGAAGAAGAAAAACAGAAGCTGAAGGAAGAATTCGGACATATAGATTACCTGGTACAGGGAACAATTTATCCTGACGTTGTTGAAAGCGGAACTGCAACAGCTCAGGTTATAAAGAGCCACCACAACGTTGGAGGACTTCCTGAAGATGTCGACTTTGAATTGTTGGAACCATTGAGACAGCTGTTCAAGGACGAAGTGAGACAGGTGGGAAGAGAACTTGGAATCCCGGAAGAAATAGTTGAAAGACAGCCGTTCCCAGGACCTGGTCTCGCAATCAGAGTTCTTGGCGAAATCACTGAAGACAAACTGCACATCGTAAGAGAAGCAGATTTCATATTCAGAGACGAAGTTAAAAAAGCAGGCCTCCAGAACAAAATATGGCAGTACTTCGCATGCCTTCCCAACATCAGAAGCGTAGGTGTAATGGGAGACGGCAGAACATACTCACATACAGTAGCATTAAGAGCTGTAACATCAACAGACGGCATGACATCCGACTGGGCAAGAATCCCATACGAAGTATTGGAAAAAGTAAGCAATAGAATAGTGAACGAAGTGGACAATGTAAACAGAATAGTTTACGATATCACCTCAAAGCCACCAGCTACTATTGAGTGGGAATAAAAAAATTTCAATTTATTTAATATTGGGTTAGTATGAATTTAGGATAGATGGTTTTGATTATACTGTATTTTTCAGTAATCAGAGCCATCTATTTCATTGTTTTTAAGGAGGCATTCCCAATGAAAAATTTACAAGGAAGAACGACGATTAAAATAAGAAAGAATTTACAATTATGCAATTGTGAGTCAAAGAGAGACTATCACCGAAAACAATCAAAAGCTATAGGAATAAGTTTTGTAATTGAATGACAGGTCGCAGTATGCTAAAATAATATAAAATAAGGTATTGTTATACTATATATCCAATAAATGTAATAATATAATATGGTATCAAAATAAAAAGTATTTCTATTAAATCAGAAAAGAGGTATTTGAATGAAAAAATATATTAATGCTATATGTATTTTTTTATTAATAATAATTAACTTTACTGGCTGCAAAGGTTTTAATACTGGTAATTCAGGTGACGTCAGTACAACTGCAGATTCTAACTTAGAAATTGATGATAAAGATAATGCAAACGATTATGGGAATGAAAGTAACGATAAAGCAGCACAAAACATAGATATTGTCTTAGAAAAAAAAGAAAACTCTAAACAAAACGGTGATGAAAAAAACAATAAAGAAGATAAAAATTTTATACCTTTAGAAGAAGCAACTCGTGAACAGCTAAGTTTTATTAATATTAATAAAAATATAAATGGTAATACAATTAGTTTTAATTTAGCGGATACACATATTTCATCTAATTATGTTTATTTTAATGAGTATTATGATTTTGTAAGAAACTCTACAAAAATATTATATTGTGAAGGATACGATGATAAATATAACACTGATGAGATTCAACTAAGCATGGCAAAAGAGAAATACAATAGTTTTCAATCCTATGAAACTCCACTTACTATTAGACAACTTGCACCATATGCAATTTTCAACGGTTATAACGAAGATTCTGAAATAATGAAAGCTGAGAGCTTTAACTTTGGTTATGATATGTGGCAAACTACTTTTAATGCATTTATAAAAAGAAATGATGGTGGAGAAACATTCAATATGATAATTGATCCTGCTTATATGTATGGAATACCTGTCTATCATCATGAAGATGATTTATGTGAGTTTAATATTAATGGTCTGAACATAAAAGCGGATACGTTGGAATTTAATTCCAAAATTGATATAGATATGACAGGACAAAATACAAAAGAAAATATTGATAGTTTTGATGTTATAGGTTCTAATTATATATATGCTACAATAGAAGCTGATTGTTTATTAGTACAGTATAAAGTGGGCTCGGATGAAACCGAATATTCAAATACGGCAATATTAACAAAATGTACTCCTATAAATGAAGATACGGCTGATATTTTAATGAAATCTTCAGATTTAGATTTTAGTGGCGAAAACAAAGATCCAAATATGCAGATAGTATATAATTCATTAATATCTAATTTGAATACTATAATTAATGAAAAAACCTTAGGAATTACATTATTGGATTTAGACTTTGATAAATTTCCAGAATTATTAGTTTCTAGACAGTCTAGTTATATTGATTTTAATAGTGAAGTTCAAAATGCTGTTGATGTAGAAATATATAGAATCAATGATAATGAATTAAAATATATTGATACCCTGTATAATTATCATAGAGTTATTGGCAATTTAAGTAATGTTATAGCAATAAAAAAATTAGATGATGGTTCAAAAGCATGGTTTAATATGTCATACAAAAATAGACAGAATAATAAAGTTGAGGATACAGATTATTTATTTACCTTGGAAGATGATAAATTGATATTTACTGAAGCTTTTAGGGCAGAAATTGTTATAGATCCTGATGATTCGGGGAAAACAATTACTAATTATTATTATTTTGGTGAATTAATGGAGTTTGAAATAAGTACAGAATATTTTGAAGAAACAGATGAGAATATACCATATTATACATGGAACGATATAACTTATGCATACGGTGACTGGGCATTCTTTGGATTTTTAAAGCAAGAATATTGTGCAGACATGAGAGAGAATTCTTTTAATTTATACTCTGATTGGATTGCTAATTTAAATGATTATAAAGAAGTATCTCAAAAAGAGTTAACCATGAGGATGATACATCACGAACTGGCTTATTTAGTAGATGCATATTATTTAGGTGAATATAGTCCTGAATCGTGTAACTATTATTTTGAATTTTTGGGGGGGTTTGCAAAACCTGTTATATATCTTTATCCAGAGATAGAAACAGAAGTTGCTGTTAGTTTAGAGTTAGACGGTGCATTAACATGTACATACCCAACATATAAAAAGTGGATGGGAAGTAACTGCCAGAACTGATGGAACATTAATTAATAAGGATGACGGCAGAGAATACTCGTACTTATATTGGGAAGGTATAGGAAAAAGTTCCTGGGATATGTCAAAAGGTTTTGTAGTAAGAGGAATAGATACTATTCAATTTTTACAAGAAAAATTAGAGTACTTAGGATTGAATCCAAAGGAGTTAAATGAATTTATAGTATACTGGCTTCCGCATATGCAAAAAAACAAATACAATTTAATTACATTTCAGACGGAAATTTATGAAAATAGTGCTAAACTTAACATAAGCCCAAAACCAGATAGTGTTTTAAGAATTTTTATGGTATACCAACCTCTGGACAACTTTGTAGAAGTAGAAGAGCCTATATTATCTACATTTGAAAGGAATGGATTTACTGTTATTGAATGGGGAGGAACTGAAATTAAATAAGAGCCATGGAGACGTTTTGTTTGAAAGAATATAATAAGATGGCGGATATTAGTACTCGAAATGCGATCTAAAAGAGAAAGAAAATAATGATACATTATCTGAAATACAATTGATATAAGAAATTAGGCGTACACAATCCGTACATATAATTTTTGAGGCATGATTTTTTTAATGAAAATAAAAATAATAAAAACATGAAAGATAGTAAAATCAATGAAAGAAAATAATGAAAATTAAATAATCATTGAGTGGGAATAGGCAGAAGACTGATATTCTAACGTTTTAGAGTTTTAGAATTTAAAATGACCGTGTTAGATTTTTGAAGTATTTTTGAAAATCATATACGGTCATTTTTGATTTTTTGACCTAAAAAGGAAGCACGTTAGATATGAAGCTTAGAAAAATCGAAGGGAATAGGTTGATGGCAAGTAAATCCTCACAAAACAAGACTTTTTAAGAATTGGCGGAGGAATTTATCAGACAAGCGGATTGTTTGGGTATTAGCAACAACACATTTTAATATTGTTGATATTAAAATTGATATAAATACAAAAGATTATGTCTAAGTTTTTTTGGCTGAACATAATATATCATAACTTAGATTTCTGATATAACTATCTTATTTTAATTTAGATTTTTAAAAAGGATATTAACTCTTTTACTAATTTAGTGGTTCTTAGGGTGTATTCATGAGTAAGTATAATGATTCTGAATTGTATATAACAACTTTTGGTATAGGATTAGTTGGTCTGTCTAATATAACATCATCATCATCAGATATTAAGATTACAGCAGGAGTTATATGCATTAGTTCTGCATGCGGATTTATTGTAGATTTATTAAATTCTAAATATAAAAAAATATTTACTAATTGCGGGCTAATAAACAAAGATAACGAAACTCCAAGACTTAGAGAAGATATTCTGATCAGTGAAAAAGCAAAAGTATATCGAATGAAATACAAGGCTATGAAGCATCAAGGAGCATGAGTTAATGGAGCGTTTGGAGTTGGAATTTTATTATGGAAAAGAAGCAGAACAATTTACGTTCTACCGTCTGCCAAAAGCGTTGATTACTGATCCACGCTTTAAAGACATATCCAATAATGCCAAACTGCTATATGGACTCATGCTTGACCGTATGTCGCTGTCTGCCAGAAGTGGATGGTTTGATGATGAGAACAGAGTTTTTATAAAGTATGCCTTGAAAAGCATCATGGAAGATCTCAACTGCAGTAAAAGAATGTTCAGAGTTTGAGACATTGGGAGAGTGCTACGAGCATATAGAATCTGTGAATGAGGCAGTGCATTTGTGGAAACGGATTCCACCAGAACGGATGAATGGAATCAAAGGAATTGCCATCTGTCTGGAAGCACCTGGGGATATTATGTATGGATCAGAGGTAGATATTCTTACAGGAAAGCATTTTGATTTTGAGATGTTAGAGTATGTTCCAGATATCTTAGAAAGTCGAAAAGCGCAGGAGATGATTAAGGGATTAGTTGATAAGTTGCCAGAGATGGAGATAAGAGGCAGAGTTCCAGAACGACTTGCAGATGCAATAGACATAAATAATGCTGAGAAGGATAATTATATGAGAACTAGTCATCATAGATAATGATCTTTCTAGGAGAAATTATTATGTGCGGTCCAATCATTAACAACTATTAAGTAGCCTCTGCGAGAAACCGTGCATTTCTCGCAGAGATGAAGGGGTTGTTAGTCGTGGTATAAGTAGTATGCTCTCATTATTCTCATAACAATTGATATGCTCCTTTTCCAGTTTTCTTAACAATCCCTAAAGATTCTAGTTGATTCAGAACTCTCTGAAGCTGACGAGTGCTACAGTGAAGATGAAACGCTGTTTTTTCAAGACCAGTAAAGGAACCACCTTTACACCGATATTTCATATAATTGTATGTACGACTTTGCAAGTCACTGGAAGAAGCATTGCTTTTGGTAATTGTAGAGAGAATTGTGGATAGATTTTCTCCAGTTTTTCTTAAGAATACTTTGTCATTTAGTAGTAATTCACGGCACTGATCGATGGAGATCGCAATGCATTTGGTAGGAGTTATGGCTACTGCATAGACAGCATCATCTGTGTTGCAGAAAAGCTGTTGTTCAACTATCATATAGTTTTCACTACAGTTTGCCAAAGAATAGAGGGTACCATCTTCACGAATATAATGAATATTTACGTCACCCTCAATGATGAATTGAATATAGTGGTTTGATAAAAGGGGAGAACATAAAAATTCTCCCTTTTCGTATTCTATAATGCTTTTGGGGATATGAAGATTCTCAAAATAGGAATCTATGTGGTGTAATTTTATATAGGAAGAGATTACTTCTTGATCGAATAGTTGTTTCATAAAATATAAACTCCTAAATTTTTTACAACAAGACACATGTCTTGTTATTTTGAATTTATTATACGCTATAATACAATACGTTGCAAAAAATTTAGAATAAAAAGAGGAGAAATTCGAATGGGTAATTTAGATCTTGGAAAAGAGAAAATTAATAAATTATTAGTTGCGTTCTGTATTCCGTGTGTAATTAGTATGTTAATTAATTCAATATATAATATTGTGGATCAAATATTTATTGGAAAGGGAGTAGGAACATTTGGTAACGCTGCTACAAATGTACTGTTTCCTTTAATTATTGTATTTAATGCAGTAGCAAGCTTAATTGGTATTGGTGCTGCGGCAAGTATGTCACTTAGATTGGGTGAAGGGAAGAAAGAAGAAGCAGGGAAAAGTGTAGGACAGGCTATCACTGTCATGTTTATTGTATCTGTTCTCTTATCAGTGGTTTCCTTCATTTTTTTACCAAAATTAGTTTATATGTTTGGTTGTACAGAAAATGTATATCAGTACGCTGTAGATTATGGAAGAATCATTATTATAGGAGCTCCTTTTATGATTGTGTATTCTGGACTCTCTAATATCATAAGGGCTGATGGAGCACCTCAGTATTCTATGATCATGTTAATTATTGGTGCAATCATTAATATTATCTTAGATCCTATCTTTATCTTTGGGCTTCATATGGGAGTGAGAGGCGGAGCATTAGCAACTATCATTGGTCAGATTATTACATTTGTTATTGCAGTTGTATATATTAAGAAGATTAAATCTGTTGACTTAAATAAGTATAGTTTCAAATTAGATCTTAGTGTATTTAAGACCCTTAGTTTGGGAATATCATCTTTTATTACACAAGGAACGGTGCTGGTGTTATTCGTATTTATGAATAATATGATGACCAAATATGGAGCATTATCTAAGTTTGGTGCTGATATACCATTATCAGCATATGGTGTAATGAGCAAAATCAATACCTTATTCATTTCAACTGTTATTGGAATTACGATAGGTGCACAGCCTATTATTGGATTTAATTATGGGGCAGGACAGAATGAAAGAGTTAGAGAAACTTTGAAGAAAGTAATCATTGTAAATTTCTTAATTGGTGTTGTATTTAATATTATCTTTTTCTTATTTCCAAGACAGCTTGGTGGTATGTTTATTTCACCGAGTGATTCTAGTTATGAGTTATTTATGGAATTCGTAGAGTTGATGTGTCACTCACTTCTTTTGGTCATTGCATTGAATGCTCTTGAGATGACAGGAAGTACGGCAATTCAGTCTCTTGGTAATATAAAGAAGGCGACTATAATGGCATTTTTGAGACAGATTATCTTGCTGATTCCAATCTCTTTATTTTTATGTATCGGGTTACAAAGGGGAATCTATGGAGTTCTTTATGCAGGAGCGATTTCAGATGTAATTTGCTTTGTAATAGCATTATTTATCGTAGGGTCCGAGTACAAGAAACTAGGAAAATAACAGCTAAAAAAAGAGGGGATAGTGAACCAACTTTGCGAAAAATTAAAATTTACCATGTGGACAACATCAATTTGTCATTCTATAGATATATATTTACAAACCTGCAAAAGGGCGATAATAGTAGAATATTGTCGTCCTTTAATGCTACAATGAAAAAAACTTATTTTGGGGAATGAGCAAATGCTTACAGGGGATGAAAGATAACTATTAGAGCAGTCGTATTTTGAACTATTCGAATAAAAAGCTTGTCATTGATATGGAGCCCATAATACATTCGTCATTAAAGACGCTTAGTTTTTCGTTTCCATCTATTGCTCCCAGTACATACAAAAGCGGAGCAAAATGGTCAGAAATGGGTACAGCATAATCTGCAGATTTACCTATCTTTCTATAATCAATTACATTATCATAATTTTGTCTTTGATACTTTTTATCATATAATTATCAAATTATATTTGACAAATAACTAATACCCATAAAACACTTATTGAAATCATTCCGAGGGATGGATTAATTGGTTATGTATAGGGAAAAACTACTGGAAAGGATAAGGTTTGAATATACAGAATCACCTCGCGAAGGACATTACTTTTTCATAAGATTAATGAGGGGAAACAATACTCGCTGTCCCATTACTATCAATCCTTCGCTTTCATTACTCATGCTCCACTGTGTTAAAACGCCCATGAGTGTTGCTCTAAAAAGTGCAAAAAAGTCAGCACAGCTCATGTTAAGTTGAAAATCACCATCGCGTAATCCTTTGCAGATTAGTTTATCTATAAAGTTTTGTTGCAGCTCTAAAGAGATATTTTCTTCTGCTGCCAATTCTTCATCTATCATTGCTTTCATATAGGATTTGGTAAATGCATGACCATCCTTGCTCACATAATTAAGGTAGGAAGTAACCGCATTTTGGTAAAGTGTCACAGAGTCAAGGTTTTCGTCATAAATAAACAACTGACTCAATTCTTTGTTAAATCGTGAAGTTAGTTTAATAAGAATATCCTTTTTTGAAGTAAAATAGATATAAAATGTGCCTTTGGCTACACCACAGGCTTTACATATCTGACTAATGGTTACCCGATCATATCCATGCTCTCTCACCAATCTCATTGCCGTGTCGGTTACTTTTTTTTCAGTTTCAAGTGCTTGCAAGTCACGGTTGGTTGGCTTTTTTTCCATCTTGAACATCCTTTCGTTTTTCATTTAATTTATCTTACCATACATATTGTGAAACAACAAGCATGTCAAAAAGTTTTTAAATTAAGGTTAATATATAGAAAGAATGTTCTTAACAAAAATGCAACGTATGAGTTAAAACTCATACGTTGCAAGTGTAAAAATGAGAATAGCTTACTTGTTGCTTACATATTCAGCGACAGATTCACCACAAACGTATGCACTTGTGAGAACCCAACCGTTGTTTGCTCCACCATATGTTACATATGGTTTTTTTTCTGTGAATAGAACACCTGCACAGTCACTGCCGACGCAGAAAAGGCCTTCAATTGGCTCACCAGAGGTGTTAAGTATCTGTAATTTGGTATTTACATCCAATCCTGCACAAGTGTTGTATGAGTAACTTGCCATCTTTATAGCATAGTAAGGACCTTGACCAATTGTTTCGAGATATTTCGCATCCTTGTTAAACTGCTCATCCTTGCCGCTTGCACAGTAACTGTTATAGGTTTTAACTGTATTTTTTAGAGAAGACGAATCTATGTCTATGGCCTCAGCCAGCTTCTCAATTGTGTCAGCCTTGAAAATGAAGCCCATCTCAATTCCTGCGTCTAATACATCATACGCTTCAGGTAAAGGTGTATTTACAGGTATGTCCCCTGTGTAACCAAGAAAACCTGATGACACACCACCAAGGAAATGCTTGAACCCATTGTCACGCACATCGTTAATCTGGTCACTGCTCCAGATGCTATAGAAATTAGGACCGGCAATCCAAGGATCTAGCATAGCTACACCAGTTTCTGCTGTAAAGCGTTCTCCATCCACACCTACAGCCAAGCTGTTGGGAGTAATTCCAAGGAACATTGGAAGGTCAGCAACAGACCAAACACATTGTCTTCCTGTGTTAAAGCTTTTCTGACCTTCAACCCTGTTAATGGGAAAGCCGTAACTGTGGGGTATGAACATAGGCGTGCCGGACATATGTACCTCCGGAGGCATTCCGATGTTATATGTTGCTGCCCCCATATCAATAGCAGACTGTATCATCTTGCCGTCATTTCCATAAGAGCCGTAAACTTTCCAGTCGCCCTTGAGCGGATAATATTCATCCGAAAGATATTCGTTTGTCATTTTCTTATTGCCGAGGAAACCGCCTGTAGCTATAACAACTGCGTCAGCTTTGATTGTGTATTCAGTGCCAGTCAAGCGGTTTTTCGCCTTTGCACCCACAACTGCGCCGGTCTCATCTGTTATGAGTTCATAGGCTTCTGTTTCGAGCATATATTTTCCGCCCAAAGCTGTAAAATCTTCGACAAGTTTGTCGAAATATGAAGCAATCTCACGCTTGTTATAACCGTAAGTTGGTGCATTTGGGTGGTCAGGAGACGTGTTCGGGTACCATTGAAATTTAACTTTATACCAGTCCTGAGGTGTAAAACCGGGTTTAGGGTCAAAATCGAACATGGCTCCATGATCAAGAGCCAACCAGTCGAATGCAGGGCCTGAGTTTTCAAAGTAGAGGTCCAGCATTTCTTTCTTGGCATCGCCTTCCGTATATTCCGTCCATGCTTGATACAGAGCTTCTGCGTCAGTAAAATCTTCACCATTGTTGTATTTCTCTTGTACACGCGGAGGATTGATGGATTGTATTTCGGAGGTGAGGGCAGTAGTGCCGCCGTAACGTCCCTGTTTTTCTATAACTAATACATCAGCACCGTTTTCTGCCGCACGAAGAGCAGTATATGTGCCGCCGCCGCCCATACCTATTACTAACACCTGTGTTTCTAGTTCCTCGCTTCCGCCAATTTTTTCTTGTGTTGTTTTGAATGCGCTGATGGCAGATTCTTCATTGCCAGCCGCTATAATGGCCTGCTTGATGCAGTCTTCGATTGCCGTACGAGCTGCAGCGCTGGTAAAGGTTGCACCGCTTACCATGTCTACATTGATAGATTGATTTTCGAGTATTCGTGGAAACATATTTGCTGCCACAGTGTCAATCATGGAAGCCGTACTTCCGGATTTTTCGTCAAATGCGATGGATTCTATTGCATTTTCAGACACTGTAACATTGATTATATCGGGCCAGGACATGCTGAAACCATATACCTGTGCAGTGTATGTTCCCGGTGCCATCATAGCCTTAGTGGTGCTGTCTGTGTTGACGGCAGATGGTGGCTGTATTTCATTCTTTTGTGTACATCCTGCTGCCATGATTATTATCATGATTAAACAAAGCAGCAAACTTAGTTTTTTTTTCATTCTATTACTCCTCCTGTTTAATTTCATTGACCATAGGTCATCGAGATAAATATATAATAGCACTTTGATAATTCGTTGTCAATCCATATATAAGTTGCGCTGCGATGAGGAATAAACTTTTTTAAATACCATCAAAATTGTATTTTATAATTATCTATCCACATTTATGCAATGTTGCTGTTATATTATCCACATCTAAAAGGTATATTTCACCTTTTTATAGATTTCCTGTGGATGTATGGAGGACATTTTTCTGTATTTAATTAAATTTTATACTTCTCATCTACCACCTCCTGTGGTGCAATTACATTGTTATGTGAAATACACTATTGTGTATTTCTTAATGTATGATACGTCTTCATTGGTTACTATGGCTCGGCGAAAGGTTTCTAGAATCTTGAAGATGTATTTTTTATTGCTTGTTTCAATTTTTTTAATACTTTAGTTCCTGCTAGATACAGCTGCATCAGAATACCTGCTATCTACGTCAATAAATAATGATTTTTCACGACATTTGGATCATATAACATAGCAGAAGTAAATCATTAAAATATAGAGATATTTATACAATCATGTTATAATGTTAATTAAATAGACACTATGAGAGGTTGTCACAGAAAGCCGTTTCATATTAAGCTATTTTTGCTATTAATAAATAAGAAAAGGATAAAGTAAAATAATAAATATATGAAACTTTAGTGGTAACTTAAAGAAAGAATTAGCAGATATGAAAGTAAAATAACAAGATGTACTCGAAGCAATAAATTTTACCAATCCTGAAACGGAATATTATTATAGTACAGAAACAGAAGAAGTACTTATGATATTCGATGGTATGGTAAATGGTGACGATGATTCAGAGCTGATAGAAGAAATTGAAGATGGATTTATTGAGGATTATATTCCGTTGCCAGGTCAGTACGATATCGACGAGATAAGCTATATAATTTAGGCTTGGAACAGAAGTGGTATAAGTATAGAGACGATGCTTACGAAAAAATTGCAAGAGAATGGTGTGAAAGAAATAATATCGAAATTATAGAATAGAGGACACAAATGCAGATTGGATTATCGGGAATAGTGCAAAAAAGAGTAAAGAAAGCGGAACTTGCTCCAGTAGAAGAGGAAGATTTAGCATTTTGTTGGGATACCCATTTAATAAAATATAAAAACAGAAATGTTTTGCTAGTAGTGAATGTAAGCAGCAGATATGCAATTGCTATGACAGATATTGAATCAAGAGACTGGAATTATTATGTGGTTTATATTCACAACGTTATTTGTTTAGCAATGCGAGTAGATGGATATTCAGAAAGTCAGATAAGCAAATATATGCAGATGGCAGGCGATGCTAAGCTTACCAAAACTCACGGGAAGAAAGCAGTTGGAGGAGTCAATAGGGTAGCAACATGTATAGATTTTTATGATGATGAATTAGAGAAGGAAGTGAAGTACCAAAGAGATCTGAGCGAATACATAAATAGAGATATTTGTACACCGCCTGGTTTTGAAGAGTTTGGATATCCGACTGAACTATTTCAATTGGATATGGAACGCTTGGGAGTAGATGAGAAGAGAAAGTCAGCAAAAATAATTGATTTTAGAAAATATTCGAGACATGAAGAGTAAAGTAACCATAGGGCACGGATTTATTTTCATGAAATTGGTTTATTAAAGAATATTTGTAGAGTGTGAACTGGACAAGTAGAACCGTCTCCCATGGATACAAATAGGAATATGAAGGGGTACTATATGGATATTAATTTTAGAAAAATAGATAAATTTAATTATAACACTTGTGTGTCTTTAAAGGTTGGAGAGCATCAAACTAACTATGTTGCAAGTAATGCATTTTCACTGGTACAAGCTTTTTTGAAGATGAGTTATATCCATTAGCAATATATAATGGTGATGAAATGGTTGGATTTTTATTATATGATTACGATGAAGAACTATCGGGATGGTCATTTTCAAGATTTATGATTGATATTAAGCATCAAGGCAAGGGATTTGGCTAACTTTTTTCAAAAATAAATTTCCAGATGAAAATTTATATACAAGCGTAGAAATAGATAATCAAGTGGCTATTAACCTATATGAAAAATATGGATTTAATAAAAAGTATTCGTTTGAATATAAATTTGGAGATACTATATACAAGGAATTTAGAATGTTGAAAGAATTATGGTAGTAAATAGGAAATTCAATTGATGGCAGATAATTTTTGAAGGAGGCGGACAGAGAATAAAATGAAGAACAGAACATATATCGCAATCGATTTAAAATCCTTTTATGCTTCGGTTGAGTGTATGGAACGAAGACTTAATCCTTTGACCACAAACTTGGTTGTAGCTGATGCAAGCCGTACTGAAAAAACCATCTGCCTTGCTGTCTCTCCCTCCCTCAAAGCGTACGGCATTCCAGGCAGGGCGAGGCTGTTTGAAGTGGTGCAGAAGGTCAAGGAAGTTAATGCAGAACGTCTGCGCAAAGCAGCAGGGAGGATTTTTTCAGGAGCGTCCTTCAACGATGCTGAATTGAAATCCTCACCTGATATGGCGTTGGACTACATTGCTGCTACGCCTAGGATGGCTCTTTATATAGAGTACAGCACGCAAATATACAATATTTACTTGAAATACATTGCACCCGAAGATATCCATGTGTACTCCATTGACGAGGTATTCATTGATGCCACTGATTATTTGAACACATACAATCTTTCGGCGCATGAGCTTGCCACAAAGATGATTCTTGATGTTCTTGAAACGACGGGTATTACAGCAACAGCAGGGATTGGAACAAACTTGTATCTTTGCAAGGTTGCTATGGATATTAGAGCAAAACACATTCCAGCCAATAAAAAAGGCGTGAAGATTGCTGAATTGGACGAGATGAGCTACCGTCGCTTGCTGTGGTCACACCAGCCTTTAACAGATTTTTGGCGCGTAGGCAGGGGGTATGCAAAGAAATTGAATGAACAAGGCCTCTTTACCATGGGAGATATTGCAAGATGCTCTATCGGTAAATCCAACGATTACTATAACGAGGATTTACTGTATAAACTGTTTGGCATTAACGCTGAACTGCTGATTGACCATGCATGGGGATGGGAACCATGCACTATTGCTCATATTAAAGCATACAAGCCAAGCTCAAACAGTATTGGATCAGGGCAGGTGCTGCACTGTGCTTATACCTTTGACAAAGCGAAGTTGATTGTGCTAGAAATGACCGATTTGCTGGTACTTGACCTGGTGGACAAAAGGCTTGTGACCGATCAGCTTGTTTTGACGGTTGGATATGATATTGAAAATCTATCAAATTCAAAATTAAAGAAATCGTATAACGGGACGATTACAACCGACTATTACGGACGTGCTGTTCCGAAATCTGCCCATGGTTCTGCAAACCTTGGCAGGCAGACATCTTCCACAAAGCTCATTTTGGATGCCGTCACAGAGTTGTTTGAACGCATCGTTGACAAAAATCTTTTAATCAGGAGAGTCAACATTACTGCAAATCATGTTGTTGATGAGGCAGCTGTTCAAAAGACGGATAACTATGAGCAGCTTGATCTTTTTACTGATTACGAGGCTGAACAGACGAATAAAGCGTATGAAGAAGCTGAGCTTGCTCGAGAAAAAAAGATGCAGAAAGCAATACTTCAAATTAAAAAGAAGTATGGAAAAAACGCCATCCTAAAGGGCATGAATCTGGAGGAAGGCGCAACCACAGTGGAACGAAATGAGCAAATTGGAGGGCATAAGGCATGACAAAATCATATGACGACATCATGAATCTTCCGCACCATGTTTCAGCGACACGCCCTCATATGCCGGCTATTGACCGGGCAGCTCAGTTTTCACCTTTCGCTGCACTGACCGGATATGATGCCGCCATCAAAGAAACCGCAAGATTGACTGGTGAGAGAGTGGAGTTGGACGAATACATGAAGGACGTTTTGAGTGTCAGGCTGCAAATCATAGCAGATCAGCTTAAAGAGCATCCAGAAATAGCAATCACCTACTTTCAGCCAGATGAAAAGAAGAATGGCGGCGCTTACGTTACTGTTATCGGCAGGGCTAAAAAGATAGATGAATACAAACGGGTTGTTGTTATGACCAATGGCACATGGATCCCTATTGATGAAATAGCCAGCATTGATGGGCAGATATTTGAAACCATGTGAGGATGAATAACGATAAATTTAGATATTGATTTTGAGTATAATTAAAATCAAAGATCTGCCTAAATTTGATAAAATTGTAAAATATCCTGCGATTATTCACGCAGGATATTTTTTGTACTATTCAAATAAAAAGCTTGTCATGGACATGGAGCCCATAATACATTCGTCATTAAAGACGCTTAGTTTTTCGTTTCCGTCTATTGCTCCCAGTACATACAAAAGCGGAGCAAAATGGTCAGAAATGGGTACAGCATAATCTGCAGATTTACCGATCTTTCTATAATCAACTACATTATCATAATTTTTGTCTTTAATACTACTTATGATATAATTATCAAACTCCTCAGCCCAATCATATCCTCTATCCATTTGCCAGTTAATTCTACTTAGGTTATGTGTAACATTTCCACTTCCAAAGATTAGAACACCTTCTTGTCTGAGTCTGGCTAATTGTTGACCAATATTATAATGCTCCTGCATTGAAGCGTTACGGTCGACACTAAGCTGAATTAACGGAATATCTGCTTTTGGGTATATTCTGTGTAATACTGACCATGTTCCGTGGTCATAGCCCCATGAATTATCTATATCCACAGGACGAGATAATATTTTAATAATTTTGTTAGAAAGTTCAGGAGAGCCTTTGGCAGCGTATATAATTTTATAAAGTGCATCCGGAAAACCATACATATCGTATATTGTCTCCGGATATTCCTCATCCATAATCTTAGTACCATTTGTATACCAGTGAGCTGAAACAGACAATATTGCTTTAGGTTTGGGTAATCTTTCTGTGAGTGACTGCCATTCACGAACAAATTTGTTATCTTCAATTGCATTCATTGGAGAACCATGGCCAATAAATAATACAGGCATATTTTTCATTCTTTATCAACCTTCCAATATATTTGATAAATAATTAATACCCATAAAACGCTTATTGTAAACATTGTTTAAAAATAAGCTCATATGTATTGCTAAATATGACTAGGCTAAACGCAAAAAACTAGCTGCTACATATAATGATTATTATATCATTGGTGGTGTTATGTTTGAGTGCTAGGAATATAGCCCAGGGGGGCTTATTAATTTGTCTTGCTGCTGTGCTTCAATTGCAGCCTGCATTATTTGGAGAAATATTTGTGATTATTACCACATTTAGCGCAATGCCCATATACATTTTGTCAAGATTAAATCTAAGGGCTGGATTAATTGGTTATATCATTGCAGCTATATTAATATTTTTATTCAACGCACATGAAGGTTTATTTTTTTTATTTACAAATGGTGTGGTTGGGTTTTCATTAGGTGCATTTAATCACAGGCTAAAATCTAAGGTGTTTATATCCTTGTTCAGCGGAATTATTTTAACATTGTCGCTCGTTTTAGTAAATTTTGTTATAGGAATTCCTGTTTTAGGAGTGACCCTTCCAGGTAATTTATTGGTTCAAATATGCATTCTTTTATTTTTCTCTCTTAATTATTGTTTTTTATATTTATTTTTGGCAAGTTTCGTATATGATTATCTAAAACAGTGCTATCCTTTCAACTAAAAATAAAATTCTGGGGACTCCCCAGAATTTTATTAATCATTTAACAATTTCAAAAATGGTACCTTGATTAAAATTAGTAACATTTGCTGAGCCATAGACACCTAAATATAGTCTTGATTGATTGAGATTAGTCCCCAAGCTGACATAATAAGCTGAGTGATTACCAAAATTATAATCTGGTTCAATAATACCGTAATCATTTTCTTTACAATCTGTCCTTATTTTAGTGTATGCTAAAGCTCCTCTTGCAGGTGGTCGTGAACCTTTCGAGACAAAATCAGTAAAAACAACACATCCTGTTAAATCAGAAATTTCACTTCCCATATATGGTTGAACAGCTGTAAGTGCTGAACCGCTAAATTTATCAGGCCGTGAGTCTATATGATAATAACAAGTCAGAGGATGTATACGATTAGATGAAGTGCCTATTGCTTCGTTGAAATAAGCAATAGTTTCTTCAGTTAAAGTAGAGTTTGCTGAACAATCTCGTATAACGGTAGTCGGCAAATTACCTTCCCAGCCTCTCCAGCCTAGATTAACAAGCGCTTCATGATTAGGCTCACGGTCTTGCGATGAAGCTTGAATTATTTCAGTGACTGGTAATGGGGTATAATAAACAAATGAAAAAATTGATTCTACCAAGTCCTGACCAACATTTCCCACATATTTGATGTATTGATTGTAATATCTTTGAAATGCAATGCCGGGAATATTTCGAACACCTTTGGCAATTACAGAAAGAGCTCTGTAAATAGTTGCAGGAAGTTCATTAAATCGTGTGACTGCTGTGGGATTTTCCATAAAAGTATTCATACCTACATCAATTTCAATTATTTTGCCTGCAACTTCCATGATGTCCTGGCTTAAATTAAACGGATCATAACCAGAACCGCCATCTCCGGTTGTCAATACTAATTTTCCTGTTTCTGGCGAAAAGTTTAAGCTGTTGACACCGTTATGATTCATAAATGGCCTTCTTAAATTTAGTAATACACGTCGCCTTTGAACTTGACCATTTGGCAGCAAAATCCATTCTTCAACTGTATCAATATGGTCGTAGTTAGTTTCTCTATTATTCCATTTAAGGTTTAAAGTATTGGGGTTACATGGGTTAGGCAGGAAAGAACCTGATAGGGCTCCGGGACCTTGTGTTCCAGCTAATGTATAATGGAGATAAAAAAGGCCGTTGTTATAAAAATCAGGATGGAATGCTAAGCCCAAAAGCCCTCTTTCATCATACCCGCCATTAGTACCCAGCTCTATTATTCTCTGGCGAATATCTAAGAATAACTTTATATTTCCACTCCTTACATAAAAAATTTCACCCACCTGTGTTGCAATAAACAAACTTTCCATTGAGTCTCCCGGAAGAATGGCTGTTTTAATAACGGTTGGTAAGTTTATGTTGCTCACTATGGGGCGCAGTCTAACATTTACTTTTTCCAATGATTACACTCCTTTTTTGCTTTTTTATTAGTATATGTTTGGAATGCTTCAATGTACTATATAAAGACAAGCGTAATTAAGTTGAAATTATATTCCACGAAGTTTATATGAAAGAACTATAGGGGACGGTTCGGGGCAATTCTGTATGATAATAGCTTAATTAAAGAATGCTTGTAGAGTGCGAATTGGACATGAAGAACCGTCCCCAGTGATCCTTTAAAGCTGCATCACAAATAGACATTTCGTCACCATATTTTCTCATAACATCTATAATTTCGATAAAAGTTCCTATTGAATACTATTGCACCAATGCATATTATTTAGGCAAACAAATAAATCTATAGGGAGGCAGTTTATGAAACTATCAAAAAAACCTTTATCCATCGTATTAATTGTAGCGTTAGTAACGACTATGATTTTTAGTCAGCTAGCTTTTGCAGTAGGAGAAGGTCCTTTATACAAAGGAAACGAAACAATAAACAACTCTAGAATTACTACTTATGAGGAAATGGTAGAATTGCTTAAAGACTATGACGAAAAATCAGACTTAATAAATCTTCAAGTTTTCGGACAAACAGTCAAGGGCAGAGACCTATATTTAGTTAAATTTGGTGACATGAACCCAAATAAACCAACAGTATTATTTTTAACACAACAACATGGAAATGAAGTATTATCAACTGAAGCAGCTCTAAATGTCATTAGAAATTTAAGTGTAAATAGTAAAAATTCTAAAGATTTAGCTAGTAAAATTAATGTCTTGTTTATACCTAAGTATAATGCTGATGGTGGGGAAGCCGATGTTAACTTTCCGTTAGAAAACTATTACGGTGGTGGATTAGCAACTAGATACAATGCAAACAGAATAGACCTAAACAGAGACCACACTGCTAGGACTCAACCTGAAACAAGAGCACTGCATAGTGAAGTATTAAGTAAATATAAAATAGACTATATGATAGATTTCCATCATCAAGGAACTACAAGTGCTGTAGATGATGAATACGTTTCTGGTTCTATTTTATATCCTACTAATGAAGGAGTTAAGCCGGAAGTTGTACAGGCATCAAGGAAATTAGGTGCAATAGTATATAATGCTGTAGAATCAAAGGGATTCGGTAAATTAGGTAAATATATTGGTGGAAGTGCAAATACAATAGCTAGAAATTGCGTAGCTCATGACTATGATATCCCTACATTATTATTTGAAATGAGAGGTATGATAGATAACGAATGGATGGATGCTGTTTTAGGTCAAAAAAGCAATGGATATTTGATTCAACAATCGGTTGTTACTATGCAAGCGGTAATGAATGCATTAGCTACAGGTGAAATTGAAACAGTTGATGATAGTTTCTGGGAAACCCTAACTGAGCAAGGATCAAAAGTTACTGAATAATATTACTAACTTAAACTTCGTACATTATTAAGTATTTATTGTAATTCAAAAAAGCAGCATTACCCACAATGCTGCTTTTATTACCTTAAATTTTAATCTTATTAATCTTCAAATAACGGCAGCATTTCCAAGAAAATAATATCATTTCTTTTGGCTGCGTCACCTTCTGCAAGTATGGCTGCCTTTGCAGCTATGATACCGCCTGCTGATTCAACAAGTCTTTCAATTGCTTTTATTGATTCACCTGTACTAATAACATCATCAATTACAGCAACTCTTTTTCCTTTAATGAACAAAGCATCCTGTTCATCCAGCACTAAAAGTTGTTTCTTTTGTGTTGTAATGGATACAACCTCATCAATAATAGGTGAATCCATGTATGGTTTGACGCTTTTTCTGGCTACTATATATTTTTTCATTTTTAATAATCTTGATATTTCAAATGTTAAAGGAATTCCCTTTGCTTCAGCTGTAACCAAAACATCTACTTGAGGCAGTTTTTTTACAATTTCTTCAGCAGCAGCACACACCAACTCAGTATCACCCAATATTACAAAACTGGCAATGCTTAAATCCTCTTTTATTTTAATTACCGGAAGCTCTCTTTTAACTCCAGCCACTTCAATATCATATGTATTCATAATAAACCTCCGTTACATTCCAACTAAACTTGCTACAGTTCTAAAAATAACTCCGGCCAACATTCCGTAAAATGGATCGCTTATAGCTGTTACGGTCATAGTAATACCTCCAACCATAGCTCCCCCGGGTATGCCAGTTACACTTAGTGATGCCAATGCATTAACTGGTACGGTAACTATAGCTCCAAGCACGAACAGAAAACCTGCTATTGATTCGCTTGGCACATATTTACCGATTTTAGGAAGAAGTCCCGCGAACAATATTATTGCCATAATGCTCATCATTATAACAGAAGAGCGCAGTGGATCAGGCGCTCCGCCCGTAGCAGAAATTATGGATTCAACTGGTCCTCCTCCAAATGATGCTGAAACAAGGTCAGCAAGACTGCTTACAATTGACAAATGATCTATATTAACAGCAGTGTTTGCAATTGAACCTGTAATTTCTCCAAAGGCAATATTTGCTCCGATATTAAGACAAATCATTGCTAAAGCCCCTTGTATTACAGTTAAGTTTACTACAGGCTTTTGAAATGAAATTTTTTCTCTTTCAGTAATTATCAAATCTGATTTTTGTTTTAGAATTACTGCAAGAATGCTTGTACCAACTACAGATACTGTTACAGTGTAAACCAGGTCCTTTGTAATCATGTAAACAATAAAACTGATTGCAATTGAAGAGTATCCAACAATTTTATTTTTCTTTGCCATATTTAACGCTACTCTTGCAAGCATTATTCCTACGCCTGCCATCATACCGTTTGTAATTGCAGGACCGATGAATGAAACAATCTTTTCCAGCAAACCAAACAATCCGATAAATGTCATTCCGATAGCTCCGAAAACAATCATTGACAATCTTTCTCTCATGTTATTTCCCATTGTCCCAGCCAATGTAATTGTCTCAGCTTGAAATGAAATTGGTGCCACAACTCCAAGAGCCAGGCAGCCAACAGCACCAACCAAAAAAGCAAAAGCTGTCGGTACTGATGCAAAACCAAATGATAGTGCTAATAATCCTTGCGGCAATCCATTAAGAACAACACTTAATGCAGCAAGTAAATCCTTTAATAATTCCATAATTCCTCCTTAGTTGCACTCTGATTTATGAAATGAAAAGAACAAAAAATCTGGAATTCTCTTTGAGGAGAATTCCAGATTAGGCACAATAAATCAAGGCCTTTATGACCCTATTATCTGTTATTCTTCTCATAGTAGGATAATTTAAGGTTACCCCGTAGAAACTTTCGAACCATATTTCCGAAAATATATGAGAGTACATATTTTATTAATATAACAGACTAGATGATAATTTTCAATAATTTTTTTAGGTTCAGGTGTCAAATATGCTGGGATTACAACTATTTGGTATAATCAAAAATGTGTTGTCAATAATTCAGATGTAAAGCCTTGGTCTTGAAATTCGTCAGCTCATGGAACTTGAATTTTTGTTACAATAAATCTAATGATGGTTAAATAGGTTAGAATGCAGGGGGAGTATCTAGAAATTTATGATTTTATGGTAATGATGATTCCAGAACCGAGAATTTAAAGATTTTAGCGGAAAAATTTTTTGATTTACATATAACAATAACAGTGTTATAATACAAAGAATTAACCAGAATTAACCAATAATTGCAAACGATTTACACATAAAATTATGGAGTTGTATTTATGATTCAAAAAACAGAATGGGGAAATATTAATTGGATTCATACTAATAATGAAGATAATCAATCATTTAATGTTGGTATTACTACTCTTTTGCCTGGTAAATGTATGTCAAAGCACGTGCACTACGGTGTAGAGCAGTTTTTATATATACTTGAGGGTGAAGGTATATATATTATTAACGAAGAGAAGAAAAATGTACAGAAAAATATGTTTTTTTATCTAGACCCAGACATAGTACATGAGACGATCAACACTGGAACAGGACCACTCAAGGAACTATTAATCTCAAGGCCAGTGACTTATAACTCAAATATCAAAATAGATGAAAATATGAGTTACAATACTAAGGATACATCAGCAATAAACATGAACAACATACTGTATGCTGCTGTAGAAGCTATTAGAACTCAACTGCTTGAATCAATAAGCCTTCCATTCACTATATATGATGATATGTGGTCAATTGTAATACAAAACAATAATTTTTCTAATTATTGCATTTCGAAATGCAATCCTGTAAACAATCATGTTAAATGCAGTTGCATGATGCAAAGGAATTTTAATGAATTAAACAAAGAAGAAGGAACGCGTTTTATTTGTGAGTATGGGCTTTCTGTATTTAACTATCCGATTATATACAATAACATAAAATTAGGAACAATTAGAGGTGGTCATATTTTAATATCCGATTTAACCACAGAAAATCATGATGAGTTGTATGATTCACCTGAAAGTACAATTATTGGAATAAAAAGCTTGTTAAAACAAATTGTCAGGAGTATTACAAGCTATTGTTCATTTCACGAATCTCGTCAATTGATAGAGAAAAAGGACATGGTGATTAAGGAAGAGATGAGTAGAAATGAGACACTTAAGAATAACCTTTACATAATAAATGACAAAGTTACAAATCTTAGAATTAATCATCATTTCCTTTTTAATACATTAAACTCCATAGCAAGTATGTCATTGAGCGGTGATAGATATGATTTATATAACTCAATAATTAATTTATCAAAGATGTTCAGATATACAATGACGGTTGATCTGAAATTTGTAACTTTAGATTCTGAAATAGAATATCTAGAAACTTATTTAAACCTTCAACGCTTAAGATATGGGAGAGAGCTAGAAATTCATTATGATATTGCTGATAACATGAAAGCTATTAAGGTGCCTTTCAATTTTATACAACCGATAGTGGAAAATGCATTTACGCACGGATTTGTACCAAGCGATGTTAAAAAAGTAATAAGGATATCAGTTCAGGATGTAAAGAATAAGGCGGTAATTACCATTGTAAATAATGGCGTCCCATTGAATGATATAACGCGGAATAGGGTAAATAAGGGCCTATCAAGAAATACTGGTCATGGACTGTCCTTAGTCTACGAGAAGCTTGAATCAGCTTACAAATCTGAATTTAACATGGATATATCCTCAAACTTTAATGAAGAAACAAATGTAATTGTTGAAATTCCAATAGTTTATTAGGAGGACAAATTATGATTAATGCGATAATTGTAGATGATGAACCAGCAGTTTCTAATATAATTCAATATTTTATTAAAAAAGATAATTTGCCTATAACAATAGTAGGGAGTGCTGAAAATGGAGCAAAAGCGCTAGATCTTATGAAGAGAAATGACGTTAGATTAGTGTTTTTAGATATACTCATGCCAATTATGAATGGATTCAAAGTAATGGAAAGTATTCCTGACAAAGACTATATAATTATAACGGCTTATGATTCATTTGATTATGCTCAGCAAGCATTGCGACTAGGGGCAAAGGATATATTATTAAAACCAATTGAACATAAACAACTTATTCAATCAATAACAAGAGTTATAGGATGGAGATTTACAAGTAATGATACATTAAATGGAATATTAGAGTTTATTAATAAAAATTACCAGGAAAAAATTGATTTAACAATTTTGTCAAAAATATTTTTTATCTCACCAAGTCATATTTCGAGACTGTTCAAACAATATTTAAATACAAATACAATTTCCTATATACATGAGGTAAGAATAAAAAATGCAGTAGAGTTACTTGATGAAGGAAAATATAGCATAAAAGAAATTGCCGAAATAACGGGCTATGAAAATCTTAATAATTTTTATAAATATTTTAAAATATTCAAAGGAAACACTCCTGCCATGTACATACAAGGGCAATTAAAAAATAAATAATAAAAAATATGAACATCTATAATGTTGTAATTATAGATGTTTATTATATGTTTCAAAATAATTTAATTTCAATATCATTTATAGTATTCATGTATTAAATTTATATGCCAAACTGATTATGTCAAAAATGATAAATAAAAAGTAAAGAATGAATAAATACAATAATTTAAAAGAATATATAATTATAATCAAATTAACAAACTAGAAACAAACGTTTTCTGAAGTTATAGATTTGTACTATAAGTATTAGCTAATTTAATAGGGAGGGTTTAATGCTAAATTTAGAAGAATTAATGGAACTACATAATGCTGAATTAATTGAATTTAGAAGAGACTTACATGAAAATCCAGAATTGAGTTTCAAGGAATTTAATACAAGTAATAAAATCAAAGAAAAATTGCAAACTTTAGGAATAGAAATAATTGATATAGGAATGGAAACTGGAGTTGTAGGCTTATTAAGAGGAGCTAAGGATGGACCTACAATTGCATTACGAGGAGATATTGATGCTCTCCCTATTCAGGAGCTAAATGATGTTCCATATAAATCAAAAGTTGACGGGGTAATGCATGCATGCGGCCATGATATTCACACAACATCAGTGATAGGGGCTGCTATTATATTATCAAATATTAAAAATGAACTTGATGGTAATGTATTATTTGTTTTTCAACCAGCTGAAGAGATAAATAAAGGAGCAAAACTAATGGTTGAGAAAGGATTATTTGAATGTGTCAATGCTGATTTGATATTTGGACTTCATAATAATCCTGAAATACCATGGGGGAAAATTGCTATAAAAAAAGGAGGGTTAATGGCAGCTGTTGATACAATTAGAATAAAAGTTAAAGGGAAAGGAGGTCATGGCGCAATACCAAATGCCACAAGAGATCCAATAATAGCAGCATCTGCAATGCTAATGAACTTACAGACAATTGTAAGTCGTAACGTTAGTCCTCTTGATTCAGCAGTTATTTCAGTTGGTACATTTCATTCTGGAACTGCGAATAACGTTATCCCTGAACTGGTTGAAATTACAGGTACTGTAAGAAGCTTTCATCCTGATGTCAGAGAATTGCTGCCAAAAAGAATTAATGAAGTTTTGAAGTATACGGCAGAAGCGTATATGGTTGATGTTGAATTGGAATACATATTTGATTTGCCAGCTGTATTTAATGACGAAGAGCTTACAAAAATAGCGTATGAGGCTGCTGAAGAAATTGTTGGTTTGGAAGGCATTGTTGAGCCAACACCATCTATGGGTGGTGAAGATTTTTCAATATTTACTGAAAAAGTTCCAGGGTTCTTTTTCTGGCTTGGAGTAGGCAACAAGGAAAAGGATATGAGCTATGTTTGGCATAATCCCAAATTTGATGGTGATGATCGAGCAATAATTTATGCATCAACGGTAATGAGCAATATGGTAATAAAAGGTATAAAATATGTTGGCGAAAAAGGAGGAACAATCAAATGAACAAGGAACTATCAATTATAAGAGATTGGAAACTGCATGCTGCTATTTTTATTATATCAGCAATTTCGGAAAAAATCGGTATTATAAAAATACCATTAGGGCCTGGGTCAATAATGTTTTTACCATTGCTATATTCAATGGCATTAGGTCTCATTATGTATTTATCTAAACCTATTAAATTTATTGGAGAAAAGCAGGCACCATCGGCAGAGAAATTTATAGTTGTGGGGATTGGTATATTTTTAGCAAAGATTGGTGTTCAAAGCGGTGCTGCTATTAAATCGGTAATAGAGGCTGGTCCGGCACTTATATTACAGGAATTTGGAAATCTTGGTACTATTTTCGCTTCATTGCCTATAGCTTTATTTCTCGGATTCAAAAGAGAGAGCATTGGAATGTGTCATTCTATCGCAAGAGAGCCAAATGTTGGCTTGATCGCATCAAAATACAGTTTTAATTCATCCGAAGGCAGAGGTGTAATGATAATCTATATTGTAGGTACCTTGATAGGAACTATTTTTATGGGACTTATGTCGAGTTTTCTAGCATCTTATACATCTTTACATCCATATGCCTTGGCAATGGCTACTGGCGTTGGAAGTGGAAGCATGATGGCAGCATCATCAGCTCCATTGGTAGAAATGTTTCCTGAAATGGCAACAGAGATTACAGCTTTTGCAGGCATGAGCAATTTATTATCAACAGCAGACGGCATTTATATGTCTATTTTCATCGGACTTCCACTAACAGAGTTCTTGTATAAAAAACTGGAACCACTATTTGGAAAAGGAAAACAAGCTGCAAATGTTGATATTGTATAATGAAAGGGGTGCTGTAAATGAATGAAAAGAAATTAACAACAACTAAATTTTTAGAATACTTATTAATTTTATTGATTGTTGCTTTCATTTCCATAGTTGGAAATTATATCGGTTATAAAGTCAATATTTTTGAAAGTTTACCCGGTATGGCAATATTATTAACAGTAGCATTAATAGGTTATTGTTTAACAGAAATTTTGCCGCTAAATATACCTTCGGTTGTTTATATAAGCCTCATAGGATTACTAGTAGCAATGCCAGTTAGCCCGGTTTCAGCAAAGGTAATCGAGTATACCGGGAAAATTTCCATGCTATGTTTAGCTACTCCTGTACTTGCATATTCTGGTATTTCTATGGGCAAAAATTGGGCGGAATTTAAGAAAATCGGATGGAAAGGGATACTGGTTGCAGCATGTGTTATGTTTGGTACTTTTGTAAGCTCAGCCATCATTGCGGAAATTATTTTAAAAAGTCAAGGCATAATATAATTAAACAATTTATAAGTTTCATCTTGGGCATTAAATATAGAATAATCATAACTTATGAATATAAGGATGTTAAGATTAAGATAAAACAAGGCTAGGAAGCTAAATTGACATTAGTCATAATGGTTAATAGCCTTGTTTTTTTATAAACACGAAAATAACTATAAGTCTATCAGTAAGATTAATTAAAAGCAGAAACAGTTTCGTAATGGTAGTCCTTGAATAATCAATGACAAGATTGATAAATAACTTGTTGAAATAGAAGATATACAAAAATAGCGACAATAATATAATTTAATTATGATAACAAGAACACCATAAGCTGTTGATAAAAATCATAAATATGAAGTTTAATCATGATTTTAATCCAAAGAAATTCATTATCAACTGCTAAAACTTAATAAAAAAGAGAGGAATCTATTATGTTAAGGAATACTTATATTACCGACCCAGAAATATACGAAATAGTGGTTGATGAACTGAGTCGTCAGGAGCATAACATTGAGATGATTGCATCAGAAAGTACTGCTCCATTAGAGGTTATGGAGTTATCTGGATCCATATTTACTAATAAAACACTGGAAGGTTATCCAGGATCCCGTTTCCAAGCAGGTTCACATGAAGCAGACAGGTTAGAAAAATTAGGTGTGGAAAGGGCAAAAGAATTATATGGTGCTGAACATGCAAATATTCAAGTTTATTCGGGTTCTACAGCAAATTATGGAGTATATGCAGCAATCTTAACAACCGGAGATAAAGTATTGAGTATGAGACTTGATCAAGGGGGACATTTAACTCATGGGAGTTCAGCAAATTTTCTTTCTAGGGTGTACGATTATGATTTTTATGGAGTAAATGAAGAAACAGAAATGATTGACTATGAAGCATTGGATTATAAAGCTAAAGAAATTCAGCCAAAACTTATTATAGCCGGTGGAAGTTCCTACCCAAGATTAATAGATTACGAAAGGATAGGAAAGACTGCAAAATCTGTAGGAGCGTATTTTATGGTTGATATGGCGCATGTTAGCGGATTAGTTGCTGCAAAGGTTATTCCAAGTCCGGTACCATATGCTGATTTTGTTTCTTCGTCGACTACTAAAACACTTTGCGGACCTAGAAGTGGATTCATTCTATGCAAAAAAGAACATTCAAAAGCACTGGACAAAGGAGTTTTTCCGGGGTCAATTGGATCCATGCATCTAACTACTATGGCTGCAAAGGCATGGATATTTAAATATGCAGCTACAGATGAGTTTAAAAATATAATGAAACAAGTGCTTATAAACAGCAAGAAATTGGCTGAAGAGTTGACCAGCCACGGTTTTCGTATAGTAAGCGGAACAACGGAAAATCACATTGTAATGGTTGATTTAAGATCTAAGGGTATTAGCGGAAAACTATTTCAGAGCGCTCTTGATAAAGTTGGAATAACTGTGAATAAGAATCAGATACCATTTGACCCTGCATCACCTTTTGTCACAAGTGGTGTTAGAATAGGAGTTACATCAATAACACAACGAGGATTAAAGGAAGGCGAAGTTAAAATAATTGCAGATATTATGAATCAAGTGGCAACATCACCGGAAGATGAAGAAAATTTGAAGATCTGCAAAAGAAAGGCAGAAGAATTAATATCAAAATTTCCACTATATCCATCTGGAAGCTTCAATGATTGAATAATTATATTAGCGCAGTATTAAGTGATGGAACATTTATTTCAATACAATCGGAGGAATTTTGATGGCACACTATTTATCAGACATAGAAATAGCGCAGCGGGCAGAAATGCAGGTTATCAACAGCATAGCGGAAAAAATGGAAATTCCGGACAGTTATGTGGAAAACTATGGAAAGTACAAGGCAAAAATCGATTACAGATATTTGCAGAACGAACTGAAGGACTATGAAAATGCAAAGCTCATACTGGTTTCGGCAATAAACCCCACTCCTGCCGGAGAAGGGAAAACCACCACCACAATCGGTCTAGGGGATTCTCTTTCGAGTCTGGGCAGGAAGACAATAATAGCACTGCGCGAACCGTCCCTGGGACCGGTATTCGGAGTGAAGGGAGGAGCTGCAGGAGGAGGATATTCTCAGGTAGTTCCCATGGAGGACATCAATCTTCACTTTACAGGTGACTTCCACGCCATAGGAGCGGCAAACAACCTGTTGGCTGCTATGCTCGACAACCATATCCATCAGGGAAACGAACTCAACATCGATACAAGAAGAATTATGTGGAGAAGGGTTGTGGACATGAATGACAGGCAGCTGAGGCACATAGTGGACGGTCTTGGCGGAAAGACAGAAGGCGTTGTAAGGGAGGACGGCTTTGATATCACAGTGGCATCAGAGGTTATGGCAATATTCTGCCTGTCAAATGATATAATGGAGTTAAAGGAAAACCTTTCAAAAATAATAGTTGCATATACAAGGGACGGAAACCCTGTAACAGCCGGACAATTAAAGGCGGAAGGGGCAATGGCCGCACTGTTGAAGGATGCTTTGAAGCCAAACCTTGTCCAGACTCTTGAAGGGACGCCTGCATTCATACACGGAGGACCGTTCGCCAACATAGCGCACGGGTGCAACTCTGTTATTGCAACGAGAATGGCAAGCAAGATAGCTGACTACGTCGTTACGGAAGCAGGATTCGGCGCAGACCTTGGAGCGGAAAAATTCATAGATATCAAGTGCCGTAAGACAGGGTTAAAGCCAAGTGCTGTGGTTATAGTGGCAACGATAAAGGCGCTGAAATACAACGGTGGGGTTGCCAAGGCAGACCTAGGGACACCAAACCTTGAAGCTTTGGAAAATGGACTGCCGAACCTGCTTAAGCATGTTGAAAACATAACACAGGTGTTCAAGCTTCCTACAGTGGTTGCCATCAACAAGTTCCCCACAGACACTGATGATGAACTTACACTAGTAAGAGAAAAATGCAGGGAACTTGGAGTCAATGTAGCACTTTCAGAAGTGTGGGGCAAGGGAAGCAAGGGCGGAAAAGAGCTAGCGGAGGAAGTGCTGAGACTCACCGAGAAGGAAGGCAGTTCGGAATTTGTATATGCACTTGAGCTGCCAATAAAGGAAAAGATAAAAGCTATTGCGACAAAGCTTTACGGAGCAGGCGAAGTGGAGTTTTCAGCCAAGGCGAGCAAGGAAATAGCAAACTTCGAGAAGCTGGGTTATGGCAACTTGCCCATATGCATGGCTAAAAACCAGTATTCTTTGACGGATGACCCCAAAGTTTTAGGAAGACCCACAGGATTCAAAATAACAATCAGGGACATAACAATATCAGCAGGAGCAGGATTTCTGGTGGCACTTACAGGAGATATAATGAAAATGCCCGGACTACCAAAGGTGCCGGCAGCAGAGTTTATAGACGTCGATGTTGACGGAAAAATCAAGGGTCTGTTCTAAACAGCCTCATGAACAAGAATATGGCAGCCGGCACAAAAAAATAAAATGTGTCCAGCTGCCGCTGCAAAAAAGCAATTTTTACACCAAATAATCAGTAAAGGGGATAATGATTTGAGTTCAGTATGCTTATCGCCGAAAGAAACATCAGATGCGCTTATACAGGTGGCAATAAAGAAAGCATCTTATACGACATCAAAAAGAATGCTGTTAAGCTTTATTGCCGGAGCTTATATAGCACTGGGAGCACAGGGGTTTATAGTTGCCTATAGTAACGCCTTTATAAGAGCTGCGGTATTTCCTGTGGGACTTATGCTCATAGTATTGGCAGGCGGTGAATTGTTCACAGGAAACTGTCTTATGACATTCGGACTCATGCAAAAGGAAATAACATTAAGGGATTATCTGATGACATTGCTGCAGGTGCTGGCAGGAAACCTGATGGGATCATTGTTCATAATGTTTTTGCTTTATTTCGGAGGGGTGTACAACAAACCGGAGATGGCAGAAACAGTCATAGCAATTTCCAGAGTTAAGACATCACTGACATTTGTTCAGGTATTGATGAAGGGCATATTGTGCAACATACTTGTGGCTTTGGGGGTGTGGCTCGCCACCACATCAAGGGATACCACAGGGAAAATGCTGGGGTGCTGGTTCCCGGTAATGCTGTTTGTATTCAGCGGTTATGAGCATGTAGTGGCAAACATGTTTTACCTTCCGTTGGGAGCAGTGCTGGATTCATCCATAACAGTGACTAAAATATTACTGAATTTCATACCTGCAACGCTGGGGAACTATATAGGCGGAGGTCTTGTCATTCCGCTGATTTACAACAAGGTATATTATGATTAAAAAGGTAGGAAGAGCATTATGGGAGAATTTATAAAGGGAAGGCAGACGGCGGACGTCATAACACTTGAAGTGAAAAAGGGTGTTGAAGATTTAAAAACTCAAAATGTAAAACCAAAACTTATGATTGTCAGAGTCGGAGAGAGGGTGGACGACCTATCCTATGAAAAGGCAGCAATAAAAAGGATGAAAAGTTGCGACATCGGATGCGAAGTTACAGTATTGCCCGGTGATGTCAGCCAGGATGATTTCATCGGCATTCTTAAGGCTGTCAATGGTGACAGTACGGTTCATGGAATATTGCTGTTCAGACCTCTGCCGGAACAAATTGATGAAAATACAGTGAAGCACATCATAAGCCCGGAAAAGGACATTGACTGCTTCAACCCTGCAAATGTAGCCAAAATTGCAGAAGGGGACAAGACGGGTTTTGCGCCCTGCACTCCCACAGCTGCAATGGAAATATTGAAACACAACAGCATACAGCTAAGGGGGAAAAAGGCCGTTATTATAGGAAGGTCGCTGGTAGTGGGAAAACCCATGGCTTTGTTGCTGCTGGAAGAAGATGCAACTGTTACAATATGTCATTCAAAAACGGCAGAGCTTGCAAAGGTGGCTTCAGAAGCAGACATTCTGGTCGCAGCCATCGGCAGGGCCAGGATGATAACGGAAGATTTCGTGAAAGAGGGAGCAGTCGTCATAGATGTGGGCATAAATATGGACGAGGAAGGCAATTTGTGCGGAGACGTTGATACAGAAAGATGCAAGGACAAATCAAGCTATATCACACCTGTCCCGGCAGGAGTAGGTTCCGTGACTACAGCTGTTCTAGCAAAACATGTTTTGAAGGCATGTCAATTAATAAAATTTGCACAAGAACAGACTATATAAAAGTTATAGCTTATGTTAAGAATGATATATAACATGTTAAAATCTGAGGGCATAGTAAAGATATTAACTTATATAATTATACTATTGATCTATCAAAAATTACTTCTGGAAAACGTTTGAAAATTCTAAATTAATTCTAAAGGAGTGGAAAGTATGGAAATAGCAATGAATTTGGTAAATGCACTTAGTAATGAATTATGGAGCAAATGGGTTTTAATTGCTTTACTCGGAACCGGTATTTTAGTATTTTTTGCCACAAGAGGAATTCAGCGAAAGCTAGGATTGACGCTTGTAAGAACATTTAATGCATTTATAAAAAAGGACAAGAAGGAATCAATTGATGATGAAAGCGAAGGCAATATATCTTCTATCCAAGCATTGTTCACTGCATTGGCTTCAACAGTTGGAGTAGGAAATATTGCTGGTGTTGGTACAGCGCTTGCTGCTGGAGGTCCAGGTGCAATATTTTGGATGTGGGTGTCAGCGTTTTTTGGAATGGGATTAAAATTTGCCGAAATAGTTTTATCTGTAACATATCGCGAAAAAGATAAAGATGGTACTTGGAGAGGTGGGCCAATGTATGTATATAAAAATGGTTTGAATTCTTCATGGGCAGGTGCTATTTTTGCATTATTTATGGTTATAGTTTCATTTGTAAGTTTAAATATGATGCAGGTAAGTTCAGTAGCTAATGCAATGGAATCATCATTTAATATATCACCTATGGTAACAGGAACGGTGTTAACAATACTAACAGCATTAGTAATCTTTGGCGGTATAAAACGTTTGGCTAAAGTTACTGAAATTCTAGTTCCGGCTATGGCATTACTATACTGTATTGGTGGCTTAATGGTGTTGATATTAAATATTGATAAAATACCCTCTGCATTCGCATTGATCATTAAAGATGCATTTACTGGGCAAGCTGCCGTTGGTGGTTTTGCAGGATCTACTATTATGATGGCTGCACGATTTGGTGTAGCCAGAGGTCTATTATCAAATGAAGCTGGATGTGGTACTGCCCCAATGGCTCATTCTGCAGCCAAGGTTAATCATCCGGTAGAGCAAGGACTTTTCGGTATTTCAGAAGTATTTATTGATACTTTCATAGTCTGTACATTTACCGCTTTAGTAATATTAGTTACCGGCGTATGGCAGACAGGCAATAGCGGAGTTGTACTAAGTTCAAAGGCATTTGGAGTCAATTTAGGATTTATAGGAGAGAGTATTGTAACAATTGGAATTGCTTTGTTTGCTTATTCAACTCTTCTAGGTGCTAGTTGGTATGGAGAAACAAGTATAACTTATATATTTGGTTCAAAATCAATTAGACCTTATAGAATAATATATCTTTTATTGTGTTTTATTGGTGCTAATGTAGGTTCGAATTTCATTTTTGCATTGACTGATGTTGCAAATGGATTTGCGGTTTTGGTAAACGTCATATCTGTTATTCTTCTTATTAATGTTGTTAAACAAAAAACTGATGAATATTTTAGTCTTGAAAGCAGTTTAATGAAAAAAAATTAAGGTTTACTTACAAAAATACAATTCAGGAGATTTTATTTTGAGAGATATAGTATGGATAAACAGCAGAGATAATGAAATGCTAGGTATTTTAGAATACAATTCACCGGAAGACAAAGGTAAAAATTTGGTGGTTTTGATTCATGGTTTTGCTGGTACAAAAGTTGAACCCCATAGAATGTATAAAAAAATATCTGATAAATTGTGCACTCTTGGATACACTGTACTAAGATTCGACTTTGTCGGTTCAGGGGATAGCGATGGTGATTATAGAGATATGACAATTAATGGTGAAATTCAGGATGGATTGAATGTTATTAATTTTTGTAAGGAAAAGTATGATTTCAAAAAATTATATATTCTTGGTTATAGTATGGGAGGCTGTATTGCATCCATAATTGCTTCCATTGTAAAAAGTGATGGGTTGGTTTTATGGTCACCGGTATCTAATCCATTTTGGAACTTTCACCACATTTTTGGTGATGAAAAATTTATATTAGGGTTAATGGAAAATGATGTTGATTATATGGGAGACGTTATAGGTAAAAATTTTTTTAATGAATTATCAAAAATAGATCCTTTAAAATATTCGAAAGAATACAATGAGCATGTTTTAATACTTCACGGAACAAAAGATCAGGATGTGTTTTTGGTGAACGCATATAATTATATAAATGCATTTCCAGACAGTTCATTACATTTAGTTAATAATGCAGATCACTGTTATTCATCGACAGAATTTGAAGAAGAGCTACTCATGAAAACAGAAGAGTATTTTAGGGAGTATATATAAATTAATACCTTACATTTGAGTGAAATAATTTCCACGATATTACATTGAGAATCGTACATCAATAGTTAGCACGACTTAGGACTAGACAAGAATCACATACATATTCTTTAAAAATACTAAACAGGTATAGTAAAACGAAGTGGGCAAAGAAAACAGGATGTTTACAACTTTAAATCCAAGCCGCCAGATATTATTGTATGTGGATAATAATTTGTTGAAGTTTAAAATAATTAATATTTGGTTAGTATTTTAGATAGATGGTATTTGATTTTACTTTATTCTTAGGTAATCATAACCATCTGCTTTTTTGTTATCAAAAGAATTATAGAATAGAAGCTAAACAAATATTTCCCAAAATATCATTGACAAATCCTCAGTTTTAAAGTAACATGATAAAAAATAAATAGCAATTGCAGTGAAGTAGAGAAAATTATTTCAGATGCTCACAGAGAGTCAGTGTTGGTGGGAGCTGGCAGCGGAGAAATATAATATACACTACGGAGCAGGTTTGTTCAAAGGTATCCGAGTAGACAAACACGTTTACCAACGTTACATGGTTAGAGGTTGTTAGACCTCAAAGTGATGATATTATAATATATCATAATAAGGGTGGTACCGCGGATCTTTCGTCCCTGTAAGTATATTACTAACGTAATGTATTTACAGGAATGAAAGATTTTTTTATTAAATTGCGACGGCAATTTCATTCTATAAACTCTGCAGGGTTAAAAATTCACTAAAAAAATCAGGAGCAAACTATGAGCGATCAGAACAAGAAAGGGAAATTGAATTTATTTTTAGCGTTATTGCCTTTATTGGTGGTTATTGTATTTGGATTGTTATCGGTAATAAAATGGAAGGCAGGAATGACTATTCCAATAATATCAGGCATCATTACAGCCGGATTAATAGGAATCCGCCTGGGGTTTAAATGGGATGAACTGCAGCAGGGGCTGATCAAAGGCGTATCCAGAGCCCTTGCTCCGCTGTTCATAATTATGATTATCGGACTCATCATAGGTTCATGGATTCAGGGCGGGATAATTCCTTCGCTGATTTATTTCAGCCTTAGAGTCATCAGCCCGAAGATTTTCGTTCCTGCTACAGCACTGGTCACAGCTGTCATAGCCACTGCTACAGGCACTTCATTTACTTCGATTGCCACTGTGGGACTGGCATTGATGGCAACAGGTCTGGGGATGGGATTTCCGGCGCCTCTATTGGCTGGAGCAATTATTTCCGGAGCTTATTTCGGAGACAGCATTTCTCCTCTTTCGGACACTACAAATTTAGCATCTGCAATGTCAAACTGCACATTGTTTGAACTTGTAGGACACCTGGCTAAAAGCGGAGGGCCTGCACTGCTGCTGTCATTGATAATTTATTATGTATTGGGAATGAAGCAGGCGACGCAGGCAGTCATCAACATCAGCTCCATAGCTGAAATTTTGCAGGGACTGGACAGCGCCTTTGTAATCAGTCCGTGGCTTTTGCTGATTCCTGTTATAACTATCGTTTTTTCCATCAAAAAGTTTCCGGCTATTCCTTCATTGATATCTGTTGCTATAATGGGAGGCCTCGCAGCAATATTCGTTCAGGGTGCTGACATCGGAAGTGTTGTAAAAACCATGACTAACGGATTTACAAGCAATACAGGAATTAAAATGGTGGACAGTCTGCTGACCAGAGGCGGAATCAATTCCATGGGTGGAACCGTAATACTTCTGACTTTGGCTGTGGCGCTGGGAGGCATACTTGAAGAAATCGGCTCATTGGAACTCATATTGGAAGTAATCATGAAAAAGGTATCTTCTGCCGGACAATTGGTGATCGTGACCATATTGAGCAGTCTGGTTACCGCCTTTGCAACAGGTGCCCAGCTGCTGGCAATCATGATTCCTGCAAGGATGTTTCAGAAGGCATACAGTGATTTCAACCTGCATCCCAAGAACTTAGGCAGGGTTGCACAGTCCATAGGCTGCATATGCATCAACCTGGTTCCATGGAGCGTGCCGGCTTTGTTTGCCCAAAGCGTCTTAGGGGTCCAGGCCATGGAATTTGTTCCGTACATTTTCTTTGCGTACTTTACGATCATCATCAATATTATATATGGATTTACCGGATTTACTCTTGATAAGGTTCAGGATACGGCGGTTAACCAATAACGAGGAGAAAACATGAATAAAGAATCCATTACAAAGGTTGTTATGCTGGGAACAGGAACACCAAACCCGGTGCCTGAACGTTCCGGCCCCAGCGTTGCTATTGTGGTTAACGACAATTCCTACCTGGTTGATTTCGGAACAGGAATTGTAAGACAGGCTGAAAGGGCAAATCAAAAGGGAATCAGAGCTCTCGAAGCTAAAAATCTGAAAACTGCTTTTTTAACTCATGCTCATTCAGACCATACCCTCGGACTGGCTGATTTGATTTTCACACCATGGGTGCTGGAAAGAGAAGATGCCTTAAAAATATTCGGTCCCAAAGGTCTTAAGAAAATGGTGGACCATGTGGTGGCTGCCTATGAGGATGATATCAATGCCCGAATGTTTGGTCTTGAGCAGGCTAACAGTACAGGTATAGAGGTTAAAACAACAGAAATCGAAGAGGGGATAGTGTATCAGGACGAGCTTGTGACAGTTGAAGCGTTTTTAGTGGACCATCCTCCGTTTGAAGCATTCGGCTACAGGTTTACCACTCCTGACAAGGTTATTGTCGTATCGGGAGATACCTGCTACAACACGAACTTGATAGAGCATGCAAAAAATTGCGATATCCTGATTCATGAGGTCATTTCTTCAACGGGTGTTCAGCTGAGGGACCCAAAGTGGAAAAAATATCACCTGAGAGTTCACACTACCAGCAAGGATCTGGCAAAGGTGGCGGCAGAGGCTAACCCCGGCAAGCTTGTCTTCTATCATCAGCTGTTTATGGTTGCTCCTGATGAAACAGGCAGAATGGTGACAGAAGCTGAAAGAGAAGAAGAAATGATAAACGACGTTAAGGCTGAGTACAAGGGAACAGTAATATCAGCCAGGGATCTGGACATTATCACATAAGCCGAATCACTGATGCCGTGTACTTTATATCAACATAATAAGCGGCATGACCTAAATCATGCCGCTTAACTCATCAGATGACATTGTATTCTTTTAACAGCTTTTCAATATCGGTTTCTTATCCATATTTTAGCGGGCGGTTATAAATTTACCTTAAACAGAAGTACCGCAAAAGTAGATTTATAGTTTAGTTCTCGTTTTGAAATTCTTTCAATATCTCTTCAGTCACTAATTTGCTTGAGTTTAATACTAAAGATACCAGGTCCAGGATGTAATGAGTTACCTACAAAGAATAAGTTATTAGCTTTATCAGACTTAAAGTGTGGTCCGAAATAATTTGTTTGAGTCAAAGCAGTGCTAAGTCCAAAGGCTGTGCCTCTATACGCATTAAAATTACGTTCAATATCAATAGGAGTAAGGTAATTTTTATATGCAATATTCTCTTCTATATCCTCCAACCCTTTTATTTTCTTCAATTCCATAATAATTTTATTTGCTAATTTATCAATTGCAGCATCATCCTAAGTTATTTTATTACTCTAAAAACATCAGAGTATTCAAAAATAAGTTGTAATTTTGGAAATTTTTGCATATAATTAAATATCATAACCGTGGTAATACCACGGTTCTATTAAGAGTGTTACACATGAGAATCAGGAGGGTTAATGAAAGGGAAATCAGCGGAAGCAATCGTTGAAGAGCTTCTTATAACGGGCATTTTAAACGGTAAGTATCCAGAGTTTTCTATGCTGAAACCAGAAAGAGAACTAGCAAGTGAATTTGGATATAGCCGACCGGTCATTCATAAGGCAATCATACGGTTAGAATCAAAAGGTCTGGTAACCATCATACCAAGGCAGGGGATTCGAGTAAACGATTACAGAGAAACAGGTAAACTTGGGCTTTTGGAAAGTATTTATGACCTTTATCATGGCGGCATCAACAAATCACTAAATCAGTCCATGCTCAATTTTATTAAGAACAATCTTGAGGCAATGATTGAACTCTTGATTGTTGGACCTTATGATAATCGAAGAAATTGTATTCAAAAGCAAAACCAAGTTAAATTTGAAGAAAGTCTCGATGTCTTCATATGGCTTCAAAATTTTGCTTTATTTTGCGGCAATTCTGTTTATCCAATGCTGCTCAATGAATTTAGAAGTGGAATTCTGAATGTAGCAAGTGCAGTCTTACTTCACGGAGATCGAAGTCTGTTTGAAGCAAAACTCAAGGCTGTTACATCACTTTTGTCAGATGATTATGAATTTGATATTCTAAATAACAAGCTTGAAAATAATAATATTGATAATAAAAACACTGCACAAATTCGAGAAGTTGTTGCTCAGACGGTACAAATACTTTTCGCATTTATAGAAGAAAATTGGCTTATTGAGGGGGAAAATCATGAAACAAAAAAATCCAGCTGTTAATACATTTTTGACCGCGGCAATCGTTTTAATCGTCATGCTGTTTTTAACGGGTTTGCTGACGTATTTAATTCCTAATGGTGATTTTAATGCTGAGACGATGACATTTACTATAAGAGAAGAACAGGGAATCCCAATCCACACTTGGATAGGTGCACCAATACTGGTGCTCTTCAGTGAATCAGGAGCACTTGTGATAGCCATTATTCTTTTTCTGTTAATCATTGGTGGCTCGATTCATCTTCTTAAAGAAACGGGACTGATAGAGGGCATCATTTTAGCCATAGTTAAGAAATTTAAAGACAATGAATTTGTACTTCTTTGTATGCTTGTCTTTGTTTTTATGGCTCTTGGTGCTTTCATCGGGGTATTTGAAGAAGTAGTACCCCTCGTACCACTCATTATTATCCTTGCAAGACGAATGGGGTGGGATGAATTGACAGGGCTGGGCGTAAGTGTACTGGCAACCGGACTTGGTTTTGCTGCTGCAGTTACAAATCCATTTACCATAGGTGTTGCCCAAGGCCTTGCAGATGTTCCTATTTTTTCTGGGGCATTGCTGAGACTATTGGTATTTATCTCTGTTTATGCTATTTTAGTTGCATTTTTGTTCAGTAGAACAAAGAAACATCGAATAGATTGTGTGGAAAATGAACTTACAAGCAAGCAAGATGTTTCAAAAAAAGCATATGGCTTTTTTATAGTTCTAATGCTCATCATGTTTATGCTTGTGGGAGCTACACCTTTTGTGGAAGCCTTAAGAGATTACACATTGCCATTAATCGGTGTTATTTTTCTTGTGGCAGGCATTGGTGTGGGGCTTATTTCAAATTGGAAACCTACAAGGGTGGCAAAACAGTTTTTCATTGGTGCAAAGGATATGTCACCAGCCATAATTTTAATTTTACTGGCTACAGGAATCAAACACGTTATGATTGAAGGTCATATTTTGGATACAATTCTCTATCAAATTTCACAAAATATCAGTCACACATCTCCGTTAACAGCTGTTCTTATTGTATTTATTATTGTTATGATCATGAACTTTTTTATTGGATCAGGCAGTGCTAAGGCATTTATATTAATGCCGATTCTTGTGCCAATTATGGACCTATTGGGAATAGGAAGACAACTGGGAATTTTAGCTTTTCAGTTTGGAGACGGATTTTCAAATGTACTTTATCCAACTAATGCGGTGCTGCTGATTTCACTTGGACTGGTTCAAGTCGGCTATGGTAAGTGGATTAAATTCATATTGCCGCTTCAAGGGATTTTGATGCTTTTATCGATATTTTGGCTTACTGTTGCCTTTACAATTGGGTATGGATTGTAAAATGCTTAATTATAAATAAGGAGGATAAGGATGACAATTTATATTTTATTAGGATTTATAATTTTATTTGCAGCATGTATATTTTTAAGAGCAGCATTTTTTAAACCCGAAAAATCAAAAGAGATAAAGCAAACACCGACAGGAATAGAAGATTCAGCTGTTCAAAACGGCATCGTTCAAAGATTTCAAGAGATGATACAGCACAAAACCATATCGTATAATGATTGTTCAAAAATAGATTTTAAGGAGTTTGAGCGATTCAAGGAAATGCTTGTAAGGAATTATCCTAGACTTAATGAAGCTTGTACGAGAGAACTTCATGGTGATGCAGGTGTTCTGTATAGATGGCCCGGCAAGATTGCCGGTGATCCTGTGGTGTTAATGTCACATTATGACGTTGTTCCGGTGAATGAGGAACTATGGACAAAGCCTGCGTTTGAAGGCCTTTTTGAAAACGGCGTTATTTGGGGACGTGGGACACTTGATACAAAAGGAACGCTTTGTGGTGTGGTTGAAGCCGTAGAAAAGCTTATAGGAGAGGGATTTGTGCCCGAAACAGATGTCTATCTTTCTTTTTCAGGAGATGAAGAGATTAGCGGTAATTCTGCACCAACTATTGTCGAAGTGTTAAAATCACGAGGCATTCGCCCAAAACTCGTTTTGGATGAAGGCGGTGCAATTGTTGAAAATGTATTTCCGGGAGTGACAAAGCCAAGTGCGCTCATCGGAGTAGGTGAAAAAGGATACATGGATGTGGTTTTAGAAATGTCTGGTAAAGGCGGTCACTCATCAGCACCTCCTTCACATACATTAGTGGGAAGATTGGCTAAAGCAGTGGTAAAGCTCGAACAGCATCCCTTTAATGCAAATATTTCCCCGGCGGTTAAGGAGATGTTCGAAAAAATGGGAAGACATTCAACGTTTATGTACCGCCTAATATTTGCAAATATGTGGTGTTTTGGACCTCTTTTAAAAATTCTTTTTACAAAACAAGGGGGAGAGATGAATGCACTCATTAGAACCACCCTTGCACCGACAGTTATGGAAGGCAGCCAGGCGTTCAATGTCATGCCTCCCAAAGCCAAAGTAGGACTGAATTTACGCCTAATGGTTACCGACACTGTAGAAAGTGCTTTAGCGCGTATTAACCGTATAATATCAGATCCCGAAATTCAAGTAACTTGCATAGGGGGACATAACGCTTCACCAATAGCAAGTACCACATCGGAAGGTTGGAAAAAGGTGGAGCGAGCCATAGAAGAAACATGGCAAGGAACAATTGTGTCGCCTTATTTGATGTTAGCTGCAAGTGACTCAAGGCATTTTTGTGCAATTAGCGACAACGTCTTGAGATTTTCAGCGATGACGCTTTCATCTGAGGAGAGAGGCATGATTCATGGCAATGATGAGCGAATTACGGTAAAAGCATTGATGGAAACTGTTGCGTTTTACATAAGATTGATAAAGCAGTTATAACGCCCCGTCCCAATGACATTCTATGACATTTCATTGTTTACACAAAAAACAGCATTCGACGTTTGATCTGTCAAATGCTGCGCTTAAAATTATTTAAATAGTTTTATGCTACATTATTTGGCTTTAGCTGCACTTTCTCCGGATATACGTCCAAATACGGTTATATCAGCTATAGCATTTCCTCCAAGGCGGTTTGCACCATGAATGTCACCTGTTACTTCTCCTGCTGCATAAAGCCCTTTGAGTGGGCTGTCGTCTTGACCGATTACACGGCCTTCTGTATCTATTTTTATACCACCCATTGTATGATGAACAGTTGGAAGTCTTTTGGCTGCATAATATGGTGGGGTTCCTAATTTTTTATCAAAAGTTGTAAGGCCGAATTCATCAACTGCACCATCAACAACTGCATTGTATTGATCAATTGAATTTTGAAGGTTAGCAGCATCAACACCTATTATTTTTGCTAACTCTTCAACGGTGTCTGCCTTAAATGTTTTTCCCAATTTAATCAAGTTTTCAATTTGAGCATCTTTTCCTTCAGGATAATTTGTACCATCTGCTATAACCCACATTGTACCTCCAGGCTGAGCATATGTTGCGTTAACCATAACATCACGTCTGGCATCTTCAGATACAAATCTTTTACCTTCATTATTGACGAATATTCTGTTTAATCCAGAAGTTTTTGGAACATTCATCATCATACCTGTTCCTACTTCGCCATTAGGATGCAACTGGATAAGGCCCATATCAATTAACTGCGCACCTGCTTTTTCTGCCATAACTATACCATCGCCTTGTGCTGCAACGCTTTGATTTGAACATCCTATACTGCTGTCCAAGTTCGCCCATTGCGTATTATATTTTTGACGCATTTCTACATTAGCGCCAAATCCTCCTGTAGCAATGATAACACCATTATTAGCATGATATGTTACTGGATACTCACCCTTCATGGCTTTCACGCCAACAATTTTACCACCTTCTACTATTAATTCTTTAGCTTTAGTATTTAACTGAATTTCAATGTTATCATTTTTGTCTATATAATCTTTAAAACCAAATACTGCCGAAAAGCCGTCAGGGTATTTTTCTTCTGTTCCGTAATGGCTTCTTCTCCAAATAGCACCTGTCGCCATACTAAGTTTATCTTGAAATTCAACTCCTAAACTTTCAATCCATTGAACAGCTGGAAGAGCATTTTGAGTTAAAACTGTAATCAATTCAGGGTTTCCTTCATAATCTCCGCCGTTATATGTTTGAAGAGCGTGCAGTTCAGGACTATCAAATAACCAAGCGTTTCCTGCAGCTACATGTGCGTCATATTGTTCTTGTACTGTTTTTTGAAGATTTGCTTCATAATCATCATGGGGTTCTTTTGTTAGAAGTTTAGTTAATGAATTACGATTACTATCGGTCATTTCTGTGTTTTTTGATTTTTCCGGATCAGCAGCATTCAGCGCTCCTCCTGAAAATACAGTACTTCCGCCAATCATTCCAAGCTTTTCAATTACAATTACTGAAGCACCATTTTGATGCGCTGATACAGCAGAAGCTAATCCGGAACCGCCTGCGCCTATTACAATAACATCAGCAGCATATTCTGTTTCAGATGGGGGTACGTCTTCCTTTTTTACTGACCAAGCTTCTACATCTGCGTTAGCCTGTTTTAAACAATCTGTTACAGCGGTTATAACGGCTCTGCTTGCAAAAGTTGCTCCTGATATAGTATCAATTCCTACAGATTGCTCAGCAACTATAGCTTCAGGAATTTGATTTATGACTTGCTGTACACCAGCTGTTTCAAATAATTCGGTAATAGTTACACTTTTAATGCTATTTTCATCAACTACAGTCTCAACTGTTACCGGTCCATTATGGCCGTTTGCTGTAGCAGTGTATGTACCAGGTGTTAATGTTTTTCCTTTTGATGGTTCTTCAACAGATTGAGGTGCTTGTACTTTTTGGCTGCACCCTGCAATAGATAAAATCATGCTTAAACAAAGCAAAATAGCAATGATTTTTTTGGATTTTTTCATTTTCTTACTCTCCCTATAATTTTTTTGTTGCTAGTGAAAAACTGTGAATAGTTTAACAGTTTTTCAAGCAACCTTAAAGCATATAAATATTACATACATGTAACTGGAAGTTGAATGTAAATATTACATGTGCTACTTTTAATTGACGCCTCGTGTGTTTAGCGGTTATAATTGGAGCATTACGGAGGATTATATGATAAACAATTATAAGTATTTCCTTGTATTGTCTGAAGAACTGAATATATCAAATGCAGCTAAAAGACTTTACATTTCTCACCAGTGCTTAAGCAAATATCTTAAAGGGTTAGAAGAAAAATACGGCGTCATTTTTTTTGAAAGGAAGCCAAAATTCAGATTAACTCCTGCAGGAAGAATTATGCTAGATACTCTACGGCATATAGAATTGTCTGAGAAAAATTTGGAAAGCCAGCTGGAAGATGTTAGAGATGCCAATTCAGGTTCAATTCATTTTGGGATTACAGAAGGCCGCTATCCAATCCTAATTCCTAAATTAGTAAAAGAATTTCATGAAATTTATCCTAAGGTTGAACTAATTATTTGCAGCACAAATTCTCTTAAGATGCAGGAGATGGTACTAAATAATGAGCTTGATTTATACTTTGCAGGAGCACATAATTTAGTTTCAAATAAATTAAGTTACGACATAGCTATCAACGAACATATGTATATTGTGATTTCTGACAACTTATTAAGAGAATATTTTCCAAACGACTATCCTGAATGTAAGGAAGTTTTTATGAGAGGTGCAGATTTGCGCTTATTTCAGAAGGTTCCTTTTGTTCTTAATAAGAAAAACTTCAATTCACGTATCATCTTAAATGAACACCTAAAAGAAATTGGAGCTTCATTAAATTGCATTAACGAGTTTATCCAGCCGGACATACATCACCGTTTATGTGCTGAGGACTATGCTGCTTGTTTTTGTTTAACCATGTATCTGTCTGGAATAAATCAATTAAACCAGTTGAATCAGCTGAGCAATTATGGTTCACATTTAAATGTGTTTCCAATACTTAACTTTAATAGAGTCAATCCTCTTGCTCTTATTTATAATAAAGACAAAATATTTCCATCTTATACACAGGATATGATAAAAGTAGTTAAACGACTTTGTAACTCATATTCCAACTCTTTTATTTTAAAAGGATAGTGTTTTAAATATTTTAGTAGTATAATGGTGCCTTAAGCCAAGGTTATGAGGCTTGATATTTTTGAATTTCATGTTTGGAGGTGAATTCATGCTGAAAAGAGAATATACGCAAATGTCGGAATCGTACATGGTGGGTGCCCTGCTGGCAGTCGTCGGCGGTTATTTGGATGCTTATACATACATATCACGGGGAAAGGTTTTTGCCAATGCTCAAACCGGAAACATCGTTCTAATGGGGCTGAATTTTTCGCAGGGAAATTTCAGCGGTACTTTGCATTACTTGCTTCCCATAATAGCTTTCATTGTGGGCGTTGTGATATCTGAAGCAATTAAAAGCAGGTTCAGAGAAAATTCAGTCATTCACTGGAGACAGATTGTGGTGGCTATTGAAGTGTTTGTTCTGACAGCTGTTGCATTTGTTCCAAATGGCAGTATGAACCCAATTGTCAATGCAGCTGTATCTTTTGTGTGTGCCTTGCAGTTTGAGTGCTTCAGAAAATATACCACGACCATGTGCACCGGGAATCTTCGCAGTGCCACAGAACAGCTGTTTATATACAAGAACACAAAAAATGTACAGGCGCTTACAAACAGCATGCAGTTATATGGAATTATATTATTTTTCATTTTAGGAGTTGTACTCGGAACGCTGCTGACAAATATTTTTATGGAAAAAGCCGTATTGTTCAGCTGCATCATATTGGCTGCTGTGTTTGGAACCATGTTTATAAAAGATGTGCGTTGACTAAACTTTAATTAAAAAACATTCGACAGATAATAAGTCGGATGTTTTTTTGTTGAAATTCAGTTTATGGTATGCATATTTAAAAAAGTGTGATTCTGAGAAAACTTAAAGCCCGAAGAAGTGAAAAAGGTATAGAAAACATTGGAATTCAATATTGGAAAATTTTAATTGTGTTTCTCGAAGAACGTGCTATTATATATATAAAAATTGAAAAACATTTATATATTTAATTCGTATGATGCATGAAGTGACGAATTTTAATAATATTTTATGAAATTTTGGAACAGGGGGTATTAAGTTGGATAATAAAGGATTCAAGGATATTTTTTATGACAGTGACCTGATTCTCATAATAGACAAGAACGGAAAGGTTATGTACTACGACGATTACGATGACAACCTGAACATGCTCAAGAAGGAAAATGTGTTGGGAAGGTCTATTTTTGAACTGTATCCGTTCTTTAAGAGAGAAGATTTCACCGTTTTCAAGGCCATGGACAGAAGGGAGCCCATATTAAACGAATATCAGAGCTCCACTGTTAACGGCAACAAGAAAAACTGTATGAATACGGCATTTCCCTTGATAAATGAATCAGGCGTAATGGGCGGAATCATAATCTCCGTTGAACTGTCCGGAAATTCGTCTAAAAAGAAAAGAAAGAAAGCTACGTCCAGGTACAGCTTCGAGGATGTCATTACTGAGAACCAGGAATTCAGACAAAGTCTTGAGGTTTTAAAAAAAGTATCCATGAATGATTCCAATGTTCTCATCACGGGGGAAACGGGAACGGGCAAGGAAATCATAGCTCATTCCATTCACAGCATCAGCAGAAGAAGGAACAAGCCATTCATTATTCAAAATTGTGCTGCCATACCGAGCACCATAATGGAGAGTATACTCTTCGGAACTGCCAAAGGAAGTTTCACGGGATCCATGGACAAGGAAGGCTTGTTTGAATCGGCTAACGGGGGAACTATTTTTCTCGATGAGGTCAATTCAATACCATATGACCTGCAAAGCAAATTGCTGAGAACCATAGAAAACAAAAGCATCATGAGGGTTGGAGAAAACATAGAAAGGGACATAGACATAAGAATAATAGCATCAACAAACGAGGATCTGACAAGAAAGGTGGACAGCGGCGAGTTCAGAGCTGATTTGTTTTACAGGCTGAATGTAATAAGCTTCAACGTGCCTCCGCTGAGAGACAGAAAAGATGACATTAAGGCTCTTTTGGATTACTACATTAAGTATTACAACACCATCCTGAATAAAAATGTCACCGGTGCATCCCAGGAAGCGGTGCAGATACTGACAAACTATGAGTGGAAGGGCAATATCAGGGAGCTAAGAAATGTCATAGAATATGCATTGAATTTTTCCGAGGACAGCATTCTGGACAAGAGCAATCTGCCCCAATACCTGCAAAAATCGGTGATCCGCAGCCCGAAAAGCAGTGCAGAAGGCCAATCGCTGGCCCAGATGATCGATAGCTATGAATGTGAATTAATCAAAAATGCTCTTAAGGAATGCAGGTACAACATATTAAAGACAGCCGAGTTTTTAAAGGTACCCAGACAGACCTTGTATTACAAGCTGAAGAAGTATAATCTTGAATAATTAACTGTATGAAAATTGGTCACTGTTGATGTAGTCATAGTGGCCGTTTTTTATTTGATGATGAAAATTCAACAGTTAAGTGAAATTTATATTTTGGCACGGTTATTGCATAACATATGGTTGTAGAATTTAAAATTATATATTTTCATTTATAAATAAAAAAATAACAAAAACCAAGGAGGATATCAATGATAGTTCAACAATTGATAAATGGTTTGACTATAGGGTCTATTTACGCGATGGTAGCTTTGGGCTACACGCTTGCTTACGGAATACTCGGACTCATAAACTTCGCCCACGGAGACGTTTATATGGTCGGAGCGTTTATAGCTTACTTTTGTGTATCGGTTTTAAAACTGAACATAGTAGTTTCATTCTTCATTTCACTTGCTGTTTCAGGCATGCTGGGTGCCTTCATCGAATTCACAGCTTTCAGATCCATAAGAAACGGCTCCAGAAGTTCTCAGCTTATCAGTGCCATAGGTGTTTCAATAATATTGCAGAATACGGTAATGCTGACCATGGGATCCGACACGAAGCCGTTTCCCGAAGTTATGAAAGCTGCTGCCTATGAGTTTTCCAACGTGACGGTATCATCCACACAGATACTCATAATGGCTGTGGCGCTGACGTTCATGGCTCTTTTGTATTTCCTTATATACAAGACCAGAATAGGAATTGCCATGAGATCCACAGCGCAGGACCCGGCAATGACAAGCCTGATGGGCATTGATGTAAACAAGGTCATATCCATTACATTTTCAATAGGTGCCGTGCTCGGTGCAGCTGCCGGCATACTGGTGGGAATCTACTACAATTCACTGGTATTCAACATGGGTTCGTCCATGGGTCTTAAGGCTTTCGTAGCTGCGGTTCTTGGAGGAATCGGGAACATACCGGGAACCATGCTAGGGGGAATTGTTCTGGGGCTGGCTGAAAGTCTGGGAGCAATTCTCATATCAGCCAAGTACAAGGATGCATTTGCTTTTGTAATATTGATTCTGGTTCTTCTGTTTAAACCTACCGGGTTGTTTGGAAAGAAAGAAATTGATAAAGTGTAGGTGGACAAGGTGGATAAAATAAATTTCAGAAGATTAATTGAAAACAGCTTATTGAGCAAAATGAACAACAAAACAAAATTACTGGTTTCCTTACTGATCATGGCCATACTTCCTGTTGTGCTGGACAATAACTATGTTCTTCATATCCTGATACTTCTTGGGGTGTACGTTGTTCTGGGCATAAGCCTCAACGTGGTAGCGGGCGTCACAGGAGAGCTTGATCTGGGCCATGCAGCCTTCTTTGGCATCGGGGCCTATGTATCGAGTTTATTTGTAATCAATATTTTCAACAGCTTCTGGATCGGAATGCTGTTTGCTGGTTTAGTGTCGCTGCTGTTCGGCCTTTTGCTGGGAGTGCCTTCCTTAAGAATAAGGGGAGACTACCTGGCTATCATCACTTTGGGTTTTAATGAAATTATCCGTTATGTGCTGCTGAACATGCAAAGCGTTACAAACGGCCCTATGGGCATAAAAGGGATTCCGTCTCCATCCGTATTCGGATATGTTTTCAATACAAAGCAGCAGATGTTCTACCTCATATGGAGCTTGGTGATCATAACATCAATTGTCATGGGCAGAATAGCAAATTCAAGGTTTGGCAGGACGCTGGTCGCCATAAGGGAAGATGAAATAGCTGCAACATCTTTGGGTATCAACACTGGCAGATATAAAATCTGGGCATTTGCCATAACTGCTGCCTTTGCAGGAATTGCCGGAAGCTTTTTTGCGCATTACATGAATTTCATCAACCCCAACAACTTCACTTCCAACGAATCCATACTCATACTTTGCATGATAACGGTGGGTGGAAGGGGAAGCCTGGCAGGTTCCATCGTTGGAGTTTTGATTTTGTTCCTGCTTCCTGAATTGCTCAGGCCCATTGCAAGCTATCGTATGCTCATATACGGTTTGTTGCTGGTTGTGATGATGATTTATAAACCAAGAGGTTTTTGGCCGGAAAAAAGAGTTCCCAAGATGGTTGAAAAGTAAGGAGAGCGTATGGACATATTAAAACTGGAAGGTATAAGCAAGTATTTTAGCGGACTTAAAGCCGTTGATGACGTATCTTTCTCCATCAGTCAAGGAGAGGTATTTAGCATAATAGGGCCCAACGGAGCAGGAAAAACTACTCTGTTCAACATGATATCCGGCCACTACATGCCCACTAAAGGTAGAAAATATTTTGAAGGCGAGGATATTACAAGGCTAAGGGATTATGAGGTGGCCGGGAAGGGAATAACCAGGACGTTTCAGAACATAAGACTGTTTTCAAACCTGACTGTTCTGGAAAATGTAATGATAGGGCTGCACATAAAGCTAAAATCCAGCATATGGGACTGCATTATGAGAAACAGCAGGAACATAAAGGAAGAAAACGAGTGTTACAAGGAAGCACTGGAGCTGCTGGAAATGATAGGACTGAGGCACAAGAAGCTGGAACAGGCCAAAAGTCTGTCCTACGGAGAGCAGAGGAAATTGGAAATAGTGAGGGCACTGGCATCAAAGCCGAAGCTTCTGCTGCTGGATGAGCCTACTGCAGGCATGAACAATTCGGAGGCCAGGGAGGTTGTGGAGTTTATAAAAGAGCTGAACAAGACAGGCCTTACAATATTGCTCATAGAGCATAACATGAGAGTTGTAATGGGAGTGTCCAACAACATTGTTGTTCTGGACCACGGCGTAAAAATTGCTCATGGTACAGCTTCTGAAATTCAAAAGAACGAGCGGGTTATAGAGGCTTATTTAGGAAGGAGCAAAAAGGATGCTTAGGGTGGAAAATTTAACAGTCAAGTATGGCGGAATTGCAGCCGTAAGGGATGTTTCCTTTGAAGTCGAAAAAGGGAAGATCGTCGCTTTGATAGGAAACAACGGTGCCGGCAAAACCAGCACGCTGAAGACCATTTCCGGCCTTGTTCATCCGGCCGGAGGGCATGTTTTCTTTGAAGGTAACGAAATTACAGGCATGAAGCCTCATGAGATAGCTAAAATGGGTTTGATTCACATTCCCGAGGGGAGGCATATTTTTCCTAACCTTACCGTAAAAGAAAATCTTATCATGAGCTCATACTCAAGAACAATTTCAAAGGTAGAATTTCTTGAAGAGATGAATGAGGTTTTAAAAAACTTCAAGGTTTTGAAGGAGCGTGAAAATCAACTGGCAGGAACGTTGAGCGGAGGAGAGCAGCAGATGCTGGCTATTGTCAGGGGAATGCTGCAGTCGCCGAAACTGCTCATGCTTGATGAGCCTTCAATGGGACTGGCACCGCTGGTGGTGGAGGATGTGTTCAATATAATCAGAAGCATAAATAAAAACGGAACCACGGTTCTGGTGGTGGAACAGAATGCGCAGGTGGCCCTTTCTGCTGCAGACTACGGCTACGTTATGGAGGTGGGAGAGATTATTCTTCAGGATGATGCCAAGAACCTTCTCTCCAATTCACAGGTCAAGAAGATTTACCTGGGAGAAAATGATGATTAAATGTCATTTTATATAAATCAAAATCAAATACAATAGGAGGGTTAAAATGAAAAAAATATTAGTTTTTATTATGATCATGGCTTTGTTGCTGTCAGCTGTTTTGACAGGATGTTCGTCAGGTTCTCAGGACAAGGAGCCGGACACCATAAAGATAGGTGTTGCTTCACCGTTTACAGGTGATTACGCTCAATTTGGAGATTACACAAAAGACGGTGTGGAATTGGCGGTTGAAGAGATCAACGCAACCGGCGGAGTACTCGGCAAGCCGGTTGAAATAGTTTACGGTGATGATAAGGGAGATTCAAAAGAAGCTGTCAGTGTTGCACAGAAGTTTGCAAGCGACAAAAACATAGTCGGCATTGTAGGCCATTTCTTCAGCGGAGCCACACTGGCTGCAGGACCCATCTATCAGCAAAATAAGATACCTACAATAGCTATGGCGTCAACTAATCCAGAGGTTGCCAACATCGGAGATTATGTGTACAGAATTAACGTGGGAGATAACTACCAGGGTTCCGAATTGGCGGAAATATTGAAGGAAGAAGGATACAACAAGGTTTCAGTAATCTATGACAACAGCGATTACGGAAAAGGCGTATCAGATGTATTCACTAAGAGTTTCACAGACCTTGGCGGTGAAGTACTGTTCAATGAGACTTACCTTGGCGGTCAGGATAAGGATTTTTCTCTCATATTGACCAAAATCAAAAACAGCGACACTGAAGTTATTGTGCTGGTAAGTTACTATACTGAGGCTTCTCTGATTATCCAGCAGGCAAGAAACCTGGGAATCAAAGCTCCTTTCTATGCCAGCGACAGCTTGTATACCGATGACTTTTTGACACTGGCAGGAGAGGCTGCAGAAGGCACTCATGTTGTATGCTACTTCCACGAGTCTGACCCCAGCGAAGCAGCACAGGAATTTGTAAAAAAATTCGAAGCCAAATATAACAAGAAGGTGGATTCTTGGTCTCCATATGTATATGATGCAATGAAAGTAATGGCTGATGCCATAAACAGAGCAGGTTCAACAGACGGTACAGCAATAAGGGACGCAATAGCTGCAACGGCTGACTTCCAGGGGGCAACAGGTGTTACCAACTTCCAGGGAGCCAGGGAACCGGTTGGAAAAGACCTTATTATTTTAATAGTAAAAGACGGAAAGTATGTGGTTGAAAAATAAAAATCTACTATTTGGTAAAGAAGGTATAAGATGAAAATCAAGTATAAGAACAAATTCGGAATTATGGGAATGACCTATGATACGGCGACTTCCAAAGGATATCCGGGAGCAAGATACGCTCCGGAGCAGATCAGAAAATCCCTGCAGTGGATAAAAAACAGGGTTGAAGACGGGAAGCTGTTTGATGTTGAAGCTAACAGGCTCATAGACATGTCCAAATTCGAAATAAAAGACTTTGGAGATACCAGTCAGATAAGCAGGTATGACAACAAGCAGGCACTTGATGAGATAAAAAACAACATTGACAAGATTTATAGCGAAGGGTACGCACCTATACTTCTGGGCGGAGACCATTCAACGGGATGGCCAGGCATAAAGGCTCTTTATGACAACACAAAGGGCAGCATAGGCATAATTCATGTGGATGCCCATCTGGACCTTGTGAAGGACTCGACGATTCAGGGTTTATATTCAGGAAGCAGTCAGATGAGAAGAGCCTCGGAGCTGGACAGGATAAATCCTAAAAACTTCGTGCAGGTAGGCATGAGGAGCTACAATTCGCCGGAACATTACCATTTCATCAAGGACAGCAACATAACCCTCATTCCTGCAAATCAGGTTTTCGAGACGAGCATTGAAGAAACTGCGAAAAAAGCCATAGAGGTTGCTTCTGACGGAACGGATCACATTTACATGTCCATAGACATAGACGTGTTGGACAGCGCATTTGCCCCAGGTTCAGGTGCAAATGAGCCTGGCGGCCTCACAAGCTATCAGCTGTTCAAGTTCGTGAAGCTTGTGGCTCCTTACGTGGATGCAATTGACATAGTTGAAGTGAATCCCATGACTGACTTCAATAACATGACCAGCATAGTGGCTTCAAAACTGCTGTTCGACTACATCACTTCAAATTACTACGCCATTGAAGAAAAAGACTCTTTGCAATGATGCAGGAAGACATAAGACTGTAACAGCTTCTCAGCATATTATGGATGTGCGATGTATTGACGGAAGCATTGACGTGTAAATCATTAATAAAATAATATTACAGTAAAAGCTCATTTCCTTGTATAAGGCAGTGAGCTTTTTAGTTTTCTGAATTGTTTGGAAAATGATGCGGAAAAATATAAGAGTAAAGTCAGCTAAAAGTTTTAGCAATTTATTTTCAAAATAATTACATTTCTTTTACAATTAAGCCATTGTGACTATACATTTCTCCGATAGAATTGCCCTGCAAACAAAAATATTGGAGGAAATTATGAAGAGAGTATTATCTTTTGCACTATGTTTAGCAATGATTGCAGCAGCTGTAACAGGCTGCGCGTCGGTGGACGCCGGTACAACCGAACAGCAGAAACAGGCGGAGGCTGCAAAAAAGGTAAGCATCGAACTGGCTTCAAAGACAGAACTAAATAAAAAACCAAAATACATATTCATGTTCATAGGGGACGGCATGAGCTATGCACAAATAAATTCGGCTCAGGTTTATGAAGGAAACAACAAGTCCGGTGAGGTTGAACTTGAGCTGCTTAACTTCACTCAGTTCCCTGTAGCAGGAGTGGCTACTACTCAAGACTCCACATCATTTTGTCCTGACTCGGCGTCAACCGCTACTTCACTGGCAAGCGGAGTAAAGACACACAGCGGAACAATCGGCTTGGAAGCTGACAAGGAAACAGTTGCACCCACCATAACAGAACTTCTGAAGGAACAACGAAACATGAAAATAGGAGTTGTGACCAGCGTAACAATAAACCATGCAACTCCTGCTGCCTACTATGCACATACAGTATCGAGAAATAATTACTATGATATAGCAATGCAGATGGCAGATTCAGGGTTTGATTATTTTGGAGGCGGCTCCATAAGCAAAGCTACAGGTGCAAACAAGGACCAGCAAAGTGCATATGAGGTTCTTGAGGAAAAGGGCTATACCATAGCAGATACAAAGGAAGAAATAATGTCTCTGAGCAACCAGTCAGGAAAGGTTTATGCTGTAAGCCCTGTGCTGCAGGACAGCGGTGCCATGCCATACTCCATCGATGTGAAAGAAGGAGATTTGCAGCTGGCTGACTTCGTGAAAAAGGGTATTGATGTAATGGACAACACTAACGGATTCTTCCTGATGACCGAATCGGGAAAAATTGACTGGGCTGCTCATGCCAATGATGCGAAGTCTGTTATTTCCGATGTGCTTGCATTCGAAGATGCCATTCAGGTTGCAATAGATTTCGGCAAGAAACATCCAACAGAAACATTGATCATAGTAACAGGCGACCATGAGACAGGCGGTATGTCCATCGGATATGCGGCAACAGGATATGACACTGCCTTTGACATACTGGACAATCAGAAAATTTCCTATGTTGCTTTTGATGAGCTGATAAAGAGCATGAAAAAACAGGATGCGGACGGATTGACCTTTGATGAGGTTATGCCTGTTATAACTGAAAACTTCGGACTTGTTGCTCCTAACGGAATAGATGAAAAAGCAGCCGGCTTAGAAGTTAATTCGCTGGAAATGACTGCAGGAGAGTATGACAGATTGATGGATGGATTTGATGAGTCCATGAAGGAAGCCAAAACAAACAATGACGAAACGTACCTCCTTTACGGAGGATATGATCCATTATCGGTAACACTGACTCATATCATTAACAACAAGGCTGGAATAGGCTGGACATCCTATTCTCACACAGGTGTTCCCGTAGCCGTATATGCAACAGGAGTAGGAGCTGATATTTTCAGCGGTTCTTATGATAACACAGACATATTTGACAAGCTTGTTCAATTGACTAAAATAAAGGTTGATTAGCAGGATGACTGATATCGGCCGGATTTATCCGGCCTTTTAATGAAAGGATGGTACTGAGCAACGTGTTTATAACAACCAGAAAAGAACTTATATTTACTGCCTTGTTTCTTCTTTTGATTTTTATCCTGGCCATGATACCCACCGGTTTTGAAAAACAGATTTATGTAAATTCTGAAGGGGTTCGTGCCAGGGTGCTGTCGGTTGACAATTCAGGTATGTATAAAACAGGGTTGGTCACTCAGGGGGGGCAAAACTGTGAAATAGCAATAGAAACGGGTTCTCACAAGGGGGAAAAGGTCAAAGGAGTCAATTTGTTTGTGGGCAAGTATGAATTCGACAAGGTTTTCGAAAAAGGGGACATGGCATGGGTTCTTTTGGAGTTTGACAGCAACGGCAGTGTGATATATGCCAATATGATTGACTATTACAGAATAAACAAACAGATTTTCCTCATAGGACTGTTTGTGTTTGGCATAATTTCATTTTCAGGATTTACGGGGGTGCGCACACTGCTGTCCTTTGCTTTTGCAGTTCTGAGCATATGGAAGGTGTTGATTCCTTCCATGCTGAAGGAATACAACCCTTTATTGATCGGACTGGTGGTGGGAAACACACTGACCGTCACAACACTGCTTCTGGTGGCAGGATTTACAAAAAAAGCATATGCGGCAATACTAAGCTCTATGGGATGTTCTTTAATAACCGCATTGATGGCCGTAGCTTTTACGCGATGGTATAAAATAGACGGTACAGTTATGCAGTGGTCTGAGTCGCTGCTCTACACAGGCTTTATGTCACTGGACCTCACAGCCATATTCCAGGCAGGAATTTACCTAGCGTGTTCAGGGGCAATACTTGACCTTTCCATTGACATATCCGCGGCGCTGGAGGAAATAGTTAAAAACAATCCTGATATCAGCAGGGTTGAACTGATAAAATCAGGACTCTCCATTGGAAAGTCGGTTGTGGGAAGTCAGACGACCACACTGCTTTTGGCATACATGGGAAGCTATATATCAGTTATGATGGTTTACATGGCCCAGGGAACGCCCATGCTTAACATTCTCAATTCCAAATCCATCTCAGCCGAGATACTTCACACATTTGTGGGATGCTTAGGACTGGTAATGGTTTCACCCCTCACTTCACTCATATGCGGGCTGATGTTTGAACATTCAGAAGAATATAAAATCAGGTCGGCAGACTTAAATGAGACCGCATCAGATATCTGATATTATATTTTCAGCCATGATAATAAGGGATGAAAAAACAATTCATCGACTAAATATTTTAATACACAATCATACACATCTCATCATATTATGACCTAGAGTACACATCAAATAGAATCTAATATGAAAGGAAGTTTATAATGGCTATTAAGATATTCATAGATCAAGGGCATAACCCTGTAAATCCCAATGCAGGTGCTGAAGCATTCGGATATAGAGAACAGGATATTAATTATGATGTGGGTGTAAGACTGGCGGCTCTTCTCAACAGCAATCCAAATTTTGAGGCAAGGCTTTCCAGAAACACTCCTACAGAACAGTTGGGCGTAAGTACCACCACAAGCCTTCAGACAAGAGCAAGAATGGCAAATGAATGGGGCGCTGATTTTTTTATAAGCATTCATAGCAATGCCAGCACCAATCCAGCTGTCAGGGGAAGCGAAGCTTATGTGTACAGTTTGAATACTCCGGCATCGGAAATGGCGGCTCGTATTTTGCAAGGGCTCTATTATTTGACGCTGTTACCAAACAGAGGAGTTTTTGAAAATCCCGGATTATATGTGCTGAGAGCAACAGATATGCCTTCTGTATTGGTTGAAATGGGTTATATGACGAATCCCATAGACATTAATATGCTTACCACCGATCCTGAAAGCTTTGCCAAAGGCATATATTATGGCATACTTTTTTACTATGACTTGATGTAGCGTTTCAAGTTTAGAATATAATTACACACCAGTGAAAAGCAGTATTGGAATGGAAAAAGTTGACAACGCAAACCGAATTTTTATGACATCAAAGTAAGCGGGCTGTTGTTCGGCAGTGAATAGTAAATGGTCAAAACGCCTGGCTGGTTGGCTTTGCTCAACCACCCATTTTTTTATATGAGGAGAAAGAAATTGGAAACGTATCCAAACAACGATCACATTTAACAACCGTTTGACAAAATGAGTATAATATATTATTATCAGTTTGAAAATGATGATTTGGAGTTGAACATGAATATAATCCAGGTAAAGGACAATACATACTGCATAGATGTGGGAATGTCCTATGTCCCTTTTTATAAATTGAATGAAAAAGACATTATAATGCTTGACTCGGGAAATATTGATGAAAGAGAAATCCTGCAATATGCAATTGAGGAAAATGGATTCAATCTTAAGGGTATTCTCTGCAGCCACGGTCATCCGGACCATATTGCAAGCAACCAGTATTTCAAGGACAGATACGGCTGTCTGATTGGCATGCCCATGTACGAGGCGCAGATTTGCAGTTCGGCCATGAATCTGAAGGCATACTACAACAACAACACTCTTACCGAAATAAGAGAGAAGTATGGTTACATGCTGTTTGAAACGGATGTGTACATTACGGACAAGCAACATGAAGTTAATTTTTGCGGTGCTGACTTTAAAATCATGCATACTCCTGGACACAGCCCGTCTCACATATGCATAACAACTCCCGACAATGTGGGTTATGTGGGCGATGCTCTCATAAGTTATGAAATAATTGAAACAGCAAAGATACCTTTTGATTTTGTGCTGCTGGAGGATTTGAATAGCAAGGACAAACTTCTGAGCCTTGACTGCAGCAGGTACATTGTTGCACACAAGGGGATTTATGAAGACATTACAGATTTGATTGCCGACAACATAGCTTTTTATATTCATAGGGCTGAAAAGACTTTTGAGCTCATAAAAGGGAAAATGACCATGGGTGAAATAGTCAAGGAAGCAGCTAAGAGTTTTGAGGTAAACATCAGCAACATATACAAGTATGACCTTATTTCCAGAATGCTTAGATGCCATGTGGACTATCTCTATGAAACCGGAAGAATCAGACTGTCCATTGACAAGGGATTCCGTAAATATGAGAGAAAAGAAGATATAAAGGACATAATATAAATTTTGGACAGAGCCATTATTTATCACATGATACAAGGGTTCTGTCTTTACTAGATATGATGAAGCCCGCATACATTATGTTGGGTAGAATAAACATAAGGCACCATGGATTTCATCTATGGCGCCTTTTTTATTAAAGCACGAACATTTCCAATATTTTTTGTTCCAGCACATCCACCATGCCCAGATCAGACATTTTAACCTTGGGAATTACGGGCAGCGCAAGAGTGGCAATCCTTAAAAGAGGATTTTCTTTCTGGGTCAAACCTAATGTCCTTAAGGCACGTTTCATCCTGTCTGCATCTTCAGCCAGCAAGCTGCACGATTTGTGGGACATCAGCCCACCGATTGGCAATGCCAGCGTCTCCAGAACTTTTCCATCCTTGGCGCAGCTTATGCCTCCGCCGCCTTCCATAATGCTCCTGGCAACTTCAAAGGCGTTTTCAGGATTGTCATACACAATGGTCAGGTTGTGGCTGTCGTGAGATACAGTGCTTCCTACGGCACCGAAATGGGTACCGAAGTTTCGGACTATTCCATAGCCCTTGGTGTCAAAGCCCTTGTGTCTGTTGATAACCACAGCATACTTCAGTTCGCTGTTTGACAGGTCCACATACCCATCCTTAACAGGAAGTTCTTCGATTTGGATGTCTGTTTCTGAAGAATTAAAGTCCTTGTAACAGATTACCCTTGCCTTCACTTTACCATCTGAAGCTGAACAAGGAGTTTTTATTTTAAAGTCTTCAACCTTCAAATCATCTATGTAAATAGTGTTTTCCTTCTCCAGCATAAATTCCATGTTTTCAATTACGGCAGTCAGTCTTCCTTCTTCTGCCACCAGTTTTCCGCCGAAGAAAACTGCAGAAGGAACCAGTTCCTCCAGAGACTCAGTCAGCACCATGTCAGCAGCATAGCCCGGTGCTATGGCTCCAAGGTTTTTCGCGCCGATTTCCCTCGCCACGTTTATTGTGGAGCATTTGACGGCATCAATGGGATGAAGGCCGCAGCTGACTGCCTTTCGTACCACATCGTTCATGTGGCCAACGCTGAGGATGTCTTCAGGTTCCCTGTCGTCGGTGCAGAGTGTAAGTGTATCGAAATATCTGAAGTTTTTCACACCATCAAGAATGGTCTTTACATTTTTTGTTATGGAGCTTTCTCTTGCGTCAATGTACATTCCTGAGCGCATTTTTTCCCTGGCTTCCTGTGAGACGGTGCACTCGTGATCGCTGTTAGGTCCGGCGCATAAGTATGCTGACAGTTCCCTGCCGCTTAAAAATGGAGCGTGACCTTCTAAAAACAGATTTCGTTCTTCCACAGCCTTAATTATACTGATCATTCGCTCATCGTTGTTGATTACTCCCAGAAAATCCATGACCTCTGCCAGACCTATGACTCTGTCCAGGTCAAGTAACTCACGTACTTCTTTTTCCAGGAATACTGCTCCTGAATTTTCAAGGCCTGGCACTGCCGGCACGCAGGAAGGTATTAAAATTAACTGGCGCATGGGAAGGTTGCTGCTGTTTTCATGCATGTACCGAACCCCTTCTGTCCCGCAAACATTGGCTATTTCGTGGGGGTCTGTAACCATGGTTGTGGTGCCGTGAGGAATGACAGCCTCGGCCAGATGCCTGGGAGTCATCATGGTGCTTTCTACGTGAGCGTGAGCGTCAATGAAACCCGGAATCAGATATTTTCCCTTCGCGTCATAGGAATATTCTGATTGCAATTCTTTTTCTGAAATGTTCAAATTATCGGGATCACATTGTATATGAGCGATAAAACCATCATATATACCCACATTGCCATTGTATATTTCTCCTGTAAACACATTTACAATCCGGGCATTTTTTATGACCAAATCGCAGGGCCTTTTTCCCAGGGCTGCTTCAGTCAATGCCCTTCTGTCACGGGGCTTCACTATCATAGAATACTCCTTTTTTGTTTTATTTTTCTATTATAATAATACACTGGGGCTGATTTGTAAACAAGGTTATTGTCAGGCACATGGATTTTGTTGAAATATAAAAACGCAGCTGTCCGCCTGCGGAAAAACTGCGCTTTCTATATTGTTACGAAAATAGATTAGTTGACAAAGTGAATGCTCTTTTTATCCAACCCTAGTATTGCTTCATGTATAGACTCTGCAACAGTTGGATGGGCATAAATTGCATGAGAAGCATGTTCTATGGTTGTTCCTGCATCTATCAGATTGCTTATAACATTTATCATATCAGCTGCATGAACTCCTACGATGGCTCCGCCAATAATTTTTTTGGTGGATTTTTCTGCAACCAGTTTTATGAAGCCTTTTGTTTCTCCCATAATGAGTGCCTTTCCATTTGCACTGAATGGAAACTTGCCGGTGATGAAATCAATACCCCTGTTAGCTGCTTCCTTTTCGGTACAGCCCACTTGGCTTACTTCCGGGGATGTGAATATTACGCTAGGAACTAAATCATAGTTCATAGGTACCATTTTTCCGGCAATGTGATCTGAAGCAACAATTCCCTGGTGTGAAGCTACATGAGCAAGCTGTATTTTGTTAGTAACATCTCCGATTGCATATATTTTTGGATTGCTTGTTCTCATGAACTGGTCCACTTGAATTCCGTTTCTTTTCTCATTTAATTCTACATTAAGTTTATCTAAATCCAAGGATTCAAGATTTGCTTTCCTTCCTACTGCAACAGCAACCTTTTCACTGGTTACATATTGAGTGTCATCACCAACTTTGATTTCCACAATTTTGGAATTGTCCAGTGAAGTCTTTATGGAAACTGCACGAGCGCCCTCATAGATTCGTATGCCTTTTTCCACGGCAGATTCCTTTATGCATGCAATGACATCATTGTCCAGGTTGCCTAGAACTTGCGGACAAAATTCAATTACATTCACTTTTGACCCAAGGCTTTGATATATAAAGGCAAATTCCATCCCTATAACTCCGCCTCCAATTATTGTGAGGGACTTTGGTATTTCAGAAAGTTCAAGCAGCTCCTTGCTTGTGAGTATGTCTTTGTCATCACATCCCTCAATTGGGAGCATGAATGTTTTCGAACCTGCAGCAACAATTAAATTCTTGAATTTTATTATGGATTCTTCGGACTTGGTTTTCACCGTAACTGTATCTTCATCCAAAACAACGGCTTTACCTTTTATATATGAAATTTTATTTGCTTTAAGCAAATGTTCGATTCCTGAAACCAGGGTACTTACTACCTTGTCCTTGCGATTAATAATCTTCTCCATAGAAATTTTTGCTGAATCTATTTCGATACCATAATCAGCTGCATCAGTGATTTTCTCCAATACATTAACACTGTTAATGAGAGATTTTGTCGGTATGCATCCATAATTAAGACATGTTCCGCCAAGTCTGTCCTCTTCAACAAGAAGAACTTTAAGACCTGCCTGAGCAGCTCTTATTGCTGCAACATATCCACCGGGGCCGCCGCCGATAACAGCAACATCAACTTCGTAAGTTTTTTCAACAGGCTTAGCAAGACCAAATGTATATGAGGTTTTTTTAGAACCTTCAGCACCTGTTGGGTTTTTATCAGCATCTGCTGCCTTTTCACCGGATATGCGACCGACAATTTGATTCTTTTTTACTGTATCTCCTTCTTCAATGCTTAGGCTTTCAATTACTCCATCATATTTTGATATGAAATCGAATGTTGCCTTTCCTGATTCTATGGTAAATATAACATCATTATATTTTACGGTGCTGCCGGCTTTTTTATTTACATTGCCGACTATTCCGGATGTATCATGGCCTGGTAATTTTTCTACAATTAAATCAAATAACATATTATGCCTCCGTTTTATATTTCAAAGAGAAAAAGGAGCATCGCTCCTTTTACCTGTTATTTAAAATCATTCTCGAATTCTTTAATGCATTCTCCCAAAAGAGTAACAGAATATGCCATAGAAGGTCCGCCTCCAAAGGCAACCGATACCATTGCAGCTTCAAGTATTTCTTCTTTTGTAGCCCCTGCTTCAAAAGCCTTGTAAGAGTGATATACTATGCAGTATTCACACCTGTTATAACAGCCGATTCCAACACTAATAAGTTCTTTGGTTTTAATATCGAGAGCTTTAGGTTCATATGCAGCTCCCAACAAATTCATAAATGCACTTACCTGATCAGGATTAGAAGCTGATAAATCTCCCAATCCGCCTACAAAACTATTAAGCATTTCTCTGACATTATATGACATATATCCTCCTAATTTGTTTGCATGCATTAAATTAAGCATAGCAATTATTAATGTTAAGTATAGCAACTATTATACAAGCTGTCAAGCATTATGTTAAAATTTTAATTATTGCTTTCAACTCTGCTAGGGGATTTTTCCATATCATAAAAAAACTGCTATAGCTCTGTGGTTCTATAGCAGTTATGATATCTTTTATTCAGTAACATTGGACAGCATTTTTTTTAACACTTTTTCATAAATAATTAAGTCTTCTTCGCTTATTCCTTTTACAAGATCGCTATTGAATTTTTCTCCATAGGGAAGCAGCTTGGTAATCAGCTGATCTCCTTTTTCGGTAAGTTCAACATATATTATTCTTCTATCAGAATTATTTCTTTCTCGTTTAATCAATCCATCTCTTTCAAGCCTGTCTATAAGCCTTCCTGCACTTGAATCCTTGACATACATTAAATTAGACAAATCTCTCTGGGACATGATTTTGTTGCTCTTCAAATGATAGAGCGCAATCCATTGAATTCTTGTAATCTCTGTATTTTCAAGCCTTTTGCCAAAAGCTTCTGTAATTTGTTTTATAACATTTTCAGTGATATGTCCGACACATTTGTCTAAATCAAAATACATAAAAATTCACTCCTCCTGCAGCATATTAATAATTTCTTTTATGTAATTATTTTTAAATATAACATATCAAAGATTAAAAATCAATCATAAACAATTATAAGGCAATGAAGAACTAAACTATAAATGCTTGTGATAGAAAGGTGAAGTTTCCATTATTTCCAAAGTTACTTGCATTTGAAAAAGCAGTTTGACGCAGGTGATACCATAATATTCCATATAAACTAAATATGTTTAAAGCCGATATATCATTTACGATTAACATGAAGAACGAAAAACAGAAAGGAATATGCATGAACAAATTCAACTCCCTAAAAACAAAACTTATAGTAATCACTTCAGTCATTGTATTCTTAACGGCCGTACTCAACCTGACGGTGGGCATATTGACCAGCTACAGAAGCATCACTCAAAATGTTGAAAGAGACCTTAAATCCATCGGACAAACTGTGGAAGTAGCAATCGACACATCCATTGACAACATTAAATTTGGAATTATGAATGCAGGCAAATCAGATGTATTTGGTCAGGATGAAGAAGATAATTCCATGCTTTTAAAGATTCTCGACAAAATAAAGGATGAAAACGGATACAGGACGCTCAGCATTGTGGACAAAAATGGAATTATAACCAGCAGCGACTCCGGACTAAACGGTAAAAATATCGCAGATCAGGAATATTTCAAAAACGCTATGTCAGGCGAGACGTTCATGTCGACTCCAACCTACAATATCAACAATGAACTTTGCGTAATAGTGACGTCACCTGTGACCAACGGCAGCTACGAAGGCATTGTCATGGCTGAAATGGATGCTCAGGTGTACAGCGAAATAATAAAGAATATTGTTGTGGGTGAAACCGGAAATGTATTCATTATAGACAAAAATGGAACCATGATAGCCAACAGGAGGCCTGAGCTTGTTGAAAGCATGGCTAACTTCATTGAAAAGTCAAAAACAGATCCGGCATATGAGTCTGCCGCTTCAGTTTATACAAACATGACCGGCGGAAACACCGGTGTTGAAATATATTCCTATGACAGCGGAAAAAGAATATGCTATTACGCACCCATTAAAGGCACCGACGGATGGTCGTACGGCGCAGTGGCTCCCATTACTGAAATGACGTCATCCATTCTGTACACCATTGTGGGATTATCCGTATCTTCTCTGCTGTGCGTCCTGTTTGGAGTGTTTATGAGCATGCGTGCTGCAAAATCCATAGCCAACCCCATATCAATGGTTTGCCGGAGGCTGGAGCAGCTTTCAAAAGGTGACCTTCTGACTGAAACAGTAAGGGTTGATGCCAGGGATGAAACCGGAATACTTTCCGAAGCACTGAGCAGGACGGTCATTTCACTTAGAAGCTACATCAGCGAAATAACAAATACATTGCAGCAAGTTTCCGAAGGTAACATGACGGTTAAGGTGGAAAGTGATTTTAATGGAGATTTTGCACCCATAAAGGAATCTCTGACAAACATAACCATGTCGCTTAACTCTGTACTCACTGACATAAGACAGGCAGCGGAGCAGGTTTCAAGCAGTGCAGATGAGGTTTCAGGAAGCGCCCAGGCTTTAGCTCAGGGGGCAACTGAGCAGGCCAGTTCAGTTGAGGAACTTTCAGCCACAATTGCGGAAATATCTGAAAATGTAAGAAACAATGCCGAAAATGCAGAAAAGGCCAGCAGCAATGTAAATGACGTTCGTTCTGAAATAGAAGTAAGTAATAGCTATATGAAAGAAATGGTTTTGGCAATGTCTGACATCAGCTACTCTTCCGGAGAGATAGGGAAAATAATCAAGGCTATTGAAGACATAGCTTTCCAGACAAACATACTTGCGTTGAATGCGGCTGTGGAAGCTGCCAGGGCAGGTTCTGCAGGAAAGGGATTTGCCGTAGTGGCTGATGAGGTGAGAAACCTTGCCGGCAAGTCTGCTGAAGCCGCTAAGAACACAACCAATTTGATTGAAAATTCAATGAAGCAGGTTGAAAACGGCACAAGGATAGCTGACAGAACAGCTAAATCACTGCTTCAGGTAGTTGAGAGCACGAGACAGGTTGCGGAAATCGTGGACCACATTTCACAGACATCGGTTATGCAGGCTGAAGCCATATCGCAGGTGACAATGGGTGTCGAACAGATTTCAAGCGTTGTTCAGACAAATTCGGCAACTTCAGAGGAAAGTGCCGCAGCCAGCGAAGAAATGTCAAGTCAGGCCCAGGTGATGAAGACGCTTGTAGGAAAGTTCAAGTTAGAAGACCAGTAAGACATTAATTATAAACATTTATAGGGTAAAAGCAAACCACCGGACAATCCGGTGGTTTTATTCCTATTGTTCAGATAATTGTTCAATCAAATTGTTAACCGATACTTCCTGCCTTTTATCCGGCTGGCTGATAAAGTGAACGCATGCTGTGTTGTTATCATTGATTTTTTCAATGTAAACCGGCACACCGTTGTATGTTACGTTAATCATTTCAGGGCTTGAGACAATATCCCTGGCACGTTGGTTATTCATGTCATACCTCCTGGTTTTCAAATTTCAATTATATCATTTACATTAAAACTGAAAATTATTCGATGGTTAACAAACAGGATGACGGAAGGCAGATTCATTGCACATGTTCAGTGCTTGGATATATAGTCTGTTATGAAACCCACGAAGATTTTGCATGCCAAATTATCCGTATTGTCATCACCGAGAAGGATGTTTTTTAATTTAACGACATTTCCATTTTCATCCGTCAGTGGATAGAAGAGCATTGATTTATAGTTGTTCAGGTGTATTTTCGGCAGCATTGTCCATCCCAGCCCCTGTGACACCAGGTTCATACATGCTTCTATGGAATTTACCTGTATTATTTTTTCAAAAACAGTTTGCTTTAATGTGTTTTCGCACCAGTTCCAGAATATCATATCAGGTTCCATGGGGCTGGGCAAATCGTACTTAATCCATGTCATATTGATTAAATCTTTGAAATTCAAAGGTATTCTTGATACAATTCCGTAAGGCTCTTCCCCTAAAATTATCTTGCGGCCGTCATAAGGCACGTCCCCTCTTCTGATAACTATGTCTGCTGCTCCGTAGCTGATCAGATCAGGATTTAAATCACAGCTTGAAAAGGTCTTAAGTGAAATGTCGATGTTAGGAAATTCAGTGTTGAACTTTTTTAACATATGGGCCAGATAGTATTTGGCGTAAACAGTGCTCACGAAAATTGTGATGCTGCCATTCACATCATTGTTTATTTTTTTTATTTCTGTTTTTAATTCTTCATAACTCTTCATAGTATTTTTGCTGTATTCAAGCAGGCGCATTCCCTGATTGGTAAAGGTGACTCCGTCGGAATGCCTGTTAAGAATTCTTATTCCAAGTTCCTGTTCAAGGTTTCTTAATCTGTAAGTTATGGCTGGCTGTGAAAGGTACAGATTCCTTGAAGTTTCTGATATGCTTTTTGTTTCGCTGATATTGATAATTATTGTCAAATCTTTAAAATCTATTATAATCACCCCTGGCAATAAGAAATTTTTATGGCTGGCCTATAAAGATTTGGTATTTGTAATAAAAATAAACGTTAACTATAATTAATATAACATAATTGTAACAAAATTTGCAATACAAATTCTAAGAAGGAGGGCAGTTTTAAATTTCTTATTTTCGTTACTAAATTAGGAGGATGTATTATGGATGAAATGAAAGGAAAGAAAAGTTTTATTGACAAGTTTAAAGTACCGCACACTTATGTTATCATTTTTTACCTGGTGGTTTTGGTAGCAGCACTAACTTATATTATACCTGCCGGTCAGTTTGAACGCGCAAAGGATGTGAATACAGGCAAGACACTCATAATAGTTGAGTCTTTCAAGTATGTTGATAGAAATCCTGCCGGAATAATCGACATATTGAGGTCTTTCATCGTTGGTCTCAATAAGTCAGCTGATATTGTTTTCTTCATATTTGTTGTAGGCGGCGCATTCCAGATAATATCTTCAACCGGAACCATAGAAGCAATAACCGGAAGAATCGCAAAGAAATTTATGAACCGAGAAAATGTTATCATACCTATTTTCCTGGTATTGTTCTCTATATTCGGCTTTACAATGGGGATGTCCACAGAGGTTATGATATTTGTTCCGTTGGGAATTGTCATAGCCAGAACACTGGGGTTTGATGCCATAACCGGTACGGCTATGATTGCCCTGGGAGCTGCTTGCGGATTTACTGCAGGACTTCTCAATCCGTTCAATGTGGGAATTGCTCAAAGCATTGCAGAGGTTCCTCTGTTTTCAGGATTGTGGCTTAGGGCTGTGTTGCTGGTTTTCCTTTTAGTTGCTACAAGCCTGTATATTTTGAAATATGCGAAAAAGATAAAGAACAACCCTGAACTCAGCATAGTGAGAGAACTGGAAAAAGAGGAAGCGGGCATTGCCTCAATAGACTTGGACAATCTGAAGAGCATGACAACAAGCAATTACCTGGTTATATTAACACTGGTTGCCGGCTTTGGCTCGATCATATGGGGCGTTTCAAAGGACGGATGGTGGATTGAAGAGTTGTCCACGGCTTTTCTGGCAATGGGAATATTGAGCGGATTGTTTTCAAAATACGGTCCAAGCCATATTGCACGGGAGTTTGTAAATGGTGCCAAGTCTATTGTGTTCGGAGCTCTGATAGTCGGAATCGCAAGGTCGGTTCTGGTTGTCATGGAGGATGCAAGCATTATAGATACTGTAGTAAGGGTGCTTGCAGATTCAATATCTCATCTGCCCAATTCTGTTGCTGCACTGGGAATGTATGCTGTGCAGATAATCATCAATACTTTTATCACTTCAGGAAGCGGCCAGGCTGCCACAACCATGCCAATAATGACTCCGCTTGCGGACCTTCTCGGTGTAACGAGACAGACGGCAGTGCTGGCATTTCAGCTGGGAGATGGTTTTACCAACTCCATACTTCCCACATCTTCTGCCTTGATGGGATACTTGGCAGTATCAAAAATACCATATGAAAAGTGGGTAAAGTTCATCGTTCCGCTGCTTGGGATATGGATTGCCATAGGAGCTGTATTTGTGCTTGTTGCCACTGCTGTGGGTTATTAAGCTGAAAGCTGTTGCTTAGGCAATAGCTTTCTATAACTTCATCAAAATCTTATCATAAGAAAAGGGGAATTTATAATGAGCATGGCTGTTACAGACCTGTTATTTGAAAATATAGAAAAAAACAAGGAAGAAATGTTTAAAGCTGCCGATTATATCTTTGACAATCCTGAATCAGACTGCAAAGAAGAAAAAGCTGCTGCGGTGCTGACCAATATTCTTGAAGAGCACGGATTTGTTGTTGAAAAGGGGGTAGGAAAGCTGAAAACAGCATTCAGAGCAGTATATGAAAGTGGCAGAAATGGCCCGTCCATAGGACTTCTGTGCGAATACGATGCTCTGGAAGGCATAGGGCATGCCTGCGGTCATCATATGCAAGGCCCAGCCATAATCTATGCTGCCATAGCCTTAAAAGAAAAATACCAGGAGAAACCGTTTAAAATAGTCGTATACGGAACACCTGCCGAAGAGTCAACAGGCGGAAAGATAATAATGCTGGAGAACGGATGTTTCAGGGATATTGAGGTTGCACTGATGTTCCATGGAGGACCTGCAACAACTACGGATGTAAAGAGCATGGCCCTTTCCCATTTTAAGGTGAAGTTTACCGGCAAGAGTTCTCATGCGGCAATGCAGCCTGAATACGGCAGAAGCGCATTTGATGCCATGCTTCTTTCCTTCAATGCCATAGAATTTTTAAGAGAGCATGTGGCGGAAGATACGCGAATGCACTACACAGTGACCAGTGCAGGCGGTCCTGACAACATAGTGCCCAAAGAGGCCACCAGCACCTACACCTTAAGGTCATACAACAGATCATATCTGGATGATGTTGTGGAAAGATTCAAGGATATTATTAAAGGTGCTGCTCTCATGACAGGCACAACGTACGAAATAAAAGAAGACAGGGCCTTTGACAACAAGATTCCTGTCATGAAACTTAACCAGTTGCTGATGAACAATGCCAGAATGCTGAATGCTCCAAGCATTTCTCCCCCAAGGGAAAAAACAGGCTCAACTGATTTTGGAAATGTGATGTACAACATTCCCGGTTCATGCATCAGAGTGGCCTTTGTTCCGGAAAACACATCGGCACACTCCCAGGAATACCTTGATGCAGGCAAATCGGAAAAGGCCCATGAAGCCATGCTGCTGGCATCAAAAATACTTGCCGGAACATGTTATGACATTATTAATGATGAAAATCTGTTGAGGGAAATAAAAAAAGAATTCGAAGAAACAAAACAATATATGAGTTTGAAAAAGTAATGGTGGTGAGTTTATGTCAAGCTTCAAGACAGATAGAGCAAACAAAGAGGAAATGGATAAATTTTTGAAGGAGTTTTCAAAACTGTTTCGCCTTACGGGAAACGCGGATACGGAAAAGGCTGCGGATTATATTGTAAGTGAGTTGAAACGGGAAGGATTGTCCTATGAAAGACATGTGTTTGACTCATACTTTTCCAATCCCATCAAGGCTTCCGTGGATATCATTTCAGGTGAGGAGCATTCCATAAGGGCTAAACCGCGCTCTTTTGGAGGGTCATTTCCCGAAGGAGTGGAAGGAATGCTGGTCTACGATACGGAGCCACACAGGAAACGGACGATTGACGAGCTTAAAAAACTGTTCAAGGGTAAGATAGTGTTAAGCTACAACTACTACGAAGATTATGTTAATGACCTGAACCGAAGCGGGGCTTTGGGATTGGTTCATATATGCAGAACCGATAATAACGCTATATTTGAAGAGACGGTGGGTTCCGTCTGGGGTACTCCGACTATGGATAATGTCGGAACCTTGTTTAGTATTCCTGTTGTGGGCATAGGCAGGGATGACGGGAGCAAGCTTCTTAACAGGCTCAGCAGTGAAGCATTAAGGGTTAAGGTTTGCACAGTGCTGGAAAATGCAGTAAGGAAGTGCAGTCTGCCCATATGCATAATAAAAGGAAAAAGTGATGATTTCGTGCTCATATCCGGTCATTATGATTCATGGCACGAGGGAATAAGCGATAATGCCGTAGGCAATGCTGTCTGTTTGGAAATCGCAAAAATTTTCCACAGAAGAAAGCATCTTGAAAAAGGCGTAGTGATAGCCTGGTGGCCGGGTCACTCCAACGGAAGGTACTCAGGGTCCACCTGGTACTGCGATAACTATTTTAATATGCTATCTGAAAAATGCATAGGTCACATCAACATAGATTCAATGGGAACAAAATATGCTGACAGATACATTATGAGAACAGCGCTGACAGAGGGCAGGAAGTTCATGGAAGAAACAGTAGCTGAAATAACAGGTCAGCCTCCCATATCATTCGGCGATTTGCCCTGCGGTGCAGACATGTCGTTTTGGGGAACTGAAATTCCTTTTCACGTATCCATAAAAAGCATTAATCCGGAACTTAAGGACTACGTAGCTCCCGGGTCAGGGGGAAACTGGTGGTGGCACACTGAATTTGATACACTGGATAAAGCAGACTTGGATCTCATGGATGAAAGCGTAAATATCATAGTGTCCATTGCGGATAAATTGATGAACGCAGAAATATTTCCCTTTGACTACGAATGTTTTATAGAAGGCTCCAAAAAAATCATGCATGAGCTGAGTACAGGGGAAGGCTTTTGTTACGACCTATCCGAAGTTATAAGTCAGCTTGATGAACTGAAGAGTGATCTCATTAAAGTCAACCATTCGAATTTGCCTGCAGAAGTCATAAACCACATCAACAAAAAGGCTGCCGGCAGATTGTGCAGACTTAAGTACTCATCCTGCGGCAGGTATGAATACAACAATACATATTCGTACGGAACTTATCCGGGGCTTCGTAAAATCAGCGGCCTTTGCATGGAGAACATTTCACCGGAAGAAGAACTTTTTTACAGAACATATCTTCAGAGACAGAAAAACAGATTGGTTGAAGAAATAAGAGAATTAAGAAAAACAATTCAACATTGCGTGTGACATAATCTGATTATGTTCCGGTCACTCCTCCAAATGTTGACCACATTTCTGCAGACCTCCAGGTGATAATTCTTGGAGGTTTTTGGTTTGCAGTTATAAACTTCAATATAAAAATCATCAGCTGATACTGATCTGGATTTTGCACGAGTCCTGTTAAAAGTAACAATGTTGACAATATTGCATAACATGCATTAAGCGAGGTGATTTGATGAGAAACAGATATCACAGTCACACTTTCGAAGGAGCAACTACCATTGATGACGGACACAGACACTACTACAGGGGAAGGACTTCTTCTGACCCTTCAGTTCCCGGACACTATCACTATATATCGGATGTCACAACCTACAATGATGGGCACAGACACAGGATAGAAGTGCGAACAAGCCCAGATATACAGGTGCGTGGCGGTCATGTTCACCGTTATGAAAGTAGGACGACTTTCGAGGATGGACATATTCACTATGTTGAAGGATATACTTCAGTTCATTAACAGATTTTGAAACTGAATAACAAAAATGCTTATACAACAGCCCTGATACCAAAGGGCTGTTTTGTTTTGACAAGCGGCTATGGCGGTAAAGTGCTGTTCACATATTATTGAAGTTTGAATATATTGTTATATAAATTCCAACTCAAAAGGAAGTGTTAGAAATTGTATTATTGCGTTTTGCATTATCCAAAGGACAAAATCTTTTTTGAGCATATGAATCAATGCCTTTTTATGCTGCCTCAAGTGCTTACAGATTGGAGCTGCATATATTTTGATATGAATTTAATGTCACCGGACGGACTTATGATCGAAGAATCATTAATACATGTGTTCAAATCAGACGTATTTAACGGATATAGCATTTTAGTCAATTCCAACGGATACTATCCTGTACAGATAAGCAATATACAATTTTATCCGGGGATAATCTCAAGATTTTATATAAATATGATTCCTGATCAAAACAAAGAGGTTTTGCAGTCTGTCAGTGAAATAAAAATTGTTCATGCTGCTGAGGATGCACAGCAAGACAGCATCAGGGAAATCACCTTAACGCTGGGAATTGACGGCCCCAGAGAATCTCTCACATACTTTTATGCAGAAAAATTTGCTGAAGAAGTTAACGCCTTAAGCGACGGAAAGATGAAAATTGACGTATATACAGATGCTGCTTTGGGAAATGACAGACAGATGTTTAATTCCATAATTCAGGACCGCAGTCCTGAATTCATCATTCAAACAACGGCTCCCCAGGTGACTTTTATACCGAAACTATCCGTGTTTGATATACCGATGGTATTTAATGATGCTGATAAGCTGAGAGACACCATAGACAATGAATCCTTTTACAATAAAATTGAAAATGTATACAGCGAAGGAGGATACAAACTGCTGGGCATGGCCGACGAACAATTCAGGCAAATGACTTCAAACCTTGAAATTCGCGATATAGAACAGTTCGGCGGTATAAAGATCAGAACCATACAAAATCCCAATCACATTAGATTCTGGCAGCTTCTGGGATCAATAGTGATACCTCTTCCTGTGGGGGAAATATATTCTTCTTTGGTCCATGGGTTCATTGATGCCCAGGAAAATCCATACGGCAACATTGCTGCATTTGAGTTTTATGAAGTACAGGACTATGTAATTGACACATGCCACCTGCCTCATTTCATGCCGTTGATTACCAGCAACGAAATATTCAACAGTCTTACTGAACGGGAACAAGAAATAATAACAGAAGCTGCGAGAAGGGCTACCCTGTACACCAGGGAAGAGGCAGACCGGCGTCTGGAACAGGTGAAAGCAATGCTTGTAGAAAACGGTATGACCATAGTTGAGCTGCCTGAAAACACCAGGCAGGAAATAATAAGAATTGCAGCCAAACCCGTATATGAGAGCATCAAAACGTTGGTAAACGACGATGAATTGCTTAATGAATATCTTAAGCTGAGCAGTTCAGCCCAGTTGTTTGGAAATCAGCAGGGCTGAACATAGTTCCTTATTGGAATACTTACTTAATAACAGCCTGCAGGCTTATGTCTGCAGGCTGTTTGTCGTATACTTATTTTTTTTATTTGCTGAGTGCGTAGACTGCTGCGTTTTCGCCGGCTATTCGACCTGAGTTCCATGCAAATCCGCAGGCAAGTCCTTCATAGGGAGGATACCCCTTGCCTTCATAGTATCCGCCGGCATTTGTACCGGCTGTGTAGAGACCGTTTACTTTATTGTAGTCTATGTCTATAACTTCCAGTTTTTCGTTAACTTTTACTCCGCCGATGGTTCCCAGAAATACGGCACGGCAATCGAAAGCGTAGAATTCACCGGATTCTACCGTATACTTCAATGAAGCTTCAGATTTGTTGTAATCAGTGTCGACTTTGTTCTGAACCATGGTGTTGTACCTTGCAACAGAATCTTCAAGCTCATCTGCGTTCATGCCGGCTGCTTCTGCCAGTTCTTCCAGAGTGCTTCCCTTGAAAGCTGTTCCTGCTGCAACGGCTTCTTCTGCCAGCTTCAAAAAGTCGTCTGATTCCATGTTTGCACCAGGACCGGATTTTGAAATTCGCATAGAAGTTCCATTGGTGTAGTCTTCCAGGGTAGCCTTGTCAACTATGAAGTAATATCTGCCTCCTGCTGCATATGCTGCGTTAGCCCAGAATGCAGTGTCGTATACAACATCTTCATTCACAAAGCGGCTTCCAGATGCATCAACCCACAGCAGAGGGGACATGAGCATCTGAGTCAGGCTGGAGCTTGAGAAGCCTGCCAAGTGTTCATCGCTTGAACTTTTTGTAACCTGAGATTCTGCCAGCTGGCATGCGTGAAGCAACGGAGTTCCATCCCAGTCAATTGCTCCTGCTTCCTTCATGAGCTGGAGACCTTCGCCATTGTTTGGCATACCGATGGAATTCAAATATGCTCCGTTCATGAGTTGTCCAACCTTTTCAAGATCAGCGCCGAACCCGCCTGTTGTAATAACTGTGGACATCGCATTTACTGTGAGTATTCCGCCGTCTTCCTTGATTGCAGTTATGCCCGTCACATTTCCTTCAGCATCAGTTAAGATAGAATTCAAACTTGTGTTCAATCGAAGCTGTGCTCCCATTTTTTCCAGATTGGTGTACATGTTTTCAAAACCGGCTGTAGTATCTTCGAATTTGTGGTACACTTTATACTTGTACAAATCGTCTTCATGAGCAAATTGTGTTGTTTCCTGCTGCAGGTAGAAGCTCATTCCGTAATTCTCCATCCACTGAACGGTGTCTGCAGATTTCTCCACAATTGCACGGGTTAAAGGACCGTTTGAAAGGTAATTGTTAAATTCCAAAAGACGGTTTACAGCCTCATCAACGCTGAAGTTTAAACCTTCTTCTTTTTGCAGGGACGAGTCTATGGCAAATATGCCTGATGCCAGACGTGAGTTGCCTCCCACATTATCCAGCTTCTCGATGATGAGCACACTTGCACCCTTTTCAGCTGCTGAGAGTGCTGCAGCAGTACCGGAACCTCCGGCTCCGACTACAACCACGTCCACACTTACGTCCTCATTCTGTCCTTCCCTGGCAATTTCTTTTTCCTTCCATGAATTTACATCAGCACCTGATTGAGCCAATGCCTTTTCCACGGCAGTCAATACTGCTGTGCTGGTTACAGTCGCTCCTGAAATGCTGTCAACCTTCAAACTTTGGTAGTCCAATATAGTCTGGGCAAGTTTTGGTGCGGCAGCCTGTCCAATGGAAGGTGTTTCCCCTTCTGCACTGATTTCTATGGCTGTTACTGTTCCATCTTCAGTCACGGTTACATTGGCAGTAACATCTCCGCCGAACCCTTTTTCTGTTGATGAATACGTTCCGGCTTTTATGGCTGAAACTGCCTCTTTGGCAGGCTCCTGTTCGGAGCATCCGCTTAGCATTGTTGTTATTAACACCAATACCAGCAACAAGCACAGTGTTTTCTTACCTTGTTTCATATGGTTCATTTGTTTTCCTCCTGGTGATAAGTGTTATAATAATAACGTGTTTATCCTGACAGCGAAATAGGGAAAACATAGCGCAAAAAGTGGTTTATTTTAAGAATGTAAAATATAACCATTGTATCACCGGTTAGAACATAGTATAATTTGTGTTGAAATTTCAACTAGGAGATTAGTGATGGCGTTCAATGTTTCGGAGTTTATTTGCAAATATTTAGATATGGATTCAAACAAATATTTTAAGCAGATTGATAATGAGAATGTTATTGATTGTTCTTTTTTTGACACTTCTGCTATTCATTACAGGCTGCTGAAGCTTCCGGAAGACTATACCGTCCATATAGGAAGCAGCTTTTTCAGCATAATATTTTGTGAAGGCAACGCCTCGGTTCTTGTGGGGGAACAGGAAATATTCTGTTTTCCCGGAAACATACTGTTATTTAGAAACAACTGCAATTTCAGGGTTAAAGCCATAAATGGGGGCCATGTCCATTACGCCATGTTCAGGGAGGAAATGTTCAATTCTTTGTTTTTTACGGATATTGCCGATTGTCCAATCATTTATGATTTTTTCCAATTGGAAGACAGCAGGGATGAATTCCTGTATTTTGACTGCGATGACCATATGGAAATCTGTCAATTTTCCAAGAACCTTCAGAGTGTCATGTGCCATGAAAACAACAGGGATGATAAAATGGTGCGATGCGCTTTGGTGTTGTTTTTGACAGGGCTGCACCAAATTCACACAAAAAACCTGGTGATTAACGAATCAAGCATGATGAAGGATTATCTCATAGGCAGCATTTTAAAATATATGGCAGATCACTGCGACACAGCGACACTGTCAAAAACGGCAGCTCATTTCAATTATCACCCGGCATATTTTTCTTCGTTGTTCCACAAAAAGGCATACACTTGTTTTTCCATCAAGCTTCAGCAAATCAGGCTTGAGCAGGCAAGAAAGTACCTTATTTCAACTTCCATGACAATGGAACAAATATGTGAGAAAATAGGATTCAGAGAAAAAAGCCATTTCTACAGATGTTTTAAGTCAACCTATGGCATAACGCCTGGACAGTTCAGAAATAAACACAATCACAAGGTACAATAAATATTAAGGCCTCTGCATTCCTGCGGGGCCCTTTGTTTAACATATTAAGAATTCGTAAAATTTAACTTTTTACATGTTTATCATACCACAAAATCATGAAAATTTCAAGTCTTGTAATTGTTTGCGCAAAGGTGTATTAAGTATTTGAGAGGGTGATTTTATGGGATTTGAACTGATAAATCTGTCATCGGACATTGTAGAACGAAAAGCCGTGGAGGAAGTCCTGAACTGCAATTCATTCACTGAGCGCTTCGGGCTTACTCTTACGCACCGGCAGGCAGTTAGCCTTGTTGAAACAAGAACAGCTTCACTGAAGGCAAATGGGAGAATTGAGTTTGGAGGAGGCGTAATCGAAAAAATAATTTTTGAGTTTTGCGATTCGCCCTATATTCACACGAATAACTATCCGGACACATTGAATGAGCTTACGGAGATATTTTATTACTTTAAAAATGAGACTATGGATATGGTATCAGATGATGAGCTCATCAGTTTTATGAAGTCTTCATTTGACGGCGTGTGCCAGGGGTCGCTGGAATCACTGGCCGGACGGGAATTGTATAATCTTGCCCGAAGGCTGATATTCGGTAAGGATGCAGTAGAGGAGGACGAGGAACATAAGGAGGACTGTGATGAATAACCCTGATTCCTTGAGAAAAATAAGCCGGGACGAATTAGACGAACGAAGATATTTAGAGTCGCTGCTTAAAGCTGCGTTGACCAAGGAGGTGGTTGACTCCTCATTTATTGAAAAAGTAAGGTTTTCGCTTCTTGATCTGCTTGCATTGAAATGCAGGAAGTACAATGGTATAGACAGCAGCTCCTTGAGAATGGAAGTTGCTGAGGATATTATGAAATCCATAGTGTTTACTCTGGGCATATGGCTGAAAAATATCAGGGAGCCTGATGATGCCCTGTTGTCATTGGCGGAAACAGGTATTCATAAGGGTTTTGATATCGGGTTTAAAAAACTTGAAAATATGGTCAAATCAACCAGGATGTTTTATTCCATTGTACTTAACAACAATATCAGCACAGAAAACTATATGTACAATGTCACCATAAACGGAGGTATTCAGGGATTTTTCAAACTGTACAATTCCGAGTACACAGCCCATAAAATACATATAACTGCTGATTATCCGGTGTGCTTTTATCCTGACGGGTACCAGGGAATTGAATTCATACGGCTTTATCTTCAAAACATCCATTATGAAAATCAGTTTATCTGGATGTTTGACGAGACAGCAATAAGGCAGTGCTTTGCGCTTTATGCCATTAACAATAACGAAAGTGTCCGGGATATATACATGAACCTTTATGAGGCTGTACTTTCCGCATCACTTGCCTGTGCCGCAGCCGGCGATGATATCAGCGGACTGAAGCTCACTGAAAGAGGAAAGGAAAAAATTCGTGAACTAGCTGCAGTAAATCAGGATATAATGATGGGAACATATCTTGAGAATGTAATTGAACAGCTGGAAAAAACAAATCTTATTTCGGAATTGATGAAAAACTATCTTGAAAACACATGCTTGGAATACGGTTCCGATCTTAATCGCATGATGCTCCTGATGGCGGACTATTGGCTTGAACCTTAGCTGGTTCAAGCTTTTAGTGCTTGTAGTATCTATGTGAAAATTTCAATTAATTGCTCGAACGTATAAAAGTTATATTTTTGTAAAAAATATGTTTCGATTTATTCAGCATTTACTGTTTTTTCCTATGTGATATCCTTAATGAAAACCAAGACATTAATTGTATGTCATTTTTGTTCGATATTAGCCTTAAACAGCATATAGACAAAAAAACAAAACAATATTATAATGTTTACGGAACAGAAATGTTTATGCTAGAATGTTTGATTAACTAGTTCAGTAATTAAAATATATTAATTTTAGGAGGTTTTTACCGATGAGTAAACCAATACTGTCAGCACATTTTGAATCAAGAACGCCTTCAGACGTAAGACTGGCTCAGATGAAATATGAGGAGCGCAAAGTTAAACCGCAGGCTGTTATAAATGTAGGCATAGGAAACGTATCGCTTCCGACAAATCCTGCAATGATGAAGAGAATGTTCAACCTTGATGCACCTGAAAGCCCGTTTTCAAAGGGTGTTATCAGATATACCAGCACTGTTGGTTTTGCAGAAACCCAGGATGCTTTTAAAAACATTCTTAACTGCGAGGGATTCGATACCAGTAAGCTGCATGTTCAGGTAACAGACGGTGGATCAACCGGTATGGAGTTGCTGCTTATAGGCGTTTGCGGAGCTGCAGGCTCTGACGAAAAACCACTGTTGATGATAGATCCAGCTTATACAAACTACATTTCTTTTGCAGAAAGAATAGGCCGTAAGACTGCAACTGTGAAACGTCACATGGACGAAGACGGAAAATTCAGTCTTCCTGAACTTGACAAAATAGAAGAAACAATCAAGGCTAACAATCCGGGAGCCCTTCTGGTTATTCCATATGATAACCCCACAGGACAGTTTTATGATTATGAAACATTGAAGGCACTTGCAAGCCTGTGCGTAAAGTACAACATGTGGATGGTAAGCGACGAAGCATATCGTGAACTTTACTATGTTGAAGGAAGCAAACTGGTAAGCATCTGGGGAATCACTGACGCAGACGTACCGGGAATTGAAGGAAGAAGAATAAGCATTGAAACAGCTTCTAAGGTATGGAATGCATGCGGTCTGAGAATCGGAGCCATAATAACAGACAGCCCTGAATTCCACAACCGTTCGGTTGCTGAATACACAGCAAACCTCTGTGCAAACGCCATAGGACAGTATATATTCGGTGCGCTGGCACATGAAAGCAAGGAAGACATTGCAGCATGGTGCAAGGGACTCCGCGACTACTACAAGGATCTTATATTCATGGTTTACAACGGATTGAAGGAGCAGGAACCGGGATTGATCGTATCAAGCCCTGACGCGTCCATCTACTCTGTAATTGACGTCAGAAATGTTGTTAAACCAGGCTTTGATGCAATAGACTTCGTTCTTTATTGCGCACAGGAAGGTTCCGTAAATATTGACGGCGTTGATACAACTCTTCTTGTTGCACCGCTGAAGGGATTCTATGACATTGCCGGAGGAGAATACAACCCCGGTAGCACTCAGTTCAGAATTTCATTCGTTGAAACCCGTGAAAACATGGCTAAGGTGCCTGAGCTGTTCGTGAAGCTCTTGAGACAATTCGAAGCCAGCCGCTAACATAAACAAAAGCTTGCCCAAACGGCAAGCTTTTTTGTTATTGTTTTGCTGCTGCAATTTCTTCATTGTCCAGAACAAAGAAATTATTAAAAGCTCCCACTACCTTGTAGGAGTAGTAGTCGTTGTCCATTGTGTAAAGGCTCCAAACCTTGTAATCTTGACGCACAACGGAACTGTCGGCAACAAAATCCGAAACCAGACCGACTACAGACTTTTCCAGTTTTGTGGATGCATTTGATTCCTCATAGTTCTGAGACTTGTACCACTCCTTGTAATCCTCATAGGAAGGATTTGTAGCAAAACCAATTAAAGACACTATCATTACAAGCGCAACTAAAAATAAAAATCCTTTCATGACCAGAATTGCTCCTTTCTTTTTAATTAGTATTTACATTAATTACCAAAATATTCACAGTACTATTTTTGTGGTAATTGCATTTAAAAGAGCAGAAGACATGGAAAATAAAATCATATCTAAGTATCCGATTAATTTCGACAAAAACAGACAAAGGTGTTGATGGAAAAATGATATAATATTTTGACTTTCGTCAATTGTGCTTTTTGAAATCAACAAAAGGAATATAATGACAAATGTCAAATATTGGTGTATAATGGAATAATAATATTCATTATATATTAAAGGTATTGGTACTGTATCAAGCGGGTGGGGGATGATTGGTATGCACAGGTGTTATAAGACATACATTAATTCTTTTGTTACAATTACAATGCTGGCGAGTGCTTACATATTTATGAACTATGAAACAAATATGCCTTTGTTAGCTTTATTGATTGCAGTTTATGCTGCAGTTCTGGAAATCGTAATGCTTACATACACACAAAACAGCGGAGCTTCTTTTCAGGGAACGGTTACATTATTGGCAGTATTTTTATATAATCCGGCTGTTTGTGTGTCGATAATAACAATTACATTGATACTTGAAACTATAGCTTTCAAGCTAATAAACAACGAATATCTGTTCAATTCATATGATAAATTGCTGTATAACTGGGCAATGCGCGTTATTAGTATTTTATCAGCAAAGGTTGCTTTTTACCTGCTGAGCAGTTTTAATGGTTTGTTAGCAGTCATAGCGGCGTCATTTATGAACAATGCAATTAATGCTCTTTTGTTGATGATTGTAATTTATTTATATACCAACGATAAGGATGATGCGCGTGTTCACAGCATTCATTCCATGGTATCATTCCTGTATATAAGCGTCCTTATAAACATTTTACAGTTTTATGGCTATGAAGCCTATGGAATCAATGCAATTGTTGTAATTTTCATGCTGCTTATGCCGTTCCAGACATCAATACTCGAAAAGGCTCTGGAACAGGAAATAAAGGAATCTGTTTTTCTGGATTCATTGACAAAAGCATACAATAAAGCAAGTCTTTCGAAACAGCTTACGGACTACCTGCACGGCAAGGTTCCGTTCACTATTGTTTTTATGGATTTCGATAACTTTAAGGTTATAAATGATACATACGGTCACGATGTAGGAGATAAAATACTGCAGCACTTTGCTAATTCAGTCAAAGGAAATCTGAGAAAAACAGACAAATTATACAGGTTCGGCGGCGATGAGTTTTGTCTTATAGTAGACAAGGATTGTGATATAGACGTTGTTATAGACAGAACGTATAAATTAAAGGATAACCTTATTTTCGAGGAAGGAAATTTAAAAATACCGTACACATTTACAATAGGAAAATACAGATATACAGGTGAAGATACCCTTACGGAAGAGGAAATAATCGGAACGGTCAGCCACAGGATGCTTCAAAACAAATTGAAAATGCAAATGAACATGGCATAACAACATGGCGTTTCCATTCAACAGGAAATGCCTTTTTTATGTAGAAAGTTGTTTTTGGCTATATAAAAAAGAATTTAAAAATCGGACGTTGCGCCATGTGACTGTTAAGGGTCGATGATCAAATATTCCAAAATGCTGCACATTATCTTGAAAAATGTGCTAATATATAATAGGATTTTAGTGATTAAAACATGAGTACTATTTTGCAGAAGATAAATTGCAGTGACTTCCGCTTTAGGCAAAGAGCAACAGCGCTGGTTTCAAATGTTTTACACGGAAATTGATTTTTATGCTCAGAATTATATGCTATGTTAAAAAATTTAATGGAGGAAATCATGAATGCTGTATTGAAAACGTCTGAAAATGACAATGTTGTCACATGCCTTCGAGCATTGAAAAAGGGAGAGGAAGTTATGATTGAAGGTACAATATGTGTAGCAGGACAGGATATTCCGCAGTTTCACAAAATGGCTGCCATAGATATAAAGAAGGGCTCTCCTGTGTACAAGTACGGCCAGGTTATAGGGCTGGCTACCAGGGACATAAATGCCGGAGACTATGCCCATGTACACAACATAGAGAGCACCAGAGGACGCGGCGACAAGAAGGAGGAAACTGTATGAAATTGTTTGGATACAAAAGAGAAAACGATACCTTCGGCATCCGAAACCATTTGCTTGTCATACCGGCTTCAGTGTGCGCAGGAGAAACTGCGTCAAGGATAGCAGCCATGGTTCCCGGTGCTGTTGCCATTCCACATCAGCACGGCTGCTGCCAGGTTGGTGATGATTACAGGCAGACATTCAGGACGCTGGCTGGCTTTGGCAGCAATGCCAATGTAGGCGCTGTCCTTGTAGTTGGATTGGGATGCGAAGGAATAAATTCCAAGGAATTAGCTGAAGTTATATCATTAACTAAAAAGCCTGTTGAACACATTATTATTCAGGAAAACAACGGAACACTCGGGACGGTTTCAAAAGGCGCCGAGATACTGAGCAGAATGGCAGCAGATCTTTCAAAAATGCAGAAGGTTCAATTTGACATAAGCGAGCTCATACTTGGACTTGAGTGCGGAGGATCAGACCCCACGAGCGGTATAGCTTCAAACCCTGCCATTGGAAAGGCATCGGATATGCTGATTTCCCTTGGGGGAAGCAGCATACTGAGTGAAACCACAGAGGTTATTGGTGCTGAACATCTGCTGGTTGAACGCTTCGACACAGATGAAAGCAAAAGAAGGTTTCTGAAGATGGTTGATGACGTTGAAAAAAGGGCCATAGCCATGGGCGAAGATTTGAGAGGAACTCAGCCTACTCCCGGAAACATCCAGGGAGGTCTCACAACTATAGAGGAAAAATCGCTGGGATGCATGCATAAGGCAGGAACATCCTTCAATTTCGTGGATGCACTGGAATATGCTCAGGCGGTACCAAAAGACAAAAAGGGACTTTACTTCATGGATACCCCCGGTGAGGACATTGACTCAATTACGGGAATGGTGGCAGGCGGAGCGCAGATAGTTGTGTTCACTACGGGAAGGGGAACGCCCACAGGATGTCCCATAGCGCCGGTCATAAAAATTACCGGCAATACCGAAGCATACCAGAAAATGAAAGACAACATCGATATCAATGCCGGAAAAATAATAACGGATGGTGCAACCCTTGACGAAATAGGCAGAGAGATATTTGACAAAATAACGGAAGTATCAAACGGAAGTCTCACAAAGGCAGAAATCTTAGGACATAGGGAATTTGGTGTGTATAGAATCGGCTATACTTTTTAGAGAGTGTATAATAATTAAAACTAAAAGAGTATTCATAAGGTGTCAGTAACATTTCAGTAATGGTAATAGAATAAAAAGGATGTGATTTCATGAATAAAGTTGTGTTGATTCCTGATTCGTTCAAGGGAACATTAAGTTCGGAAACGATCTGCAGCATAATGGCAGACAAGGTGAAGAAGCATTTCCCGGATTGCCGTGTTGTGTCAATACCTGTGGCAGACGGAGGAGAAGGCAGTGTTGACTGCTTTCTTGCTGCCGTTGGAGGAGAGAAGGCAGCAGTAACTGTCAAGAATCCGTACTTTGAGGATATGCAGTCATTTTACGGGATATTGAAAGGCGGTGATACAGCAGTCATAGAAATGGCTAGCTGTGCCGGTCTGCCTCTTGTGGAGGACAGAAAGAACCCTTTAAAAACAACAACCTATGGAGTAGGTCAGCTTATTCTGGCTGCAGCGGAAGGAGGATGTAAAAAAATAATTGTGGGTCTAGGAGGCTCCAGCACAAATGACGGAGGATGCGGTGCGGCGGCTGCCGCAGGGGTTAAATTCCTTGACAGGGCCGGAAATGAGTTCATACCTGTAGGAGGAACTCTGAAGGATATAGCATCCATTGATGTGTCGCAGTGCTCAAAGGTTCTTGAAAACATTGAAATAGTAACTATGTGCGACATAGATAATCCCATGTATGGCACAAGCGGAGCTGCATATGTTTTCGGTCCTCAGAAGGGTGCGGACAAGGACATGGTTGTGGAGCTTGATGAGGGGCTTAGGCTGCTTTGTGATGTCATCAGAAAAGACACAGGGCTGGATCTTAAGGATGTGCCAGGGGGCGGTGCTGCAGGTGCAATGGGTGCAGGCATGATTGCATTCTTCGGGTCATGGCTGCAGATGGGAATTGAAACGGTGCTGGACACTGTTGGTTTTGACAGCGTCATTGAACATGCGGATATGATATTCACCGGCGAAGGGAAAATAGATACCCAGAGCCTCAGAGGAAAGGTGGTCATCGGAGTTGCCAGAAGGGCAAAAAAGAAAAATGTTCCCGTAACAGTTATTGTGGGCGGAGCTGATGAAGGCATCGAAGAGGCATACGACATGGGCGTCACTTCAATATTTACAATCAACCGCCTTCCGCAGGATTTTGCCGTAAGCCGGGCCAAAAGCAGGGAAAACATGGAAGCAACAGTAGACAACGTACTGAGGCTCATCAGGAGCATGTCATGTAAATCAATGCATATTTAAATATGAATATTTATTCTTTCGGTATGAAATGTCATGCCGATTTTTTTGCGCAGCCGGCGTTGACGGTTTATAGCAAAAATAGTATAATTTTAGCATGCAGGAGGTGGAAAATGTACGATAACCAAGAAAGAATAAACAAGCTGAAGGCATATGTCAAAGGTCTCGGATCAGATGCGGATGACCGTGAACTTTATGCAGAGTACAGGGATTACATAGACCAGGTACAGCCCCAGGATGCGTTTGAAGTGTTCAAAAGTCTCCTTGATGAAGGAGAAACACCAAAGGATATTCTGATTTTCCTGGACAAAGTAATTAATGCATTTTTCAAGGGGCTTTCAAAACATAGCTGGAAAAAACCTGAAAACGATGACTTTTTAAACGATATGGCAGAGGAAAACAAAGCATTGGCAGCAAAAACCGATGAAATTAAAATCCTTTTGAAGGAAACGGATCTTACGTTGAAAAAATCGGCAATACTCTCCAAGATAAGGGAGCTTGAAACCTTTGACAGCCACTATCTCAAAAAGGAAAACATACTTTTCCCTTACATGGAAAAATCAGCAACCAAGTTTGAGGGACTTACAATAATGTGGTCACTGCATGATGAAGTCAGAAGGCTGCTGAAGAAAGCTAAACAGACGCTGGCTGACGGGGAAAGCAGCGAGCAGCAGGTCAACATGGCAATTGCAGCATTGTTTTTTGGAATTCTGGGAGTGAAGAAAAAAGAAGAGCTTATTTTGTTTCCTGCTGCATGCGAAGTCCTGAGCGAGCAGGACTGGGTGCAGATGCACAGTCAAAGTCTCGAGTACGATTTTCCATTCATAGTAAAGGAAAGGACTGCCTCTGAAGAAAAGGAACAGACAATTATTTCCTCAGACGGGATTTTCAGGACGGAGACAGGGGAAATGAATTTTGATGAAATCCTCATGGTTTTCAATGCTCTGCCGGTGGATCTGACATTTGTTGATGAACACAACAAGGTAAGATATTTCACCAGGCCAAAGGACAGGATATTTCCTCGCTCGCCTGCCGTCATAGGACGCAATGTGAAAAACTGCCACCCGTCAGAAAGCGTTCATGTGGTGGAGGAAATTATCGAAAGCTTCAGGGCAGGAAAGGAAGACAACGCAAAATTTTGGATAAATATAAAGGGAAAGACCGTGCTTATTCAGTATTTCGCGCTTAGGGATAACCTTGGAGGGTACAGGGGAGTGCTTGAGGTAAGTCAGGACATAACAGACATAAAAAACATAGACGGGGAAAGAAGACTTCTTACCTGGGACAAATAAACAAATTACGATTTTGTCATACTCAGGACGCAGTACGAAGAATCTCCATTGGATTAATTAGGGAGATTCTTCAGTGACGTTCAGAAAGACAGATTCGAAAAGACATTTCGGCAGCTTTTATTCTATCACATGCTTGCAGTTGGGACACTTTATTATTGTGTTTTCATGATTTAGGGGTACCCTCATCTTTGTTTTACACTGCGGGCATTCCACAACCCTATGATCAACCATACTCAGCACCTTTTCCTTGTCCAGTCCCACAACGATGTCATCTCCTATAAGGAATGAAGGTACGCCGGTAACCTTTCTTTTGATCATTTCTTTTCGTGCTTCCGGATCCTGATTTATGTCCCTTTCAAAGTAGTGAATTTTGTTTTCTGCAAGGAACTCCTTGGCCATGCTGCAGTAGGGTCAGGTTTTTGAAGTAAATAAAGTCACATTTTTCATAGTAATCTCCTAGCGATATTTGAATATTTTTTTGACTGCATGTGGGTTAGGCTTAATTTGGCAACTTAATAAACCAACACATACCTCATAACATAAATCCGACTGAGATGTCTATAGATAATGGTCCACAGAACCCAATGCCTTTGCCACGATTTTTATGTTCTCCGTCATTTTAATAAATACCCATATAATTTGTCATAAAACATGTAAATTTGCCAAAGGACCGACGAGCATAAATTAACGTCGATACTTTTGGCTCCAAAAAAATTCTTACAGTCACAATAAAATGATTTTTGATTACTATAAGTCTAAAGGTGAGAAAATTTAAAAATATGTATTGACAATTGACTGCGCATGGAATATCATGTAAAAAAATATTTACGGCAGTGAAAGATGAAAGTAGATTTGAGGAATCTAACAGGGAGTGCCCGTCATAGACTGGAAGCGGGTATTGGAGAAATCATTTTGAAGTTCCCTCTTGAGCCGCTTGGCTGAATAAAGTAGGCCTGGCCGCGATCCCGCGTTACAGGGATAGAATATGTCTGTATTCGATGAGCGCAGCTTTGGCTGAATTTGGGTGGTACCGCGGAATTATAACCTTTCGTCCCTATATTAATTTATAGGGTCGGAAGGTTTTTTGTTTTATAATTTTATTTTTCGGAGGAAATCATGATACTTGTATTGAAAAACGGAACTAAGGAAGAAGAAATAATCAAAATAAGAGAAATGCTGGATAAATACAACATCCGCGTAAACTCAATAGTAGGCCAGAGCACCACTGTTCTAGGGCTTGTGGGAGACACTACCGTTCTTGACATTAACTCAATCTATCTGAACAAGAACGTAGAAAAGATAATTAAGGTGCAGGAGCCGTACAAGAAGGCTAACAGGAAGCTGCATCCGGAAAATACGGTTGTGAAGGTTGGAAACATCGAAATAGGCGGACCGGAGGTTGTTATTATGGCCGGACCGTGCTCTGTTGAAAGCAGGGAGCAGATCATTGATATAGCAAGAAGCGTAAATGAGGACGGTGCAAAAATTTTAAGAGGAGGAGCATGGAAGCCTAGAACATCTCCATATTCATTCCAGGGACTCAAGGCAGACGGTCTTGAACTATTAAACCAAGCAAAGGATGAAACTGACATGCCTGTGGTATCCGAAATAACAAATCCTGCTCACATAGAAATGTTTCTGGATTCCGTGGACATGTTCCAGGTGGGAGCCCGTAACATGCAAAACTTCGAACTGCTGAAAGAGCTGGGAAAGACAAACAAACCGGTTCTGCTGAAGAGAGGATTTTCAAACACCCTGGAAGAGCTTCTCATGTCAGCTGAATATATAATGAGCGAAGGCAACGACAATGTGGTTCTTTGCGAAAGAGGAATAAGGTCCTTCGAAACCTACACAAGGAACACGCTGGATATAAGTGCCATTCCGGCTCTCAAGAAGCTGAGTCATCTTCCTGTAATAGTTGATCCCAGCCATGCGGCAGGAATGAACTGGATGGTGGAGCCGCTGTCTATGGCAGCTGTGGCTGCAGGAGCTGACGGGCTCATCATAGAAGTTCACAACGACCCCGCCAACGCTCTGTGTGACGGTGCACAATCACTTACTTACGGAGAGTTCAAGGGTACAATGGGAAAATTGAAATTGATTGCAAATTCGGTAGGAAGGAAAATGTAACATGGAGTATGACTATTTACTGGGAACCATAGAAAGATGCGATGCACAGATAAATAAGCTGTTCCAGAAGCGCATGGCTGCAGCAGAAGAGCTGACAAGGATAAATAACCGCATGGAAAGCATTGACGAGACTACGGGAAGACAGCCGGCAGAGGATGAATCTAGGTATGAAATGGAAACCAGGTTTTTTCAAGCAATGGTAAAGTCGCTGGAAAACAAGCACAGGTACAGAATATTGCCTGAAACATCAAATATTTACGAAAAAAATGCAAATCTTGACAAAAGTGATGTAAAGATTGTCTGTTACCAGGGGCTACCTTGTTCATATTCGGAAAGTGCTGCAAAATCCCTGTTCAAGGATGCAGAGCTCACTAACAGGGAAACATTTGAGGATGTATTCAAGGCAGTTTATCAGGGAGAGGCCCACATGGGAATTGTACCCATTGAAAATTCAACTGCCGGATACATAAATGACGTGTATGACCTGCTGCTCAGGTACGATTTGTTCATAAACCACACGTATGTAAAGAAAGTCGACCACTGTCTGGCGGGAATTCAGGAAACAGACCTAAGTTCAATCAGGGAAGTGTGTTCCCATCCGCAGGCTTTGGCCCAGTGCAGGGAATTCACAAAAAACAGCGGCTACGCTGAGGTGACAGAAATAAACACCGCTGTGGCTGCACAAAAAACAGCCATGATGAACAGGAAGGACTTGGCGTGCATCTGCTCTGAGGAAGCAGCAGAACATTACGGACTTAAAATACTCCGTACACACATAAACCATAAGGAGCAAAACTACACGCGCTTTGCAGCTGTTTCCAGAAGGATGGCTGTTGAAGAAGACCACAACAAGGTAAGCATCGTGTTCAACGTTTCCCATGAGACAGGAACCCTGAGCGAGGTGTTGAGCACATTCGCATACTACGGCTGCAACCTTTCGTACATTAACTCGCGTCCGAACCTTATAAAACCATGGGAGTACATGTTCTACCTGGATTTCGAGGGAAATCTGGCCAACAGACACATACAGTCGATGCTGACCCAGCTTAAGACGGAGCTTCCATACATGAAGGTTCTCGGAAGTTTCAAGGCCTGAAATAATAGAATAATTTAGCTTAAACCAAAAAAGTTGTTGACATCCTGATTTTCTGTGATACAATACAAATAATTTAAATACAGACAGGAGAAAGAATGAAGGTTGTAAATAAGTTTTTTGCGGCTAAATTGTATAACTATTATTTTAGTAATTATTATTATTACTATTATTTTTGTACAAAAAAACTGCATGAATCTTATTATAAAGGATTACAACCCAAATTCCTATCATATGGTTATATTTAAACTTATATAATTGTATAATCGAAATTTTTGAGAGTCCTTTTGGGCTCTTTTTATTTTATCACAAAACAGGAGGTCAGCTATGATATTGGTAATCAGAAAACAGGCAAGCGAAAAAGAAATTGAGGATGTAAAGAAAAAAATTCATTCTCTTGGGTGTGAAGTGCATGAATCCGTGGGAGTAAACTGCCACATTCTCGGAATAGTGGGGGATACAAGCGTAATAGAGCCCGGAACTTTCCAGACAAACCCGGCAGTAGACAAGGTAATAGCAGTTCAGGAGCCGTACAAGAAATCAAACAGGATGTTCCATCCGGACAACACTGTGGTGAAGATCAATGACATGGAGATCGGCGGAAAGAAGCTGGCCATCATAGCCGGACCGTGCTCTGTTGAAAGCGAGGAACAAATAATTTCCATAGCGGAATCGGTCAAGAAGTCCGGTGCTGGATTTCTAAGGGGCGGAGCGTTCAAGCCCAGAACTTCGCCCTATGCGTTTCAGGGTCTTAAGAAGGAAGGGCTGGAGCTTTTAAAGATAGCCAGAGAAAAAACGGGACTTCCCATTGTGACAGAAATAATGTCAACCGACAACCTTGATGAATTTGTTGAAGACGTGGATGTAATACAGGTAGGGGCAAGAAACATGCAAAACTTCGATCTGCTGAAGCAGCTGGGAAAAACCAGAAAGCCCATACTTCTGAAAAGAGGACTTTCTGCAACAATCGAAGAGCTCCTCATGTCTGCTGAGTACATCATGGCCGGAGGAAACGAGAATGTGATTTTGTGCGAAAGAGGAATCAGAACCTTTGAAAAATTCACCAGAAACACGCTGGACTTAAGTGCAGTGCCTGCCATAAAGAAGCTGAGCCACCTGCCGGTCATTATTGACCCCAGCCATGCCGCAGGGTTATGGTGGATGGTTGAACCCATGGCAAAGGCAGCCGTTGTGGCGGGTGCAGACGGCCTCATCATAGAGGTCCACAACGATCCTGAAAATGCATTGTGTGACGGAGCCCAGTCCATAAAGCCCGATAAGTTTGACAAACTCATGGATAAACTGAAAGTTCTCGCTGAAGTCGAAGACAGGGCCATATAAGGGGTGATTGCGGTGACTGAAGACTTTAGCATAACCATTGTGGGCCTTGGATTAATCGGAGGTTCCATAGCAAAGGCCATCCGTGAAAATCTCAAGGTGAAAAATCTGTGGGCAGTAGACATTAACAAGGAAGCACTGGAGGAAGCAAAGGACAGCGGCATAATTGACGGCTTCTTCCAGGATGACAGTATACCGCTTAAAGGTTCGGATATTGTAATCCTGTGCACATACCCCAATGCAGCATTGGAATTCATGAGAAGGAACATGGAACACTTCAGGAAGAACGCCATAATAACGGATACTTCAGGCATAAAGGGCAAAATAGTGGAGGAAGCAAGAAAGATTCTGCGCCATGACCTGGAATTCATAGGAGGGCATCCAATGTCCGGCAAGGAAAGCACAGGGTACAGGATTTCGGACGGCACCATATTCAGAGGATCAAACTACATAATTACTCCTCATGAAAGCAATAGCAAGGAAACGGTGTTGCTTTTAAAGAATATGATGCTTAAAATAGGATTCAGGAAGGTTATAGAACTGGAACCGAAAACACATGACAGGATCATAGCTTACACCAGTCAGCTTCCTCACATACTGGCATGCACGGTTATGAACAGCGAAAGCTTTCATGCCGGAAGGGACTGCATCGGCGGAAGCTTCAAGGACATGACAAGGGTTGCGGATATAAACGGTGAGCTGTGGAGTGAGCTTCTGATAGAAAATAAGGAGAACATCCTTGCTGAGCTGTCAAGCGTCATGAGTGACTTAGAAGACATTTACCATATGATTGAACGTGAAGATGCAGATTCTTTGAAATCTGCCTTCAGAAAAAGCGGCAATCTTAGAAAAGAGATGAAATATGAAAAATCTTAAATTGGTTTTGGATAATGTAACCAGCGAAATCGAAATTGAAAGAGGAATAATAAAGAACTCCGGAAGAGAAATACGGAATATATTAAGGGGAAAGAAGGCAGCTGTAATAACAGACGAGAATGTGTATTCGCTTTACGGGAAAACTCTTGCTGATTCACTGGAAAAAGAAAACATAGAGTGTGATTTCATAGTCTTGCAGCCCGGGGAGCAGAGCAAATCTCTTGAAACCTTGAAGGGGGTCTACTCAAATCTTGCCGGTATGGGAATTACAAGAGGCGACATGATAATAGCCCTGGGTGGAGGCGTTATGGGCGACCTGGCCGGATTTGCTGCTGCAACCTACCTGAGGGGAATTGACCTGGTGCAGGTGCCCACATCACTGCTGGCACAAATTGATTCCAGCATAGGAGGAAAGGTAGCCGTAGACCTGGAGGAAGGAAAGAACCTCATAGGAAGCTTCTACCACCCGAAGCTTGTGCTCATTGACCCGGATGTGCTGGTCAGCCTTCCTGAAAGGTTTGTGAAAGACGGTCTTGGAGAGGCAATCAAGTACGGCTGCATAAGAGACGAAATGTTGTTTGAAAGACTTCTGGATATTAAGACAAAAAAAGTGCTGTTTGAAAACATGGAGGACATTATCCACAGCTGCCTGACAATAAAAAAGGAAACCGTTGAACATGACGAAAAGGACAACGGGCTTAGGATGACTCTTAATTTCGGACACACCATAGGCCATGTTATTGAAAAGTATTTCAATTACGAAAAGTATTCCCACGGGGAAGCGGTTTCCATGGGAATGCACCGCATAACCGCGAAAAGCGAGGCGCTGGGGTTAACTGAAAAAGGCACTGCCGACAGAATAAGAAAAATCCTTGACAATTACGAAATTGAGCATAGATTTCCCCTGATGAACCAGGAAGACATGCTAAAGACAGCAGCCCTTGACAAAAAGAACATATCAGGACACATGAACCTCATCCTGCTGAAGAACATAGGAAACTGTTTCATCCAGAGGATTCCTGTGCAGGACTTAAACAAATACATCTAACGGAGAATATTATGGAGACCATTAAAATTAAGCCCGCAACGTTAAGCGGTAAAATAACCGTTCCGCCGTCAAAAAGCATGAGTCACAGAGCTGTAATCTGCGCGGGTTTAAGCGACGGGGAAAGCACAATAGAACATGTGATACTTTCGGAGGACATAAAGGCAACAATCGAAGGTATGAGGCAGCTGGGTGCAACTATACAGATTATAGGAAGCGAATATGACTGCACGCTAAACATCAAGGGCAGCACAAAAATGGTCAGCGAAGCTTTCATTGACTGCAGGGAATCCGGCTCAACCCTGAGGTTTTTAATTCCTGTAGGGCTGATGCTCTCAAAAAGGTGCACATTCACTGGCTCAGGAAAACTGGTTGAACGTCCATTGAACGTATTTTACGAAATATTTGAAAAAGATGGAGTACATTACAAAACAGATGATGGAAAGCTTCCGCTGGAATCATCGGGAGTACTGAAGGGCGGACACTACAACATGACAGGAACTGTCAGCTCACAGTTTGTTTCAGGGCTTCTTTTCTCTCTGCCGCTGCTGGAATCCGATTCAACCATAGAAATAACAGACAAGATGGAATCGAAAGGGTACATTGATCTTACCCTCAGCATGCTGGAAAACTTCGGAGTGCATGTTGAACATGACGATTACATGCGCTTTCATATAAAAGGAAACTCAAAATATGAGCCTTCTGACTACAGGGTGGAAGGTGACTATTCCCAGGCTGCGTTTTTCATTGTGGCCCGTGAAGTGGGAAACCATGTTGAATGCTTAGGCCTTAATGAGGATTCGCTTCAGGGGGACAAAGAAATTACCAGAATCGTTAGAATGTATGATAATTCAGCCAGAGAAGTCACAATCGACGCATCACAGATTCCTGATCTGGTGCCTGTGATGGCGGTGCTGGCATCCCTTAAGGATGGAGTGACAACCAGCATTGTTAACGCAGGAAGGCTCAGGATAAAGGAATCTGACAGATTGAAGGCAATTTCAACAGAACTTAAAAAAATTGGAGCTGACGTATGTGAGAAGGAAGATGGACTGGTAATCAGAGGCAGGAAAACCCTCAAGGGAAATGCAATGGTGAACAGCTGGAACGACCATCGCATAGCCATGTCGCTGGCGATTGCCGCCACTAGGTGCGAAAAGGAAATAATATTGGACGGCTGCATGGCAGTAACAAAATCATACCCACACTTCTGGGATGACTACAAACAATTGGGAGGTGACACAAGTGAGTTCAATGACGGGCAATAAACTGAAGATCAGCATATTCGGAGAATCCCATGGGGAAGCAATCGGCGTTGTTATGGACGGACTGCCCTCCGGCTTAGAAATTGACTTAAGCTTCATAGAAAAGCAAATGGCCAGGAGAGCCCCCGGTAAAAACAATATTTCCACCGGAAGGAGCGAGGGTGATCTCTTTCGCATAGTCAGCGGTATATTTGAAGGCAGGACCACAGGCGCACCGCTTTGTGCAATGATACAGAACCAGGACACAAGATCAAGGGACTATTCGGAGCTTAAAATTAAAATGCGCCCGGGGCACAGCGACTACACGGGTCACGTGAAGTACTCAGGCTTCAATGACTACAGAGGCGGCGGACACTTTTCCGGAAGAATAACTGCACCGCTGCTGTTCGCAGGGTCCCTTGCAATGCAGATACTTGAAAATTACAAGGGAATCTATATAGGAAGCAGAATTCAGAAGATTTATACGGTTGAGGATTCAACCCCCTTCGAGGAAAGCGAAGAATGTGTCCTGAACCTGAGAAACAAGGAGTTTCCCGTAATCGGAGATGAAGCTTCACAAAACATGCAGCAGGAGATTCTGAAAGCCAGGGAGGAAGGTGACTCCGTAGGAGGAGTAGCCGAAACACTGATTCTGAATGTGCCTGCCGGTTACGGCGAACCATTTTTTGATTCTGTTGAAAGCAGATTGTCTCATATGATGTTTTCCATACCTGCCGTGAAGGCCATCGAGTTTGGTGAAGGGTTCAACATGGCAAACATGAAGGGTTCCCAATCAAACGACCCGTACATGATGCAGGGAACGCGGGTCATTACAAGTACCAACAACAGCGGAGGAATCCTAGGCGGCATAACAAACGGAATGCCCATAAAATTCAGGACAGCAATTAAACCCACTCCTTCGATTTCAAAGACTCAGAAAACAGTGAACATTGAAGAAATGCAAAACACAACGCTGCAGGTTACTGGGCGCCACGACCCATGTATACTGCACAGGGCAATACCAGTCATTGACGGTGCAGCCGCTCTGGTGGTTCTGGATTTGATTCTTGAAAGAGAAGGGGAAATTATTCGATAGAAGGTGACGTATGAAGAATATAGTATTGATTGGAATGCCGGGCAGCGGCAAAAGCACAATAGGAAAATTGCTGTCACAGAATCTTGATATGAATTTCATAGACATGGATGAATATATAGAACGATCCGAACAAAAAAGCATAAAGGAACTTTTTGCCCAGGGAGAATACTGCTTCAGGGATGCAGAAACCAGATGCGCCAAGAAACTGAGCTCTGTGAAGTCTCACGTGCTGGCAGCCGGAGGCGGCATAGTAATAAGGAAGGAAAACATAGACTTCCTGAAGAAAAACTCGGTTATAATCTTTCTGAACAGACCTGTGGAAAAAATAATTCAGGACATAGACTGCGGAACCCGTCCCCTCCTTGCTAACGGTGCCAAGAGGCTTTACGACTTGTACAATGAAAGAATTTTCCTGTACAAATCCTACTGCGACATAGAAATTCTGAATACCACAACCATTCAGGATACGGTGAAGAAGGTCATAAGAAACGTTGAAAACAGCCATAAAAGAGAACAAGGTACCTGCTGAGGATACCTTGTTTTTTTAGTTGAATTTGACAAATTATTTCTCTGGTAGTATTATTAATAACCGTAAGTATATTATATAGATGGAAGGTGAAATAATATGGAGATGCTGATGGTTATTCTCAAAAAAATTGACATGGTTGATGAAGTTATGCAAAAACTGGCAGAAACTGGCGTTAAGGGCGGTACTATCGTTGAAGGAACCGGCATGGCCAAGGCATTGGTAAATATGGAGGACATTCCAATATTCGGGATGTTGAGACATATGCTTGTGGATGAAGAAAAATTGGTAAGCAAGCTGCTGATATTTGTACTGAAGGAAGAGCAAGTCAACAAAACAAGAGAAACAATAAAGAAGGTTATAGGTGATTTCAGTGAGCCGAATACGGGTATAATGTTCTCTATTCCTATTAAAGATGTGGAAGGATTTGGTGAATAGTTTTGGAAGGTTTAAATATTTATTTGTATTTGGCAATCTCATTAATTTTGGGGTTGCTGTCAAGCAAAATTATGGACAAGATTAAATTTCCAAATGTTACAGGGTACATTATAATAGGACTGATAGCCGGTCCATATTGCTTGAATGTTCTGACTCTGGAGGCTGTTGAGAAGTTTTCGATTATTCCAGATATTGCACTTGGATTCATCGCTTTTTCCATTGGTGCAGAATTTAAATTGTCTTACTTGAAAAAAGTCGGTAAGTCACCAATAATCATAGCATTTGCTGAAGCTGTGGGAGCAGTGCTGGTTGTGGATTTGGTTTTGATTCTGACTGGTAATGATACTGCATTTTCACTGGTTCTGGGAGCCATAGCTGCCGCCACAGCACCTGCTGCAACGCTGATGGTCGTAAGGCAGTACGATGCAAAGGGACCCGTTACCAATACGCTGCTGCCGGTTGTAGCCATAGATGATGCGGTTGCCTTGATGTGCTTCGGCTTATCGGTTGCCATAGCCAAGTCTTTAAATTCTTCTGAAACCGGTTCGATGCTAGCTACCCTGGCAGACCCTGTTATTGAAATAGTGGGAGCTTTGGTATTTGGAGCTTTTCTGGGTTTTATTTTAAAGTTGCTAACAGCATGGTACACCGGTAAGGGGAACAGATTATCTGTTGCAATTGCAATGGTCTTTTTATGCATAGGAATATCGAACATGCTTGGATTTTCAGCTCTTCTGGCCTGTATGGCCTTAGGTGCGGTTTTTACAAATATTTCGGAACTAAGTGAAGAGGTGTTCAAACAGGTTGACAGGATAACACCTCCGATTTATCTTCTGTTTTTCCTTATATCGGGAGCAGAGCTTGACATTACAATACTTCCTACAGTTGGCGTCATTGGAGTTATGTATGTTATATTCAGGGTTGTAGGTAAGGTTATGGGAGCTGCTTTTGGAGCCCAGGTCTCCAAGGCTGAGCCTGTTGTGAAGAAGTATCTTGGGTTCACGCTTATACCTCAGGCAGGTGTTGCAATAGGTCTAGCCGGGATGGCTGTATCCATCGTTCCGGATTACGGCTATAAAATTCAAACTATAATCCTTTGCGGTACGGTAATATATGAACTTATTGGGCCTTTGGTGACTAAGATGGCTTTGATGAAGGCCGGGGAAATAGAAACGAACGCCTAACAGGATTTGAAAACATTAATATAAAAGCTTATAAGGTCAGTCCTTATAAGCTTTTGTTTTATACGGTGTTACCTTGTATGGATTTTTAACTGCGTTTGCAACTGCAGTTTTGGCAAGTCTTGCCGTTTCCTGGTCTGTGCCTTCGGGAACGAATGAAACATCTTCATAAAGGTCTTTGTCCACTTTCATGTCTTTTACAATAAGGGTTTCGAACACGGTGAGGCCTGCTATGTATCTTCCGGTTTTTTCATCCAGGTGAAAACCGTCCCGGGTCAGCTCTTTGCCTATGGAGTTAAGAACTTTGCTTGTCCTTGCATTTTGTATGGCTGTGCCGCAGGGAATAACTATATCTATTTTGCTGTCCTTTGAAGCCTGGGTGTAGGCATTGGTTATGGATTTGTACATTGTGTTCTGATTGCTGTTGTACCTGTGAAACTCTGCATGGGAGCTGTCCGATGCATAAGCCCACGTCATGTTCAGCACAATGGCTGCGTCCGGAGCCAGTTTCCTGACGTAAGACGACAGATAGCTCAGGTATGGCTTATAAGTGGAATAAATGCCCGAATACCCCGAATACTGCTGAAGTATTATGTAATCCCAGTCTTCATCAAGTATCGCATCCTCCATTTTCTTTTTCGGAACTGATGTCATCAGTGAGGATGTCCATTTTTGATACGAATAATATGCGTTGTTTTCGCTGGCGTTTTTCCAGTGGGTTTCCAAAGAACAGCCGTTGAAGTTCAGGTTTGCCGTCACCACGCTTATGCCTGCGGAGTTGGCGATGTCATGTACCATGCTGATGGTATCGTTGGAAAATGAATTGCCTATGGCAAGAATTTTTATTGTTCCTATTTCTGGTTCAACAACTTTCAGCTTGCAGAAAATGAGATTGCCTTGGCTGCTTGCTTTGGCGGTTATGTCTGTCTCGCCTATGCCCTGCGTTTTTACCGCACCAGTTTTGTTTATATCTGCAGTTTTTTTGTTTGATGACGCAAATGAAGTCTTGGTATCGGTTTTAAACGAAACAGCAGTATCCTTGTACATGCTTATTTCATTAAAACCGCTTCCGGTAAGCTTTTGATGCTCCACAACCGCATCAGACTTAAGAAGCATGCGGTCTATGGAAGTTTTTCCTGTCGCTGTGATTTTAGCGGTTCCGTCTCTCTTGTCCACAGAAAGTCTGCTTATTGAAGAATCCTGAATGAACAGCGTGTTCTGACCGGTTCCTCCCACTATCAATTCTCCGGTCACGATGACGTTTTTCAACGTAATTTTTCCGTTTTTAACGGATTTACCAATGTAAAGGTTTTGGAACACTTTGTTTTCGACGGTTGTTCCGGCCTTATCCACTACAAGGTCTGAAGCGTTTGAGAAGCCCATGATGCTTTTCAGTGACCTCTGCATGAACTCCGTCTGACTTTTTATGTCCTGATCAGCACCGTAGACAGGCGCAGGAACAGCTGCAAAAAACAGAAACACAATCAATAACAATGATGCAATGATTTTTTTTGTCATTTTAAATACCCCCTGTTACATTATAGCACCTTATATATTTTTTTCAACGAGCAGATTGGATTTGATCATCTTCTCAAAATCAGAAGCACTCATGGGTTTGCCGTACAAATATCCCTGGAATTCATCACATCCTAGTTTTGCAAGTATGTCCAGCTGCTCATGGGTTTCTACTCCTTCGGCGATTGTTCGTATACCTATGGATTTAGCCAGCATTATTACTGCCTTCACTATCTCATAGTCAAAGTTGTCCGATGAAATTACGTCTATGAGCTGCTTGGCTATTTTTATGCGTTCAAAGGGAAGTATCTTCAAATAGCTCAGCGATGAATAGCCGGTGCCGAAATCGTCAATGGATACGGATACGCCAAGACCGCTGAGTAGTGAATCTATCTGCTTTATTCTGTACTCGCCGGCTATGGCCTGATTTTCTGTTATTTCAATGTCTACTTGTTCAGGGGAAACCTGGTTTTCGTTCATGATGAAAGTAAGCCTGTCTATAAAATTTTTGTTGTCCAGCTGCTTCGGTGAAACATTGATGCCCACCTTCAAATGCAGGGATTTTTTATTCCATTGTGCAATCTGTGTGATTGCTTTTTCCATTACCCAGTCTCCTATGGAGCTGATGCAGTCCATCTCTTCCGCTATGGATATGAACTCTGTGGGTGAAAGAACTCCCAGTTCACGGCTTTTCCACCTGAGAAGAGCCTCGGCTCCGATAATTTCCCTGTTCACTGTGCTGAACTGAGGCTGGTAGTAAAGCTCGAATTCCTTGTTATAATCGGCTGTCTTGATCAAGTTTTCAATCTTTATTTTTCTTCCCATCTTTTCACTGATTCTTGAATCGAAAAAGATGAATCCATTTTTGCCGTTTTCCTTGATTTCGTGCATGGCAAAGTCCGCATTCCTCATGAGAGAATAGCAGTCTTTTGCATCCATCGGATATATGGATATTCCTATGCTTACTGAAACATAAAACAGGTATTGACCTATTTCAATAGGTTCATTGCATTCACTGACCATGGACCGGGCTAGCGTCTCCATGTCCTCATATTCAAAAAACCCGCGTTTCACCAGCACAAACTCATCTCCGCCCATCCTTGCCAGAATTGAGTCGCCGCATACATGCATTTTCAGTCTTCTTGCTATTTCAACCAGTGCCTGGTCTCCTATCTGATGCCCGTACATGTCGTTTATGAACTTGAAACGATCCAGGTCAATGTAAAATAGAGCAGTCTTTTCGCCACTGTCCAAAGAATGAAGCTTGCTGTCAAGGTTGGAAAAGAAGTAACGCCTGTTGTACAAGTTTGTAAGATGATCCATGTTTGACAAAAAGTCAAGTTCCTTGTTCTTCAGCTCCAGCTTCTTGTAGGCATCTGATATTTCCTTTGTTCTCTGCTTGATTTTTTCTTCGAGAAGAACGTTCATTTCCTTTTCTGCGGCAAGCAGCTGCTCCTTTTTTATGTACCGCTGTATGTGTCCGGTTAGTATTTCCCTGATTGCCAGTATAATCAGAAAGTAAGCCGCAGTCTGAATGCTGAAGTTTCCAAAAAACAGCGCTATAACAGGGAAAAGCATCAGTATGAACCGCTTTTGCCTGAAGCCCACATTCATAAGTTTTTCTTCCCTCTGCTGTACGGATGAGTTGTCAGAGTATTTTTTTGTTATAGATCCGGTGGCTATAAAAAGAAAACCAAGCATGTAGGCTGAATCTATGAGGGTGTTTGGAACATACAAATCGTGCATGCACAGGTACAGGTAGTACATGTCGGCCATGTAGTATACAAAGATTCCGGCCAGCGTTAGATACGTACTGTTATTGAGTTTTCCCTGCCTTATTGAATAGTATGAAATGAACATTATTACCAGTGCGGCAATGTCAAATATCAGCATGGTGTTTTCAAACATGTGCTGCTTAACAAGAAGTTTTACAATTTGAATGTCTCCCTTGTAAAACACAATCCATACCAGCAGCACAGATGACAGTGTTAAGGCCAGGGAGTCCAGTGTCAGCTGCAGCATGTTCCATTTCCTGTATATGTCCATGAAGTACAATATAACTGCAGCCAGAAGGAACATATTGGGTACGAAGTACATGTATTTCAGCAGGATGCTTTTATCAGGTGAAAAGGGGGTGAAGAAATAATAAAAGGACCAGATAAAGTCTGCAGCGGTCCATGATAGCATGGAAAAATACAGGTTGATCCATATTTTTTTGCTGTTAGACTTTTCGTCCTTTTTAAGAAGCAGCAGGTTGTGAAGCAGTACTGCCGATGTAATCACGTCGATTATCGGTGACAGTATGTTTCCCCAAAAATCAGATTTATAAATTGAAGCGGTGAAAAAGGTGCTGTACAGCAATATCATCAATAAAATCGAATCTCTACAGTTGTTGCGTTTCATATGCTCTCCGACGCCCAAGATGGACTTGCAAATTTTGCTGATCCAGCAATGTAACATTAATTTCGGCATAAAACAATAAAATTTAAGTGTGGAGATAATTAACATGCAAATAAATATTAATAATAGTTTATTGGTACTAAAAAAGGAATATTTAATTATTGAACAAGAGTCAATGGTACAGAATTTGCATACATAGCTATATCAAGAGTTGGACAAAATTTAAATTAACCTTGTTGATGGATTGATTTTAATGTATAATTTTATAAATTCAAATGGAACATTATTTTAATGTGAATCGAGGAGTTATTATGAGCGTTATAATGGAAGCACAAATAAGAGATGAAGTAGTCAGAAGAACAGCCGAAAGAATGATTACTACAGCCAGAACCGCCCCAAAGGCCAAGGGTATTGACAATTTGGAAATAGCAATAGCAGAAGGAGATACTATACTTATGATGTCCCAGAAGCTGAGGGAGTTGGCAAATGACGGCACAGGTCCGGAATATTTTGTGAGGGATGCGGATAACATTTTGAATTCAACAGCAGTAGTGCTCATCGGCACAAAAATAAAACCGATTGGAATCAAGTACTGCGGATTTTGCGGATTTAAAAACTGCGAAGAAAAATTAAAGCATCCGGATGTTCCATGCGCCTTGAACACAGGGGACCTTGGAATTGCTGTAGGGTCTGCTGCAAGCGTGGCAATGGACGAGAGGGTTGACAACAGAATCATGCATTCCGTGGGAGTCGCTGCTGTTGAACTGAACCTCCTGGGGGAAGAAACAAGAATCGTATATGGAATTCCGCTGTATGTTGGTTCAAAGAACATATTTTTTGATAGAAAATAATAAAGGAGAATGAAATGAAGTTTATAGAAAACAATTCGACAGATCCTCATTATAATCTTGCTTTTGAGGAATATGTGTTTAAATCTTTGGACTCTGAAGAGGACTTTGTTCTTTTGTGGAGAAACGGACCTTCCATAATAGTCGGTAAAAATCAAAATACAGTGGAAGAAATAAACATGGATTTTGTTAAGGAAAACAACATAAATGTTGTTCGAAGGGTAACAGGGGGAGGAGCTGTGTACCACGACCTTGGAAACCTGAATTTCTCTTTCATAGCAAAGGCTAACAGCGGTGAAATGATAGATTTTAAAACTTACAATGTGCCTATCATAAAGGCATTGGAAAAAATAGGAGTGAAGTGCGACCTATCGGGAAGGAATGATCTTGTGATTGACGGAAAAAAATTTTCCGGCATAGCACAAAGCATATCCAAGGGGAGAGTGCTCAATCATGGAACGCTTTTGTTTGATTCTCAGCTGGATGTCCTGTCAAAGGCGCTTAACGTCAAGAGAGACAAGATTGAATCAAAGGGAGTCAAATCCGTAGCCAGCAGGGTAACAAACATAAAGGCATACGTTCAGGAAGATATTGATGTGCTGGAGTTCAAAAACCTTCTTCTTAAAAACATATTCGAATATTTCGACGAGCCCGTGGAATATTACAACCTGTCCCAGGAAGACTTGAAAAATGTCCAGAAAATGGTGGACGAAAGGTACGGCACATGGGATTGGAACTACGGAAGGTCTCCGAAATTCAACTACAAGGGATATAATCGCTTTGCGGGAGGCTGCGTTGAAGCAAGGCTTCAGGTTGAAAACGGCCTGATTGACAACTGCAAGATTTATGGGGATTTTTTCGGAAAAGGAGACGTAGCGGTTCTTGAGGATACACTTAAAGGAGTCAGGTACGATGCTGATGACGTAAAGGCTGCACTGAGCCATGTAGCTGTAGAGGATTATCTCGGAAGAATAACAAAAGACGAATTCCTTCAGTGCTTGTTCGGTTAACTTAATACCTTAATGTACAAATGCTCAGATAACTGCGTTAAATAATTGCGCAGTGCCAAATATTTGAGCATTTTATTGTGCAAAAAATAAGCAGGCTGTTGATGGCGGATTTTTCTATTTTTTCAATTTGGGTTTATTTGAATAAGTTTATGAAAAAAATCCTGCCAAGAAAGTGGCATGAAATTTGCAAATATTATAACGGGTTGCTGTATATTTTTGCGGCACGCGTTAGCATAAAGGGTATCAATTGGAGGATTGGGTAATGAAAATTAATGTTGCGGATTTACATGAACAAATCATAATGACTGTTGAAAACAACAATTGGCTGACTAAATCTGCAGGGCCTATGTTAAAGGAATTCTGCCATCAGTTTCGCAGCAGAAATTTCGTAATCTTGCTTACTGATTTGCTTTCAAGGGTTTTAGCAATTGAAAAAAGCAATGATTCCGAAAAAACAGACGCGCTGATCAGGCACGTTAAATACAATTTACAAGCAGTAAAAACAAATGAATCTATAGACATACAAGTAGCAAATCTCAACAAACATGATTCGTTCGGAAATGAACTGATTTCTGATGAATTCGGACAAATCTGCATAAATTCCCATGATGTAAGCAGTAATTCTGAAAACCATGCATTCATCACAATTGTAGCGTATAAAGAAGAAATGTGTGATGAGTTCAATGCATTTATTTCAATCATAAGCAAAACCATAGGTTCATTGGCTGAAATGAACAGAAAGACAAAAGAACTTGAAAAACAGAACAATTTTCGCGGACTGCTCATAGATGCTTCTTCAGAGGGCATGCTTTCTGTTGATATGAACGGCATTATAACCTTTATTAATCCGGCTGGAATGCGTATATTGAAAATTGAAAAGAATATAATAGGAAAACATATTACGGAAGGTGTGGATTTTGAACCTACCATACTTAATGTGCTGAAGACTCAAAAAGGCTATGTGGACAAGGAATTCAGGCTTAAAAGCAAAAGAGGAACCATACATTTTGTAAAGACTGCCATTATCTTGAGGAATGACAACGGTGAAATGGTCGGAGTGCTGGATATATTCAGAAACATCAAGGAAGTGACATCCATGGTCAACAGAATGATGGGTGCCCAGGCCAAGTATTCCATATTCAACATAATAGGCGAATCTCCTCAGATACAGGAAATAAGAAGAATGATCAAACTTACCGGTTCAAATGAAAAGCCCGTACTCATAGAAGGTGAAAGCGGAACGGGAAAGGACATAATCGCACAAGCAATTCACAACTACAGCACACGGAGCGGGGGACCGTTTGTTATCGTAGACTGCGAATCTCTTCCCAGAAATCTTTTGGAGAGCGAACTTTTCGGATACGAAGAAGGTTCATTTTCCAAACAGCATTCAGGGGGCCGTCCCGGGAAAATGGAACTGGCCAACGGGGGAACGCTGTTTTTAAACAACGTCGGATTTATTCCCCTGGATCTCCAGAGCAAGCTGTGTCACGCCCTTTTGAACAAATGCGTCGTAAGAATCGGAGGGTTCAATGAAATTCCAATTGATGTAAGGATTATATCTACTTCTGGAATCGATCTTAAGGAAATGACCGTTGAAAATAATTTCAGAGAAGATCTTTACGGCGTTTTAAGCACTGTCTGTCTGAAGACTTCTCCTTTAAGGGATAGGGATAAGGACATAGACATAATAGCGAACCAGACGCTGAACCAGTACAACCTTATAAACGGTACATGCAGGAAGTTTTCAGAGGAAGCAAGAACACTGCTACACAACTGGAGCTGGCCGGGGAATGTCAGGGAACTGGAAAGTGTGGTGGAGCATGCCTATTACCTGTCCGAAGGAGAGTGGATTCTTCCGGAACACCTTCACAGCAAGATAACAAGGATAAGCACCAAGATGAAGGAAAACCATGTAATGTCCATAAAGGAAGCCGAGACCATGGCTGTAATGAAGGCCTTGGAGCATACTGGAGGCAATGTTACCCAGGCTGCAAAGATACTGGGGATAGGAAGAAATACTCTCTACGGTAAAATGAAAGAATATAATTTATAATTGTCCTGAATTCGAACATTTTTTGTTCGTTTCATAAATACGAGTTTCCATCTAAATGTTAAAACTTTTTTTGGCACAAATATTGCTAGATATTAGACAAAAGAAAAAAATTGAGAAAGGTGGTATATAATTTTGAAAAAACAAAAATATTCAAAAGAATTGCTTCTAGACTTTTACGAAACGATGGTCAGAATCAGAAAATTTGAAACTAAGTTGACAGAATACTTTACTAAAGGAATGCTGTATGGAAATATTCATACCTCTATAGGACAGGAAGCAGTTGCTACAGGAGTTAACAAGGCTCTGGAAAAAACAGACCTTATAACTGCTACTCACCGAGGACATGGCCAAATAATAGCAAAAGGCGCTGATACAAAAATAATGATGGCAGAGCTGTTTGGAAGAAAAACCGGCTACTGTCAGGGAAAGGGCGGTTCAATGCACGTTGCCGACGTATCCCTTGGAATACTGGGAGCTAACGGTATAGTTGGAGCAGGCATTCCAATAGCTGCAGGCTCAGCTCTCGCTTCAAAGATAAAGGGAACAAAAGAAGTAACGGTAGCAATATTCGGTGATGCTGCATCAAACCAGGGAACATTCCATGAAGCAGTTAACATGGCATCAGCATGGAAATTGCCTTGTGTCTTCCTTTGTGAAAACAACAATTATGGTGTTTCAGTAAACATTCATACTGTAACAAATGTTGAATATATTTCAGACCGTGCAAAGGGATACAACATTCCGGGAGTTGTAGTTGACGGAAATGATCCTGTAGCTGTGTATGAAGCTGTTAAACAGGCTGTTGAATACGCACGCGAAGGAAACGGACCGTCAATAGTTGAATGCATGACATGGAGAATGAGAGGACACTATGAAGGTGACCCTGCTGCATACCGTGACAGGGCAATTACAGACGAATGGGCAAAGAAAGACCCCATAGATACCTTCAGAGTAAGACTGTTGGCTGAAGGTATAGAAGAAATTGAAATAGCTGCCGTAGAAGAAGCAATGGAAAAGGAAATCAACGATGCAATCCAGTTTGCACTGGAATCTCCGTTGCCTGATCCAAGCGAAGTTACAACAGACGTATATTCAAGTGATAATGAGAGGTGTGTTGCAAGATGAAAAAGATAACCATTAGCAAAGCAATTAGCGAAGGTCTACACGAGGAAATGTTAAGAGACGAAAATGTAATAGTTCTCGGAGAAGACATGGCAAAGATGGGAAACGTGTTTGCCATTACTCAGGGATTTCTTGAAGAATTCGGACCGAACAGAGTAATTGATACACCTATAAGTGAATCAGGATTTTTAGGAATGTCTGTGGGAGCAGCCATGAGAGGAATCCGTCCTGTTGCCGAACTTATGTATGTTGACTTCATAGGTGTTTCTTATGACCCTATCATGAACCAGGCTGCAAAGATGAGATACATGACAGGCGGACAGGTTACAGTGCCTATGGTTCTTCGTGCGCCTATGGGTTCAGGAAGAAGAAATGCAGGACAGCACTCATCATGCCTTGAAACATTGTTCACAAATGTTCCGGGACTTAAGGTTGTATGCCCGTCAACTGCAAAGGATGCAAAGGGACTCATAAAAGCTGCAATCCGTGATGACGATCCGGTAGTATTTTTAGAGCACAGACTTCTGTATGCAAAGAAGGAAGAAATTCCTGAAGAAGAATACATTATTCCATTAGGAAAAGCAGATATTAAACGTGAAGGCAAGGATGTTACCGTAATAACTTGGTCACGTCAGGTTTACTTTGCTCTGGAAGCAGCTGAAGAGCTTGCAAAGGAAGGAATAGACGTTGAAGTTCTGGACCTTCGTTCATTGGTGCCCCTTGACTGGGATGCAATCAAAGAATCCGTATGCAAGACACACAATGTTGTTGTTGTTCATGAAGGAGTTAAGAGAAGCGGTTTCGGCGGAGAACTGTCAGCTCAGATAACTGAAGAATTATTTGATGAACTTGATTCTCCTGTTGTTCGTGTGGCAGCATTGAATGTTGTACCTCCGTTTGCACCGACATTGGAAGATGAATTTTTCCCGCATCCGGCTGACATAGTAAAAGCAGTAAAGAAGTTGTTGAACAAGTAGGTTAAGGAGGTCATATAAATGGCAAAAGAAATAATAATGCCTCAGCTTGGTCTGACTATGGAGGAAGGCACCATAGCAAGATGGGTAAAGCAGGTAGGCGATAAGGTGGCAGTAGGCGACGTCCTGGTTGAAATTACAACCGACAAGCTTTCCAGTGAAATAGAAAGCGAAGTAGAAGGCGTTTTATTGAAAATAGTTGCACAGGAAGGCGAAGATATTCCTGTTAAAGGATTAATAGCAATAATAGGAGAAGAAGGCGAACAGGTAGATGCACCGGCAGCACCTGAGGCTCCTGCTGCGAAGGAAGAAGCAGTGCAGGAAGCGGCACCAAAGGCTGCAGCAGCAGTTTCTCAAGCAGCAATTACAGAAGGCGGAAGAGTGAAGGCATCTCCGCTGGCCAAGAAAATAGCGGCAGAACTTGGAGTTGACCTGGCAACAGTGGCAGGTTCAGGACCTAACGGAAGAATAGTTCAAAAAGATGTGCTTTCAGCTGAAACAAAGACTGCCCAGGTACAAGCAGCAGCACCTGAGGTTAAATCAGCACCGGCTCCGGCACCTGTTCAGGCAGCTGTGAGCAAAGACGTTGTTAAACCGCTGACCAACATGCGCAAGGTTATTGCCAAGAGAATGCAGCAAAGCAAGAACACTGCACCTCACGTTACTCTGACTACAGAAGTTAATGTTGACAAGACCATAGCACTGAGAAGCAAACTGAACGCCAAAAATGCAGACGTAAGATTCAGCTACACTGACATTCTGGTTAAAATGTGCGCAACGGCTCTTAGAAACTATCCGAAACTGAACGCATCAATCACAGAAGACAGCATGATACTACATGACAAGGTTAATATAGGAGTGGCTGTAGCCCTTGAAGACGGACTTATCGTTCCTGTTGTTAAGGATGCTGACCGTAAAGGACTGAAGGCTATCACAAAGGAAGCAAAGGACCTTATCAACAAGGCAAGAACCAACACACTTTCGCCTGATGAAATGGCGGGAGCAACATTTACCATCAGTAACCTTGGAAGCTATGACATCGACGGCTTCACACCGGTAATAAACCTGCCGGAAGCAGCTATACTGGGTGTTGGACGCATCGTTAAAAAACCGATTGTAAATGAAAATGATGAAATAGTTCCTGCATCAATGATGGTGCTGAGTTTGTCATTTGACCACAGAGTTGTAGACGGGGCACAGGCTGCTGAATTCCTTAAAGCAATAAAAGGTTACCTTGAGGATCCTGACAACATGTACGTTTAACAAACAGGCCGCAGCAGGCGGCCTGTCCATTTCTAAATAATCAGGAAAGGAAGTGAAATTCAGTGGGCAACCACTGCAAATATCATGAGTGATAAGACAAAGATAGTAGTAATCGGAGGCGGTCCCGGAGGATACGTGGCAGCCATAAGAGCAGCACAACTGGGCGGAGAAGTTACACTGGTTGAAAAGCAGTACCTGGGCGGAACATGTTTGAACGTAGGATGCATTCCCACAAAAGCTCTGCTTCATTCAGCTGACCTGTATGAGGAGTTGAAAGAAAGTGCCAAGTACGGAGTTACGGCAAGCGACGTTAAGGTTGACTTTGCCAAGGTTCAGGAAAGAAAGCAGGCAGTGACAAAACAGCTGGTAAACGGAGTAAAAGGACTGCTTGCAGCCAACAAGGTAAAAGTTGTTTTCGGAGAGGCAGCTTTTGTCAGCAAGGATACCATTGAGGTAAAGACAGAGAAAGGTACTGAAATCATCAAAGCAGACAAGTTCATAGTAGCAACAGGTTCAATTCCTGCTAAACCACCGATTCCGGGAATTGATTCAAAGCAGTGCATCGATTCAACAGGAGCACTGGAGCTTAAGGAAGTTCCAAAGTCAATGGTAATAGTTGGCGGCGGAGTTATCGGAGTTGAAATAGCAACACTGTACAGCACATTGGGATGCAAGGTCGTAATAGTTGAAATGCTCAATGAAATACTTCCTATGATGGACGGCGAGCTCACGAAGATGATTCGCGCCAAGCTTGCAAAAAAAGGCGTTGAAATTTACACGGGAGCAAAAGTAATGTCCTTTAAGGATGCCGGAGACACCGTTGAAGTGAATGTTGAGATGAGTGACAAAAAAGTACAGGTGTTTGCCGGTGAAAAGGCGCTCATATCAATCGGAAGAAGAACAAACACCGAGAAAATAGGCCTTGAAAAGGCAGGAATTGCAAACGACAGAGGCAGAATCACCGTAAACGAAAAAATGGAAACAAGCGTTCCGGGCATTTATGCCATCGGAGACTGCATCGGCCAGATAATGCTTGCTCACATTGCTTCCACACAGGGAGAAGTTGCAGTAGAAAATGCACTTGGACACAACAGTGTTTTTGACAGCAACACCAATCCTTCATGTGTTTATACAAAGCCTGAATTTGCATCTGTTGGATTGACTGAAGAAGCTGCAAAGGCCAAAGGAGTAGATTACATCGTAGGAAAATTCCCGCTGGCAGCAAACGGAAAATCCATGATCATGGGTGAAGACGGCATGGTCAAGATAATAGCAGGCAAGAAATACAAGGAAATTTTGGGAGCGCACATTCTGGGACCCAGAGCTACGGACCTTATAGGCGAGCTGGCTTTGGCAATCGGTCTTGAAGCTACCATAGATGAAGTAATTGCTACAATTCATGCTCACCCGACAGTGGCAGAATCCATTAAGGAAGCAGCATTGGCTGTTGAAAAAAGAGCAATCCACGTACCTAACAGATAAACATTTTGATACGGCATCAGGTGATACACCTGATGCTGTATCCTTAAGATTTTCACAAAATCGAAGAAAAGGAGTTGTTTTTTTGAAGAAGATAGGATTTATCGGAATGGGTATTATGGGACTGCCCATGGCCCTGAACCTGGTGAAAAAAAGCGGGCGCGAAATCATGGGATTTGACGTGGTCGAAGAAAAAAGAGCTATATTTGTAGAGCATGGCGGAATTTCTGTGGACAACACCATGGATATAATCAAAAGCTGCAATGTAATTTTCTTATGCCTGCCAACAAATGATTTGGTTAAATCCACCATTAAGGATATTATCAGCTTCGCAAGGAGCGGGACTGTCATAGTTGATTTAAGCTCAACAGCTCTAAACGTTGTAAGGGAAATGTATTACGAAGCCATGAAGGCTGGCATAAGCCTAATAGATTCGCCTGTAAGCGGCGGAGAAGCAGGAGCAATTGAAGGAACTCTGGCAATCATGTGCGGCGGAGACAAGGAAATATTTGATGAAGTTGAATCGCTTCTGCACTGCGTAGGAGCAAACGTCACATATCTGGGTAAAACCGGCTGCGGTGCTGTTGCAAAGCTGGCCAACAACATGATAGTAGGCTGCAATCTTGCTTCGGTTGGTGAGGCTTTTGCTTTTGCAGTAAAGGCAGGACTTGATCCTGAGGCTTTGTTTTCAGCTATAAAGGATGGCTTTGCAGGAAGTGCGGTATTGAGCTCCAAGGCTCCCAAACTCATTAGCGGCAACTATGAGGCAAGCGCCAGGGTAGCCGTTCACCAGAAGGACCTTAAGAATGCGGTTCAGCTGGCAGGAGAAATGGGAATTGAGATACCCATGTCAAAAATGGTTCTTGATTACATGAATGAACTTGAAGGTGACGGAAGAATAAACGAGGACCATTGTGCTGTTGCAAAGATTTATGAAAAGCGCATGAGTGTAAAGATAAGTAAAAATTAGAAATATTTGTATAAAATTGATGAAAACGCATAGTTATGTAATAAATATTGTTAAAAATCTATTAATATTGACTTGAATTTTCTTTTGGTGTATAATAATTGAGCAATGGAAAATGATTTCACCAAAAGGAGTGATATTTGTGGTAAATTTATTGTCCAAAACTTATGCAGATTATGTAGTAAATGGTCTGAAAAGGTGCGAAGCATTAAAGACGGACAAGGATAGTAATGTGTGTTATTTTAACATATCTGCATTTGATTTGGATTTTCTTCTGTCTGAAAACAGTGATTTATTGAAGCAATCAGAAAAGGTGATGGACAGCCTGTGTGAATACATGGATTCTTTTATTTCGGTCTTTTTGGTAAACAAGGACGGCTACATACTGAAGGAAAGAAAATGTGGCGGCTACAGTCCGGATGCGGGAATCAATCTGCCTTTGGGTGGAAGGTTTAATGAAAAATTCAACGGGAACACTTCCATAAGCACTTCGGTGATTGAAAACAAGCCCATTTGTCTTACGGGTGAAGAGCATTACTGCGATTGCTATCACAACTATACAACCATGAGTGCTCCAATCAAAAGTCAGGATGAAGTAGTTGGGGTTCTGTCTGCTATTGGGCTCAAAGAAAACGCAAGCAGGTATGCCCTGGGCGTCCTGGCCGGTTATGCAAGAACCATCACCGTGGGGTATGAAGCGGAAAAAATAAACAAAGCGATAGCAGAAAAACACAAATGCGAAAGCGCCATAGTTGAAACGCTCACAGACGGTGTGCTTACTGTGGACAAGGACGGATTTGTTACTTTCATGAATCAGGTTGGTGCTGAAATATTGTGTGTTGACAGGGAAAGTTCCATAGGCAGGCACATATCCAATGTTGTTGACTTCAAGCCAGTGGTTCTTGACGTTCTCAAGACAGGCAAGGGCTATATCGATAAAGAATTCCTGCTCACAAACACTGCAGGAAACAAAATACACTTTATTAAGACGGCTGTTCCGATAAAGGACGAAAACGGAAACATAGTCACTGTGGTTGATACCTTCAGGAAGATTAAAAGAGTCAACAAACTGCTCAATGAAATGACAGGTGCATATGCAAATTTCAGCTTTGAGGACATTATCGGTACAAGCAGCAAGCTTCAGGAGTGCATTAACACTGCAAAGGCAGCTGCAAGCAGCCTTTCCAACATTTTAATCACCGGCGAAAGCGGCACGGGAAAGGAACTGATTGCTCATTCCATTCACAATTGCAGTGAAAGAAGAAAGCAGCCTTTCGTGTCCATAAATTGTGGAGCTATACCGAGAGAACTTCTTGAATCAGAACTGTTTGGATATGAGCCCGGTTCGTTTACAGGGGCTTCCACCAAGGGAAGGGTGGGCAAGTTTGAGCTTGCTGACGGAGGAACTATTTTTCTCGATGAGATCGGTGAAATGCCGGTGGACATGCAGGTTAAGCTCTTAAGGGTAATCCAGGACAGGAAGATTACCAGAATAGGCGGAAACAACGTGTTTGACCTGGATGTCAGAATAATTGCGGCCACTAACAAGAACCTTCTGGAACTGTGCAAAAAAGGAATGTTCAGGGAAGACCTGTACTATAGGATAAATGTCCTCCACGTGAATCTTCCGCCGCTGCGGGAGCGAAAGGAAGACATACACGAGCTCATTCACCACTTTATAAACAAAATAAACAACTACCTTCACAAGAATGTCCGAGACATATCAACCGGAGCCATGAAGAAAATCATGAGCTACAGCTGGCCGGGCAACATAAGAGAGCTTGAGAACACCATAGAACGAGCAGTAAACCTGTGTTCAGGGGAGGTAATCACTGAAAGCGAGATATTCAATGACGGCTGGATTACAAACACTTCTGTGCCTGCAGAGGTTTCTTCTGCAGCTGCTTCGGAAACTGTATCCGAAAAGGATATAGAGCCTCTTGAAGTCATGGAGAAGAGAGCAATTGAAAAGGCTCTGCTCGTATCCGGCGGCAACATAACCATAACTGCAAACCTTCTGCAGGTAACCAGAAACACCATATACAACAAGATGAAGAAGTACAATCTTGAAGTGTAAAATAATAGTGCTAAAAAAATTCGCACTGCTAAAAAAATGCACATTCGAGTGCACAAAAAATTAACATTCAATAAAGCGACAGTTTATAAAAACAATTTTTGCAGCTGATATAAAATAAACAATGCTCAATCTGACGGGTTCTGATGATTTGGGTCTAATATTGGCATATCAATTGCATATAATATACGCGTAAATAAAAACATTTTAGGAGGACCAAAAGTAATGAAAAAAATAATATCCCTTATACTTGTAGCAGTATTGGCATTAAGTGTAGGCTTGACAGGATGCTCTTCCAAATCGGAACAGCCAGCCGGAGATAAGCCTGCCGGATCAACAGGGGAAAAAGTAACTTTAAAATTCAGTACAACAACATCTGATACGTCAACATGGACTTTAGGAGCTAAAAAATTCGCTGAAATAGTAAGTGAAAAAACTAATGGCAGAATTGAAGTAAAAGTATACCCTAATGACCAGCTTTCCGGAGGTAACCAATCAAAGGGTATTGAAATGCTTATGTCAGGTTCAACAGATTTGACTTTCCACTCAAACATCATCTACTCTGTAATGGATGAAAGATTCGGAGTTGTAAGCTTACCATTCTTAATTCAGGATACAGAAACTGCTGACAAGCTGCTTGATGGCGAAGCTGGAGAAGCATTAAATAAAATATTGCTTGAAAAGAACATCGTAGGTCTTGGATTTGGTGAAAACGGATTCAGACAGATTACAAACAACAAGAAATCCATAGAATCTCCTGCAGATATGGCAGGTATGAAAATAAGAATTCCTGGAATTAAAATGTTTATCTCTCTGTACAAAGCTTTAGGCGCTGACCCTATAACAATGAACTTCAGCGAAGTATTTACAGCTTTACAGCAGGGAACAATTGACGGCCAGGAAAATCCTACAGACGTTATTTCATCTTCTAAAATCAATGAAGTTCAAAAATATATGACTGTTTGGAATTATGCATACGATTCAATCGTACTTGGTATGAACAAGGATAAGTTTGAAAGCTTCAGCGCAGAAGATCAACAAATCATAAAAGATGCTGCAAAAGAAGCAATTGCTTACCAAAGACAAATCAACAGAGAAAAGGCTGCTACACAGACTCAGCAATTCATTGACGGCGGCATGACAGTTAACACACTTACAGATGAACAAAAAGCAGCATTTAAGGAAGCGGTTCAGTCAGTTTACACAGAGTATGAACCAATAATGGGAAAAGACCTTATAGATGCTTTCAGATAACAGTAATGATTTAAAAATTTTTTTCTAAGTCTTCGGACTTAGAAAAAAATTTTAATTATAGGTAAACGGAGGTAGCAATGAAAAAGTTTTTCAATGATTTTGAGAATTACATCATGGCTTTCGGACTGACAGTAATGACTTTTATCACGGTTATAAATGTAATTTCAAGAAAGTTCCTGGGATTGTCAATGTCTTTCTTAGAGGAATTAACCACATCAATGTTCATTCTCATAACATTGCTGGGATCAGCAGCAGCAGCAAAAAGAGGCGGTCACTTGGGCTTAGGCGTATTGACCGATTTATTGCCCAAGAAGTTACAGAAATACGTATCATTAATAACTTGGGCAGCAGCGGCATTTTTCTCGTTTTTCATGATTAAGTATGGCTTGGTAATGGTTAAAGGCGAAATATTGATGGGCATCAAAACACCATCCCTTGGATGGCCGGAGTGGTGGTTTGGAATGTTCTTGCCTGTAGGCGGATTCTTCATACTCATAAGATTTACTCAATGGACTATTAACATATTTTTAAACTCAAAAAAGGAGGTAAAGTAAAATGAATGTAGCTGCATTATTATTTGCTTCCTTTGCCGGATTTTTACTTTTAAACGTGCCTATAGCTCTTAGCCTTGGTGTATCATCTCTTATTGCAATGCTGGTATCAGGGTTGCCTCTGGACATGTTCCCCATGCAGATATACGCAAACATAGGCAAGTTTACGCTCCTGGCAATTCCATTCTTCATGCTTGCAGGAAACACCATGGAAAAAGCCGGAATATCAGACAAGCTGATTAATCTTGCCAACAAGTTTGTTGGACACAAGACAGGTGGTCTTGCCATAGTAGGCGTTGTAACATCATGTTTCTTTGCAGCAATTTCAGGTTCCGGACCTGCAACTGTTGCTTCACTGGGAGTAATTATTATTCCGGCGATGATTAATTCAGGTTATTCAAAAGGCATGTCTTCAGCTCTTATGGCTACTGCCGGTGGTATAGGAGTTATTATTCCTCCGAGCATACCGTTCGTTGTTTACGGTGCAATTGCCGGAGTTTCAATAGGCAAGATATTCATGGCAGGTATTGTTCCTGGTTTGCTTATGGGTACAGCGCTGATAATCGCCAGCCTCATGATGTCTAAGAAAATGGATATCGATCCTCAGCCGAAGGCTTCCGCTAAAGAGAGAGCAGCGGCTTTCAAGGATGCAATCTGGGGTCTGATGATGCCTATAATTATACTGGGAGGAATTTACGGAGGATTCTTCACACCTACCGAAGCTGCTGCTGTTGCAGCCGTATACGGTATACTGGTAGGTATGTTCGTTTACAGAAAGATTGGATTGAAAGATTTGTACAATCTAATGGTTGAATCTGCAATTGGTTCTGCAATAGTAATGTTCATAGTTGCTGCTGCCAGCTTGTTCGCATGGTTCTGCACAACAGAAGGTATTTCAGACATGGCCAGCGATCTGCTTCTGGCTGTATCAGGAAGCAAGTACGTATTCCTGTTAATAGTAAATATCATACTTTTAATTGCAGGATGCTTCCTGGATGCTACTTCAGCTCTTTACATCTTTACACCTATAATGCTTCCTGTTGCTACTGCTCTGGGATACGATCCGATCGCTCTGGGCGTTGTAATGACAGTAAACCTTGCTATAGGAATGATTACACCTCCTGTTGGAGTAAACCTTTATGTTGCCTGCGGTGTATCAAAAATCAGTCTTGGACAGATTTCAAAGGCAGTTGTGCCATACCTGATTGCATCGTTGATAGTGTTGTTCCTGATCACATATGTGCCTGGAATAATCACATTCCTGCCTAACATGATGGGAATAAAATAATAAGATTGATGTATCCGTCTCAGGCTGGACGATTCTTCTGAGCTCAGGTTCAGACCGGAACTTGTCAGCGGCTTGAGATGGATTTAATAATCATCTTTAATTTTAAAACGAGGAGATATAAATAAATGAATGTCAGGGAACATACAAAAGAAGCAGGTATCAAAAGAGTAATAGTCGGAAGAATTCCAAGAGGAGAAGATCTTTTGACAGCTATCAAAGAAATCTGCATGGAGTACGGAATTAAGAACGGTTACATAACAAGTCTCCTGGGAAGCCTGGACACAGGAAGGTTCATCTATGCCATACCTGAAGAAAAAGCACAGATAGGTTTTGTATACAGCAAAAACACAGATGTGGAAGGACCGTTGGAACTACTGGCTGGACAAGGCCTCATAGGAACTGAAGACAGCGGAGAATTGTCCATTCACCTTCATATGCTGGTAAGCGACAAATACATGAGAGTGTTCGGAGGACATTTTGTTGAAGGCGGAAACAGAGTTGCAGCTACAGCAGAAATTGTCATTCATGAAATTGAAAATGCAGAGTACAAGAGACAGTTTGACGAGCAGACAGGATTTAAACTGTTTAAGATAAAATAAACAACATTTAATCAAGTGCAGTTTAAGTTTGAAAAGGAATAGCTGGTATAGCTGATTCTAAATCAATTAAGGAGAAAGTTATGAAAGCAGTAGTGAAGGAAAACCAGGGCAAAGGAGCAGTATTGAAGGATGTTGACATGCCCCTTCTTGAAGAAGGCGAAGTACTTATAAAAATCAAGGCTGCAGCCATCTGTGGAACAGACCAGCACATCTATAACTGGAACAGCTGGGCTCAGAACAACAACATCGGCCTTCCCACTATACTGGGACATGAATGCAGCGCTGAAGTTGTTGAAGTGGGACCCGGAGTCAAGACTCTGAAGGTGGGAGACTATGTGGCATGCGATACTCACATACCCTGCGGACATTGCTACCAGTGCAAGAACGGTGAACAGCACATCTGTCAGAATTTAAAGCTGTACGGAGTTCATACAAACGGTTGTTTTGCTGAATATTCCAAAATCCCGGCAGTGTGTGCGGTAAAAATTCCTGAAACAATAAGCCCCAATGTAGGCGCAGTGCTTGAGCCGCTGGGTACGGCCGTAAGGTCCTGTGTTGAAGTGCAGGCTTCAGGAAAGAACGTCGCAGTCATCGGATGCGGTCCCATAGGTCTCATGGCCGTAAACACAGCCAAGGCTTTTGGAGCGGCAAATGTCTACGCAATCGACATAAACGAATACAGACTGGGAATAGCAAAGGAACTTGGTGCTACAGAAATAATAAACTCCTCGCTGGAAAACTCTGCAGACAGACTTAAGGAACTTACAAACGGTGTGGGAGTTGATGCTTTTATAGACGCATCAGGAAGCACCATAGCAATTCTGGATGGATTTAAAGGCCTCAGAAAAGGCGGTATGGTAGCTCTTATAGGACTTCCCTCAAGACCATTGGAAATAGATTTGGGTTCACAGGTTATTTTCAAGGAAGCAAAAATAATAGGCATCCACGGCAGAAGAATGTTTGAAACATGGACTGTCATGTCCAATCTTCTGGATAAGAAGCTTATAAATATTGATCCAGTAATAACTCATGTTCTAAAGCTTGAAGAATTTGAAGAAGGATTTGACATTTCCGAAAAGGGTATAGGCGGCAAGGTAATTTTGGTTCCATAATAATTAGTATTATTTCCAAGATGAAGGGGGAGAATCCTCAGAGGATTCTCCGCTGCATCAAATAAAAGTTATTCGAAATGTTTAATATTTAAACAACAATATGCTCAAAAAATTAGCATGTGCTAAAATTTTTAGCACAAAAAATGTTAATATAATTAGAAATATGTTGAAATACATGGATTTTAGTTGTTGGCACGCATTTTGCAAACATTTTCTAAATATAATTGACGTTGTGGCCGTCCTTTATTGTAGTCCACGTAAAAAGAAAACGATTGCCATGCACTCGGATTCAAATTGATCAAATATTCATTTGAACATCCGATCAGCTAAGCTTCAGGACAGTATTTGTCAGGTGGCGTAATGCCAGCAAAACGCAGGAAATCGAATTCACAGCCGCTATTTACTGAATATATTCCCTATATGGGATTAAATAGAAAGGAGAACAAATCAAGCAATATAAAACTGTTTTTGATTAGTGAGATAATATTGAAAAAATGATAATCTGGGAGGATATGAGAATGAAAAAAATATTATCACTTATTTTGGTAGCAGCTTTAGTTTTAAGCATTGGATTAACCGGATGTTCATCAAAGCCGGCAGAAAAACCTGCAGCAGATAAACCTGCAGCAGAAGCACCTAAGGTAGAAAAACAAACTTTAAAAATGAGCGTTACGGCTTCTGACACATCAACCTGGGCAAAAGGTGCAGCCAAATTTGCTGAAATCGTTGCCGAGAAAACAAACGGACAAATTGAAATTAAGATATACCCCAATGATCAGCTTTCAGGCGGAAACCAAAGCAAGGGTATAGAAATGCTCATGTCAGGTTCAACTGACTTAACATTCCACTCCAACATCATCTACTCAGTAATGGATGAAAGATTCGGAGTTGTAAGTTTGCCTTTCTTAATTCCTGACGTTGAAACAGCAGATAAGATAATAGATGGAGCCGGTGGCGAAGCTTTAAACAAAATATTGCTTGAAAAAAACATAGTTGGACTGGGATTCGGACAAAATGGTTTCAGACAGCTTACAAACAATGTAAGACCGGTTGAAACCCCTCAGGATATTGCAGGTATGAAACTGAGAATACCTGGAATCAAAATGTTTATATCTCTCTTTAAAGCATTAGGTGCTGACCCGATAACCATGAACTTTGGAGAGGTTTTCACAGCGTTGCAGCAGGGAACAATCGACGGACAGGAAAATCCTCTTGATACAATAGCATCATCCAAAATTAATGAAGTTCAGAAATACATTACAATTTGGAACTATTCATACGACGTTATAATCCTTGGTATGAACAAGGACAAATTTGAAAGTTTTGATGCTGCAACTCAGCAGATATTGATGGATGCGGCAAAAGAAGCATGCTTGTACCAGAGACAAATAACAAGGGAACTGGATTCAGTTCATTTAAAGAATTTTGCTGACGGCGGAGTAAAGGTAAACGAACTTACACCGGAACAAATGGGAGTGTTCAGAGACAAGGTTCAGTCAGTATATACAGAGTATGAACCAATAATGGGCAAAGAACTGATGGACATATTCAGACAACAATAACCATAAAATACCCCAAAATACCCCAAACAGAACAAATAAAAATAAGTCCATTCCCAGGACTTATTTTTATTTATACGTTTATGACCATTACAGGGCAGGGTGCTGATGAGATTACCTTCTGGGTAACAGAACCTACAAAGAACCTTTCAATCTTTGAAAAACCACGCCTACCAATAACTATGAAATCAAACTTCTCCTCAGCTGCAATCTTAACAATTTCTTCAGCCGGAACGCCTACAACAACCTTTTTGACCACCTTCAGGTTTTCAGTGTCAAGATTTCTTACCATGATGTCAAGCATGCGCCCTTCCTCGTAGATAAGCTGCTTAAGCATGTTCTTGCGGTTTGCAATGAACGCGTTTTCTACTGCCATACCGAAGTATGAATATTTGTCTTCCGTCGGAAGGTTAGCCACTGTTATGAACGTCATTTCGGCATCAATCATCTTTCCGATGGAGACTGCCTTTTCTGCTGCTTTTTTTGAAGCTTCGGACCCGTCGATGGGGACGAGAATCTTTTTCATAATACCACCTCTCTTATTGCATTTGTCTATATTTAACAGTTTATTCGTGAACGACCAGGACCGGACAGGAGGCATCGGACACTACCCTGTATGCCACAGAGCCCAGAAAGAAACGTTTAACTTTTGTAAATCCTCTTTGTCCGATAACTATCATGTCGTAGTTGCCTTCTTGAGCTTCTTTTAATATTTCTTCATAGGCAACGCCGGCTAGGACTTTCTTTCCGACTTCAACGTCTGAACAGTCAAGTCCGCTGATTATGGAGTCGAGCATTTTTTTTTCGGTCTCATTCATCTTTTCCTTCAGCTTTTTCATGTCGGGATCTATGAGCACCCCGAATTTGTTGTACTTTGAAATGTCTGGTTCCAATGTGACGGTTATGAACATCACGCTGGATTGAAATTTTCTGGCTATTTCCAATGCTTTTGCTGCCGCTTTCTGAGAAGCGGCTGAACCGTCAACAGGGACTAATAATTTTTTCATGGCCTCCTCCTATGATATAAAAGATTGCTTATAATACTTATACCGTAATTTATTTGCCGTAAACAAAATTGTTCATGAATATGTTAAATTTTTGTATTTCTGTGGACAACTTCACCAAAAATAAGCAAGATTTATGAAGAACCGCAAAAAGAAATGAATTGAGGGACGTCCATTACTGTGATATAATTTATAAGCTAAGCAATATTTAAGGCGGAGGAAAAATGGAATTATTAAATACATTAAACGATAAGCAAAGAGAAGCTGCAGCTCACGATAAGGGGCCGATTCTGGTGATTGCAGGAGCCGGCACAGGTAAGACAAGGGTTCTGACACACAGAATTGCATATCTGATAGGAACAAACAAAGCATTGCCCTGGGAGATTCTTGCCATAACCTTCACCAACAAGGCTGCCAATGAAATGAAAGAAAGAATATCCCGTCTCATCGACTATTCGGTAGACAGGATGTGGATCGGAACATTTCACTCCGTTTGTGTGCGAATACTTAGAAAAGACATAGACAGAATTGGATACGACAGCAATTTCATCATTTACGATACAAACGATCAGAAAATTCTTATAAAGGACTGCATCAAGGAACTTGATCTTGATGTGAAAAAATACAACTCAAGCACCATAAAGGCCATCATAAGCAACGAAAAGAACAAGCGCGTCAATCCTGACAAGTTCATTTCTGAGCACTACGGAAGTTTTTACCACCGAAATGTGGGAGAAGTCTACCAGCTGTACGAAAAGAAGCTCAAGACAGCCAACGCCCTTGATTTTGACGATCTTTTAATTAAGGCGCTGGAACTTCTTGAACGGGAGGAAGACATTCGGGAAAGCTACAGAGAGCGATTCAAGTACATACTTGTAGACGAGTACCAGGATACAAACAATGTTCAGTACAATCTGGTTAAGATTCTGGGAATGAAGAAAAACGGCGACAACAACGTGTTTGTGGTGGGTGACGAGGACCAGTCAATCTATGGCTGGAGAGGAGCCGATATAAACAACATCCTCAATTTCGAAAAGGATTTTGAAGGTGCCAAAACCGTCAAACTTGAAAAGAATTACCGCTCCACCAGCGTTATTTTAAGTGCAGCCAATGGAGTAATTAAAAATAACTGCCAGAGAAAAGGCAAAAACTTGTACACGGACCTTGCAGAGGGATGCCTCATAAGAATTTTCGAGACTGACAATGAAAAGGACGAGGCCTTCACAGTTGCAGCCGCCATGCGGAAAGAAAACAGGGAAAACAATGTGAGCTATTCGGAAATGGCCGTCCTGTACAGGACCAACGCCCAGTCAAGAGCGCTGGAGGAAGGTCTCTTGCGCGAAGGCATACCCTACAAGATCGTCGGAGGACTGAAGTTCTACGAAAGAAAAGAAATCAAGGATATTGTAGCCTATCTGATGCTCATATACAACCAGAAGGACGGGCTTAGCTTTGACAGGATAATCAATGTACCTAAACGAAAGATAGGCGCCAGGACACTGGAAACCATAACCGAATATTCAAACGAAAAGTCCATATCCAAGTTTGAAGCATGTTTTGATGCTTCTGAGCTGGGGCTCACACCGTCTGCTTCCAGGAGCATAGAAGAATTTGTAACCATGATGGAAACGCTCATGATTAAAAAGGATGTCATGCCTGTTTCCCAGTTCATTCAGGCAGCACTGGAAGACACAGGATACAAATCCATGCTGGCAGAGGATGATACGGTTGAAGGCAGGAGCCGCATTGAAAACGTGGATGAATTCCTCTCTGCAGCCAAGGACTTTGAGGAACGATACGAGGAAAACAGCCTGGAGGATTTTCTGGCTCACGTTTCGCTTTTGGCCGATGTGGACAAGACAGACGAAAAAAGTGACTGCGTTACACTCATGACCGTTCACAGCGCCAAAGGTCTGGAATACGACACGGTGTTCATAACGGGACTTGAAGAAGGAACATTCCCCATAATCCACCAGGATGAGGAGAGTGAAGACAGCCTTGAGGAAGAAAGAAGGCTATTCTATGTAGCCATCACCAGGTCCAAAAGGAAGCTGTTCATCACCCATGCAAACGACAGGATGCGTTTCGGGAGCCATGAAATGAAGGCGCGGTCAAGGTTTTTGAAAGAAATTCCAAGGGAATGCATTGAAGAGGACAATCCGCTGGCATTTGCAGCCAGAAAGATTGAAGCCATGGAAAAGAGTGACCAAAACGCAGGCAGAAAGATGCCGTCCTTTGTTAAGGACACATTTTTCAAGGGAGGATCATCTTACCAGGAACCTGAAAAGAAGCCGAAGCTCAAGTCAGACAGCATACAGGCAGGCGACAGGATAATGCACAAGGCTTGGGGAGAAGGCACCGTAGTGCAGCTGAAGATGGACGGAAGCGAAACAATTGCAGTTATCGCTTTTGAAAATAAAGGAATAAAAAATGTTATTTTAGGCTATGCTCCAATTGAGAAAATACAATAGAAGGGTGAAGTATGGATACACTTTTGCTCATGAAAGAAAAAATAAAGCTGCTTAACGAAGCCAGCAAGGCATATTACCAGGAAAACAGGGAAATAATGTCAAACTTTGAATATGACAAACTTTATGACGAGCTTGTGCAGCTGGAAAATGAAACAGGAACCGTGCTGTCCAACAGTCCCACCATTCATGTGGGCTACGAGCTTCTTTCAAATCTTCCCAAGGAGCGCCATGAAAAACCAATGCTGTCGCTGGACAAGACAAAGGATGTCTCCGTGCTGAAGGATTGGATAGGGAACAAGGAAGGCGTGCTTTCCTGGAAGCTAGACGGCCTTACGATAGTAATGACCTACGAGGGCGGAAAACTGACAAAAGCCGTTACCAGAGGCAACGGGGAAATTGGCGAGGTTGTTACGAACAACGCCAGAGTGTTTGTGAACGTTCCGTTGTCCATACCGTTCAAGGGAAGGCTTATTATCAGAGGAGAAGCAGTCATCACCTACAGGGACTTCGAAAAAATAAACAGCGGCATAGAGGATGCCGACGCCAGGTACAAGAACCCCAGGAACCTTTGCAGCGGTTCCGTAAGGCAGCTTAACAATAAGGTTACGGCAGATAGGAATGTTCGCTTCTACGCCTTTTCAATGGTTGCTTCGGAAGGAGCGGACAGATCAGATTCCAGGATTGAACAAATGAACTGGCTTAAGAACCAGGGCTTTTCGGTTGTGGATTTCAGGAAGGTGAACCAGGAAAGTCTTGAGGAAAATGTCCAGTGGTTCGCGGAACATGTGCAGGAAAATGATGTTCCATCGGACGGACTGGTTCTCACCTACGATGACATTGCTTACGGTGAATCACTGGGCAATACAGCGAAATTTCCAAGAGATTCCATAGCATTTAAGTGGCAGGATGAGCTGAAGGAAACAAAACTGCTTGAAATAGAGTGGAGCGCTTCAAGGACCGGTCTCATAAATCCTATCGCGGTGTTTGAGCCGGTTGAACTTGAAGGAACAACCGTAAGCCGTGCAAGCGTCCATAACCTGAGCATAATGGAGGGGTTGGAGCTTGGCATCGGGGACACTATCAGGGTGTATAAGGCCAACATGATAATTCCTCAGATTTCCGAAAATCTGACCAGGAGCGGAAATGTTCAGGTACCTGAAGCGTGCCCTGTCTGCGGCGGAGAAACAAGAATAAGGAACGAAAATGACATAAAGACGCTGTACTGCATGAACGATGAGTGCCTTGCAAAGCAGATAAAATCCTTCACTCACTTTGTGGGCAGAGATGCCATAAACATAGAGGGACTTTCGGAAGCCACTCTGGAAAAGCTCATTGCAAAGGGGCTCATAAAAGAACTGGCAGATATTTTTCACGTGGAGAAATTCAAGGATGAAATTGTAGAGATGGAAGGCTTCGGCGAAAAGTCATTCCAGAATCTGGCCGATTCAATTAACAAAGCTAGAAAAACAACTGTCTCAAGGCTTTTGTACAGCCTTGGAATACCCAACGTCGGTGTTTCCACTGCCAAGCTTATCAGCAGGAAGTTCCAAAACAGCTGGAGCCATATTCAGGGAGCAGCATTTGAGGAACTGACCGGCATAAGCGGCATTGGCGATGTAATGGCAAATGCCTATGTAAGCTTCTTCAGGGACCCCAAAAAGAAAGTGATAGTAGAAGATTTGCTCAGGGAAGTCGAGTTTGAGGAAGAACAATCAAACACAGCCAAGCAGATATTTGAAAGTGTGAATTTTGTAATAACGGGTTCCGTGGAACAGTTCAAAAACAGGGATGAATTGAAAGAAGAGATCGAAAAAAGAGGCGGAAAAGTCACCGGAAGCGTGACCAGCAAGACAAACTATCTCATAAACAACGACAACCTTTCAAACTCATCCAAAAACAAGAAAGCTAAGGAACTGGGAATCATGATAATAACCGAAAACCAGTTCATTGAGTGGATGAACAACGGAATAAAGACTGAATAAGAAAAAAAGCTTTATGATTAGATTCATCATAAAGCTTTTTTATTTATTAAGACGTATCAATTATTGTGTTTTAATCAAAGCAAATGGCATGCTGCCGCATGACCGTCTGTGTACTGCTTCAGGGTCGGGATTGATTCATGACAGACAGGCTTTGCATAAGAGCATCTTTCCACAAACCTGCAGCATTCCTTTGGATTTATTGGGCTTGGTATCTCGCCCTTTAGCATGATCCTCTGCTTGTTTTTGGCGATGTTTGGGTCTGCCTCGGGTATGGCTGACAAAAGTGCCCTGGTGTATGGGTGAAGAGGGTTTTTATACAGTTCGACTGCATCAGCCTGTTCTACGATCATTCCCAGGTACATAACTATAACCTTGTCGGAAATATATTTTACTACACTCAGATCATGGGCTATAAAAAGGTATGTTAGAGATCTGTCCTTCTGAAGCTTCTTCAGCATGTTCAGCACCTGAGCCTGTATGGATACGTCCAGGGCTGAAATTGGTTCATCGCATACAATGAATTTCGGGTCCACTGACAATGCCCGCGCAATACCGATGCGCTGTCTTTGTCCACCCGAGAATTCGTGGGGGAACCTTGACATGTGGTCTCTGTTAAGACCAACTGTTTTCAGCAGACTTTCTATTCTGTCATCAAGCTCTTTGTCTGAAATTTTTTCGTGGAGCCTTATCCCTTCACCTACAATGTCCTTTACAGTCATTCGCGGATTCAGTGACGAATATGGGTTTTGGAATATCATCTGCGTATTTTTGCAGTATTCAAGCTTTTCATTCTTGTTTTTACTGTCGAATATGTCACGACCCTTGTACAGCACCGTTCCCTTCGTAGGGTTGTAAAGCTTTACAATGCATCTTCCCGTAGTTGATTTGCCGCAGCCTGACTCACCCACAAGTCCTACTGTTTCTCCTTCGTATATGTCAAAAGATACATCTTCCACGGCCTTTAAAGTTTCCTTCTTGTTTATGTGAAAATATTTGCTCAGATTTTTAACTTGTATCAGAGGCTGTTTTTCTGTGTTCATAGAAGCACCTCACTCTTCTGTTGTTTTTTGCACGGAAGCACAACTTCAGGCGCATGCTCGTGCTGCAGCCAGCACATGGTTTTATGCTCATCTGTCACGGTGTATTCGGAAGGCATCGTCTCATAGCATACCTCCATGGCATATTCGCATCTGGCGGCAAAAGGGCATCCCGGCGGAGGCGAAAACAAATCGGGAGGAGTTCCTTCAATTGGTTCAAGCTCCTCATCCTTTTCAGTCTCAAGGCTTGCTATTGAGCACAACAGTCCTGAAGTATACGGATGCCTGGTGTTGTAGAAAATATCGTCAACGGTGCCTCTTTCAACGATTTTTCCTCCATACATGACAAGCACTCTGTCGCACATTTTAGCAATGACGCCCAGGTCATGTGTAATCAGTATTATGGATGTCTTCAATTTTTTCTGCAGATCTTTCAGCAGATCCAGTATCTGAGCCTCAATGGTAACGTCAAGAGAAGTAGTGGGCTCGTCGGCTATGATGATGCCGGGATTTCCCACAAGAGCAATGGCTATCATTACCCTTTGCTTCATTCCGCCGCTGAGCTCGTGGGGATACTGGTTGTATCTTCTTTCTCCGTCTGATATGCCTACCATTTTTAATATTTCCAGCGCCTTGCTTTTCATTTCCTTCTTGCTGTAAAGGTTCCTCTGCACGAATATCTCTTCTATTTGTTTGCCGATTTTCATGGTAGGATTCAATGAGGTCATGGGATCCTGAAAAATAAAACCTATTTCAACGCCTCTTATTTTCCTCATTTCCTTGTCTGTCATTTTTGTTATGTCACTGCCCTTGTAGCTGATTGAACCGCTTTCAAAAAATCCCGGCGGTTCAGGGTTAAGCCTTATGAGGCACTGGGCAGTCACACTTTTACCGCAGCCGGATTCTCCGACAATGCCCACAATTTCGCCTTCATTTATATCAAAGCTCACACCTCTCACCGCACGCACAACACCGCCGTACGTGCAGAAAGAATAGCTCAGGTCATTTACTTCCAATATTTTTTCCATTTTTACACCTGCCTTTTATTCAGTTCCTCTAAGTTTGGGGTCCAAAGCATCTCTCAGACCATCACCCAGGAGATTCAGGGCCAGCATTGTTGTGCATATAAAAAATGATGGTATGAAAAGCTGATATGGATAAATTCTCAGCATTTTTACACCGGACTTTGCCAACAGCCCCCAGCTGCATTCAGGCGGTGCGATTCCAAGGCCAATGTAGCTTAAAAAAGCTTCGTTAAATATAGCCTTTGGCACTGCCATTGTCAAATTTGTAATTATCAGACCCATTACGTTAGGGATGATGTGTCTGACGATTATTGTAAAATCTCCTATCCCGAGAACCCTTGCTGCTGCAATGAAGTCCTGTTCCTTAAGGCGAAGCACTTCGCCTCTGACAAAGCGGGCAGTGCCTATCCAGCCTACAATGACCATGGCAACGATCAGGGAGGAAATGCCTGTTCCCAGGACCACCATGACCAGTATGGATATGATTAAGTATGGAATCCCATACAGAACGTCTATTATCCTCATGAGAACGGAATCCAGCACGCCTCCGTAGTATCCGGACATGCCGCCTACAAGGCCGCCGATTACCGTATTGAGCACCGTTGATATGAAGCCGATGGCCAGGGATACCCTTGCTCCTCTCCACACCCTGGTCCACAGGTCTCTTCCTAGTTCGTCGGTTCCAAACCAGTGGGAAGATGAGATAAACTGATTCATTTTTGAAGAGTCTATGTCGTTAAATCCATAGGGGCTTAAAAGCGGTCCGAATATTGCCAGCAATATGTACACAATTAAAATCATCAGGCCCGTGAAGGCAACCTTGTTTTTCTTGATTCGTCTCCAGGCATCCTTCCAGTAGGTCAGGTTCGGCCTGGATATGGCCTCCATCTTCTCAAGATTCTTTCCCACCCTTTTGAATTTGGAAACGTCAATATCTTTTATTACTTGCATTTCTTCCATGATTCACCTACTTTCCTGCTACTCTTATTCTTGGGTCAATTACGCCGTACAAAATGTCAACAATCATGTTGGCCAATACCAGGAAGGTTCCGTAAAAGATTGTCATTCCCAGTATTAAGGAGTAATCCAGGTTTTGAACGCTTTGAACATAGTATTTTCCCATGCCAGGAATAGCATAAATAGATTCGATAACAAATGTTCCGGTCAATACACTTGCCACGGTGGGACCAAGGACTGTCACCACCGGCATGATGGCGTTTCTTATCTGATGCTTGTAGGTTATCCTGAATTTTGATATTCCCTTGGATTTGGCTGTTTTAATGTAGTCCTGCTGCACCACCTCAAGCATGCTTGCCCTCATGAGCCTTGAAACCATGGCCAGTGTGTAAAAGCCCAGAGCTACTGAAGGAAGTACGGTATACTTGATACCCTGATACTGGGCCACAGGAAACAAACCCCATTTAATGCCGAAAAAGTACTGCAGCAAGGCACCTATTATGAAATCCGGGACGGAAGTGCCGATTATCGCTATGATTACGCATACGTAGTCCAGCTGCCTGCCCCTGTACAAAGCTGCAATTATACCGAACACCAGTCCCATGGAAATGGACAGGGACAAGGCCCTCATCCCCAAATCAAACGAATAGGGGAAAGAATCGGCTATAATCTTGTTTACGGACTGATTGACATATTTCATTGAGTATCCGAAGTCTCCTTTTGCTATGTTCGCCATGTAAGTGAAGTATTGTTCAATCAATGGTTTGTCAAAGCCGTAATATCTTTCTATGTTTGCCTTAATTTCAGGCGTCATCTTGTCGCTTGTGAAGGGATCTCCGGGCATCAGTCTGACAAGTATGAATACGACCGTTGCCAGCACCCATATGGTAACCAGCGAGATTCCAAGCCTTTTTAATATATATTTGCGCACACAATCACCTCTGTTGATTTATTGAGAAATAATTATTATATTTTTCCATGAGGCTTACAGTTCGATAAGGTCTCTTGCAGAGCTTGTCAAAACTTCGTTGCCGTTCTCAGTAATCAAAACCTGGTCTTCTATCCTTACACCGCCCCAGTCCGGAATATATATTCCCGGTTCTATGGTAATTACATTGTTTTCTTTTAATATTTCTGTTGACCTGGGTCCCATGAAAGGCACTTCGTGTACAAATAATCCGATGCCGTGTCCTATACCGTTGTAGTGGTACTTGTAATACTCGGTGTTCATGATTGGCTGCACCGATGCGTTGTAGACGTCAGTTGCCGGTACTCCGGCCTTCATGGCGGCGGTTGAAACCTCAAGCATTTTCTTTTCAAGTTCATAAACTTCTCTTTGCTTCGGAGTTGCCTTTCCCACAATGACAGTCCTGGTCATATCGGACAGATATCCGTTGTACCCGCAGCCGTAATCCATAAGCACAAAGTCACCGTATTCTATTGTTTTACTGGATGGTATTCCATGCAGGAGGGATGTCCTTTTTCCTGAGATAAGTATGTTGCCGTAAGGTTTCGTGTCCGCACCTTCCATGACCATGTAGTGGGACAGCCTTGAAGCAAGTTCTTTTTCCGTTATGCCGACACGGATGTCTTTTATGATTCTGTCGAATGCCCTGTCTGCTATCTGGCAGGCAGCACGCAGATAATTAATTTCCTCAGCGGTTTTTATGGAGCGGAAATTTTCTATGACACCTGTCAAAGGGATTGCTTCAGCATTTAATCCCGAAGAAAACTCCTTGTGCATGTTGAATGTAACAAAGTCTCCTTCAAAAGCAAAATTTCTGACAGCTGAATTTTCAATCAAAGATTTTAAGGCTCCGGACAGTGTCTTTCCCTGTTCTCTCCAGTTTATTATTTCAAAATCAGGGCATTCATGCTGAGCCTGTTCAGTGTATCTGGGGTCTGTTATGAAATATTTATCTTTGCCGGTAATGAACAAGTATGAATCATCTCCGGTGTATCTGCTCAGATATCGGACGTTCTGAGGTCTGGAAACAAAAAATCCCTCTATTTTATTTTCATTTAAATAGCTTATAAGTCTTTCCAACTTTATTCTCCTTAAACTTTTTTCTTGCCAGCTTTAAAATTAAAGATGATTCTTTTAGAATCATCCTTAATTTCATTTGATTTCTAATTATTGTTCAATGTCTGCATAAATGTAGTCGTAGTTAATTCCTACAAAGTATGTTTCAAATCCTTTTACCTTCGGATTCAGAAGCATTGCGTTTCTTCTCAGCTGAAGAGGAACGATGGCTCCGTCTTCCAGCAATGTTTTCTCAGCATTGAACAATGCTTCCATTCTCTTAACCGGATCTGCATTTGTTAAAGCATCATTGATGTATCCGTCATAAACTGCACTGCTGTATGATCCGTGGTTGTACGGAGAATTTGTGGGCCACAATTCCAGGTATGACATAGGATCAGGATAGTCCGGAACCCAACCTGTAACTACCATTTCAAACTCGTGGTCTGATTCCATCTTAAGTCTTTGCTTGTAAGGAACCTGTCTGATTGTAACTGTGATTCCCAAAGCTGACTGAATCTGATTCTGCAGAACTTCTGCTTCAATTCTTGTACGCTCTTGATCTGTTGTCAGTAGTTCAACGTCAATTGACTTAGGATCGGAAACTCCCAAAGTTTCCATGGCCTTTGCAAGGTGTTCCTTTGCCTTGGCAGCATCGCCCTTCAAAGGAAATGCTTCATAAGGATACTCGTCACCGTAGTCACCGTTGATTCCGTTAACCTGTGGAAGCACATATCTTGGGTTAGGCTGGTACAGGTTGTGACTGCTCAGCAATATGTAATCCTCTCGATTGATAGCATAGTTTATGGCCAGTCTCAAGTCCTTGTTTTCAAGTTCGCAGCTGCCGTCCATGTTAAGTTTCATGAAGTCGTTAGCTCCGTCATTGTAATAGATAACCTGATCCTTGTAATTGTCCAGCACTTCTGCGGGTACATTCACCTGATCCAGCTCACCCTGCTCGAACATGGCAACTGCAGTCATAGGATCTGAAACTGTCAGTATGTGTACTTCGTCAAGTTTTATTGCATCAGCGTTCCAGTAATTGGGGTTCTTTTCAAGAATTATACGGTCTTCATGTTTCCATTCCTTAACTATGAACGGACCGCTGTAAACATTCTTGTCAGCGTCAGCGGAGAAGTCCTTGCCGTATTTTTCAACCAAGTCTTGTCTTACCGGGCATAACTGGGACATTGAAAGCATGCTCAGGAAATATCCTGTAGGATTGTTCAGTTCAATTGTAAGTGTCTTGTCATCCAAAGCTTTTACGCCCAGCTCATCCACGGGCATTTTACCGGCATTGATATCACCTGCATTTTTAATCAGTGTCGTAACCAGGAAAGAGTAGTCGCTGGCAGTAGCCGGGTCTACAAGTCTCTTGATTGCATATTCGTAGTCCTGTGCTTTAATTTGCACGCCATCACTCCATTTTGCATCTCTCAAATGGAATGTATAGGTCTTTCCGTCTTCTGACATTTCATAGCTTTCAGCCATTCCGGGCTGTATTTCGCCGATGTGGTTTCTCATCAAGCCTTCATAGATGTGAAAACCTACAGTTGCACTTGGTATTGAATTCATCAGCTGCGGATCCAATGTAGGTGCATCTGCAAGCAGCGAGTATTTTAAAACTTTCTTTTCGGGAGCAGCTGCTTCAGGTGTTGTCGGTGCGGCTGCTGCCTGCTCTGCAGGTTTCTGCTGTTCTCCCGGAGTTGAACAGGCTGCTAATGAGAAACACATTGCAATAGCTAAAAACATCGATAGTACTTTTTTCATTTTACTTTCCCTCCATCGTAAAATAATAAGTTTCACAATATTAAATTTATTGCAAAAAAAATAGTTAGTAAAAACTAAACTGAATATTTACCTCCTTAAACAATAATATATGATACATATTGCATAAACGGTGCCATATTAATCCAAACCTTAAAAAGTTTGTCATATTGAGGCAAACACTGTTTTTAAAGGGCGGAACTTACAGTTTAATTTAATATGAATATTTTTAATAACTTGAACACTTGTTTGAAATAACCCATACCGCATTTTTGTTTTGTAATGTTTTTTGACATAAATTGTTAAAAAAACCGTCACATGTAAAAAAACGTGACGGTTTTTGTTTTGCATTTTTATAAGTTTAACGAAAATCAATACATATTTCTTAAGAGCCTGATTCTTTCTTCAATGGGCGGATGAGTAGAAAAAAGAGAGGTCATTTTGTGTTTTGGGTTGAAGATGTATATGGCAAGCATCTCGTCGCCTCCCAGATCTTCCACCTGTTCCTTTGAATAGTCAATCGAGGTTCCTGAAATTTTCTCCAGTGCATCAGCAAGGCCGCCGGAAAATCCACAGAGCCTTACAGCGTTGGCATCTGCAATGTATTCGCGCTTTCTGGAAATGGCCAGGTTTATGAGCTGGGCCACAAGCCTTATGACTATTGAAAGCAAAAATCCTGCCAGCGCTATGAGGGCAAAAGCTGCAGCTGCGTTGCCGCTGTCGGAATTGCGTCTTGACCTTCCTCTTCCGCCGAAAAACATGTTGTAGCGGGCCATTCGGAAAAGTATTCCTCCGAGGATAATGGCAGCACTCATCAGGTAGATGGACACTGTTGAAACCAGTATGTCCCTTTGAACTATGTGGGACATCTCATGGGCAAGCACGCCTTCCATCTCAGGTTCATCCAGCAGGTCAATAAGGCCCTGGGTGACACCGATATAGGAATTTTCAAGCTTCAAACCGGCTGCAAAGGCATTGGGCGTCCTCGTTGGTATGATGTATACCTTTGGCGTGTTTTTCAGCCCCGCCGCCAGTGCCAGACCTTCCACCAGATTAGCAACCCTTCTTTCGCCGGGGTCTGACATGTCTGCTTCCTTCCAGTTTGTTCGTGACCCTATCATTTTTGATCCTGTCAGCAGCTGTATGGGCAGCAGCACCCCTATGATGAAAGCGGCTATTCCTGCGCCCAAAACCATGCTGTCCATGTAGTAGCCTATGGAAAGTGACAGCACTATGATTATGATGATGTAAAAGACTATGAGAAGAGCAGTCTTTACTTGATTTTTTCGAACTTGTTCATGAATTATAACAGGATTGTTTTCCAATTTTTTCTCCTTACAGCTTACTTATTCTGATGTTATCAGAATATTCTCTTTCTTCCTCTGTAATCTCATAGGTGTTTTCCTTTGTGAAACCGAACATGCCGGCGAAAAGCGAAGCAGGGAAGGACTGTATGGCTGTGTTGAATTCAACCACTGCCGTGTTGTACCTTGTGCGCGCATATGCTATTTTGTCCTCAACGTTCTTCACGTCATCCATGAGATGCAGAAATGATTGGTTTGATTTCAGCTCCGGATAGCTTTCGGATATGGCCATGATTGAAGGTATCATTTTTGAAATGCTGTCATTGGCAGCCATTACCTCATCCTTGGAGCCTGACATTATTTTTGCTCTCATGCCTATGATTTTTTCCAGTGTTTCGCTTTCGTACTTGGTCTGCATCTTGATTGTGTCCACAAGATTTGTCAGAATGTTTGTTTTTCTTTTAAGCTGCACATCAATGGATGCCCAGGCTTCCGTAATGTAGTTTCTCTTTCTTACCAGGCCGTTGTACATGATGGCTATCCAGCCTGCCAGTATGACAACAACCGCTATTAATATTTCCATAATTGCCTCCTATTTATTATTTCTTATTTTATAGTACCCGCATTAAAGTTTTCTTAACAGTTATATGATATCAAATTATGACCGATTTAGATACCATTTTTTTAAAGTTGATGACTTGAGATTAAATCTATGATAAAATATAAAAAGATAAAGTTAAATTGATATTTATGAATGAAAATTAAATTGGGAAACTACCATGAATTCATATAGATTCAGAAAGGAGCATCAATGACCAGAATATACTTTACACGGCATGGGGAAACCGAATGGAACAGGCAGCTCAGGTTTCAGGGCAACAAAAATTCAGAACTCACAGAGAAGGGAATACTGGCTGCAGAGCTTTTATCCGGCAGAATAGAAGAAATCGATCTTGATCTGATCATATCCAGCCCCTTGAAGAGGGCATACCACACTGCCCAGATAGTCAGAGGAAATAAGAATATTGAAATTATAAGTAACGATGGTTTCAGAGAAATAAATCTTGGAGACTTCGAAGGATTGAGGTACGATGAAATTGCTGTAAGATCCGGTGAAGAGCTTAAAAAAATCGAAAACGACCCATTTAACAACAGATATCCCAACGGTGAAAACCTCTTTGAATTTTACAAAAGGGTAGAAAAGTCCTTCAGAGAAGTGATAGACAGCTGCAGGAATAAAAATACGCTTATTGTTGCCCATGGAGGAACAATAAAGTGCATTGAATCCTATATCAGAAAGTTCCAGATCAACAAGGATTGGATGGGAACAGTGGTAAAAAACTGCAGCCTGTCATGTGTGGAAGTTGACGATGATAACAACATAAAAGAAATTTTCTACAACGACACGGAACACCTAAAGGGAGTTCCTGCACTCAATTAGTGACGGAAAACGTCGGAATTTCCCGGGAAATAGTGAAAATTGTGAAAAAGCAAAATTTAAAATAACCAAACTGCATAATGCAGTTCGGTTATTTTTTATATTTTTTGCATAACAATTAAAGGCGGAAAACGATTGGGACATATGTAAAATTAATTAAATAGAATAAAATAAAGTTTAAACGAATAAAATCTAATTTTATTAAATAAAAGTATTGAAAAATTAATTAAGTAATGTTAGACTTTGACTTATGAAACTACGATTGCATATGACCGTATGCGGTGCAGGATTGGAGGATTTGATGAAAAAGTTTAAAAGAGTGCTGGTGGCAAACCGGGGAGAGATTGCCATCAGAGTTTTCAGAGCATGCGAAGAGCTGGGTATACGAAGTGTTGCCATATATTCCGAAGAGGACAAGAATTCTCTGTTCAGGACAAAGGCTGATGAATCTTACAGAGTGGGAAAAAACAAGAAACCTGTGGACGCTTATCTTGGTATTGACGAGATTATAAGTCTCGCTAAGTCAAAGGGCGTTGATGCCATACATCCGGGCTACGGATTCCTGTCTGAAAATGTTGAATTTGCACGTAAGTGTGAAGCGGAAGGAATTGTGTTCATAGGACCTGACCATATAATGATGGGAAAGCTTGGCGACAAGATAAAGTCGAAAATAGTTGCAAATTCTGTAGGGGTTCCGACTATTCCGGGTATAGAAGAGGCTGTGAAGTCTGAGGACGATGCAAGAAAATTTGCTGACTACTGCGGGTATCCCGTAATACTGAAAGCTTCAGCAGGCGGCGGCGGAAGAGGAATGCGTATAGCGTGGCGCGAAGAGGATTTGCTCAGGGAATTCAGAAGCGCTCAGAGCGAAGCTAAAAAGGCATTCGGCATTGACGACATATTCATAGAAAAATACTTAGAAAAACCAAAACACATAGAAGTGCAGGTGCTTGGCGACAATTACGGAAACATTGTGCATCTTTTTGAAAGGGACTGCTCCATTCAGAGAAGACATCAGAAGGTTGTGGAGTTCACACCGGCCATAAGCATAACCGAAGAACAGAGACAAGCCATATGCAGCGATGCCATAAAGCTTGCAAAGGCTGTTAGCTACAGAAGTGCCGGAACCCTGGAATTTCTGGTTGACAAAAGCGGTAACCACTACTTCATTGAAATGAACCCAAGAATACAGGTTGAGCACACTGTTACGGAAATGATAACCGGTATAGACATTGTTCAGGCGCAGATACTGGTGGCTCAGGGCTACAGGCTTGATTCCGAAGAAATCAACATCAAGGGACAGGAATCAGTTGAAAAAAGAGGATATGCAATACAGTGCAGAGTAACGACTGAAGACCCTGCAAACAACTTTGCACCCGATACCGGAAAAATCGACATGTACAGGACAGGCTCAGGTTTCGGAATAAGGCTTGACGGAGGAAACGGCTTCACGGGAGCTGAAATAAGCCCATATTATGACAGCTTGCTTGTGAAGGTAATATCCCACTCCAGAACGTTCAGCGATGCAATTGCAAAAAATGCAAGAGCGCTGAAGGAGCTCAAGATAGGCGGGGTTAAGACCAATACAGGATTTTTGCTGAATGTGCTGAACCATGAAACCTTCAAGAGGGGAGACTGCGATACAGGCTTCATAGCTGAAAACCCATCTCTCTTAAACGTAAGGGGAGGCGAGGACAAGGAACTGAAGGTTTTAAACTACATCGGAAACATCGTTGTGAACGAGACCAAAGGAATCAAGCCGCAGTTTGACGTTCCCAGTGCTCCGAAGTTCCGCGGAATGGACGTTAAACCGGGACTTAAGCAGATGTTTGACGAGAAGGGACCTAAGGAAGTTTCAAACTGGGTTCTCGGACAGAAAAAACTTCTCTTGACAGACACTACAATGCGTGATGCTCATCAATCCCTCATGGCTACCAGAGTAAGAACGGTTGATATGGAAAAAATCGCACCTGCTATGGCTCATCTGGCAAACGAACTTTTCTCCGTGGAAATGTGGGGAGGAGCAACATTTGACGTGGCTTACAGATTCCTTAAGGAAGACCCCTGGGAAAGACTGAAGACGCTGAGGGCAAAAATGCCGAATATTTTGTTCCAGATGCTTTTAAGAGGAGCAAATGCCGTGGGTTACAAGAATTATCCGGATAATGTCATAAGGGAATTCGTAAAGACATCCGCAAATGCCGGCATAGATGTGTACAGAATTTTCGACTCCCTGAACTGGGTTGAAGGCATGGAAGTTGCCATTGACGAGGTGCTGAACCAGAACAAGATGGTTGAGGCGACAATCTGCTATACAGGCGACATACTGGATGAAAACAGAGACAAGTACACGCTGAAATACTATGTGGACCTTGCAAAGAAACTTGAGAAGAGAGGGTCACACATACTTGCAATCAAAGACATGTCGGCGCTGTTAAAACCAATGGCTGCTGACAAGCTCATAAGAGCCCTGAAAAACGAACTGACTATTCCTGTTCATCTGCACACTCATGACACAAGCGGAAACGGCGTCGTAACAGTTTATTCCGCAGCAAATGCCGGAGTGGACATAGTGGACACAGCATTTAACTCAATGGCAGGACTGACCAGCCAGCCGCCGTTAAACTCTGTCATTGCTGCTCTTAACAACACTGAAAGGGACACAATGCTCAACCTTGATGACATGCAGAAAATTTCTGACTACTGGGAAGCGGTAAGGCCTGTTTACCAGAAATTTGAATCAGGTCTTAAGACAGGAACCGCTGAAATATACAAGTATGAAATACCGGGAGGCCAGTACTCCAATCTGAAGCCTCAGGTTGAAAGCTTCGGTTTGGGTCACAGGTTCGAAGAAGTCAAGGAAATGTTTAAGACCGTCAATGAAATGCTGGGAGATATTGTAAAGGTTACGCCTTCTTCCAAGGCAGTTGGAGACATGGCCATATTCATGGTTCAGAACGACCTTACATCTGAAAACATCTATGAAAAGGCCAGGGATATGGACTTCCCGGATTCAATAGTATCATACTTCGAAGGAATGATGGGTCAGCCTGAAGGCGGCTTCCCTGAAGAGCTGAGCAAGCTTGTTCTCAAGGGCAGAGAACCGATCAAGTGCAGACCGGGCGAACTTCTTCCTGCTGAAGATTTCGATGAAGTCAGGAAAATGCTCAGAGAAAAATACAGCCTTGAGGGCACTGATGAGGAAGCATTGAGCTATGCTCTGTATCCCAAGGTGTTTGACGATTACCAGAAGACCATTAAAGAAGAAGGCAGCTTAAGGATGATGGGCAGCGACATATTCTTCCACGGGCTTGAAGAAGGGGAAACCTGCGGTGTCAAGATAGCGGAAGGACAGAAACTCAGCATCAAGCTGGTGGAAATCAAAACAAACGACGACGGCACCAAGGATCTTGCATTTGAAGTGAATGGAAACAGAAGAGTGGTAACCATCAAGGACAAGAACGCCATAAACCTGAAGAGCGCTTCTGTGGAAAAGGTCATGGCAGATACAGGCAACCAGTATGAAATAGGAGCCAACATACCAGGCAATGTCTACAAGATACTGGTTAAACATGGAGACAAGGTTGAGGCAGGCCAGCCTGTTGCAGTGCTTGAAGCCATGAAGATGGAAACGAACGTAATTGCTCCTCTGGCAGGAACGGTAGCTAAGATTCACGTTAAGGAAGGACAGCGTGTAATCGCCGGAGAGCTTATAGCAGAATTGGAATAAAATACGGACCCCTTTGCATGGCAGAGGGGTCTTTTTTTATATAATAGGAAAGTTCACTTTCCTATTATATAAAAAAAGAGGAGTGCATGTCGGACGTCCTTGCCGTTAGGGGGGGGGCGGAGTCAAAAATGCGTAAGCGTTTTTACGCCGAAGGGGGACGTAGGTCCCCCTAGCGGAGTTGCGGAGCAACTTTTTTAGGTGTAGTGAGGGGAAGGAAGCTTAAACTCTTTTTATTGATTAAAAAGACAATATGTCTTATAATTAAGAAAATACTCGTGGAGGTTATTATGGCAAAATTTATGGCAGCTTTGCTGCAGACTTCGGTTTATGACAACAAGGAAAAGAATGTGAAAAACGCTGTTGGCCTGATAGAAAAGGTTGCAGCGGAAGGAGCCGACATAGCGGTGTTTCCCGAAATGTTCTGCTGCCCTTACGACAACTCCTTCTTCAGAAAATTCGCTGAAGAGGAAGGTGGCTTCATTTACACAGAGATGAAGAACGCAGCCAAAAAATTCGGCATCTACGTGGTTGCAGGCACAATGCCGGAGCTTTTTGAAGGAAGGGTTTACAACACAGCCTATGTTTTCGACCGGGAAGGCAGACAAAATGCCAGGCACAGAAAGATGCACCTGTTTGACATAGATGTAAAGGGAGGGCAGTACTTCAAGGAGTCAGACACCTTCACACCAGGTAAGGACGTCACTGTTTTTGATACACAGTTTTGCAGAATGGGTATTGCCGTGTGCTATGACATAAGGTTTCCTGAACTTTCAAGGCTAATGGCCAAGGATGGAGCGGAAGTCATAATCGTTCCGGGAGCCTTCAACATGACTACTGGCCCGGCTCACTGGGAGCTGCACTTCAGGGCAAGGGCTCTGGACAATCAGGTTTATGCCATTGGAGTTGCACCGGCCAGGGACATGGAAGCATCATATCACTCCTATGGAAATTCAATTGTCGCTTCACCATGGGGCAGCGTTGCATGCCGGCTCGATGAAAAAGAAGGATACATACTGCAGGAAATAGACCTTGATTATGTGAAGAAGATAAGAACAGAGCTTCCGCTTCTGCAGCATGTGAGGGATGATGTGTACCAACTGAAAAAAATTTAATGAAATTTAAAGGAGGAACATATGATAACACTGATTAAAAATGCTGAAGTATACAAGCCGGAATATGCAGGCACAAAGGATGTGCTGATTCTGGGAGGCAAAATAGCGGCGGTTGATGACAACATACATGTTGAGATGAACGGATTCACTGATGTTATGGAAATTGACGGCAGAGGCAAAAAGCTGGTACCGGGCTTCATTGATTCCCATGTACATATTCTCGGCGGAGGCGGAGAAGGGGGATTTTCCACCAGAACTCCCGAAGCAACACTTACAGGACTTACCACGGCAGGCGTGACCACTGTGGTTGGCTGCCTGGGTACGGACGGTGTTGCCAGGGACATGGTGTCTTTGCTGGCAAAGGCAAGGGGACTTGAAGAAGAAGGAATCACATCGTTCATATATACAGGCTCCTACAGGCTGCCGGCCAGAACCATAACAGGCGAAATCATGAAGGACATAATGGTGGTGGATAAGATAATCGGAATCGGAGAGATAGCAGTTTCTGATCACAGGTCTTCCCAGCCAACCTTTGAAGAATTTGTAAGGGCTGTGTCGGATGCCAGAGTGGGAGGAATGCTTTCAGGAAAATCTGGAATAATCAATATCCATCTGGGCGATGGGAAAAGGAAAATAGACCTGATTAAAAGGGCATTGGCGGAAACGGAAATTCCCGTTCAGCAGTTCCTGCCGACCCATGTGAACCGCAATCCGGAGCTTTTTGAGGAATGCGTGAGCTATGCCAAAACAGGCGGCTTCATAGATTTTACGGGCAGCGACGATCCGGATTTCTGGGAAGAGACTGAAGGAGAAGTAAGGTTCAGCAAGGGATTAAAGAGGCTGCTGCAGGAAGGAGTCAATCAGGACAACTTCACACTGTCATCGGACGGACAGGGAAGCATGCCTATATTCAACAAGCAGAAGGAGTATGTTGGAATCGGAATAGGAAAATCCTCCTGCCTCATAAAAGCATTAAAGGAATGCGTGTTCAATGAAGACATTCCTCTTGAAACCGCTCTGAGGGCAGTTACATCGAATCCTGCCAAAATACTGAAGCTCAGGACAAAAGGTAAAATAGAAAAAGGCATGGATGCTGACATTTGTCTGCTTGATGAAAATCTTGACGTACATACGGTCATAGCAAGGGGAAGAGTGATGGTTGAAGGCAAGAAGCCTTTGGTTTACGGAATGTTTGAAAACAAAAACTAAGTTAAAGAAAGAAGGAGGGGCTGTTGCATTAAATATATCCCTGTCATCCTGAGCGTTAGCGAAGGATCTCATATGTTGAAATGATGAGATTCTTCGGGCTAAAGCCCTCAGAATGACGATAGCAATAACTAATGCAATATCCCCTCAGCTTTTATTTTCCTACTGATACGGACATGCTGTCCTGATACCAGCTTACAGTAAGACCTAAAGACTGCGCAACAGCCCGAAGCGGTATGTACGAACCGTTGAAATCCTTTGTCATGAACTCTGTATTGCGTCCGTTTATGTCAACCAGAACTTTTCCGTCTTCATCAATGGCATATTTAAGCTCCATCTGGTCAAGAAGGTTTTTAGCCGGAACATACGTTGTTCCGTTTTCAATCACAGGCGCACTGTCAAATGTTAGAGGCATTCCCTGCCACATTACTGTCACAGCTGAGTTGTCTCTTTCATACACTGTCTGGCCACCTACTATTGTAGCCAGCGGCAATATGTCCTTTATGTCGGATGCAGGGCACTTCATGTAATCTCTGTCGAGAATCACAAAGTCGGCAAGCTTTCCATTTTCCAGGGAGCCCTTTATTTCTTCCTCAAACTGTCCGTAAGCCGCCCAGATCGTAAAGGAACGGAGTGCTTCCTCCCGGGTCATGTTTTCTTCAGGATACCATCCGCCAACCGGTTCGCCGTCCCTTCCTGATCTGGTAACTGCAGCATACAATCCGTGGTACGGATTGACAAGTTCAACAGATGCATCAGAACCGTTGACAATGATGTTTCCTGTGTTAAGAACCTTTCGCCATGCGTAGGCTCCCTTGATTCTTTCCGAACCTACACGGTCTTCCGCCATGTTCTTGTCGGATGTTGCATGTACGGACTGCATAGCAGGAATTATTCCTATATCGGCTATGCGTTGAATGTCTTCAAGAGCTGCAACCTGAAAATGCTCAATTCTGTAGCGGTGATCTGAAAGAGGCATCTCATTCAGAACTTTCTCATAGGTGTTTATGACCTGTCTTACTGCAGCATCGCCTATTGCGTGAGTAGCAACCTGGAACCCGTTTTCCCGTGCTCCTTTGACAAGTCCGTAAAACTCTTCATCAGTATTTCTTCCGTTTCCCAGATGGCCAGGACGATCTGAATATTCTTCAAGCATCCATGCACTTCTGGCTCCCAGCGATCCGTCAGCGTAGAATTTTATGCAGTTCATGGTCAGCCTGTTATCGTACAATCCTATTTCAGGTCCTATCTTGTAATATTCCTCGGCACTGGCGCCTGAATCAACCATCACATAGAGTCTTATTTTAAGCTGACCTGTTTCATACAGGTCCTTCATGTACCTTATATCTTCAAGACCTGAACCGGCGTCCATGGAAGATGTGAGACCGTATGAGAACAATTCATCCTGAGCCAGCAACAGGGCTTCTTTTTGTCTTTTTTCATTCAAAGCCGGAATTTTGCTTCTTACTAGGGTTGCCGCAGTATCCGTAAGGATTCCCGTAGGTTCCTTGTTCTCGTCTTTGTATATTTCTCCGCCCTGCGGATCCGGTGTATCCTTTGTCACCCCGGCTAAGTCAAGAGCCATTGAATTTACCCATGTGGCATGTCCGCACGTCCTTACCAGGGCTACCGGATTGTTTGGAGCAACCTTATCAAGATCCTCTTTTGTGGGAAACTCTGCCACATCCCAAACTTCCTGGTTCCAGCCTCTGCCTGTTATCCACTCGCCGTCAGGCAGCCTGTCTGCTTCGGACTTAACAGCAGCCAAAATTACATCTTTCGGTTTCCAAAACACGTCAAGCTGAATTAACTTCTGTCCTTCTCCGGGGTAATGCATGTGGCCTTCTATGAGACCGGGGATGACGGTTTTGCCTTCAAGGTCGATTACCTGGGTAGATGTTCCTATGAAGCTTTTCATTTCTTCATTTGTACCGACGCCGATGATATACTGGCCCTTTACAGCCAGAGCGTCTGCCGTTGAAAACCTGCTGTCAACGGTATAGATGTTCCCATTAAGATATACTGAGTCAGCTGACTGTGCTTCAGCAAAAACGTTTACGGGAAACAATGCGGTAATCATTGCCACCAGTAATATGAATACTATTTTTCTTCTACGCATAAAATCCTCCCATAAGATATTTTGGTTAACTTATTTTATCATAATGAAACAAGCTATTTTGTTGTATATTGTAAAAGGGAATTTATGGTAATAATTTAATGAACTGTCCTTCAGAAATATTTGCGTACAATTATTTTTATGTTTAACAAAAGCAGTAAATCTGGCATAATTATAAATAAAAAAGGAGTTATCTTATGAGGATCATAATTGACGGAGATGCATGTCCTCAGCGTGTAAGAGAAATCTGCGAGCAGGCTGCCAGGGAATATGGCATTGAATTGATAACAGTTGTAGACATTGATCATTATATATCCAGTGACTTTCAGATTATTGTGGTTGAGCAGGGAAGGGATTCCGTAGACTACAAGATAGTTCAGATTTTCAGGGATGAAGATATACTTGTAACACAGGATTACGGTCTGGCCAGCCTGGTTCTGGGAAAATCATCCGCAGTAATCCATACAGCAGGCTTTTTTATCAATAAAAACAACATAGACAGCCTCCTTCAGTCAAGATATATAAGTGAAAGAATCAGAAAGCAGGGCGGAAAGACAAAGGGACCTTCAAAGAGAACAAAGGAGCAGGACGAAAATTTCAGGAAGTGTCTTTACAAGGTGCTCAATGAAAAATTGGGAAGAAGGAAAGGGAAAAGTTGATATGTTTGGCATTAATATATTTAGTTTGACAATACAAAAACGTCTTGACATTATTTCAGCGGTATGATATGTTCTAAAAAAACGATATCAGAGGAAACGGTATGGACATTCTTGGAAAAGTTCAGTCTGTGGATAAGGCTTTATTGATTTTGAAGCTTCTGGCAGACAGAAGACGGGAAATGAAACTGACGGAAATTGCAGAAGAAATGGATATTAACAAGAGCACTCTCCATGGTATAATAAGCACTTTAAAATATCATGGTTTTGTGGATCAGGACGGCAAGACCCAGAAATACCGCCTGGGACTGTACCTGATTGAGCTGGGCGAAATATCATCAAGCTCATTGGACATAATTAAAATAACTTCGCCTATCATCGAACAGGTTAGCAGCAAACTTCAGGAAACGGTGCACATCGCATCGCTGGATAATTTCGAAGTTGTGTATGTCAATAAGAAAGAATCAAACCAGTCCATGAGGATATACACGAGCATAGGCAGCAGAAACCCTGCATACTGCACCGGTGTGGGGAAGGCCATGCTTGCCTATCTTGAAAAGGACTACATGGAGGAAATGATTCCGCAGAAGCTTGAAAAACTGACTCCGAATACATTAACCGACAGGCAGGAGTTTATAGATGCTCTTGACAGAATCAGGGAAGAGGGCATTGCATTTGACAGGGAGGAATTCAGCGTGGGACTTACATGCATTGCTGCTCCCATATTCGACAGCACCGGTAAAGCTAAGTATGCCATAAGCGTATCGGGACCGACCGTAAGAATGTCAGAGGATAAAATACAGAAATCAATTGCATCAATCAAATCAGCAGCAAAAGAAATTTCTATCAAAATAGGGTATAAGGAATAATACCCTAATATTTTGAGAAAATTCAAAAACACAGTTTTGCAATATCAAACTATATTTAAAAACGATTTTAATCATTTTGTGAAGCAATATCGTATTATGCATTACAGGAGGTAAAAATGGAAAAGGTAAAAGTGGGAATCATAGGACCCGGAAACATAGGGATTGACCTGATGATGAAAATCAAGAGGAGCCCTTATCTGGAAACTGCCTGTGTAGTAAACATCAAGGAATCTGAAGGACTTGACATCGCCAGAAGCTTTGGAGCAGATGCATCTGCAGGCGGTGTTGACTACATGATAAAAAATCACCCGGAGCTTGACATAGTGTTCGACTCTACCAGTGCGGCTGCTCATGAAGCAGCAGCTTTAAAACTTAAGGAAGCAGGCTATTTCACCATAGATATGACCCCTGCGGCTGTGGGACCGTACTGCGTGCCAACGGTGAATCTTACGGATGAAATGCTTAACAAAAGCAACGTGAACATGGTAACATGTGCAGGACAGGCAACAGTACCTGTGGTATCGGCCATAAACAAGGTTGCTGACGTTGAATATGCGGAAGTTGTTTCATCCATAAGCAGCAAGAGCGCAGGACCGGGAACAAGAGCAAACATAGACGAATTTACTGTGACAACCAGAAAGGCTCTTGAACAGGTAGGCGGAGCAGACAGGGCTAAGGTAATAATTGTTCTTAATCCTGCAGAGCCCCCCATATTCATGAGAAACACCATCTACACAAAGGTTAGGAATCCTGACATGGATGTCATAAGAAAAGCAGTCGATGATTGCGTCAAGGAACTGAACGCGTTTGTACCAGGCTACAAAATACTGCTTGAGCCGATTATTCAGGACAACACAGTGACGACCATGATCCAGGTTGAAGGGCTGGGAGACTATCTTCCAGTGTATTCCGGAAACCTTGACATAATTACCTCGGCAGCGGTTAACATAGCTGAGAGGAAAGCTCAGCAGCTAGCAGGAGGTACAAAGTAATGGCAAAGATATTTATTACTGACACAACGCTTAGAGACGGAAGCCACACTGTTTCTCACAAATTCAGCACGCAGGACGTGAAGAAAATCGTATCGGCGCTGGACGAAGCAGGCATTGACATAATAGAGGTGGGACATGGAGACGGACTGACAGGTTCAACCATAAACTACGGTTTTTCAGATTACGATGACTTTGAAATAATCAAGTCAGCAGCATCAGCAATAACAAGGTCCAGGCTGGCGGTGCTTTTGATACCGGGAATAGGAACGGTTGAGGACCTGAAAAGGGCAAAGGAATGCGGAGCAACGGCAGTTAGGGTTGCCACCCATGTGACGGAAGCAGACGTGTCAGCGCAGCATATAAAGGCAGCTAAGCAAATGGGAATGTTCACGGTTGGATTTCTGATGATGGCTCACATGGCAAGCGTTGAAAAGCTTGTAGAGGAAGCAAAGAAAATGGAATCATACGGAGCAGACGTTGTTTACTGCACAGATTCCGCCGGAGCCATGCTTCCTGTAAATGTAAAAGAAAAAATATCTGCGCTGGTGAAAAATCTCAGCATTCCAGTAGGACACCATTCGCACAACAACCTTGGTCTTGCCATAGGAAACTCACTGGCTGCAATCGAAGCAGGAGCCACTTACATAGACGGCTCCCTGTCAGGTCTGGGGGCAGGAGCAGGAAACACTGCAACCGATGTATTGGTAGCCGTGATGAACAAGATGAACATTGAACACAATGCGGATTTGTTCAAGACCATGGATGCCAGCACCAACGCCCTTGCTCCGGTTCTTGAATCAAAGGGAGTGAAGGCCAACATAAACCTCGACACAATGATTTTAGGATATGCGGGATGCTATTCAAGCTTTTTGCTGCATGCAAGAAGAGCAGCTGAAAGATTCCATGTGGATGTGAGGGAAATACTTATAGAATGCGGAAACAGGAAGGCTGTGGGAGGACAGGAAGACTGGATAATTGAAATTGCCAGAGACCTTTCCCGGCTGAAGAAATAACAGACCTGAGCCTGCAAGTTTTTTTAAAAATATCGACTACGATGTCGTGTTTGTGATAGAATATTATAAAAGAATTTTGAAGAGGTTTACATGGATAAATTTGCAAAAAGAATGAACAGCATGGAAAAGACGGCAGGCATTGTGAAAAAGCTGTTTGGGGCTATGAATGACCCGGATCTCATATCATTCGGCGGAGGGGCTCCTGCCAGGGAAGCACTGCCCGTTGACATTGTGCGTGAAATTTCAAATGAAGTGATTAGAACAGATAAAAGAGGCATAGAAGCGCTTCAGTATGGACCCGTTGTGGGCATAAAGGATTTGCGTGAGGTTGTAGTAAAGGATCTTCTTGAGCCCAAGGGTGTGAAGGCAAAAGCTGAAAACATTGTGATAACGGGCGGAGGAATGGAGGCAATTAATTTGCTCTGCCAGCTCTTCATAGACCCGGATGACATAATACTTGTGGAATCCCCAAGCTTTGTTCATTCAGTGGAAGTGTTCGAAATGTTCCAGGCAAGATGCATTCCCGTGGATATGGACGAAGACGGAATGGTTACGGAAGACCTGGAGGAAAAAATCAAGAAATACAAACCGAAGATGGTTTACGTTATTCCGACGTTCCAAAATCCTACAGGCATAACTCTGTCGCAGGAAAGAAGGAAAAAAATCGCCGAGCTGGGCAGCAGGTATGACACCATCATACTTGAGGACGATCCCTACAGAGACATACGATACAGCGGAAACGATCTTCTTCCCATAAAGGCGTTTGACGAAACGGGACACACAATACTGGCAAACAGCTTCTCCAAGATTTTTTCAGCAGGCAGCAGGCTGGGATACATTTATGCAAATGATGAGATAACCGACAAGCTGTTTGATGCCAAGTCTGCAACTAACTCCCATACTGCAATGCTTCCTCAGATACTGTGCGCCGAGTTCTTCAAGAGAGGATATTACCCGGCTCACCATGAGATGATCTGCAGCCTTTACAGGGAAAGAAGAGATGTCATGCTCGAGTGCATAGACAAGTACTTCCCTGAAGGAACCAAGAGAACAACTCCGGACGGAGGTCTGTTTGTATGGGTTGAGCTTCCGGGCATCATAGACACCACAGAGCTTCTGGCTGAGTCCGTTTCCAATCCGGATGTCAAGGTCGCATTTGTTGCCGGCGAAGGATTTTACGCCGAAGGCGGAGGAAAGGGAAGAAACTGCATGCGAATAAGCTTTGGAGGAGTTGAACCTGATAAAATCCGCACAGGAGCAAAAAGGCTCGGAGAACTTATTTGTTCAAAATTGAAATAATCTGCGAGTTTTCCTATGAGGTATTCTCATAGGAAGACTCTTTTTATATTTATATTGAAGTTTATATAAAAAGTAGTAAAATTATTTATGTTGGTCAAAAAACAAATGGGGGATAAAATGGCACAGATTTCTTCACTGCATGTGGCAGGTATGGCGGCTACGCTGCTGCTGATTATGGTAATAGGCGTAAACTCGGGGAAAAAGGTGAAAAATTCATCGGATTTTTCCACAGGGGGAAAAAGTGCAAGCTTTTCTCTGGTTGCAGGGGCTCTTATCAGCACCCTGATCGGAGGCTCATCTACAATAGGAACAGCTCAGCTTGCTTTCAGCTATGGATTGACTGCCTGGTGGTTTACGCTGGGAACAGGGCTGGGATGTCTTCTGTTTGGTTTTTTTCTCGTGAAGCCCTTCAGAAAAAGCGGCTTTGATACCATTCAGCAGGTTATATCGCACGAGTACGGAAGCACTGCCGGTGTTGTAGCATCCGTTCTGAGCTCAATCGGAATTGTGCTGAACATAGTGGCTCAGATATTGTCAGCCAACGCATTGCTGACAACTGTGTTCGGAATAAGCACTGCCATGAGCGCAGCCATAACTGTCTCAATCATGATTTGCTACGTTGTGTTCGGCGGTGTGCTTGGTACCGGTATTCTTGGCAATGTTAAGCTTGTCCTCACCTATGTGGCTGTTGGTTTCGGAACCTACAAAATACTGAGCCTAAGCGGAGGAATGACGCCAATCTACAACGCCCTACCGGCAGAAAAATACTTCAGCATGTTTGCAAGGGGCTTCGGCATTGACTTTGGATCCCTGGTATCAGTGGTTCTTGGAGTGTTTTGCGGGCAGACCTACGTGCAGACCATACTTTCCGGGAGAACCGACAGCGATGCGCAAAAGGCAACCGTTGCGGCTGCTCTTCTGCTTCCGCCGGTTGGTCTTGGTTCCGTGCTAATCGGAATGTACATGAGGATTCAGCATCCCCTCATGGATTCAAGCCAGGCATTCCCGTTGTTTGTGCTGGAAAACATGCATCCGCTTCTGGGAGGGGCAGTCCTTGCCACACTTCTTCTGGCTCTGGTGGGAACTGGCTCCGGTATGGCTCTTGGCTTCGGCACCATTGTATCCAAGGATTTGTATAAAAAATTCATATGCAGGACTGCTGACGGCAAAAGGGAACTGCTGGTGAGCAGGACGTTCATTGTGTTGTCGTTTCTGGTTTCTTCATTTATTGTGAGCATGAATCCCGATTCTCCCATTTTGTCATGGGGATTCCTGGCCACCGGTCTTAGAGGCACGGTTCTTTTGTTCCCCATGCTCGGGGCGCTTTTTTTCAAAAACAAGGTCCACATAGGATTCGCCGTTGCGTCAAGCATAGCCGGAGTGGGAACACATCTTGCATGCGGTATTCTGCTGGATTTAAACTTTGATCCTATCTTTCCGGGCATTGCAGCAGGATTTCTGGTTTTTTCGGCAGGTGCCTTCGCAAAAAGGAATAAGGCATAACTCAAATAAATGAAATGAAGATGCAAAAAGCCGGACAAATTGCCCGGCTTAATTTATATGAATTCAAGCTGATGATTCAAAGATGCAGTAAATTGTAGGAACAACTATCAGCGTTAAAAACGTGGAAATTGCAAGTCCGGACATGAGAGCCACAGCCATGGGTGTAAAAAATGAGCTTGATGACAGGGCAAGTGGAACAAGACCGGCAACCGTAGTGACGGTTGTAAGCATAATGGGGCGGAACCTTCTTTTCACGGAGCTTTTGCATGCATCCAAAGTCGAAAGGCCGTCATTCCTCGCCCTGTTTATGTATTCAATCAGCAGTATGGCATTGTTGACAACTATTCCTATGAGCGACAACAGCCCCAGACCTGCGGTGAATGAAAACGGCTGATTGAGTATCCAAAGACCCAGTATGGAACCTATTACCGACAGGGGAACGGATATCATTATAATGAGAGGCTGCTTCACGGAGTTGAACTGCACCATGAGTATTACGAATATTGCAGCCAGGGATATGGCGGCTGCTATTCCAAGACCTTTAAGGTACTTTGCCAGAGTCTGCTTCTCTCCGCCGAACCGGTAATCCGAATTTTCGTCATCGTATTTTTCCCTGATGGTATCCTCGATTTTTCCCTGTATTGTCTGGCTGCTGTATCCCTTTGAAACCTCAGCCGTAACCTTGATGACAGCTCCCTTGTTGTACCTGATGGCAGTGGGTTCAAAGGCTTTTATGCCTATGTCTGCAGCCTGCTTGAGCATTATTTTGTTTCCTGTTGCAGAGGATTTTATCCTGAAGTTCTCAAGCTGGCGCAGGTTTGAAATGTCAGATTTCAGAAAAATGCCGTATTCATTTCCGTTTACCCGAAGTACCGATGCTTCAGTTCCGCTCAGCGCTATGTTGATCTGGCGCTGTATGTCATACTTAGTGAGACCCAGCATAAGAGCCGCCGCATCATCCACTTCAACCACATATTCCTGTCTGCTTTGGAAGCCGGTGCTTCTTATGTTGTATAATCCTTCTGTTTTCATGAGCTCATCCTTTATAAAATCAGCCTTTTCTGCCAGAATTTTTCTGTCCTTGCCTGTAACAAGAATTTCAATATCAGAGCCTGGGGCCGTCATGGCCAGAAGCTTGGCGGTAATGTCGGCACCTGCTATATTTTCATTTAGTTTTCCCTGCACGTGCATCATGAAATCTTCTTTGCTATTTTTGAAGCTTCTGTCTTTCTTAAGATTAAATCTCACTATGAGCTGAGAGAAATCCACTGAATCCGACCCGATGGCGGAGGTCAGATAAAACTTTGGGAAATACCCGCCTGCGGATGAAGAGACACTTTCAACGGCAGGCTCGTCCAGAAGAAGTTCTTCAATCTTTTTTGTTAGCTCAAGGGTGCTTTCAGGGTCCCCCTTCTTTAAGTTGACCATATCCACATAAATGTAGTCCTTGTCCGTGTAGGGGAATATCTCCAGCGGCAGGACGAACACTGCAATCATGACGCTGACTGCAAAAAACAAGAATACGCACACCAAGGTGAGTTTTTTCCTTCTGAGTGTGGCATTCAAAAGATTTGAAAAAAATATCCTTGTCCTGCTTTCGTAGTTGTCAAGCCTTGTGTTTGTCCTGAAGAACACAGAAGCGAACACAGGCACTACAAGTATGGAAACTGCATATGAAAACAAGAGCGCAGCAATAATTACCACCGGCATGGTCTTTATGAATTCGCCGGCTTCTCCTGGCAGCACAAACAATGTTGCCAATGCTGCAACCGTCGTGAGAGTTGACGTGAAGACGGGAACGGCGGATTCCGCTACTCCCATGAGGGCGGCTTCATCCCTGGAACAGCCTTGGTTCAGTCGTACCTGGACAGCATCGGTTACGACAATGGAGTTGTCCACAACCATTCCCACTGCCATTATCAGACCTGATATTGATATCTGCTGCAGGTCTATTTTAAAGACGTACATGAATGCAAATGTTGCAAAGATCGTGAGAGGGAGAGAAACAGATACTATGACAGCGTTTCGAATTCCCATTCCCAGAAGAACTATCAATATTACGAATATCACACCTTCAAACAGGTTCAGGATGAAGTCGTTCAGCGCCAGCTTTACATCATCCGGCTGAAAGGTTATCTTGTCTATGTTTATGTCTGCGGCGGCATTGTTTTTCGTCTTAAGGATTGCTTCATCAATTTCACCGCCTGTGAGTACGATGTTGTTTCCTGTCTTGAAATAGGCTGCCAGTACAACCGCTTCCGAGCCATTATGGTACATTTTTTTTGCATCTTTCTCCTGGCCGAAATAGACACTGGCAACATCCTTGAGCCGTACGGAGCTTCCGTCCTGTGAAGCTGTTATTATCAGGTTCTTAATGTCTTCGATGCTTTCAAAGCTCTCAGGTACATTTACGTTAATCCTGCCGCCGGGTGTTTCAAGGTAGCCTGCGGGAATTCTCAGATTCTGAGACTGGAGGAGGTAGTAGATGTCCTCCATGGACACTGAATAGTTGTTAAGCTTCATGGAATCAACTTCCACGAAGACTTTTCTGTTTATGGTGCCTTCTATGGAAATCTTGTTTATTTCGTCTAGGGATGAAAGGTTTTCCTTCAGATCTTTTGCATAATGCTCAAGTTGGTCGTGGGTAAGGCCTTTTCCGGTTATGCTTAAGAGCATCCCTGCCGTTTTAACCATGGACTCCGTATCTATGCTCGGTGCATAGCAGCCTGAAGGAAGGTCGTCCTGCATTCCTTCTATGTTATCCTTCAGATCATCCCACTGTTTGTCCTTGTCAACAGCATAGCTGATGGTAACTATTACGGCACTGAAGTTGTCGTTGGATATGGAATCAATTTTTTCCACTCCATCTATCTTGTAGGCTTCTTCTTCAATTTTTTTTGTTACAAGCTCTTCAATGTCACTGGCGGAGGCACCTGGATATATGGTCGTAATAAGTGCCGAAGGGCTTGTGATGTCAGGATTCTCCTGGCGTGGCATGTAGTAGAAGGAATAAATGCCAAACAATATTGTAATGGCAGAAATTGCAGCAGCGATGTATTTTTCCTTCAGGAGGAATGATATTATTCTTTTCATAGTTCCTACCTTAACTGAACAGGTGAGCCGTTCCTGATTTTTTCAGTACCCACTGTGATAACCATGTCGCCGTCCGACAGTCCCGTCACCAGCGCCCGCTCATTATCCACGGCTGTAATCTCTATGTTTGTCCTGACAGCGGTATTGTTTTTTACGGTGTACACATAATCGGTGCCGTCATTTAAAATGAGAGGTATTTCCAGCCATATACCGTGTCTTTGTCCTATTACGAGATCCACCTGACCCATGGAGCCTATGTAAAATTTTCTGTCGGTTTTTATGAGTATGTCTGTTGAAAAGGTTCTTGATTGTTCATCGGGTGTCTGGCTTATGGCTGCAACCTCGCCCTGGTAGGGGGTTTTGTTGATTGTGACAACGGCTTTTGTCCCTTCAGTAATTTTTTCTGCATCCTCCTGGGTCACACCGACGGTAATGACCTGATTTTGGCTTTGCACAAGCACTGCAGGATAACCCTGGGGAACAAGTTCTCCCTCCCTGTACAGTATTTCCGCCACGTAGCCTTTAACGCTGCATACCAGCGTCGCCTCCTCGAATAGCTTTGCTGCAGCTTCGTAGTTTGCCCTGGCGGCCTGGTATTGTGAAAAGGCAGAGGAGATGTCTTCTTTGCGTGTCCCGGCCTGGGCCTTGCTTAAAACTTCCTTGGACTGTTCCAGCTCTTTTTCTGAAATGCTTAAGTTCAGTTCGGCTTCCTTGAAGCTTGTTTCTGATACAGCTCCTTCTTCGAAGAGAAGCTTGACATCATTGAAGGATTTTAGTGCAAAGTCATATGCTGCCTGGGATTTTTCCACATCGAGCCTTGCAGAGTTGATGTCTTCGTTTGAAGCACCTGCCACAGATTTCTCATACTGGGCGAAGGCAGCGTCCGCCTGGCTTTTTGCAGCATCAGCCTGAAGCTTAAGATCAGACTTGTCAAGCTCCAGCAACTCGTCGCCCTCATCAACGGACTGTCCTTCAGTAACAAAGACGGATTTAAGGGTGCCTCCGGTCTTGAAGGAATATTTCTTCAGGGAGTCGCTGTTTACGATTCCCATGTAGTTTATTGTATCATCGGTTGTTTCTTCGTGAACTGTCATGGTTTCAACTGCGGCAGCAGACTCTGAAACAGTTTCTCTTTCCTTGCTGCAGCCTGAAAACGTCAAAATCAAAAATAATAACAGCAGGGTTCTTTTCATGGGACTCCTCTATCTTTCTATGCTCTCTACCACATCGTCCACTATTTTTTCCGAAGAGGATTTGTTGTACATTTTTTTCATGTTTTTGCGCATGGCGTTGAGCAGACTGGGGTTGTTTATGAGTTCTATGGTGCTGTTTACAATCTGATACGCATTGTCGGCAATTATGGCAGCACCTTTTTTCTCGAAGTAAAGGGCGTTTTCCTTTTCCTGGCCCGGCACAGGCTTTATTATGATCAGCGGTATCTGCACTGCCAGTGCCTCGCTCAGCGTTATGCCGCCGGATTTTGTAATCATGCAGCTGGATATCTTGTAAAGCTCATCGATGTTTTCAATGAAACCAAAGATTTTCAGATTTCTCAGGCCCAGCTCTTCAAGCTTCATCTTCTGAATGTGGTTGTTGCCGCAGACCACGGCGACCTGTATGGATTTGTTCTTGCATAGCTCCACGCACACCTTCTTTGTGTCCCTGAAAACTCCGAAAGCTCCGGAATTAATGAGAACAATCTTCTTTCCTCTCTTGAAATTGAATTTTCTGTAAAGATTGGATAAGCTCTCGGCTTCTTCAAAGGCTTCCCTTATAGGAATTCCGGACACAACGGTCTTTTCAACCGGTATGTTCATTTTTTTCAGTTCTTCCTGCAGCTCGTTTGTAGCTATGTAAAACTTGTCTATTTCCTCGCTTATCCAGAGCTTGTGTACGTAAAAGTCAGTCACGATATTGAAGACCGGAATGTTTTTGTTCAGTTTGTTTTTTATTTTCAGCGAGGACAGTATGGGAAACGTGTTTATTATAAGGTCAGGACTGAAATCCCGCGATATCTGTTCAAGCTTCTTGTAGCCGAAATTTCTGTATATTTCTATGACTCTCATGTCCGTAAGCTTTTCGGATCCGTAATACAGCATGGAATATGCTTCTCCGAAATCGTAGCTTTTTATGTATGCCTTCTTTATGGTTTCGGTTATTTTTGGATGGGCCTCCGTAAACAAATCCACAATAAAGACGTTGTTGTATCCTTTGTTTATAAATGCATTCTTTAAGGCCGTGGCAACCATCTTGTGACCGTTGCCGAAGGGAGCTGTTGTAATCAATATATTTAACATATTTCCTCCACTGATTGGGGTTAATTTAGGTTCTGTTTGTACTTTGCTTCTAATATTATAATATATATGTACAATTAGTTAAAGAATTTTTAATATTATTATTGGAGGACGTATGTGGGGAGACTTTCTGGAAGCCTTTGCTATGGTATTTGTTGCAGAGGTTGGAGATAAGACACAGCTGATGCTCATGACACTGGCTGCAAAATACACCATGATGCAGATGGTTTTGGGAATACTGCTTGGAGTTACCATCAATCATGGTGCTGCTGTCTGCTTGGGTTGTTTTTTGTCCGGTATGATTGACCAAGGACTGCTGCAGATATTTGCGGGAATGGTTTTTATAATATTTGGAATTATAACCATAGTGTTTGACGAAGACAGCGACAGCAGCAGCAATTTCCGTTTTGGACCGGTACTTACAACTGCCCTTACGTTTTTGCTGGGAGAAATAGGGGACAAAACGCAGTTGACTGCAATGACGTTGGCTATGGAAGCCGCTCATCCGGTCCTGGTGCTGGCAGGGTCCGTATCAGGCATGCTGGTCATTGGCATTCTGGGAATATTTATCGGATCTTCATTGACTAGAAACATTCCTTCCTATATAATTAAGACAATATCAGGGCTGGTATTTATACTATTTGGATTGATGAGGCTTGTTTAATGAATATTGAAGATATAAGGCGCATGGCAAAAAGCATTGAGCCTAAACCCATAGATGAGGATTTCAGATTTTCCGTACTTGTTCCTTTGATTGAGAAAGAGAGAGAGCTGAATCTAATATATGAAGTTCGTTCCAAGACAATAAGGCAGCCGGGCGAAATTTCGTTTCCCGGAGGAAAAATCGAGGAATTTGAAAGTCCTGCGGACGCTGCCATGAGGGAAACATGGGAAGAGCTGGGCGTGCACAGGGACAACATAGAAATAATTTCCGAGCTTGATTACGCCACAAGCAAAAGCGGGTCCTTTGTCTATTCCTTTCTGGGATACATCAACAACACAGAACCGTCTAAAATTAAATACAACAGGGACGAGGTTGAAGATCTGTTCTGCGTGCCCCTGTCTTTTTTTCTTGAAAACGAGCCTGAAAAGTACTTCATGAACTACTATCCCCAGGCTGACAAAGATTTTCCGTACCACATGGTCAACGACGGCATCAACTACAACTGGGGCAACATCAGGTATCCTGTTTATTTTTACAAGTACGATGATAAAATAATATGGGGGCTTACGGCAAAAATAACCTACAGTCTCATAAAAAAGATGAAAGGTTACAATCACGGAAAATAAGAACCTGTCAGATATTCATCTGACAGGACATTGCAGGTTGGTTGCTTTATCAGCAACATTTTTTTGAACTCTTCTCTTCATACATTCTGCTATCTGCAACTCTTATGAGTTCATCTGCTGTTATGCCGTCTTCCGGACATTGGCTTATTCCAATGGAAAGACCAACATGGCAAATGCAACCGTTGATGATAAATGGATTGTGGAAGAGTTCTCTAATTCTTTGAATAAATGCAATCAGATCATATTCCTGCTGCAAATCAGAAATCAATACGACAAATTCATCTCCGCCCACACGTGTTACTATATCTTTTTTTCTCATTGATGCTGCTAACATTTTTGAAATCTCCACGAGGAGCAAATCGCCTATATTATGACCGTAAGAATCATTTACAGCTTTAAATCCATCAAGGTCAATAAATCCTATTGCAAATTTTGCACCTGATTCCTGGTAACTTGATATAAATAATTCAAGTTCTCTAAATAGCAATCTTCTATTTGGAAGATCTGTCAACTTATCAAAATTAGCCATCCGCTCAAGCTCATTTGAAAGTGAAATATATTTTGTGATATCATGAATGTTTAATACTATTCCTACTATACCATCCAGTTCGCTTTCAGCCACAGAAACAGAAGCAAGTGCATTTATAATGTTACCGGAAGAATCAACCATGTTAATCTGAACATTTCTGGTTATTTTTACATTAAACAGAGTTTCAAGTTCGTTCTCATTATATTTCTTTGATTCGCAAAATTCAGAAAATGGTCTGCCGATTATTTGTTCATTGCTGCATTTTAATAAATCCTCAGTTGCTTGATTACATTTTTGAATTAATCCTTTGCTGTCAAGTAATATTATTGGATCCATAACTGTTTTCATAATCAAATCAGGAGATGCCGCATCATATACGCTCATAAGCTTGAAGGCTTTAACGATATAATAAAATCCAACCCCCCATAATATGGAAAACAAACTATACATAGGCGGCATAAATGAAGTGATGGCAGGTAAAATCAAATCAGTAAAAAATCCTATCGTAAGCATTACAATATCAAGAAATATTATACTTTTTGCTTGTTTCAAATATCTAATTCTATTATCTTTCCTTGCCCATGCATATGTAAAGTATAAAGAGAAACAAAAATATATAATTATGTATAAAACATACAACCAAAACCATGCGGAACGAACATTTGATATGTATGTCCAGCCCCACCCTATTTTGCTTTGAATCATGTTTTTGGCAACAGGTGTCTCTGATGTAAACAATGATTTCATCAAAAGAATTAATGGAAGTGTATACATTAAAAGATATAACTTAACACTATGATTTTTTTTCAATTTTTCTGACAGTATGAGAAAAAAATGAGTCGCAAATACGCAAAACAAAATCCAACCAAAAGAACCAGCTCTATGATAAAACATGGCACTTTCGGCAGTAGGAGCATTATAAAAAAAGACAAAAGTAAACGACCAAATAGCAAAGCAAATATTAACAAGTGCTGCTAATCTATTTAATATTTCTTTGTTATTCAATTTTAAAATCAAAATCGCCAGTATAACAAAACTATATGCATTGAAAAATGATATTAGAGACAATAAATTCATGTACTCTCCCAATTAATTTATCTATATTCTTATAAAAGTGAGAGTGATACTTAACTTATATCATTCTCATGAAATTTATGCTTAATATTCTTTAGTCAAATGGTATTGTATCATTTCTTATTATCAATTACTACAAATTTTATATTTACTAATAAATATTTCGTATTATTTAAAATTTAATTTACGAAATTTAATAAAAATTTTTCGCTTTATTAAAATATGTCTATACAATATAATTCCACGAGAGTATTTTACCAGATGTTTGTAAAAATAATATTTTTTAAAATACATATAAAAAAGTATTGCTTTTTTGTATGGTGTATAATATAATAAGTAAAAAATATACCCAACTAAATTAGTAGGAAATACAGTGAAGAAGGAAAGTAACGTATATTGAATTTTCAGAGAGAGCATCTCCAGGCTGAAAGGATGCTTATTGGATGTATATGTGAAGTGCCCTTCGGAGTACGGCACCGAAACATAAGTAGGCTGCTGCGGATCCAATCCGTTAATATGGGATAGCATGATGGTGCTAGATAAAGGTGGGCAAGTTATTTGCCAATAAGAGTGGGACCGCGGATTATAATCCGTCTCTGTAACAGAGGCGGATTTTTTGTATGCCCTGACTGTGGTATGCCCTGCATGACAAACAGCCCCCTAACCTTACAAAATCAATTAGCTATTCATTATTTTCCGATTTAGTGGAAATCAAAAAGGATGGTAGATATGGAAAATTACACAACATTGAAATTAATAGGCAACACTCCAATAGTACAGCTGCCGGGGGAAAATATATTTATAAAAATGGAGAAATTCAATCCCGGAGGAAGCATCAAGGACAGAGCTGCCCTTGGAATGATAATGGACGCCGAGGAAAAAGGAATACTGAAAAAGAACAGCATCATAGTTGAACCCACCAGCGGGAATACAGGAATAGGACTTGCACTTATAGGAAGGCTGAAAGGCTACAAGGTTGTAATAACAATGCCTGAAACAATGAGCGTAGAAAGAAGAAACATCATTGCAGCATACGGAGCAACATTGATTCTGACTGAAGGTTCAAAGGGAATGTCCGGTGCCATAGCCAGGGCAAACGAGCTATTGAAGGAAGACAAAAATTACTTCATGCCTGACCAGTTCAACAATCCTGCAAATCCTGTTATCCACTACAACACTACCGGCGTCGAAATAATGAGTCAGGTTAACGACCTGGACATCTTTGTGGCAGGCGTAGGTTCGGGAGGAACAATATCGGGAGTTTCAAAAAGACTGAAGGAATACAACAAGAATATAGTGACAGCCGGAGCCGAACCGGCGAAATCACCGGTGCTGTCCGGAGGAAGTCCGTCACCTCACAAGATTCAGGGAATAGGAGCAGGCTTTGTGCCGGGAGCATACAGCGGAGACTTTGTCGACGAAATATTGACTGTATCCGATGAAGAGGCTATCGACACAGCAGTGGAGGTTTCAGCCAAGACGGGAATACTTGTGGGAATATCCACGGGTGCAAACGTGGCAGCAGCCAGGAAGCTTGCCGACAAATACGGAAAGAACAAAAAAATAGTTACTGTTTCTCCCGACGGAGGAGAAAAGTACCTGTCAATGGTTAAGTATTACTAGAAGGGAGTATCCTATGATAAGATTTGTAAGATCAATAGTTGAAGATATAGATTCGGTTTTTGACAGAGACCCTGCAGCAAGAAACAGAATAGAAGTATTGCTTTTGTATCCTCACATGAAGGCTCTAATAACCTATAGAATCGCTCACAGCCTTTACAGAAGGAAAAGATTCTTCCTTGCCAGGTGGGTGTCGAACATGGGTAGAAAATGGAGCGGAATTGAAATCCATCCTGGAGCAACAATCGGCAAGGGACTGTTCATCGACCACGGCATGGGAGTGGTTATAGGGGAAACGGCAGTTATAGGAAACAATGTTACAATGTTTCACGGTGCTACCCTGGGCGGAACAGGCAACGAAAAAGGAAAGAGACATCCAACCGTAGGCGATAATGTTACAATAGGAAGTTCGGCAAAGATTCTCGGAAACATCTATATAGCCTCCGGAACAAGAGTAGGAGCCAATGCGGTAGTGCTTTACGACACGTCTCCCAATTCCACCGTTGTAGGAATACCTGCAAGAGAAGTAAAAAAAGGAAGCAAGATCATCAGCCTAAACGAATACGCCATATAAAAAACAGCCTTCGGATTTCCGGAGGCTGTTTTTGCGTGCGCCCAGCATGGATTGAAGCTAAGTGAGGTTATACCCATTCCCAATCAGTAAGCCATATCCCATAGGTAAGTGACCATAATCGTTTTTGCAGTTTTCCGTCCACAACCCTGTATTTCCATACTGTTTGTTCTGCATTTATCACTGCACCGCCATTTACTTCAGAACTTGCTTTTTCTGCTGCGTATACAGCATGTTTTGGAATAAAAGCTGTGCTTAGGCACATCAGAAGCAAGACAAAAATGGAACAACGAATTAAAAAATTTCTTATTTTCAATTTATTCACCTCCTTCACATTCATTTGCTATTTAACAGGTAATAATGAAAATGGTTCTATATCGATGTCAGTTATATCACATCTGTATTTGCCGTCAGAGTATAAGGAATAAGTGCCGTTTTCATTAAGTATCAAATATGAATTTTCAGGGTTAATGTCAAAAATTTCTTCCTGAGATTGTTCTGGTACAGTGTAAACCGGCTGTATGACAAGCTTGTACGATGCCAGGAAGGACAATAAGATAATGGTACACATCAAAATAATATGAAATTTGTGCTGCTTTTTTATGCTGGAATTATAATTAAGAACAAGATTAAATCTTTGTTCGATTTTCTTCGTATTATTTGTGCTGACTAGTGCAGCACAGTTCATAGGAGTAGTATGCAGCACAGTAATGTTTCTTGCCTCACGGATGACTCTTAGGATGCTCTCCAGGTAGCTGATGCGTCTTTGTTCATCCATTTGAGACGTAATGCTTAGGTCGCATTGAATTTCCAAAATATGATCCAATTCTTTCCTTAATAAATGAACAAAAGGATTCCACCAAAACACCGAGCACAGAAAGTACATGGAAAATTTAGCCCATGCATCCCTATTCAAATAGTGAGTCCATTCATGAATAAGTATATTTTTCAGTTCATCATCTGAAAATGCAAAATCAGGAAGACAAATAACAGGTTTAAAATATCCTGCTATCATAGGAACGGTGATTTCCCTGGATTGTATTATCTTTACTTTTGTATTTTTATAGCTTTTTGCTATAATCTCATCCATGCATGAAACAATCCTTGTGTCATGAGTTCCGGAAACAGCATTGACAGAATGATAGAGACTTATTGATTGACTTACGTATTTCAATATGTAAAATATACTTCCAATGAACCAGACAGCAATCAATAAATCATGAATATGTATTGAAATATTATTATAAACGGTAAATAATTGCTTGTTAAAAAAATCCATAACGGCAGGAAAAACTTTATGTGATTCGATGACTATTGCATTTGGAAATTCTACAAAATAAATCAAACGAAAAATTCCGGAAACAATCAACAATATTAAAGGAATGAGGCTGAAATTGATTATAAAGCTATTACGCTTACGCAATAAGGCAATGACAATAAAAAATACATTGCACAGCAGTATAGAAGTAATAACCGAGAAAAGAGTTACAGTCATTTTTTATCGCTCTTTCGTTCCTTCAGAATAGCCTCAAGCTTATCAAGCGTTTCACCATCAATATCGTCATCCTGAACGAGTGCCGATACAAGGCCGGTAATGGCTGAGGATTTGGATTTAAGATAGTTTGCTCCCTGCTTAAACTGCATAATCTGGTAATCCTCCGGAGTAAATGCTGCAGAATATGTCCTTCCATAATTTTTGCCTGTTTTTACGAAGCCTTCCACCTTTATTGCACCTTTTTCCAATAAGCTGTTCAGTAAAATGTGAATTGAGCTTTTTTTCCAGGAACGTTCCGTAGAAAGTTCAATAATTTCAGAGCGTGACAGAGCCTTATCCTGCGACCACAATAGCTCCATAATTTCCTGTTCATTTTTTGTTAACGAAAATGAATTCTTCTTATCCATAAAAAACACCTCTGTATATTTAAATTATTTAATTATATTGAATATCATTATATTATAAATAATATTATAGGCTATTCTTATTATTGTGTCAATTAAATGATATTTTAAAAGCTTTTTTAAAAACAATTAATTGATATATAATTAAAATGAGTTTAATATTGACAAATTAAATTACAAAATATATAATACAGTAATATAAAACATAAATATAAAATCGATTAAGCTGAGGGGAACTTATGAGATTTTATTGGCGTAAGATTTTGGTAAAGATGTTTTATATCCGGTTGGTTGTAAAAGCATGGGGGAATATATCAACATAATTTTATAAGTTATAAAATTATGTTGATATACGGGACTCTTAAAAATTATTAAAAGGCTCACTTAAGAAACATTTATGTCGTTACAGCTTTTAAGCAATAGAATATATATTGTTTTGAATTATATATAAAAATGCATTTGCAAACGCTTACGTGCAATTATATGGGTAGCCGGTGAAAGTTATATTCCATGATAAAATCAGAATGGAATTTATTTGCCGGTTTTATGTGGGGAATCCGATGAATAATATGTCTAAGGAAATATTTCTTAAAAAAGCATATGCTTTTGCTTTTCGATTAACAGGATCTGAGAATTCAGCATGTATTTTAGCGGAGACGGCAATTAATAGGATGGTTCAGGCATCAGATTTGAGCAATAACATGTCTGAAGATTTTTTTATGTGTATTGCAAGAGATATTTGTAATATTTACATTAGCAATCCCAAGTCCTTTACAGACGAGGACTGTGTAGAACATGATAAAAAAGCTGATGCAAATTTGCTGCAAAAGATCATACTATCCCTTGAACCATTGAACAGGATTACAATAATTTGGAAAGATGTTTATGGATTTAGTTTAGATGAAATAATTCCTGCGGTTAACCAACCATACAATATACTTCAGCAGGTGCTGGCTTCTGCAAGACGGCAGATAATAGCACAATCCCAAAGGGAAGGAAATTTATAGGGCTATTGGCATCACAGCCAAAAGCCCTAAATTTCATTCTGCAGTTTTCACATTGGTGAAGTCAACCTTGGATGGTTCATTTTTCTCAATTATGATGTGGCCTGACTCGTAGCGTTCGTTGTCTATTGTGATATAAACATCATTCACCTGGTAGTATGTCCCCAGGGTATTGGTGAGGCACTGCAGAATCATTGCTTCAAAGCCGCTTCCGGCGTTCATTTCAGTGACGAATTCCTTTGACAGGTCAATGTGCACGCTGTTTTCCTGCTCATCAAAGTAAAGTTCGTTGATTTTGGCGTTGGGGCTTAAAATCTCATAAACAGACAGGTCCTTAATGTTCTTCTCGATGATGTCTTTGGGGTTGTCGTTTGTATTGAAGGATATCTGGACCGCGGCAGTGTTTATGGCTGTTCCGTCAGCATCGGGATAGAAAAGGGTTATGGTCTGTATGAAGGGCTGATCCTTTTCTACTGAAGAAAGTGTTGAGGATACCTGGTATCCTTCGCCTTCACTGACTGTCTTTACAAGGCCTATGTCCTTGGCATAGAAATCCGTGGTCTTTCCCTGAGGGCCTTCGGTTGTAACCTCGATTGTCTGATAGTTTCCTATCTTTGTTACGACTTCTCTGTCAATGGAGGTGATTGTTGAAGTTGTTTCATCGTCGTTTGTCCAGCTGTCCCCTTCCTCCAGAGGCTCCTTCAGGAGGATTCTGCCGCCTTGGAGCTGGTTATCCGTGAAATTTTCCCTGAAGTATGTTTCTCCTCTGTTTAAGAGCTGTGTAAGCTGTCCGTTGTTAAGTTCCATAACCTTTACTGTTTCTGTACCGCCGTTGTCAGATCGAAGCTGTATTCTGCTTTCGTCTGTATAATCAACGTATGTTGTGAAAAAGGCAAATTCGTTACCTTCTCCCTCATAGGTGTACTTGGTGTTTTCGGTAAAAGGATAGTAATCTTCTATTTTTAACGGCAATGGTTTATCCTCATCCTTGCCAGGCACAGGTGTGCTTTCTCTAGTGCAGCCTGTAAAAATCATCGTCAATGCCAATAATATGGGCAGCAAATTGTTCATATGTACCTCCTTATTGTGATGCAGCTATTATACCCATATTTGCGGGTATTAACAATTTGGACTAAATTTTACATTTTCTAAAATTTGTTATTGACAAAAAGCATCAGGTGGTATATTATTCTTTTTAATATTAAGCTATGAAGAGAAGCAGTAGATATGCATGGTCCATAGAGAGGAAACGACCGGTGTAAGGTTTCCGTCCCGCTGCATGTTAAACCCGTCTCGGAGCATTTGGGAGTAACAACCCAAACGGCTAAAACCGTTATTTAAATGAGTGCTGCATTTATTTCTGCAGCAATTAGAGTGGTACCGTGGATATTCCGCCTCTTAGTCAGAGGCGGTTTTTTTTATTAAAGTCCTCGGCAAAAATTAAATACTTGCATAGATGAGAAACATTATGCGTGCATGGTCCAAAGAGAGGAAGCGTCCGGTGAAAGCTTCCGTCCCGCTGAACGCAAAACCCGTCTCGGAGCATTTGGGTGTAGCAACCCAAACGGTTAAACCGTTATTGAAATGAGATGCTGCTGAAAGGCAGTAATTAGAGTGGTACCGCGGAAATCCGCCTCTTTGTAAAGAGGCGGATTATTTTATTATCAGGAGGATATTATGAAAAGAGAACTAGGAATTATAGGAATAGGAAATGTAGGGTCAATGCTTTTGCACAAGTTTACGGAACTTGACCTGATTAAAGAGGAAGACATAACCGTTGCAAACCGTTCGCCGGAAAAACTTGACAGCCTTGAAAAGAAATATCCTGCACTCAATGTATTCAGGAACAATATAGAGCTTGCAAAGAAGTGCGACAACATAATGATATGTGTTGAACCGTTGAACCTTCCGAAGGTGCTGAAGGAAATACAACCGCACCTGAACGAAAATAAGCACATTATGATTTCAACGTCCATGGTTGCCATGAAGGACATTGAAAGATTCCATTCAGGCAGTGTTACAATCTTCATGCCGACGCTGATTTCAATGGTGGACGGCGGCATTACCATCGCTTGTCACAATGGTCGTGTTAATGAAGCCGAAAAGGAATTTTTTGAAAGCCTTATGGGAAACTTCAGCGAGGTGAAGGTAATGGGCGAGGAAGACATTAATCTGAGCCAGAACATGACTGCCAGCTTCCCCGGATTCTTTGCAGAGATAATGCTTGAATTTGTGAAGGCTGCTTCAAAGAGAAGCAAAAGCGTCACAGACGAGGAACTTGAGCACATGCTTCTTGTTTCGCTGCTGGGTGCTTCAAGGCTTCTTTTGGAAAAGAACATGAGCTTTGAGGAAACCATCAGCAGGGTTTCAACAAAGGGAGGAATCACATATGAGGGAGTGAAGGTTTTCGAAAAAATGCTGCCTGAAGTGTTTGATGCGGCGCTGGAAGCTTCAACAGGGAGATACAAGGTAATAACAGAGCTTGCTTCAAAGGAAGCTGCGGAGCTGATGTAATAAATTGATCCCTTAGAAACTTGAATATAAAAAAGGGCAGTGTACTGCCCTTTATGTTTCTATTTGATTTTGCGAAGTCGTGTCCTGTAGGGTCCGTTATCAACTGCTTCCCACTGCTTCAGGGATTCTATCATGTAGCCTGCTACGTCCATTTCGTACACGTCGCTTAACAGTCTGGATGAAATCACATCCTTTGTTTTGCCGTAGGCTGCAATTTTTCCTTTATCCATCAGCAGCACATTGTCAGCCATTTTCATGGCGAGGTTAAGGTCGTGGAACACCCCTATAACCGTGTGGTTCTTCTCCCTGGACCAGTCCTTCAAAAAATCCACCAGCTCCGCCTGATGTTTCAGGTCAAGGTGGTTTGTGGGCTCGTCAAGAAGGATTATCTGAGGGTCCTGAGCCAGCGTTCTTGCCAGGTAAACTCTCTGCAGCTGGCCGCCTGACAGGGTGTTTATCTGCTTGTTCTTCAGGTTGTAGAGTCCAACAGCTTTCAGGCAGGAGTCTGCGTACTCCCTGTCCCTGGCTGTGGGTTCCTTGAACGTCCTTCCTTTCATGTGAAGATACCTTCCAAGCAGAACCGTCTCGTACACGGTGTAGGAAAAATATATGGTTGAAATCTGGCTCATTACCGCAATCTTTTCGGCAACTTCCGTCCTTTTCATGTCTGAGATGTTCACGCCGTCTATTTCGATCGTTCCCATGTGAGGTATCAGTCCGGATATGGTCTTTATGAGCGTTGTCTTTCCGCAGCCGTTAGGTCCCAGTATGCAGAGGTTTTCACCCTCCATGACGTCGATGGATATGTCTGATATGACATCTGCTCCGTTGTATCCGGCGGAAACATTTTTTAAGGTAAGCATTTAAGGCTCCTTTCTCTTGGAAAAATACACATATGCAAAGAACGGCGCTCCAACAATAGCCGTTATGGCACCAACCGGAAGCTCTGAAGGTGATATGATTGTCCTGGCTGCCAGATCGCACAGAACCATGAAGGCACCGCCGAACAGCATGGACATGGGTATCACTATCCTGTGGGAAGAACCGAAAACCTTCCTGACCACGTGGGGAGCTATGAGGTCTATGAAGCCTATCACTCCTACAAAGGAAATGGCGCTTCCTGTCAGGGCTGCCGACAGCCCCAGCAGAAGCCATTTTACCTTCTGGACATCCACACCCATGGTGAAGGCCTGCTCCTCGCCGAATGTCATTATGTCCAGTTCCTTTGCGTAGCTGCCTATGACCAGCACGCCGGCAACCACGATTGGAAACAGCACTGCAGCGTTGGACCAGTCCTTCAGGGCGAAGCTACCCATCTGCCAGAACGTAAGCTGCTCAAGATGCTCCTTCGCCATGGAAGTCAGCAAGGTGAGAATGGCATTCACAAACAGGGAGAACACCATTCCTACAAGTATGATCGTGTTGTTTTCAAGATTTCTGTCCATTTTGGACGCAAACTTCACAGCAGAGAAAACAGTCAGAAGACCAAAAGTGAGGCCTACCAAAGGAAGCGTGAAAGGTCCAATCAGCGGTATTGAAAATCCCGTGACTATGACAAAGGCAGCTCCCAATGACGCTCCGGAAGAAACTCCCAGTGTATAGGACGATGCCAGAGGGTTTTTAAGAACCGACTGCATTACAGTGCCGCTTACAGCCAAGGCCCCTCCCACAAGAAATGCCAGAATTGTTCTGGGCAGCCTCAGGTTCCACACAATTGAAACCGAAACTGATTTAACATCCGAGCTAAGGGGATATGAGAAGAGCTTGTTGGCCGCTATATTTATTATATGGCTTCCGGGAACATAAATGCTTCCCAGTCCTATGCCCATCATCACTACTATTATGCAGATTACGACGGATATGATAACCTTTATTCTTGTGCTCATTTCACATAAACTTCAGGATATACGGCTTCAGCAATCTCTTGCAGTGCCTTAACCACATTGTGGTTTGAAAGTGAACTTGATGTGTTGTCAATATAAAATACCTGGTTGTTCTTGACAGCTTCCATGCTGTCCCAGCCGGCTCTTGACTTTATTTCTTCCGTGGGGTTTTCCACATAACTTACATTTGTCAGTATCACGTCCGGATTTGCTGCTAAAACGGATTCGTCCGATACTGAAATCCATTTTTCCTGGTCCTTAAAAACATTTTCTGCACCGATTATTTCAATCATCTCATTGAGGAACACACCGCTGCCGAAGCTGTAAAGGTTGGGCATTGCGGCTATTTCAAAGTATATGGTCTTCTTTTCCTTCACATTGGCCGAAAGTTTTTTGATTTCATCAATCTTCACCTTCATTCCTTCGACAAGCTCCTGCCCTTTTTCCTTTGCATGAAGGGAATTTGCCAGGAACATTATGTCTTCATATATGCCATCCATGCTGCTGCTTGAAGGAATGTAAGCCATGCATATGCCAAGATCCTTAACCGGCTTGAAGGGGTCGTTTCCGTCTTTCTTGCTCATGCCTGAAGCAATTATCAGGTCAGGTTCAAGAGCAACAAGCTGCTCCACGTCCGGAGTCATCATGTCAAAGTAGGGTATGCCTTCCGGGAGACCTTCAATATCTCTTGAATATTTGTCGGTTGCTATAATCTTGTCTCCAAGACCCAGGGCAACGATTATCTCGGTGTTTGATGGAGACATGGAAATTATCTTTTCCACATTTTCAGGTATTTCTATCTTGTTTCCGGCTCTGTCTTCTGTGGGAAGCTCCGCCTTCTGCTGTGTTTCCTGCGCTGGTTCCTTTGAAGCGCTCTGAACCGGTTTTTCCTGCGGCATGTACTTGGAACATGCGGTTGCTGATGCCATGATAACCAACATTACCACGGCTGCTGCTAATTTCTTTTTCATATATTACCTCCGATGTATTTTAAACATCCCTGCAAATACGAATCGATTAGTCTGACTGTCTGAACAATAAAAAAACGTTTCGGATTGCCGAAACGTAATTACCACAGACTTATGAGTCCAACTGTTACTGTAAGCTATCGCCCTTCTTCCTGGAATGCATAGCATTTGCGGTATTTACGCAAATAATACTGGCAGGTTTTCCGACTCAGAGGTCATAGCTGTTTTTTACCTTCCCGGAAAATCCAGTGGTTGCTAAAAGCATAAAAAACCGCTCTCTCATTACGGCAGCAGGACTGTTTGGGATTCAAACCCAATTCCCTATTATTGCCAAAGGCGCACCAATATCGAAAGATGTTTAATTGCCTCAAGTATATTATAAAATATTATGATTGTCAATTGATTATGTAAATCCGCGTACAAATTGCTCAAATAGTTATTGACAAATAAACATTATTTTAATATTATGGTAAGTAATTAAATATGATGCTGTGATGAAGAGGAGTAGGCTCATAAACTTTCCAGAGAGTGAAACCCGCCGGTTGAAAGGTTTCATAAGTACATGTGTGCCGAAGGTAGCTTTGGAGCATTTAATCCGAACTAAAGTAGGATTAAACGGTTATTCCGTTATACAATTAAGAGCCGTAATGGAAATTAGGTGGTACCGCGGGTTTTCTCGTCCTTTTGTGAGGAGAACACCCGCTTTTTGTATGCCCGACAGCGGCAGGTCAACCGCAATGAGTTCCCGGCTTATGCGAGCGCAGCGAGCTGATAAATTGGTGAACGAAACTGCGAAGCTATGCAATACTGAAACAAAAATTTGAATCTATATTATGATGAAAGGAATATATATTATGACAACAAACATACCCAGCAAGTACAATCCAAAAGAATTTGAAGACAAGATTTATGATATTTGGATGGAAGAAAACTGCTTTAAGGCAGAAGTGAACAAGGACAAAAAACCCTTCACCATAGTGATGCCTCCTCCGAACATAACAGGACAGCTTCACATGGGGCATGCTCTTGACATGACTCTGCAGGATGTACTCACAAGATGGAAAAGGATGCAGGGCTATGAAGCCTTGTGGCTTCCGGGCTCCGACCACGCCAGCATAGCTACGGAGGTTAAGGTAGTTGAAAGGCTCAAGAAGGAAGAAGGAAAATCCAAGGAAGATATCGGCAGGGAAGAATTCTTAAAACGTGCATGGCAGTGGAAGGAAGAATACGGCGGAAGAATCGTAAAGCAGGTTAAGAAGCTGGGCAATTCATGCGACTGGTCAAGAGAAAGATTCACCATGGATGAAGGCTGCAACGAAGCCGTAGTTGAATTTTTCATAAAGCTTTATGAAAAGGGACTGATTTACAGAGGAAACAGGATAATTAACTGGTGCCCCGACTGCCAGACTACACTGTCAGACGCAGAGGTTGAGCACGAGGACATACCGGGCAAGTACTACTATGTAAAATACCCATACGTTGAAAATCCTGATGAGTACTTCGTTGTCGCAACCACAAGGCCTGAGACAATATTCGGAGACGTGGCCATAGCCGCCCATCCGGAAGATGAAAGATACAAGCACCTCATAGGAAAGAAAGTAATTGTTCCTCTGGTTGGAAGAGAAATTCCCATAATCGGAGATGAGTACCCAGACATGGAAAAAGGAACAGGTGCATTGAAAATAACTCCATGCCACGACCCCAATGACTTTGAGATAGGACTTCGCCACAACCTGGAACAGATAAACTGCATGAACGAAGACGGAACAATGAACGAGCAGGCCGGCAAGTACAACGGCATGGACCGTTTCTCGTGTAGGAAGGCTTTTGTAAAGGAACTTGAAGACAACGGCTTCATGGTTAAAACAGAAAACACAGATCACAACGTAGGAACATGCTATAGATGCCACAACATAGTTGAACCAAGGGTTTCTGACCAGTGGTTCGTTAAGATGAAGCCTCTGGCTGAACCGGCTCTCAAGGCAGGGGAGGATAAGGAAGTTCAATTTGTTCCAGAGCGCTTCACCAAGATATACACACACTGGCTGGAAAACATCAGAGACTGGTGCATTTCAAGACAGCTGTGGTGGGGACACAGAATTCCCGCATACTACTGCCAGGAATGCGGCGAGATAATGGTTCAAAAGGATGCTCCTCACAAATGTTCTAAATGCTGCAGCTCAAACATAAAGCAGGATGAGGATGTTCTTGACACATGGTTCTCATCGGGATTGTGGCCTTTCTCCACCTTGGGATGGCCTAATCAGACTGAAGACTTCAAGTACTTCTATCCTACAGACGTATTGGTAACAGGCTACGACATAATATTCTTCTGGGTTGTTCGCATGGTTTTCTCCGCACTTGAGATGACTGACAAATCTCCTTTCAAGCACGTGTTCATTCACGGTCTTGTTAGGGATGCCGAGGGAAGAAAGATGAGCAAGTCCCTGGGAAACGGCATAGATCCCCTTGAGGTTGTAGACCAGTTCGGGGCAGACGCACTGAGATTCATGCTCATGACAGGCATATCACCGGGAAATGATACGAGATTTAACAACGACAGGCTGGAGTCAAGCCGTAACTTTGCCAACAAGCTTTGGAACGCATCAAGGTTCGTTCTCATGAACATTGAAGGCGAACTGATGGATGCAGAAACAGCTTCCGCCAACTACAAGACGGAAGACAAGTGGATAATCTCTAGAATGAACAAGGCAGCAAAGGAAGTTACCGACAATCTTGACAAGTTCGAGCTTGGTCTTGCGGCGCAAAGGGTTTATGACTTCATCTGGAACGAATACTGCGACTGGTACATTGAAATAGTTAAACCGAGATTGTACGGAGAAGAAGGAACAGACAAGGATACTGCAAGATTTGTTCTCATTAAGGTTTTAAAAGACATGCTGAAGCTGCTGCATCCGTTCATGCCGTTCATAACTGAAGAAATATGGTCGTTCCTGCCGGGCACGGATTCAAGGCTTGTGAAAGCCGACTGGCCTAAATACTCTGATTCCGAAAACTTCGAGAAGGATGAATCAAACATGGAATTCTTGATGGAAGCCGTAAGAAGCATCCGTAACACGAGGGCTGAGATGAACGTTGCTCCTTCCAGGAAGGCGAGAGCAATATTTGTTCCTTCAAAGGATGAAGCAAGGGAGTTCATAGAAGCAGGCAGCAAGTACTTTGCCACACTGGCCAACATTACGGAAGTTAAGATTGTTCATGACAAGACGCAGATAGGCGAGGACACTGCTTCCTCGGTTATAGAAGGTACAGAAATATATCTGCCGCTGGCTGACCTCATAGATTTCGAGAAGGAAATAGATAGGCTTGAAAAAGAGAAGTCAAGGCTGCAAGGGGAGCTAGACAGAGTTAACAACAAGCTTGGAAACGAAAAATTCATGAGCAAGGCTCCCGAGAACGTTGTTGCCGAGGAAAGGGAAAAGCTTGAGAAATATCGTGACATGATGGATAAGGTTGTTGAAAGGCTAGAGCATCTGAAGTCAAGATAACGGTTGAAAAATTTCAGCTTAGCTAATAAAATATTATTATAAAAGCAAATTATAGTAAAGGGAGAACAACATGACTTATCAGGAATTACTGGAAAACGCAAGAAGAAAAATGGCTCCTAACTGCAGGGTATGCAAGGAGTGCAACGGGATTGTATGCAAGGGTGAAATACCGGGCACCGGCGGAAAGGGGAACGGAAGAGCGTTCATAGATTCAGTGGAATATCTGTCTAAAATAAAGATCAAGCTGGATGTAATCTACAAGAATGAAGGCCAGGACACTTCTCTTAGCATATTTGGCAAGACATTCAAGTATCCGTTTTTTGCGGCTCCCATCGGAGGTATGAATTTAAACTACAACGGCGCCATAACAGAATCCGAGTATGTGGATGCGGTTGTGAACGGAACTCTGGAAGCAGGAAGCGCAGCCTTCACGGGAGACGGCGCCAATGACAGTATTTTTCTGGATACCATTCCTTACATCAGGGGAGCAGAAGGTGCTGCGGTTCCTACAATCAAGCCCTGGAAAAACGACAAGGTAATTGAAAAGATCAGGCTGCTTGAAGAAGCAGGCGCCATGGCATTCGCCATGGACATAGATTCTGCAGGGCTCATTAACCTGGCCCTGGCAGGCAAGCCTGTATCGGCAAAAAGCGTTGAAGAACTTTCGGAGCTGGCATCATCAACAAAGGTACCGTTTATCGTAAAAGGCGTCATGACTGCTGAAGGTGCAAAAAAGGCGCTGGAAGCAGGAGCGTACGGAATAGTTGTTTCTTCCCATGGAGGAAGAGTTCTGCAGGATGCTGCAGCCCCATGTTCAATGCTTCCGGAAATAAGGGAAGCTGTGGGAGATAAACTGAAAATTTTTGTTGACGGAGGCATACGCTCGGGAGCAGACGTGTTCAAGGCTATAGCACTTGGTGCTGATGCCGTTCTCATAGGAAGACCGTACGTCATAGCAGCTTTCGGAGGCGGAAGTGAAGGGGTAGCCCTTTACACGGAAAAAATCGGTGCAGAGCTTCGAGACGTAATGATAATGTCAGGCTGCAAGGATTTAAAGGACATAACAATTGACAAAATAATAATGTAAGCTGAGACGGCTGTTTAACCACAGCCGTTTTTATTTTTGAGTTTTTTTATGTTTTTATAGTATAATGTGAGTGAAATCCGTTTAAATTGTGAATATGCATATGAAGGAGCTAATGAGGGAGGGCATCATGAATGATGAAAATTTAATAAATCTTTTAAAGAAAAATCCTTCCAAGGGACTTTCCTGTGCCATAGATGAATATGGGGGCCTTGTAAAGACCGTGGTAGTGAGAATCATCGGATACGAGAACCGCCAGGATGCAGAGGAATGCATATCGGATGTATTTGTGGAGCTATGGAAGTCCATCGATAATTATGACAGCAGCAAGGGCGTGCTTAAAAACTACATCATATCCATAGCCAGGTTTGTAAGCATAAACAAGCTCAACAGAAAAATGAACAAGAGAGAACTCATTCCTCTGGAGGAAAATGATATTCAGCTGGAATTTGACATGGATGACCATGTTGCAGGTACCATTAACAGAAAAATAATCAAGGATACAATTTACAGTCTGCCGCAGCCGGACAAGGACATATTCATCAGGCGGTACTACCTTTATGAGGCGGTGAAGGACATCGCCCTATCTATGGGGGTCAGTGCCAAGGCGGTGGAAAACAAGCTTTACAGGGGAAAGGAAAGGCTTAAGGCAGCCCTTGTTGAAAACGGCATAAACATATAGAAAGGATGACGCCATGAAAAAAATAGATGAATTGCTGGACAGCTTCAGCCTGGAAAATGAAGACATGGTTTTTCAGGAGGAGGAAATGTCCCGGGAAGAAGCAAAAAGGATTAAAAAGATGACCCTGCAGAAGCTGAACAGGAAAAAACCTGCAAGCAGAAGGTTCATACTGCCGCTTGCTGCAGCAATGGTAATGCTGTTATCCTTTGCAGCCGTTTTTGCGCAGGGAGGACTTTCAGCCGCATACCACAGACTGTTCGGTGAAAATATCAGGTATGTCAATGATATGGGAACCGAAATTCAGGAGAGTTCAACCTCGAACGGCATTACGCTTAACGTGGCAAACATGGTTGGTGACGAAAATTCATTTTACATCATATTTGAGCTTATAAAGGAAGACGGCACCAGCTTCAAAAAGGCTGATTACATTGATTTTGAACATCTTAATCTGGACTTTGGCGGTTCCGGCGGCTATACCTGGTATAAGATTGAGGATTCCGATCCCGATGACAACAAGGCAACTTTTGTGCTGATCGGCAACACCGAAAAAAAGGCAGCCGGAAAAAAACTTGCGCTCACAGCAGAAAATTTTACTGAATATTCTATTGAAGAACCTGAAAATAAATTTGACCTGTACGGCTTTCTGGCTGAAAACACGGACTATCAGGACCAGGAACTCATAATAAATGAAAACAAGCCGTACATTCCCGTGGATGAAAACATGCCGGAGGATGAAAAGCAAAAGGCACAGCACATAAATGACATTACGCCTGAAAAGGTTCTGCCCTTTATCGGTCTTAACATCCCAGCCGCAGAAGGGACAGGCGGCGTATCAATAGACAATGCCGGATTTGCAGAAAAAAATCTGTGCCTTAGAATTGTAAGGCAGGAATATGGTGATTCAAGTCTTGGGAACATATACTTCGAAAGCAAATCAAACGCTGATGAAAAACTGTACTCTTCGCTGGTACTGACAGAGCGTCGCGGCGGGACTGATTACGACTACTACATTTTTGAAATAAAGGATATGGAAGAACTTAAAAACTATGAATTCAAATATGATATGGTCAACAAAACCAACACAGTAAATGGTCATTGGGAAGTTCAATTCAGAGCAAACTATAAAAATACCACCGTTACTGTTCCTGTAAACAGGAGTGTTATTTTGGACGGCAGAAAGTACACGGTGGATAACATCAAGATATCGCCCCTGTCTCTGACGGTAAAAATGTACAACAGCATCCTTTCCGGCAACGAAAGAGGCGGCAGGCTGAACGACTCTGTTGAGGTGATAATGGAAGACGGATCAAAAGCTGAAATCTCAAGCATGGGAACAAGCACAAATCCTCTGACTTCAACAATAAACATGATATTTTTAAAGCCACTGGATACCACAAAAATCCAGAAGGTCAAAATAGGGGAAATGGAAATAAAAATGCAACAATAATTAATATAAATGAAAAACCGCGGAAACGTTTTCGCAAAACGTTGGAAATTCAGCGGTTTTTTTGTTGCGTTTATTGGAAGAAAGTGATAATATTCATCTGGTATTATATAATTACAATTATATGGAGAGAGAAATGTTAAAACAATATTTTCAGGATCTTAGGCTGGAGTTTGCGGGTTACAACGGCAAAAAACTGTCACAGGACGTAATGGCAGGGCTTACGGTAACTGCAGTTGCTCTTCCGCTGGCACTGGCATTCGGTGTAAGCTCAGGCGCAGGAGCCGCATCGGGAATAATGTCTGCAATACTTGCAGGGATTGTGATGGGTGGATTTGCCGGAGCATCATACCAGGTATCAGGTCCAACAGGCACAATGATTGCCATACTGGCAACCGTCTTTGCAGGCTACGGACCTCAGGGCCTGTTTGTGACTGGTTTTCTGTCAGGAGTGCTTCTGATCATGGCTGCTGTTTTTCACTTCGGAAAGCTTGTGACATTCATACCCGGACCGGTCATCACAGGTTTTACGTCAGGAATAGCAGCAATAATCGCACTGGGACAGCTGGACAACTTCTTTGGTACAACTTCAGCCGGAGCAGACATCATAGAAAAGATCATGTCTTACGGAGAACTGGGATTTTCACCTAACTTCTACGCGGTTTTCATAGGGCTTATGGTAATTGCCATTATGGTTTTCTGGCCCAAGAAATGGAATGCTAGGTTTCCGTCATCGCTGGCGGGACTTATCATAGCACTGGCTGTAAACTGGGTTTTGAATTTTCCTGTTAAGCTTGTGGGTGAAATTCCAAACACCATATTTCTGGAGCAAAGGCTCAGTCTCGGGACTGTGCCCCTTGGTACGGCATTTAAGCTGTTGAGTCCGGCTATGAGCGTAGCCATACTGTGCATGATTGAGAGCCTTCTTTGCGGTGCGTCAGCAGGCAAGGTGAAGAACGAGCCCTTGAATGCAGACAGAGAATTGATGGCTCAGGGGCTTGGGAACATCATAATTCCGTTTTTCGGCGGTATACCTGCCTCTGCAGTGCTTGCGAGAACCAGCGTAGGCCTTAAGTCCGGAGGACAGACACGAATGGTTTCTCTTGTACAGTCTTTGGGGCTGATGCTGTCCATGCTGTTTCTGGGCAGGTTCATTTCGAGAATCCCAATGGCTGCACTGGCGGGAGTGCTCATGGTAACGGCCTGGAGAATGAATGAGTGGAATGAGATAAAGTACATATTTGAAAAGAAATTCGGGACTGCCATTTTGGAGTTCACAATAACCATGGCTGCAACCGTCATGTTCGATCTGACAATTGCAATCCTTATAGGAGTGTTCCTGGGCATCATGATATTTGTGCTGAAGAACAGCGAATTGAAGATTGACGTGAGTCCGGTGGATTTGAAGAGAATCAAAGGCCATGAGGTTTCATCGGATTATGTGAACACGAAAATAGTATATCTTACCGGGCCCTTGTTCTTTATAACCAGAGATAAGCTTGAGCAGCTCACTGTTCACGGAATAGATACGGAAAACATGATAATATCCATGAGGGCCGCCACCAGCATTGACGAGTCTGCAGTGGGAGTGTTCAAGGAAGTTGTTGGGAAGCTGAAAAGCAGCGGCACGCTTGTCATATTCTGCGGGGTTCAGGACAATGTGAAGGAAATGTTCGACCGTTCGGGACTCACAGAAATAATAGGCGAAGAGTGCTTCTTCTGGGACGCCATCGAGTCTTTGAGATACCTTAACATAATTCAAACTGAAGAGATAGCCATATAGTGAAATTCCGGGAAACCGGAATTTTTATTTCGCGTTTTGGTAAAGACATTGACATTTGGCGAAGCTGCGGACAATTTTTTGCATAATAAAAGCGGCCATCATCTCAGCTGCCGCTTTTATCTATAGTTTTCAATTGTAAGAATCATATTAATCTTCTTCCTGCTTCAATCCTCTTTCATGTAGTTCGCATTCTTTTTGTGTGCACTTGCTGTCTACGTTGTAGATGCATGTAATGGTTCCGCATTTATTAAAATTGATTTTTGCAACGACGTCTCTTATATCTTTCACTTGTATACCCATATTAAAACCTCCTAGATTTGATTTGATAACTCATTATAACATCTAAAATGCAACTTGTAAATATAAAAATGCAAAAAAATATAAAAAAGTTTGAAAAAAAGCAGTTAGCCTGCGTTAAAATGCAATTTAAAAACCACATCGTTCAGAAAATGCAGGCTGCTTTGCAAAAATCACCGGAAGGGCATTCTTAAAAATGCAAGACCGACGCAATTAATGTCAAATTTGCTGAAATAAAAAAGCCTCCCGAGGGAGGCAGCAGACTATTGACAAACTACGAATTTGTCATTCTGAGCGGCAGCGAAGAATCTCCTAATGTTTAAGTGTTGAGATTCTTCAGGCTTCGCCTTCAGAATGACGCGTTTGAAAGGTGCTTTGTTATAAAACTGAAGCTTCAGTAACGAGGCGATATGAGTCAATTAACTGATTATTGCAAGAACCACAAAGTTTGCTATGAACAACAATGTGGATACTATTAAAATTGGGTGAACTTCTTTTATTTGACCCTTGAACAGTTTAATTAGGCAGTAGAAAATGAAACCTGCCGCTATTCCGTAGGAAATGCTGTATGAAAAGCCCATGAACACTGAGGCGAAGAATGCAGGAATCGCCTCTTCAAGGTCTTCCCAATTTATTTTGGTGAATGACGACATCATCATGACACCAACTATTATAAGGACGGGCGAAGTTGCAGCTGAAGGCACAACTCCAGCTATTGGAGCAATCAGGATGCATGAAAGGAATAATATAGCCGTAACTACGCTTGTGAGTCCGGTTCTGCCGCCTGCTCCTATTCCTGCAGCGCTTTCAACGTATGTTGTTGTGTTAGAGGTTCCGAATATTGCTCCGATTGATGTTGCTATGGCATCTGCAAAAAGCGCTTTATCCATTTTGGATTTGAAGCCTGTGCTTGTTTCAAGTGATTTCTGGTCTTCCTCGCTGAATATTCCGCTTCTTCTTCCTGTTCCGATGAATGTTCCTATGGTATCAAACGTATCAGACAAGCTGAATGCAAATACAGTCATCAATACCAACGGTATTTTTGAAGGATCCGAAAACAAGGACTGCATGCCTTTAGGACCGAATGCGGCGCCGAATGTTGTTCCAAGGTCTGCAAATGAAGAGCTCAGGCTGCCTGAAGACAAGGATAATGCAGATACATCAACAACTCCGAAAGGAATTCCTATGAGTGTTGTTGCTATGATGCTTATGAGTATTGCTCCTTTTGCTTTTATCACAAGAAGAAAAACCAATATTACAAGACCTATGAGTGCCAGCTGAGTGGCAGGATTTGTAAAGTCAACAAGTGCAGGAATAATTCCACCGTTTGAAACAACCGAGAAAATGCTGCTGTATGTCCCGTCTGCAGCAAAGGCCTGGCCGTTCACTGAAATTATGCTTGCAGATTCTGAAGTGAACTGCACCATTTCTGCTCCCTTGATTCCAATGTATGCTATGAAAATTCCAATTCCGCCGCTTATGGCGTTTTGAAGACTTTCAGGTATTGATTTTATTATACTTTTCCTTATTCTTGTAACAGTGATGAAAATGTTTAAGAGTCCGCATATGAACACAAGAGCCAATGCCTGTTCCCATGTGAATCCAAGGGCAAACACAACAGTATATGTGAAAAATGCATTAAGTCCCATGCCTGGTGCCTGAGCATACGGTACGTTGGCGAACAATCCCATGACGAGTGTTCCTATAACTGAAGCTATGATGGTTGCCAGGAACACTGCCTGTGAAGGCATTCCCGTTGCAGATAATATTGCCGGATTCACAAAGATGACATATGACATTGCAAAAAATGTTGTTAAGCCGGCAACAATTTCAGTTGAGACATTTGTGCCGTTTTCCTGAAGTTTAAAATACTTTTCCATAATTCCTCCTAAGTAGTTTGTAAATTAATATTAACCACTAATGTTCACTATTTCCAAATATCTCACATAAATACGTATGAAATTAAAAAGCGAATAGACATATCTATTCGCATCATATACAGGATAGTGAACCAATCAATAGTCAAACAATTTACGGCTGTTTGGTAGAAACTCTGGAACCATATTTTCCATATTATATTGATGCTAATATTTAATTTCAACTTAAATATTATATATTTAAGTAACAAAATAATCAATATGTTTTTAAACTGAGAGCATTATAACTGCTTGGAAAAAACTGAATGGAATTTACAGTAAAAATTTGTTGACAACGGTTGGACAGGTAGGTATAATTAAAAAAATTATGAAAAAGCTGTGACGGAGACAAAAATACTGACAGATAACTTCAGAGAGCCGGTGGATGGTGAAAATCGGTGTTACCTGGTATAATGATCACTCCGGAGCTTCCGACTGATATGTAGGCCGGGACGTATTCCTGCGTTATTGGGATAAAGTTATATGACTTGATTGAGGCGATAATATCGCGAACCAGGGTGGTACCACGAAAGACCTTTCGTCCCTGAACACATGAGATGTGTTCAGAGACGAAAGGTTTTTGTTTACCTGACGCATTTTTCAGAGTGATTTCTGAGAAATAATGAGGTTACCGATATCGATAAATCAGTTGATTGAAATAAAAATATAGATTAAATCAGGAGGAAATTATGAGAAGTGATCAAGTAACAAAAGGAGTTCAACAGGCGCCTCATCGCTCTCTTTTTAATGCCTTGGGGCATACAAAGGAAGAAATGAACAAGCCGTTGATAGGAATTGTAAGTTCATACAATGAAATAGTACCGGGACACATGAACCTGGACAAGATTGTTGATGCGGTCAAATTGGGAGTTGCAATGGCAGGAGGAACACCTGTAGTGTTTCCTGCAATAGCAGTGTGTGACGGAATTGCCATGGGACATGAAGGAATGAAGTATTCTCTAGTTACAAGAGACTTGATTGCTGATTCAACAGAAGCAATGGCAATGGCTCATTGTTTTGACGGACTTGTAATGGTTCCTAACTGCGATAAAAACGTTCCGGGACTGTTAATGGCAGCGGCGAGAGTTAATATTCCAACAATTTTTGTGAGCGGCGGCGCCATGCTTGCAGGAAGGGTAAAAAACTGTAAAACCAGTCTATCCAGTTTGTTTGAAGCCGTGGGAGCTTACAACGCAGGAAAAATCTCCATGGAGGAAGTTGAAGAGTACGAGCAGAAGGCATGCCCAACATGCGGGTCGTGTTCAGGCATGTACACGGCAAACAGCATGAACTGTCTTACTGAAGCTCTGGGAATGGGACTAAAAGGAAACGGAACAATTCCTGCAGTATATTCTGAAAGAATAAGACTTGCAAAACATGCAGGTATGAAAATAATGGAGCTTGTTGAAAAGGATATCAGACCAAAGGACATCATGACAAAAGATGCATTCATGAACGCTCTGGCAATCGACATGGCTTTGGGCTGCAGCACAAACAGCATGCTTCACCTTCCGGCCATAGCTCATGAGGCAGGAGTGGAATTAAACCCTGAAATTGCAAATGAAGTAAGCGCCAAGACTCCTAACCTGTGCCACCTGGCACCTGCAGGCCACACATACATTGAAGACCTGAACGAAGCAGGGGGAGTTTATGCGGTAATGAATGAGCTTGATAAGAAAGGTCTTCTTAAAACGGACCTAATTACCTGCACAGGAAAGACTATTGCAGAAAACATAGAAGGATGTGTAAACCTGGATCCTGAAGTAATCAGGCCAATAGATAATCCATTCAGCCAGACAGGCGGAATAGCAGTTCTTAAAGGAAACCTTGCCCCTGACACATGTGTGGTAAAGCGTTCTGCCGTTGCTCCTGAAATGCTGGTTCACGAAGGGCCTGCAAGAGTTTTTGATTGCGAGGAAGATGCAATAAATGCCATAAACGCAGGAAAAATAGTTGAAGGAGACGTTGTGGTAATCCGCTACGAGGGTCCGAAGGGAGGACCGGGAATGAGAGAAATGCTCAATCCAACATCAGCAATCGTCGGAAGAGGATTGGGAAGCAGCGTTGCACTCATAACAGACGGTCGTTTCTCAGGTGCTACAAGAGGAGCATCCATCGGACACGTTTCGCCTGAAGCTGCAGTGGGAGGAAACATTGCACTGGTTGAAGAAGATGACATCATCAAAATAGACATGCTGAAGAATACAATTGACTTCGTGGTGTCTGATGAGGAACTGGAAAGAAGAAGAGCAAATTGGCAGCCGAGAGAACCGAGAATTACTACGGGATATCTATCAAGATACAGAGCCCTGGTTACATCAGGAAACAGAGGTGCGGTTCTGGAAGTTCCGAAAATAAAATAATTTAATCAAGCATACATTGCTATGTTCATACTATTGAAACACTCCGGTGCTGTCATCCTGAGCATTGCGAAGGATCTCATCTTTGTTTGAAAAATGAGATTCTTCGAGCAAGCTCTCAGAATGACAACATCCAATATATACTTTATCAAACTGAGCATCGGGGTTCCGATGCTTTTTTATTGCAGTTTTGCCATAAAAATTCTGCATTATCTTTTATTGTTTCTATTTATATGTTATATTGTTATCAATAAATGTTTTAGGAGTCTATATGCATAAAATATTGATTGTCGAGGATGATGCAGTTATTGCTTCATCTGTTAAAAATCATATAAAGTCCTGGGGATGCGAGGTAATGTGCGTGGATGATTTTGAAAATGTATTTTCTATTTTTGCATCATACTCGCCGCATCTTGTTCTTATGGACATATCACTTCCTTTTTATAACGGATATCACTGGTGCAGCGAAATCCGAAAGGTTTCAAAGGTTCCCGTCATTTTTATATCATCGGCATCAGACAACATGAACATCGTCATGGCTATGAATCTTGGAGGGGATGATTTCATAGCGAAGCCTTTCGACCTGAATGTGCTTGCGGCTAAGGTCCAGGCCATGCTGAGGAGAACTTATGATTTCGGAGGACAGACAAATCTGATGGAGCATAAGGGTGCGGTATTGAACGTAGGAGATGCCACACTGACATACAGAAGCCAGAAGGTCGATCTGACCAGGAACGACTTTAAGATACTGCTGATCCTTATGGAAAACAAAGGAAGGACCATAAGCCGTGACATGCTTATGGCGAAACTGTGGGAAACGGACAGCTACGTTGATGAAAACACCCTGACGGTAAACATTGCCAGGCTCAGAAAGAAGCTTGAGACCGCCGGACTATGTGATTTCATCATTACAAAGAAAGGATTGGGATACCTGGTGGAATGAAATCAAAGGACATTTTTGAACTTATCCGGTCATATGTTTGGGAACGTAAAAAACATTTAATGTTTTTTGCTTTGTCTTCTGCTGTTTTTGCAGCCGTGTTTTACATTTACTCAATTCCTGCCGAAGCTGTGCTGTATGCCTTTTGGCTATGCTTTTTCATAGGTATTGCTGCAGCATCCTGGGATTTCTATTCCTATTTGAAGAAGATAGAAAGCCTCAGGATACAGAGAAATAAAATAACCCTGTCAATCGACAGCCTGCCGGAGCCTGTCAACCAGACAGAAGAGGAGTATCAAAATATCATAAGGATAATACATGAAGATAAGATAAATCAAATCAACGCATCGAACAGTCTGAGGAGCAGTCTGGCTGACTATTACACCACATGGGCGCACCAGATAAAGACGCCCATTGCCGCCATGAGGCTGCTTTTGCAGTCCGACGAATCAGAGCTTAACAAGGATATTTCCATGGAACTTTTCAAAATAGAGGAATATGTGGAGATGGTGCTTCAATATGTGAGGCTTGACAGCAGTTCAACGGATTTTCTCATCAGGGAATACAATCTGGGGGAAATTGTGAAGCAGGCAGTGAGAAAGTATGCCAAGGTGTTCATAAGGAAAAAGATTGTCCTTGATTTTCCCTTTTTCGATTGCGCTGTACTGACGGATGAAAAGTGGGCTGTCTTTGTAATTGAACAGATTCTGTCAAATGCCCTCAAGTATACCAACAAAGGGAAGATATCAATTTACCTGGGGGACAGAAAAAGGAAGATTCTCGTCATTGAAGATACAGGAATAGGCATAAAAGAGGAGGACCTGCCCAGGGTTTTTGAGAACGGTTTTACAGGATACAACGGAAGGATGTTCAAGAAATCCACCGGCATAGGGCTGTACCTTTCAAAGCGCATTCTGGAAAAGCTGTCCCATGCTGTAATCATTGAGTCAGAGGCTGGAAAAGGAACAAGGGTTAAAATATTTTTTGAAAATATTGATCTGGAGACTGAATGAATCTTACAAAATTGTAAGTTACGGCCCTGAAATGTAAGGCAGAGTTATGGCAGGCAATCGTCCCTCTTGTTATACTTTCCTTGATGAAATGAACTACGTTTCAATTACAGGAGGATTACTATGGCAATATTGGAGGTTAACAACCTAAAAAAAGTATACACAACCAGGTTCGGAGGCAGTCATGTGCAGGCACTGTCGAATGTGACATTTTCCGTTGAGCAGGGAGAATATGTGGCGATCATGGGCGAATCAGGTTCAGGTAAGACGACTCTTTTAAACATTCTGGCTGCCCTTGACAAGCCAACAGGCGGAGATGTGGTCTTGAAGGGCAAGAATCTTGCAGATGTTAAGGAAAAAGAAATTTCCGCATTCCGAAGAGATAACCTGGGCTTCGTTTTTCAGGACTTCAATCTTTTGGACACTTTTTCACTGCAGGACAACATACTTCTTCCGCTGGTTCTTGCCGGCAAGGGGTATGATGAAATGAACCAAAAACTCGCACAGATTTCCGAAATACTTGGGATTTCAGACATACTTACAAAATACCCCTACGAGGTTTCAGGCGGACAAAAGCAAAGAGCGGCGGTCGCCAGGGCACTGATTACAAATCCTAAGCTTGTTCTGGCTGATGAACCTACAGGGTCTTTGGACTCCCACGCAACAGACGGGCTTTTAAAGCTCTTTGACAAAATCAATGAAAACGGGCAGACCATACTCATGGTCACACACAGCACCAAGGCTGCAAGCCATGCCAATAGAGTGCTGTTCATCAAGGACGGTGAAGTATTTCATCAGATTTACAAAGCGGGGAAGACTACAGAGGAAATGTACAAAAAAATTTCGGATACGCTGACAATGATTGCTACAGGCGGTGGAAGAAATGAATAATTTGTTTTTTCCAAGGCTTGCTCTCATAAATATTAGAAAAAACGGGAAGTTCTATGTGCCGTACATGATAACATGCATCAGCTCCGTAGCCATGTTTTACATCATGCGCATGATTTCCCTGAATGAAGGAATCAAAGAAATGCCGGGATCATATTCGGTCACGACGATACTCATGCTGGGAACAATAGTGATAGGAATTTTCTCCGCCATATTTCTTTTTTACACCAACAGCTTTCTCATGAAGAGGCGCAAAAAGGAAATCGGGCTCTACAACATTCTTGGAATGGAAAAAAAGCATATTGCAAGGATACTTTTTTTTGAGACTTCAATTACCGGTGCAGCCACCATATGCCTTGGCCTTTTGTGGGGCATCCTTTTCAGCAAGCTAATTTTCATGTTCATGTTCAGGCTTTTGCATTTCACGGTTCCACTGGGGTTTTTCGTCAGCAGGGTATCCATTGTCACAACCATTGTCTTATTTTGCGGAATATTTTTATTAAACCTTTTCTACAACCTCATGCAGATTCATTTGTCAAATCCCATTGATTTGCTCAAGGGAAGCAGCACAGGCGAAAGGGAGCCCAAATCGAAAAAAGTTCTTGCGCTGGTTGGAATTGCATCAACAGGAACAGGCTATTACATAGCACTGGTAACTAAATCGCCGCTAAGTGCCATGTACTTGTTTTTTATAGCCGTCATACTGGTAATAGTCGGTACGTACTGCCTATTCACCGCAGGAAGCATAGTGGTTCTGAAGCGTTTAAAACAAAACAGGAACTACTATTACAGGACCAAGCACTTCACATCCATATCCGGAATGATTTACAGAATGAAACAAAATGCCGTGGGACTGGCCAACATATGCATACTTTCCACCGCGGTCCTGGTTATGATTTCTACGACGGTGGCCCTTTACATGGGTGTGGATGAACAGCTTGAAAACCGTTGTCCCAACGATGTAACCATTGCGTTGGAAAACCCCAAGGACAGCGATCCGGCGGCAATTAAGGACATAGTTCAAAATAATGCTGATAAACTGGGCAGGAACATAAGCAGCATGTTTGATTACCAATACCTTGAATTCTATGCAGAAAGAGAAGGTGACAAGTTTGTCACTGACGGGATGAACAGCGTTACAAGCACAAACATTTCAGATTTGTACTTCATAACAACCGGGCAGTATGAGAAAATAACCGGAGAACATTTGGAACTGAAAGACAGGGAGGTTCTTTTCTACAGCTGCAGCAAAAATAAAACCGATTCCTTCACGCTTTTTGATAACAGCTACACAGTAAAGGCCAACCTCGAAGAATTTCCCATCAGGGAGGACTATACGGCAGTCTTTGTTGACGTCTACTACATTGTTGCAAATGAAAAGGACATGGAAGAAATATATGAAAATCAGCTGAGCGAGTTTAAGGACGATGCTGCCAGGTATTCATATTACGCAGCCTTTGACTCAGACGGTACAAAGGAGGAAAAGTCAGCTCTTGCCGATTCCATATACAGTGACATCGTCAGTTCAAAGAAAGGAACCATAGAGCTTAGCTTCCAGAGCAAGCAGCAGCTGGAGGAAGAATTTTACGCCATGATAGGAGGATTTTTGTTCCTGGGAATATTCCTCGGGCTTCTGTTCCTCTCTGCAACTGTTCTGATCATATACTACAAACAAATTTCCGAGGGCTATGATGACAGGGAAAGGTTTGAAATCATGCAGAAGGTAGGCATGAGCAGAAGCGAAGTCAGGACTTCCATCAAAAGCCAGATAATAAAGGTGTTTTTTCTTCCCCTGGCTGCATCGATCATACACATAGCAGCGGCCTTCAAGATGATAACCAGGCTACTTCTGTTGTTCAATCTTACAAATGTATGGCTTTTCGCTGTCTGCACCGTCGTAACCATAGCCGTTTTTGCAGCTATTTACTTCATTGTCTATGCCATGACAGCCAGGGTATATTACAGGATAGTGCAGCAATAGGCTGCTGCCGAAAACTCTTTTGTATCCGCAAAAAAACAAAAATGCCGCTTATGCGGCATTTTGAATTAAAGTTTTTAGTTTGTGAATATCTGTGTCCAGTACGGCGTACCGTTTGCATTTACTGCATAACCAACTCCTATTTTTGAGAAGCTGGTTGACATGATGTTTGCTCTGTGGCCTGAAGAATTCATCCATGCTGTTACCACAGCTTCAGGAGTTCTTTGTCCTGATGCGATGTTTTCACCCCAGGCAGACCATCTGATTCCAAATCTGGTCAACATGTCGCCTGCACTTCCGTAAGTCGGAGACTGATGCGCAAAATAATTGTTAGCTGCCATGTCCTTGGATTTTGTTCTAGCAACATTTGATATTGCTGAATCCATTGTAAGTGCCGGCAATCCGGCTTTCTGTCTTTCCACGTTTACAAGTTCTACAACTTTTTGCTCATATGTTAAATTTGACGAAGATACTGTTGTGTTTGTTGCAGGTGTTGATGTTGATGGCTGTGCTGTTGCCGGCTGAGTTGCAGCAGGCTTAGCGGCGGTTGTTGGTGCTGTTGTTGCAGGCTTTGCTGCGGTTGTTGGTGCTGTTGTTGCAGGCTTTGCTGCAGCCGGAGCTGAAGCTTGAGTCTGAGTTGCTGCAGGTTTAGTTGTTGTTGCAGCAGGTTTGGCAGCACTTGTTGCTGTCGTAGTTTTTGCAGGCTGTGCTGCAGTAGTTGTCCCAGTTGCAGCCGGCTTTTGCGCAACTGTCTGAGTTGTTGTATTTTTGTTTAGAACTGTATTCCAGTCTACAGAATTCAAATCCACTTCCTGTCCGTTTACAGTCAGCTTGTACTCCTTTACGCTTGAGTTGCTTGTTATTCCTTTCAGCAAGCTGCTAAGATCATAGTTAAACGTATTTTCGCAGTCTGTAGTTGTTGCAGCGAATGCTGATGTTGATGACAAAGCCAAAGCTGCTGTCAATGTTAATGCTATAACTTTCTTTTTCATAATTTACTCCTATTTAGTCTTTAGATTTTTTGGGAAGCAGGTAAGCCCTGCTTCTTTGGAAATTTTAGAACTTGTTAATGAGCTTTTCGTCATAAGGAATTATAGCATGTACATTTTTTCAAATAAACCCGCAATAACTTCAATAAATGTCAATTGTGACAATTATATTACACATTTTTGAAGTTCGAAAAATTTATAACAATTTAGCTTGAAAAATATTCAATATATTAGGAAATTGTGTAAGAAAAGAGCTCATATCTGCCATAAAACACATATAAGTGCAGCTTTTGGAAAGATTCTTTTTAACCTGTCAATAAAATCTTGACAAAAACTCGATTTTATAATATTATTCCTTTTATAAATACATAATATCACAACTGTGAAGGGAACAGAGTAACAATTTGGTTACAAATAAGAGAGCGGGTCGGCAGGTGAAAGATTCGCAGCACAAATTGCGAAATACAGTCCCGGAGTTTCTGCATAGCAGCGGGTAATCTGTCCGATAAAGCAGAAGAGGCAATGCTTTGCGAATTAAGGTGGTACCACGGGTTATCTCGTCCTTTTGGAAGAGATGACCCTTTTTATTTTATCGAAGCGAGACATTTGAGATCAAGGAGGAGTTGTATGGAAAAGAGAAATGTTTTCGATGTTTTGAAAGAAAGAGGATATATTGAGCAATGCACTCACGAAGAAGAAATAAAGGAGCTGCTTGGAAAAGAATCGGTGACGTTTTATATAGGATTTGACCCCACTGCAGACAGCCTGCACATAGGACACTACATTCAGATAATGGTTATGTCCATCATGCAGCAGCACGGGCACAGACCCATCGCCCTGCTCGGGGGCGGAACAACAATGATAGGAGACCCCAGCGACAGAACCGGCATGCGCTCCATCATGACACAGGAAATAATTGCAAGAAACGCTGAAAATTTTAAGAAGGTTTTTGAAAAGTTCCTGGACTTCTCTGAAGGAAAGGCAATAATGGACAACAATGCAGAATGGCTGCTGCCTCTTAACTTCCTGGAATTCATGAGGGAAGTGGGAGTCCATTTCCCCGTAAACAGGATGCTGGCTGCAGATTGCTACAAAAACAGAATGGAACAGGGACTCACATTCTTTGAGTTCGGCTACATGCTCATGCAGTCCTACGACTTCTACGTTCTGAACCAGAAGTACAACTGCAAGATGCAGTTCGGCGGAAACGACCAGTGGTCAAACATCATCGGAGGAGTTGAACTCACCAGAAAGAAAGCCGGCGAGCAGGTATACGGTATGACATTTTCACTTCTCACAAACAGCGAAGGCAAGAAGATGGGCAAGACAGAAAAGGGAGCTTTGTGGCTGGACAGAAACAAGACAACGCCATACGAGTTCTACCAGTACTGGAGAAACATCGACGATGCCGATGTTGAAAAGTGCCTGGCGTTATTGACCTTCCTGCCTATGGACGAAGTAAGGCGTCTTGGAGCACTGGAAGGATCCGACATAAACAAGGCTAAGGAAGTTCTTGCATATGAGGTTACTAAGCTCATTCATTCTGAAGATGATGCAATGAATGCCCAGGAAGCAGCAAGAGCTCTGTTCGGCAAGGGAGCAGAATCAGAAAACATGCCTACAACAGAACTTTCCAAAGCAGAACTGGGTGAAGGAATGACTGTAATTGACCTGATGGCCAAGGCAGCACTCATCAAGACCAAGAGCGAAGGAAGAAGGCTCATAGAGCAGGCCGGGGTAACGGTAAACGACAAGGTTGTGGAGGATGTCAACGCAGTTGTTGCTGAGGCTGACTTTGAAGACGGCAAACTCATCATCAAAAAAGGAAAGAAAGTATACCATAGGGTTAAACTTGTTTAATCTTAATAAAAAGGCGATTCCGAAAGGAGTCGCTTTTTATATAATAAGAAAGTTCTCTTTCTTATTATATAAAAAACGAGGAGTGCATGTCGGATGTCCTTGCCGTTAAGAGGGGTGCTCAGCAAAAATGCGAAAGCAGTTTTGCGCCGAAGGGGGACATAGGTCCCCCTAGCGGAGTTGCGGAGCAACTTTTTATGAAAAATTATTAATACTTTAAGGAAATTATGGTAAAATAGTAAGGTATTATACAATGATAGGAGTGATTGTGTGTTAAACAGGCAGGTAATAGAAGATACATTGAATGCCGCACTGGAGACAGGCGGCGATTTTGCTGAAATATATGTTGAAGACAGAACAAACAACGGAATAGTCATGATAGGCGGCAAGGTTGACAGCACCATGACCGGCCGTGATTACGGAGTGGGAATCAGAATTTTCAAAGGCTTTAACAGCGTGTATGCATACACGAACAAGTCAGACAGAGACTCGCTGATTGCAACAGCTAGGAAGGCAGCAGCTGCAATAGAAGGAACAAGGGAACAGACTGCCATGACCCTCAACAAGACAGATGTTGAAAACATAAACCTAATAAACATCGACCCCAACACCATCGAAAAAACAAGAAAGGTTCAGCTCATGCGCCGTGCCTACGAAACAGCCGCAGGGTACAGCGACCTGATAACACAGGTAACCGTAAGCTACATGGACCACAGCCAGGACATAATGGTGGCCAACTCCGAAGGACTGTGGAAGGAAGACAGACGCGTTCGTTCAAGGCTTGCAATTTCATCCGTTGCCAGCAAAGACGGGGAAATGCAGTCAGGATTTTTCGGCCCGGGCGCAAGCAGGGGATACGAATTCTTCGAAGAGCTGGACATTGACAAGTATGCCAAGGAAGCGTCGCGAATTGCCGTTACCATGGTGAATGCAAAGTACAGCCCAAGCGGTAAAATGCCTGTAATCATAGACAACGGATTTGGAGGAGTCATATTCCACGAAGCATGCGGACACGGACTGGAAGCCACTTCTGTAGCCAAGGGTCTGTCGGTTTTTGCAGGAAAAATCGGCCAGCAGATAGCATCACCGCTGGTTACAGCCATAGACGACGGCACAATACAAAACCTGTGGGGTTCCTTCAACATAGACGACGAGGGAACTGCCTCAAAGCGCAACGTGCTCATTGAAAACGGAATTTTGAAGGGTTATATGATAGATAAGCTCAATGCCAGAAGAATGAACATGGACAAAACAGGTTCGGGAAGAAGGCAGTCATACAGGTACGCACCTACATCCAGAATGTCCAACACCTTCATTGACAAGGGCAAGTCCACGCCTGAAGAGATAATTGCAAACACAGAAAAAGGTCTTTACGCAAAATACATGGGCGGCGGTTCTGTAAACCCCAGCACCGGAGAATTCAACTTTGCTGTAATGGAAGGGTATATAGTTGAAAACGGAAAAATCAAGGAACCTGTGAGAGGAGCGACGCTCATAGGCAAAGGAACCGAGATCCTGAACAAAATAGATATGGTAGGCAACAACCTTTCCTACGGTCAGGGAATGTGCGGTTCCGTCAGCGGAAGCATTCCTACAAACGTGGGGCAGCCAATGATCAGGGTTTCTGAAATAACCGTAGGCGGAAGGGAAGGTGAAAAATAATGGATATGAAAAATCTGGTGGAGAAGATATTTGAAGAAGGCAATAAACAAGGCATCGGTGACATGGAGGTTTACTATTCCGCAGGCAGCAGCCTTTCCCTTAAGGTTTTCCAGAAGGAGCTTGACGGCTACAGCCTGTCAGAAAGCGAAGGATTGGGATTAAGGGGAATGTACAACGGCAAAATGGGATATTCCTATTCAGAGAAGGTTGACGAATCATCCATTGATATGCTGGTGAAGAACGTGAAAGAAAATGCAACCGTAATTGATTCGGATGACGAAGAATACATATACGAGGGCTCAAAGGAATACAGGAGAGTAGACACATTCAATCCTGCCCTCGATCAGGTGGAGGAAACCGAAAAAATCAGGTTTGTAAAAAGTCTTGAAGAGGAAGCCTTCAAAATCGACAAGAGGATTGAGTCAGTGGAAACCTGCGTGTACGGTGACGGATACGGGGAAACCATCATGTCAAACACCAAGGGACTGTATCTTCACGACAAAAGCAACATTGCATACACTTATGTGGTGGTGGTCGCCAAGGAAAATGACGACATAAAAACAGGAATGGCATACCGCACGGGAAATGACTTTGCAAAGTTCGATCCCAAGGAAATAGCTGAAGAAGCAGTCAGGGAAGCGTTGAGCCTTTTAGGAGGCAAGACTGTGAAATCAGGAGATTATCCAGTTGTAATCAGAAACAGTGCAGCAGCGGATTTGCTTGAAGCATTCACAGGAATCTTCTCGGCTGAAAGCGTGCAGAAGAACCTGTCGCTTCTGAAAGGAAAGCTGGGTGAAAAAATTGGAAGCGAAAAGTTCACTCTGGTTGACGACCCATACATGGAGGAAGGTCTTGCATCCAAGTCTTTTGACGGCGAAGGCGTTGCCTGCATGTATAAAAAGGTTGTTGACAAAGGAGTTCTCAAGACGTATCTCCACAACCTGAAGACAGCGAAGAAGGATGGAATAGAGACAACAGGAAATGCCAGCAAGGGTTCCTATAAAGCATCCCTGGGCATAGCTCCGTCAAACTTCTATGTGGAAAAGGGAGAAAAGACGCTTGACGAGATGATAGCTTCCATGAACAGAGGAATTCTCATTACAGAGCTTCAGGGACTCCACGCCGGACTGAACTCTGTATCCGGTGATTTCTCGCTGGCTGCTCTCGGTTTTGAAATAAAGGATGGAAAGATTTCGAGACCGGTGGAGCAGATAACAGTTGCGGGAAATTATTTCGAACTGCTGAAAAACATTGAGGAAACAGGTTCGGATCTGAAATTCGGGCTGCCTGGAGAAGCATACATAGGCTCACCGTCCTTGAAAATCAAAAAGCTTGCAATAGCCGGAGAATAAAAGATACAAAAGCCTGCATTTAGCAGGCTTTTAATATGCATAAAAAAGACAACCCTTTCGGATTGTCTTTTTCTTTAATCAGTCTTTTCGCGTTCGTTGAATAATAAAGTTATGCAGTACAGACCTGCTAAACCTACAAGCCCGTAAACCAATCGGCTGAAAATTGCTGTTTGGCCTCCGAATATGGCAGCAACCAAATCAAATTGAAACAGTGCAATAAGACCCCAATTGATGGCTCCTATTATCACTAAGACCAAAGCGAATTTGTCCATAGGTAATCCTCCTTAACTAATATAATGTTATTGTTTCAAAAATTTTCTAAATTATGCATGTATAAGGTGATGATTTTTAAAACTAAAAATTTAACATTAATGTATGTTGTGAATATAATAAATTACAAATGCATTATAATTAGGAGGTTATCATGGATAATTGCAAAACTGAAAATATAGTTGAAGCAAATGAAAATTTAAACGTTCAGTGCGACAGAAGGCCGTTAAGACCGCCTGTACCGCCGGTATCGCCAGTTGCAGGGGCAAGTGGTATAGACACTTCCTTGTTGTTCTTCTTCTTACTCCTTGTAGTAATTGTATGCCAATGCGACGATCTGGGGATAAGCATGGATGAACTTCTTTGGTTCTTCCTGCTGTTGGTTGCAATTTACGGATTGTATGACATATAGTCTGAACAGCGCATCAGAAATCAAAAAACCTGGCACAGCCAGGTTTCTTTCATATAAAGCAGTTATTCAGTTTTATCGGTACCATCATCAATAAGTTCGATTTCGAGCTTGTCGAAATCAATTTCATCCATGAAGTCCTGAGAAGTAAATGATACAGACTTGAACTGTGCAAATTCCATATGGTGTTTTTTGAGCCATACGGGTACGCTTACGTCGAACCTATGGCATATGTCCTTCAGGCATTTGTCTCTCTTCTCATCGAAAGAAATATCTTCACCGTTTTCTGCAACCAGAGAATCCACAATCCTACTTGATTTTATTTTTTTTGCCCACAGTCTGTACATATGTCTCCTTGATTTTAAGAATTTAAGAAAACCTCGGAGTAATGATGTAATCCTTTGAAAAGAATCCTCCGAAATCAATTTTTACGCCTATAAGCGTACGGTCTACCTCTGCCGGCACTATTATGTCAAAACCGTCCACGCAGTACACCTTGTCATCCTTTTTTTGTTTCACCGAAACAATTTTATAATTGTACCGGTTTCACCCAACAGGAATGCCGTAAAGGACAATAGGAAGGTTCTTTTCTCTCAAGATGGAGAGCTTTTCCTTTGCCCTGTCCGTTATTTTGAAGTCCATAAAAACCTCTTATCTGGAGAATTTAGGAGTTACTTCGAATCCTTTTCTGAAGAAGTTTGAAGAGTAGTCAATTTCTGCTCCGCTTATAGCTCCTGTAAGTTCGTCTGATACTATAAGATCAATTCCATCCACATTGATGATCTGGTCATTTTCTGATTGTTTCTCCGAAACAATGCCGAACTCGGCACCACATCAGGAAAAGCCTGTTATTTTTAATTTGATTGGTTCATTACTGCTTTTCATTTCAAGCATTTTTTCTTTTGCTATATCTGTCAATTTGAAATCCATAATTTCCTCCAATTCTTTTTCTTAGTATATCACAATATATAAAAAATTTTCATAAATTTCTGTGACCTGGTCACATACTGTCAATGATTATCTTTTGTTAATATCTTAATATAAATTCAATAAAAGTCAAGGAAAAATTGGATAAGTTAATTCTAATTTCCGAAATTTTACTTTATACTGAAAGCAAAATTTTTTTTATACTTTCCATATCCTCTGTTTTTTCAACATCGACAGTCGAAACAATTTCCACAGGGCGGTTTTTTATTATGTATATGGTATGGGACAGATATACTGCCTCGTCCACATCATGAGTGATGAATATGACAGTTTTTTTGTTTTCATTCCAAAGATTTTTGAACAGTGAAATCATTTCCTGTTTGAGCTTCATATCAAGACCCTTGAACGGTTCGTCCATAATAAGCACGTTGGAGGGATATGCAAAGGCTCTTGCAATTGAAACCCTTTGAGCCATGCCTCCGCTGAGGGCAGCAGGCTTGTAATCCCTGCTGCCTGAAAGTTCAACCATCTCCAGGCAGCTTTCAATCACATGCTTCCTTTTGTGGTCATCGTAAACATCCCTCAGCACGAAATCTATGTTGTCGTAAACGCTGTACCACGGCAGAAGCCTCGGTTCCTGAAACACATAGGAATATACAGCGTTTTCGGTGCCTGTGACAATTCCTTCATCTACGGAAACCAGGCGGGCGGCAATATTGGCTATGGTGGTCTTTCCCACGCCTGACGGGCCGAAAAGGCAGGTTATTTCATCTTCGGTGAATGAAACAGAAAAATTCTTCAGCAAAGTCATGCTGTCAAATTTTTTAGTCACGCCTACCAGTTTAATCATCATCTTCACCTGCTTTAAAAATTATTTTCAACAAAGTTTCGAATGCTGCGCTTAAGAGTATTATTATGATGGTCCATGCAAACAGATCAGGTATTTCCAGATAAACTTTGGAGTCGTACAAAAATCCGCCTATGGAATACTTGGGAAGGCTCAGCACCTCCGCGGCGGAAGTAACCTTCCAGCTTATGCCCAGCGCCGACAGCATGCCAGCCTTTATGTATGGCAGGGCGCTGTAGAAATAAACCGACTTCAGGACATGAATTTTTTTTATGCCGTATATCTTGCACATCTGCAGGAGCTTTTCATCCGCAGAGCCGATTCCGCTGACGGTGTTTGTCCATATAATGGGAAAGCACATGAGAAATGCCACAAATATGGGAACGTTGGAGTCCTTGAACCACATTATTGCGATGATTATTATGGACATGACAGGTACTGTCCTGATGATGCTGACCAGAGGATTAAAAAGGTTGTAAAGGGGCTTGCTCAGCCCGCATAAAAATCCGAATATTATTCCAGAAACAGTTGAAACGACGAATCCGAAGATTGTCCTGTACGTGCTGAACAAAATTGTTATGTAGGTTTCCTTTTCAAACAAAAGGCTGTAAAGAGCCTTGAATGTTGAAACGGGAGAAGGGAGATAAATCTCCTGACCGATGATCAGAGACAATATCTCCCACAGTGTTATCCAAAATGCTGTTATGAAAAGATTCCTGTGCTTACTCTGCAAAATAGAATTCATCATCTGGCATGCTTCCTCCCACCGAAGCAGGGTTAGAATCAAACAGTATCTGATAGAAGCTGTTCAGGCCTTCCTTTACATCCTTGGATGCCTCGTAGGTTATGCCGCAGTAAGGGATCGCTTTTTCAACTATGGCAGCACTGGGCATTATGCCGTTTTTTTCAACAAGAACTGAAACATCCTTGGGATTTTCCAAAACCCAGCTTACAGACTTTTCATACTGCTTTAAAAACTCATCCACAAACTCCTTGTTGTTTTGTGCAAATTCTTTGTTGACAACTATGCATCCTGTATACAGCTCGCTTGCTCCCTTGGTTGCTTCCTTCCATGCCAGGTTCAGGTCGATGAGCATTTTCACATTCTGGTTTTTAATTGAAGTCTGGGTAACGAAGGGCTGAGGAAGAAGCGCCACCTTAGTGTCTTCTGCAATGACTGACTGAGCCAGAGTAGCGTGGTCGGCGCTGTAATCAAGCTCAACCTTGCCTTCCAATCCGTTTTGTTTCAGTATGTAATTCATGGCGTAGTCAGGTGTGGAGCCCTTGGCGCTCATTCCAAGTGTTTTGCCTTCCAGCTCTGCAATGGAGGATGTTCCATCGCTCCCTACAATGTAAAGATTACCGACGGTGTTGACAGCCATGAGCTGGATCTTGCCTCCGGTTTTATTGTACAACACTGCTGCCAGGTTTATGGGAACAGAGGAAATCTGTATGTCTCCGTTTATGATTTTTGCGCTCAGGGAATCAGGAGCGCTTTCTGCTATGTACTCAACGTTGTAGCCTTCGCTGTTCATTGCTTTTTCATCGATCATTTTGATCATTCCTATTGAAGTAGGTCCCATGAGTCCTGCAATAGTCACATTGACAGGGTCTTTGATCTCTGCTTTTTTGTCAGATGGCTGCTGACTTTCTGAAGCCTGCGGCTCCTGAGCAGGTGTATCACTCTTAACGGCACAACCTGTGAATATTGATAATATCAATGCCACAACCAACAATAAACTTAATTTTTTCATTGTATCCTCCGATTATTTTTTGGACAAGGCGCTTTTTACGCTGAGTCCTTTGATTTTTCCAAGCTTTCCGCTAAGAGCGCCTATTTCGTCGTTTGTTCCGTCTACAATGATGGAAATCACGTTCACTCCGCGTTCCTTATAGGGGATGCCCATTCTGCCTATGATGATATTGCCGTACTGGTGAAGAATATCATTGACAATGGCTATCTGTGACAAATCTTCAATTACTATTCCTATGACACCCAATCTTTTATCCATGCTTCCTCCTTACAAAAAATAATTCCCTGCATGCGCAAGGAATGATCATAGAGAACATTTTTATTTGTTTCCTTGCCCTTAGAAAAATCCTTAAGCTTAGATTTGATATTAATTTAACATGAGTTTGAGATTAAATCAACTGCAATAATGTTAAGATTATTTAATTGTTTTGCTCATCTGCCAGCAGTTCATCGACTGAAATGCTGAAGTGTTGAGCAAAGGATGACAAATAAAAATCAGACGGTTTTTCCTCGTTGCTTTCGTAAAGTTTGATTCTTTCCTTAGGTACATTCAAAACTATGCCGAGCTCCTGCTTGGTCATATCGTTTTCCTTGCGGATTTTTCTCATCTTTTCGCCTAAAGTCATAGCCCACCTCTGGTTTTATTTATTTTATTTATTATATCATGGTGCTAGCCGCATACCGGCTTGTTTCACAACAATACAACAAATACATTCCAGACAAAGGCATCAGCCTTTGTTTCCTTGATTTATTATAACACAAAGCGGGAAAAACAACAAGGAAATTGAAAGCGCAAATTATGCGGTGGAATGGTGAGATGTTAAGTCCTTAAGTCAAAGGCTATATGAACGCTCCACATCATGTTTTAGTGCCGGATACTGATGAAATTTATTTTTCGTATACATTTTATGATGAAAATGATATAATCGTATCAAATTATGAAGAGGTGCTTTATGATATCTACAAAGTGGTTTCAGGGAAAAGAAAATCTTAACGATGCCATGAGCATCAGAAAAAAGGTGTTCTGCAGCGAGCTTGGCATTGATGAAAGCATGATTTCGGATTTTTATGATGAATTTGCCTTCAGCCTTGTTGCCTATGAGGATGATGTGCCGAAGGGAACGGGAAGGCTTCTGTTTAAGGACGGCAGGTTTTACATAGACATGGTGTGTGTTTCTAAGGAGTCAAGAGGAAAAAATATCGGGGACCTGATGGTTAGGATGCTTGTGAGAAAAGCCCACGACATGGGTGCAGAAAAGACATATGCCATGGTAGGAGAAAATTGCATGGAACTGTTTGAGAACATAGGCTTTGAAAAAATCTCCATGGTAAACAGCAACCAGACTCTGATGGCAAAGACAGGCGATGTTGGAGGTCACTGCAGACAATAGATAGATTTTTATAAAAATAATAGACAATAAGTTCCAATGAGTATATAATTATATCGGCAAATAATATGACTCATTGGTCAAGTGGTCAAGACGCCACCCTCTCACGGTGGAATCAGTGGTCCGACTCCCCTATGGGTTACCAAGAATATAAGGGACGGTGATTAATGCCGTCTTTTGTTTTAATACTAGCGCCTGGCGCAAATTATGGAGGAAAAAATGGATTATAAGAAACTGGCAGAAATTTTGTTTCCGGATATAAAAGAATCGGTTGAATACTATGAAAATGAAGTGTTTCCAAAAAGAAATCTGAAGGAAGGAGCTAAGGTTACAAGGCTGGCTCCAAGTCCTACAGGGTTCATACATCTTGGAAACCTGTACGGCGCCTTTGTAGATGAGAGACTGGCGCACCAGAGCGAAGGCGTGTTCATGCTTAGAATCGAGGACACGGATGAAAAACGAAAGGTTGAAGGGGCAGTTGAAACAATCATATCATCCCTTGAATATTTCGGAGTCAGATTTGACGAAGGTGCAGGTATTGAAGGAGAAATAGGAAACTACGGACCTTACTTTCAAAGCAATCGCGGCAAAATATATCAGTGCGTTGCAAAGCACCTGGTTGAAATGGGAAGGGCATACCCATGCTTCTGCACCGAAGAGGAGCTTGAGGAAACCAGGAAAAAACAGGTTGAAGAAAATGTGAACACAGGCTACTACGGCAAGTGGGCAAAGGACAGGGACCTTACTCTGGAAGAGGTTCAGAAGCATCTTGACAACAACGAGGAATTTGTTGTCAGATTCAAATCCATGGGAACCGAAGAAGGAACATTTGAAATAGATGATGCCATAAGAGGTCATCTTACAATACATGAAAACTACCAGGACATAGTGATACTGAAGACCAACGGCATACCTACGTACCATTTCGCCCATGTGGTTGATGACCGTCTCATGAGAGTTACTCACGTTGTAAGGGGAGAGGAATGGCTTTCGACGCTGCCTATCCATTACGAAATTTTCAACACTCTGGGTTGGGAAACTCCCGTTTACTGCCATACGGCACATCTCATGAAAATGGATAACGGAGCCAAGAGAAAGCTTTCAAAGAGAAAGGATCCGGAACTTGGCCTTGGCTACTATATGGATCTGGGATACCATCCATCAGCTGTGAGGGAATATCTGCTTACCATACTCAACTCCAACTATGAAGAATGGAGAATACAAAATCCTGACAGCCCTGCGGAGGAATTTAGCTTCACTCTTGAAAAAATGAGCAACTCCGGTGCCCTGTTTGACCTTGATAAACTGAACAACATAAGCAAGGACGTTTTGTTAAAGTTCCCTGCCGAAGAAATTTATGAATTCCTACTGAATTGGGCAAAGGGACACAAGGCTGAAATAGCGGGACTGCTGTCAGAAAACAAGGAAGCTGTCATAAGGCTCTTGAATGTTGGGAGAACCGGCGACAAGCCCAGGAAAGACCTTATGTACTGCCAGCAGATATTTGAATTTATAAGCTACTTTTTTGACGAATATTTCCAGATTGTCGATAGGTATCCTGAAAACATAGAGGCTGAGGAAGCAAGAAAGCTTCTTCAAGCATATATGGAAACATACGATCACTCAGACGACCAAACCGGGTGGTTTGAAAAGATAAGAGTCATAGCACAGGATAACGGATATGCAGCAAAGCCTAAGGACTATAAGAAAAACCCCGAACTGTACAAGGGACATGTGGGAGATGTGAGCTCCGTCGTAAGGATTGCGCTGGTAGGTCGCGCCACGTCGCCTGATATATGGGAGCTTCAGCAGATAATGGGCGAAGAAAAGGTTAGAGCAAGAGTAGAAAGAGCAATTAAGAATTAAGAGTGAAGAATTAAGAATGAAATGAAAAGAGCTGCTTGGGCAGCTCTTCTTTAGGCTTTTTCAGTTGATAAAATTGTCTCTTCTATGGCAGACTTGAACTTTGTTATCATTTCATCCACGTGTTCCTTGGTTATTACCAGCGGGGGAACCAGTCTCACCACATTTTTGCCGGCTGTAATTATTATGAGTCCTTTTTCCTGAGCCTTCAGGATAATGTCTCCCACAGGAACCGAAAATTCAATTCCCTGCATGAAGCCTTTGCCTCTTCTTTCCTTTATGAAATCATACAAGGACACAAGCTTATCCAGTTCGCTTTCCAGGTAAGGAGTTACCTCTTTCACATTTTCCAGCACATTTTCAGACTGGAACATATCGAAAACCTTGCTGACAGCGGCGCACACAAACGGATTTCCTCCGTAGGTGGTTCCGTGGTCTCCGGGAGTCATGGCTGAAGCTGTTTTTTCGTTGGCAGCGAAGGCTCCTACAGGAACTCCGCAGCCAAGCGCCTTTGCGCATGTAATTATATCGGGATCAACGCCGTAATCCTGAAATGCGAACATGGAGCCTGTTCTTCCCATACCGCACTGAATTTCATCAAAAATCAATACGATGTCATTTTCCTGGCATATGTTCTTCACGCCTTTAAGGAACTCCATTTCGGCAGGGTGGATGCCGCCCTCGCCCTGCACCGGTTCCATTATGATGGCGCATGTTTTATCAGTTACCTGTGCTTTGACGCTGTCAAGATCGTTCATTTCCGCAAATTTAACACCGGCAATCATTGGGCCGAAGGCCTTCTGGTAATCCGGGTTTCCTGTAACAGACAGTGCTCCCAGACTTCTGCCGTGAAAGGAGTTATTCAGAGATATTATTTCGTGCCCTGTTTCGCCGCTTTTGTTGAAGGCGTACTTCTTGGCAAGCTTTATGGCTCCTTCGATTGCTTCTGTACCGCTGTTGGTGAAAAATACCCTGTCCATTCCGGAAGCTGATTTTATTTTTTTGGCAGCCTCTATGGCAGGAAGGTTGTAATAGTAATTGGATGTATGCAGAAGCTTGTCAATCTGAACCTTAAGGGCATCGTTGTATTCCTTGTTGTTGTACCCCAGAGCAAAAACCGCTATTCCTGCCGCAAAGTCCAGGTACTGTTTTCCATCGGTGTCGTACAGATAAACTCCGTCTCCCTTGTCTAAAATAATTTCATATCTTTTGTATGTGTGAAGCAGGTCCTTTTCGGCCTCTTCCATGTATTTATGCTTATTCATTTCTGTTACCCCTTTCACAATTCATTATCATAGTTCCTGTTCCCTTTTTTGAGAAAAACTCCAAAAGCACTGAATGCTCTACTCTGCCGTCAATTATGTGAACGCTGGAAACTCCGTTCTCAACGGCATTGATGCAGTTTATAAGTTTTGGAAGCATTCCTCCTCCTGCGTTTCCGCTGTCAAGAAACTCTCTGGCTTCATGAACCGTAAGCTCCGGAATCAGGGTGGAGGAATCCTTGGGATCCTTGCACACTCCTTCAATATCCGTCAGAAAAACCAGTTTTTCTGCCTTGAGGCAGGTGGCCACTGCACATGCTACCTCATCCGCGTTTATGTTGTAGCCCTGGAAGCTGTTGTCCATGCCGATGGGACTTATGATGGGCGTAATATCATTATCAAGAAGTGTCATCAGAAGACCCGGATCAACTTCCGTAATCTTACCCACCAAACCAAGATCCTTGTCGCCGGAGCATCTTTTTTCAACCTTGATGGTGGAACCGTCCTTGCCGCTGATGCCCGCAGCCTTGACCCCAAAGCTTTCCATCAGGGAAACAAGTTCCTTGTTTAGCTTTGACAGTGCCATTTCAGCTATCTCAAGCGTCTTTTCGTCAGTGACCCTCAGGCCGTTCACAAATTTGTTCTCTATTCCAAGCTTTTCAAGCCATTTGTTTATTTCCTTGCCGCCACCGTGAACGACAACGGGTTTCAGTCCGGCTATCCTTAATACAGCAAGGTCTTCAACCACGTTTCTTTTTATGTTTTCGTCTGTCATTGCACTTCCGCCGTATTTTACTACTACAATCTTGCCGCGGTATTCCTTAATGAAAGGAAGGGCATCTGCAAGCGCTTCGGCATCTTTAAGCATAGCTTCTATTTCCATTTGGCACCTCCCAGGATGTGTAGGCTGCGTTTATTCGTACGTAATCGTATGTCAGGTCGCACCCCCATGCGGTGGCAGAAGCGCATCCCATCTTTATGTCGACGATTACGGTTATTTCCGGCTGTGAGAGGATTTTTTCGGCTGCGTCCTTGCTGTACAGCATTTCAACACCATCTTCAATCAGCTTGATTTTTCCAACGCTGCTTTCAAAATACAAATCCACTCCGTCTGGATCGAACTGAGCACCGGAATATCCCATGGCGCAGACGATTCTTCCCCAATTTATGTCGCGGCCGAAGATTGCCGCCTTTGTCAGGCTTGAAGAAATTATGGATTTTGCAAGCTTTGCGGCCTGTTCCTTGTCTGCTGCGTTTATAACCTTTGCTTCAAACAGCGATGTGGCACCTTCTCCGTCTTCGGCTATTCTCTTGGCAAAGTACGTATTGATGAAGTTCAGTGCTTCCACAAACTTCTGGTAGTCCTGGTTTTTTTCCTTTATTTCTTCGTTGCCGGCCAGACCATTGGCAAGCAGCAGCACAGTGTCGTTGGTTGATGTATCCCCGTCGACGGATATCATGTTGTAAGTGTCGTTTACGTCGCTGCTCAGAGCTTCCTGCAGAAGTTCCTTCGAGATGCACGCATCTGTGGTTATGAAGGCAAGCATTGTGCACATGTTGGGGTGTATCATGCCTGAACCTTTGCACATGCCGCCGATTACTACCTTTTTGCCTCCAAGCTCTATTTCCACAGCCAGTTCTTTTTTTCTGGTGTCAGTGGTGAGTATGGCTTCTGCTGCCAGGCTTGCGTCTTCATGGCTGCTTCCAAGCATGGGGACCAGGTTTTGAATGCCCAGCTTTATCTTGTCCATGGGGAGTTGTTTTCCTATGAGGCCTGTGGATGCCACCAGTACAGCTTCAGCAGGAATATCAAGCAGCATTCCTGTTGTTTCTGCCATGTCTTTGCAGTGGCTCATGCCTGCAGCTCCCGTACATGTGTTTGCAACGCCGCTGTTAACAACAACAGCCTGCACATAAGGAGAATTTTTAACCATTTCCATGTCCCACTTAACCGGCGCAGCCTTTACTATATTTGTAGTGAAAGTTCCTGCAACAACGCAGGGAACCTCGCTGTATATTAATGCCATGTCTTTTTTCTTTCTGCGGATTCCTGCAAAGACTCCTGCAGCCTTAAATCCCTGTGGGGTAGTAACGCCCCCTTCTTTTTCTTCCATTGATAACCTCCTGATATTGTATTATGGAAACATGGGTGTTTGTAAAAGCCCTGTTTCTTCCTTGATTCCAAACATTATGTTCATGTTCTGCACAGCCTGGCCTGCAGCTCCCTTCACCAGATTATCCATGGCTCCCATGATGATTATCCGGTTGGTTCTTTGATCTATTTTAAAGTTTATGTCAACGTAGTTGCTTCCTTCAACCCATTTTGTCTGAGGAAAAACGTCGTTTTCCAAAATACGTATGAATGTTTCGTCTTTATAGTATTTTTCATAGGCGTTTCTGACTTCATGATATCCTACGCCTTTTTTCAGCGAAGCATATGATGTTGTCAGAATTCCTCTGTTCATGGGAACCAGGTGCGGCGTGAAGTTAATGAGCACACTCGCATCTGCTGCGTAAGACAGCTGTTCCTCTATCTCAGGGGTATGCCGGTGGTCTGTTACCCCGTACGCTTTTATGTTTTCGTTGATTTCACAGAACAAATGGTCTGTTTTTAAACCTCTGCCTGCACCGGATGCACCGGATTTGGCGTCTACAATGATTGAATTAACATCTACCAGATTTTCTCTAAGCAGCGGATAGATGGATAGTGTGGTGCAAGTTGGGTAACACCCTGGATTTGCAACAAGTCTTGCGTTTTTTACGGACTGTCTGTTTATTTCACACAGACCATATACCGCTTCTTCTATGAAATCCGGATTCTTATGCTGCAAGCCGTACCATTCTTCATAGACTTTTACGTCCTTGATTCTGAAGTCTGCGCTTAAGTCGATAACCCTGCACTTTGATAGTATGCTGCTGCTTATGAGCGACGAACAGTAGCCCTGGGGAGTTGCCGTAAATATAACGTCAACAGCTTCCGACAATTCTTCCAGATTGTCATCAAGACATGGGTCTTGAACAATTTCGAAGAAATTTTGAAATATTTCAGAATATTTCCTGTCTATATAGCTCTTTGAACCGTACCATTTTATTTCGGCTTCCTTGTGGCCCAGAAGAAGTCTTGCAAGTTCTCCTCCTGCGTATCCGGTTGCTCCTATAATTCCTGCCTTAATCATTGTTTCTCCTTTCCTTGGACTAATAAAGAATAATTTCTAGAATTTATGGATGATTATATAACTATTGTTTTAAGGATGCAAGCATTTTTTTTGCATTTTCCAAAAAAATTTTCATGCCTGAACATTGCATATTAGTGTGAATAATTATTGGCTGGATGATTTGGAACAAAAAAATACGATTCAGGGAATTACTGCAGAAGTAACGGAAACTGCCAAACGATGCGCAATGAAATTGCCATGTGGACTTTTAAAATGCATACGCATAATTAGATGAAAACGATAATAATTATAATGCAAAAAAACAATTTGAAGCTACAGCTGGAACACAGTGGAAAAACAGAGAGCAAGAATGGAAAAAATATTTATAAATATGCAACAATATATTCCGCGACTACATATAAATTAATGCGATGAAGGAGAAAGGGCATATGACAGACGCAATGAACCTGTGATTTAGACGGTTAAAACATCAAAATTTAGGGGAATATTGGTAAAAAAGAAAAAATCCTTCAGAAGAAGGATTTAAACAGAGTAGTACCTGCCTTTAAAAAAGCAGGCGGTACACGGCGGTTGTTGCAAAGCAGACGGCAAATGCTGCTGCTGTGGGTATCAGGAATGCGGCTAAAGTCCACTTAATGCTTCCGGTTTCTCTTTTCACCGTCCACAGCGTTGTTGAGCAGGGCCAATGCAGCAGGCTGAACAGCATTACATTGATGGCTGTAAGAGGTGTCCAGCCGTTTTGAACTAAAATGTCCCTTAAAAACTCAACACTATGAAATTCAGTAAGCGTTCCTGTTGAAAGATAAGCCATAAGCAAAACCGGCAAAACAATCTCGTTAGCCGGAATTCCGACTATGAAGGCCATCAGAATCATTCCGTCAAGACCTATAAATGCTGCCAAAGGATCGAGAAGTTCTGATATGTGAACAAGTATGCTTGCACCCTCGATGTATGTGTTGGCAAGAAGCCATGTGACCGCTCCTGCAGGAGCTGCAACAGCTGCGGCTCGTGTAAGCACAAATGCTGTTCTATCAATAATGGAGGTGTACAGTATCCTGCCAACCTGTGGCATTCTGTATGGAGGCAGTTCCAGCGTAAATGTGGATGGAACGCCCTTTAGTATTGTAGCGGACAAAATTTTGGATACAGCAAGCGTTATGGATATCCCCATTATAACGAGCAATGTAACGAACAAAGCAGGTATCAGTCCCTTAGGAAATGACCGGTAAGATACTGCGAAGAATGCCGAAGATATTGCAATGAGCGTAGGAAACCTGCCGTTGCACGGCATGAAGTTATTGGTCAGGACCGCAAGGAGCCTTTCCCTGGGGGAATCTATTATGCGGCATCCTACAACTCCTGCTGCGTTGCAGCCCAAACCCATGCACATGCATAGGCTTTGTTTGCCGTGGGCGCATGAATTCTTGAAGTGATGATCCAGATTGAAGGCAACCCTTGGAAGATAGCCCAGGTCCTCCAGAAGGGTGAACAGCGGAAAGAATATTGCCATGGGAGGAAGCATGACGGCTACAACCCAGGCAAGGGTTCGATACGCTCCGTCTGCCAGTAAACCCCTTAAATAGTCCGAAGCTCCCAGAGATTTAAGCCATTCGGACAGAGTGTCCTGAAATCCGAAAAAAATTCCGCTCAGGAATTTTGAAGGATAGTTTGCCCCCTGTACCGTTATCCAGAATATGAAACCGAGCATAAGAAGCATTATGGGAAGTCCGAAGACCTTTGAAGTCACAATGTCGTCTATTTTTTTGTCACGGTAAATCTTACTCATGTCTTCTTTTACGTATTTTTGAGTGAGAAGGTTGGCGTAATCATAGTTTTGTTCGGATATTCGTTCTCTTGAATTTTTTTTGTCCGCACCAAGATTAAATGTTTCTGTCAGTTCCTCTGCCTGCGCCTTATCAAGATGACGGGCCTTTTTTTCTGAAAATATATCTGTATCGCTGTCAATAAGCCTGAGAGCCGTCCACCTTGTGTTTAGAACATTCATTTCTTCCAGTACGGGAGTGATAGATTGAACCTTTTTTTCAGTTTCCTCGTCATACCTGACGACAGACGGAATATAAATCGGTTGCTGCATGGAGATTTTCTCTATTGTGCTTTTAAGTTCATCCATTCCTGATCCGTCTCTTGCGGAAGTCATCACAACAGGAATGTTGAGTTCTTCCTGAAGGCCCTTCCTGTCTATAGTGATGTTTTTCTTCCTGGCCTCATCAATGAGGTTTATGCAAAGTATGACCCTGTCTGTTATTTCAGAAATCTGAAAAACAAGGTTCAGATTTCTTTCCAGACAAGTGGCATCCGCAACCACCACAACGGCTTCATAATCGCCGTAGCAGAGAAAGTCCCTGGAAACCTCTTCATCCTTTGAAGAAGTAAACAAAGAATAGGAACCCGGCAGGTCCACAAGCACGTACTTCATGGAGTTGTGCATGTATTCTCCTCTTGCTGAAACTACTGTCTTGCCGGGCCAGTTTCCCGTATGCTGCTTTAGCCCTGTCAGGGAATTGAAAACCGTGCTTTTTCCAGTGTTTGGATTTCCAGCCAGCGCAATAACGTATTGATTGTCAGATTTTTCTATATTAAAGACATCCTTCATCTTGCCCGGTTTAACTGATTGTGCAGTAAGACCCAATTCACACACCCCTTCCTATACTATCTCTATTTGCCTGGCTTCTTCGTGTCTGAGGGCAATCATTGCCCCTCTTATTCTGTAAACAGTCAGATTGTTTGCCGGCCCTTTTCTCAATACCTCTATAAGAGCTCCGCTGGTAACTCCCAGTGCCAGCAGCCTTTCCTTCAAAGAACCGTTGGCAGAGTTGCTTTTTACTTTAACTGTATCGCCTACATCTGCATCAGTGAGAATTTTCATGTTAGTCTCCTGTCATAATAAATTTTTGAAATAATATTATATTAGTGCACCGCAATTCTTGCTTACGCTGATAAAATATTAGTGAATTTTTAGCCTAAGCTAACATTCTTAAATCATATTATGAGCCGATGTCTTTTTTGACACTAAAAGGGGGGTACCATGAAGGAAGGAGAATTTTACACTCTCAGGGGATACAAAATAAAAAACGAAGAAGTTCTCTCAGAGTCCATGGAAGATTACATTGAGATGATATACAGGCTGAGCCTTACGAACAGTGAAGTTAGGGTTAATGACCTTTCGGTATCTCTTAATGTCCAGCCTCCTTCCACCACAAAGATGATAAAGAGACTTTCAAAGGAAGGATATGTGTTTTATGAGAAATACGGTTTTATCAGACTCACGGAAAAAGGAACTGACATAGGAGCATACCTTATGAAGAGACACAGAACCGTGTCGAAATTTCTGGAAATCATAGGCGTGGAAAATGATTTGTTAGAGCAAACCGAAAAATTGGAGCACGCAATATATGAAAATACGCTGAATAAACTGTATGAATTGACTGACTTTTTAAAAAATAGTTCGGAATATCAAAAATATATTACGAAAAATTAATAAAAAATTTGTTGAAAACATATGTCACTTTTTTATATAATGAGCTTGTAAAAATTCCCCCTCTATTTATTATATATTTGTTTGTTCGGTGTTTGAGCTAGGTAATCCTAGTTCACTTTTTTTTTATGAATCACTTTTCATTGGCGTCGACATCCTTCTTGCGTTCCTCAACTTCAAAGGTGTTTGGAATGTAGACGTTGCCGGGATTATCCTGCTTCTTGTTTCTCATCTTTATTTTGTTCACCAGATTTTTAAACATCATATCACCACCTTTAGTATATTTTTTCTTAAATCCATTAATATATTACTTTTTTAATTCCCATATATTTCTGCAACCATTAACTTATTTGTTTTTTTTGAATAACATAGATAATAAGTTATAGTCTTACGGAGGTAAATATGGAATATGTGTGCGAATTGAAAAACGTCTCTAAGAGATTTCATACAATAAACAATGAAACCAAGGCAATTGATGATTTGTCCTTCAAAGTAAAAAACGGGGAGATAGTATCCATCGTGGGCCCTTCCGGTTCCGGAAAATCCACTGTGCTGTCTCTTCTTGCCGGTCTTGAAAAACCTTCAGAGGGTGAAGTGATAGTCAATACAAAAAGCATTGGCTTCATGTTTCAGAAAGACCAGCTGTACGAATGGAGAAACATATATAGAAACTGCCTGATCGGTTTGGAAATAAAGCATATGGACACCGAAGAAAACAAGAAAAAGGTTTTAAGCATGCTTGAGAATTACGGTCTTTACAATTTCAGGCACCACTACCCCAGCCAGCTTTCAGGAGGAATGAGGCAGAGGGCTGCACTTGTAAGGACTTTGGCAATTGAACCTGATTTGCTTCTTCTTGATGAACCCTTTTCTGCCCTTGACTATCAGACAAGGCTTTCTGTAGGAAACGAAGTCGGTGAAATATTAAGAAGGGAAAAGATTACGACGATTCTGGTTACACATGACATACCTGAAGCAGTAAGCATGTCGGACAGAGTAATTGTGTTTACCGAAAGACCTGCCAGAATAAAGAAGGAATATGAAATAAAATTCAAGGAATGCCAGGGTGAGCGAACACCCATGAAGTGCAGAAACACTCTGGAGTTTGGCGAATATTTCAGACAGATATGGAGGGATTTGGATGTTGAAGAAGAGAAATAGATCCGGGCAGGTTGAAATTTCAAAGGAACACCAGGAATACCTCAGGAGCTTGAAAAGAGAGAAGAATTTCATCAGAATAACCCAGATTATGGTGTTTGTGCTGTTTATAATTATGTGGGAATTTTCTGCAAGGAAGGATATGATCGATACTTTTCTTACCAGCAGTCCCGGAGCGATTTTTGAACTTATTTTAAAGTACATTAAAGACGGAAGTTTGTTCAATCATTTATTTGTATCAACCACAGAGACTATTGCAGGTTTTTTGACGGGAACAATTTTGGGAATTCTGGTTTCCATACTTCTCTGGTGGTTTGAAAAGCTTGCAAGAATAACGGATCCCTACATGGTTATATTGAACAGTCTGCCCAAGACTGCACTTGCTCCCATAATAATTCTCTGGGCAGGAATGGGGTTTTCCGGCATAGTTGTGACGGCAGCTTCAATATCCGTCATAGTTACCATAATGACTCTTTATACGGGCTTCGTCAGTGTGGAAAAAGACAAGATAATACTCCTTAAAACTCTTGGAGCCAATAAGTTTCAAATCCTTAGGAAGGTTATAATACCTTCTAACATACCGAATATAATGAGTGTCATAAAGGTCAACATCGGGCTGTCCTGGATAGGTGTGATAGTTGGAGAATTCCTTGTTTCGAAGGCAGGAATCGGTTATCTGATCTTGTATGGAAGCCAGACCTTTAAGCTGGATCTCGTTATGATGGGAGTATTCATACTTGGTGTTATCGCTGCAATAATGTATTTTTTTGCCGCCTGGCTTGAGAAAAAGGTAATAAAGTATTGATGATTTTGTATCAATATTGTATAATATATTGAATAAAATATAACATAAAAAAGTTGCGATAATTGATATAGAGAACTGATGGAAAAAACCTGAAGGAGAATATTATGGAACTAGGAGAAAAAATCAGATCCTTGAGACTGAAACAAAAGATTAGCATAGAGCAGCTGTCGGGAATGACGGGGTTGAGCAAAGGGTTGATAAGCCAGATTGAGAGAGACATTACGGGTCCGTCGGTGGCATCGTTGTGGAAAATTTCAAAAGCCCTGAATGTGACGATGAATTACTTTTTTGATGAATATGATGATTTTAATCAGGTTGTGCGCAAACATGAAAGAAAGAAACTCATGATGAGGAAAGCCAGCAGGATATACGAGCTTCTGAGTCCGGACCTGAAAAAGCAGATTGAAATGCTGTGGATTGAAATTGATCCAAATGAGAAAATCGAGGATGAACTCATAAGCCATGACGGAGAGGAATGCGGGGTTGTTTTAAAAGGCACTCTGAGGGTTCTGTCAGGAGAAAAGGTTTATGACCTGAATGAAGGCGACAGCATATACCTGGATAGCACCATACCTCACAAGTACCTGAACCTGGGAGATGATGTGTCCGTATCGGTGTGGGCAATGGTTCCGCCCAGTTTTTAACAGAAAAACAAAAAGTTTAGTATAATGAAAAAATTTTAATAAATGTCAAATTTCACGTTGACATTTATTTTTTTTTAATATATAATTCTACTAATTTAAAGTTCAATATATTGAATATTATTTAATATAATTTGAACTCAAATAATCTTATTTCTTAGGAGGTCATTATGTCTAATTCATTTATCAGTCCTGATAACACGTGGGTTTTGTGGGCGTTCCTTACAGGATGGGCAGCACTCAGCATTTATCTTGAGCAAAAATACGACTGGGCTGCAAAGATTTCAGGAGCAATAATAGCTTTGATCGGTGCAATGGTATTATCCAACTTAAAAGTGATACCTGTTGATGCCCCGGCATACGACACTGTTTGGGGATACGTTGTCCCACTGGCAATTCCAATGCTTCTTTTACAGTGCAACATCAAGAAGATCTGGAAAGAAAGCGGAAGAATGCTTTTGATATATCTGGTGGGAGCTGTTGGTACAGTAGCCGGCGCAATAATTGGTTTTGTGCTGTTGGGAAAACATATACCTCACCTTGCAGAAATTGCCGGAATGATGACCGGATCGTATATCGGAGGAGGAGTTAACTTCGTGGCGGTTTCAAGTGCCTTCAGTGTTCCTGGAGAGCTGGTTTCAGCTACAGTTGTTGCGGACAACCTTCTTATGGCTTTATACTTCCTGGCGCTCATAACAATACCTACTTTGAACTTCTTCAGAAAGAATTTCAAGCATCCGTATGTGGACAAGGTTGAGAGCCTGGGAGCTGTTGAAGACGGAACGACTGCTGCAGCTTACTGGAAGGGTAAGGAGATTTCGTTGAAGGACATTGCTTTTGCAGTAGCCACAGGTTTTATTGTAGTGGCATTTTCAAAGGCTGTAGCAGGATTCTTAAGCAGCGTCATTCCTACAGGCAACATGGCCATGAGCATGATGAATGTTCTTTTCAGTAACCAGTACCTGATCATTACAACAGTGACAATGCTTCTGGCTACATTTTTCCCTGACTTTTTCGGAAACATCAAGGGAGCTCAGGAAATCGGAACATTCCTGATTTATCTGTTCTTCGTAGTTATAGGAGTACCTGCATCCATACCTCTGATCATTCAAAACTCACCGCTTCTTCTTTTGTTCTGCGGCATAGTTGTATTGGTAAATATGGCTGTAAGCTTCGGAATAGGAAAGCTTTTGAACTACAGCGTAGAGGAAATAATCATAGCATCAAATGCAAACATCGGCGGACCTACAACTGCTACAGCAATGGCTATATCCAAGGGCTGGACTGATTTGGTTGCCCCTGCCATGCTCGTTGGAGTTTTCGGATACGGAATAGGAACATATCTCGGAATAATCGTAGGAAATTTATTGCTGTAAGGAGATAATTATGATATTTGACGGCCATTCAGACATATGGACAGACGTAACCATAAAAACATTAAATGGAGACAGCGACATCGTTAGAAAATACCATTTAAACAAGATGAAAGAGGGAAATGTATCAGGCAGCATTTTTGTTATCTGGATTGATCCCCCTTATACGGCTGATCCCTGGAACAGAGCGACGCAGATTGTGGAGTCCATTAAGAAAGAGGCTGAATGTTTTAAAGACTCTGTCATGATTGCCAAATCATACAGCGACATTGAAAAAGCTCAGAGGGAAGGAAAGTTTTATGTTTTTATAGGACTTGAAGGCCTCAGCTGCATAGGAAACAACCTGGATTTGATCGACTACTTTTATGATTTTGGGGCAAGGCATGCAAGCCTTACATGGAATGAGGAAAATGCACTGGCGACCGGTGTCAGGGGTAATCCTGACAGAGGTCTGACGGAGCTTGGAAAAAAAGCGGTGCAAAAAATCAATAACAGGAAGATGCTTCTTGACGTGTCTCACCTGAACGAGAAATCTTTCTGGGACTTGGCGGAAGCAACAGACAGGCCTATAATCGCATCCCACTCAAACTGCAGGGCTCTGTGTGATGTGCCAAGAAACCTTACGGACCGCCAGCTCAAAAAAATTGCAGAGCTGGGAGGGATTGTAGGAATCAATTCCTTTAATGAGTTTGTGCACAGTGACATCGAAAAGCAGGACATCAGGATGTTAGTTCAACATATTGAACACATGGCTGATGTAATGGGAATAGATCATGTGGGTATAGGCATGGATTACTGTGATTTTCTTGATGACAGCTCCATGAGCAGCTTTAGCCAGCAGGAAACCTCATATACAAAGGGTCTCGAAGACGCATCAAAGACAAACAAGCTTCTTTTGGAAATGGCAAAGGTCGGTTTTTCCGACAAGGACATTGAAAAGGTAGCGTTTGGAAATTTCCACAGAATTATAAAAAGTGTTATAGGATAGACAATGCCCCGTTGATTTTTCAGCGGGTTTTTTATTTTGATTAAAAGTGTTTTGAAAAATTAAAATCCGACAGGTTCTTGCAATGCATATTCCTTGAAAAATAAGGAATAGTATGCTAAACTTAATTATAATCTAAATACATACGGAAGGAAAAAATAATATGGATTTTGCATCTATTGTCTATGCACTTATGGTTGTGGTAGTAACGTTCTTCATAACCATAAACATCAGAAGCAACATAAAATACAAGAAAGAAAACATGCAGGTTCTGCTTCATCTCAAGTACGATGACAAATCAACGCACCTCATAAGCAGCATTGTGATGGTTATCCTTATAATATTTGCAGGATTTTCCTTTATAGGAATGATCACCACGAAGAATTACACGAACGAAGCGGTCATGGCATCGGTAATTCTGCCTGTAATGCTGATATTTTTGTACCTGCCTATGATGAAGAAAACAAGGATTTCAACATTGGGTATTCACAAAAAAAATTATCTCATAAGGTGGGATGAAATTAAGGGAATCAACTATAACAAACCGGACAGCAAGAACAGGGTGAGGGTAAAAATAATATACAGCGTGGCTGCAAGGGACACCTCAGCAGAACTTACATTTATGAAGGATGATGCGCAGCTGGATGAATTCAAGGAAATTGTAAAGGAATACAGAAGCAAAAAGAAGGATAAAAAAAGTGGAAAATAAATTGATTGACAGCCATGCCCATCTGGATGACGAAAGCTTTGATGAAGACAGGGAAGAGGTGATTGAAAGCCTGGTTGACAACCATGTGGAAATTGTTTTGAATCCCGGGGCTGATTTGAAAACCTCAAGAAATGCTGTGGCACTTGCAGAAAAATATCCATTCATATACGCTGCAGTAGGATGCCATCCTCATGATTCAAAGTACATGAATGATGACATAATGAATATATTCAGGGAACTGGCTAAGAATAATAAGGTATTAGCAATCGGTGAGATTGGGTTGGACTATTATTACGACAACTCAGACAGGGATGTTCAGCGAACATGGTTCAGAGAACAGATAAGACTGGCCAGGGAGCTTGATTTGCCGTACATTGTCCACGACCGGGATGCTCACGAGGATATTTTCAACATAATGAAAGAGGAACACACAAGCAGCACCAGAGGAATTCTGCACTGCTATTCAGGCAGCGTCGAAATGGCAAGGGAATTCATAAAGCTCGGATTTTACATTTCACTGGGGGGGCCGGTGACATTTAAAAAATCCAAGACTCCGAAGCTGGTTGCTGCAGAGGTTCCAATTGACAGGCTTCTCATTGAAACCGATTCTCCTTATCTCACTCCTGAACCTTTCAGGGGAAAAAGAAACGAGCCCAAGTATGTGAGCTATGTAGCTTCCGAGATAGCAAGGATAAGAGAAATTACGGCTGAAGAGGTTGCCTTGAGAACAAATCAAAACTTCAGGAGATTATTCAACCTTTAGAGGATAGTATGCATAAAGTTGACAGAGCGTTTTATGACAGGGATGCCAGAACAGTTGCACAAGAGCTTATTGGGAAAATATTGGTCAGACGATACGGGGATGTTGTAATCAAAGCAAGAATTACCGAAACAGAAGCATATATTGCTGCTATAGACAAGGCCAGTCACGGCTACGGAGGGAAAATAACGCCGCGAACGCAGGTGATGTTCGGCCCTCCGGGTTTTACTTACGTATATTTCATATATGGAATGTATTACTGTCTGAACTTTGTAACGGAAGGTGAAGGTACGTGCAGCGCTGTGCTTATCAGGGCTGTGGAGCCTTTAGAACATGCCGTAAACATGTGCATGAACAGATACGGCAAACCTATGGAAAACATTTCCCCAAGGCAGCTTAAAAGTCTGTCGGACGGTCCCGGCAAACTTTGCATTGCCATGAACATCACAAAAGAGGACAACGGCAAGGACCTGTTAGGTGATGAAATTTATGTTGAGGATGACGGCTTTGAAGACTTCACTGTTGAGAAAACCAAGCGCATAAACATCGACTATGCTGAAGAAGCAAAAGATTTTTTATGGAGATATATTATGCGCACTTAGTACTTGACAAATTTTAATAATACAAATATAATTTGATTATCAAAATAATTTGAGGTGGTTTAATGAGCAATCACGAAACGGTTAACGAAATACTTGTAAGACTTTTTGCAAATATTCTGGATATAGAGGAAAAATGCCTGCGAATAGAGTTTTCTGACTTGTCAATTTCTGAAATGCATGTCATAGACAACATAGGAGAGAACAAAGAACGCACCATGTCCGACACGGCAAAGGATTTGAGGGTTACGTCAGGCACGCTTACAACTGCAGTAGATAACCTGATAAAGAAAGGCTATGTGGAAAGGCGCCGCTCGGTTGAAGACCGAAGGGTGGTTAAGATAAAACTCACTGAAAAGGGAATGGAGGCTTTCAAAGCCCATGCCGATTTTCACAAGGATCTGGTAATAAGCGCTTTACAGCAGCTTGACATCGATGAAGAGGAGCTTTTAATAAAGGTTTTGTCAAACATAGATGTATTCTTTAACAATAAATACAAGTTTTAATTAACAGATGCATATATCATATATATGGAATAAATACGCTTAAATATTTTAATAATCAAAAAATTTGAAGACTATAGTATTGAGAGGTTGTTATGGGAATTAGAATAGTAATAGACAGCACGTCAGATGTAACAGATGAAATAATTGAAAAATACAATCTGAAGATGGTTCCGCTCACAGTGAATTTTGAAAATGAACAGTTTTTGGACAAGGTTGAGCTCAGCTCCGCTGAATTTTTCGAAAAGCTTGAGAAGTCTGAAAAGCTTCCGACCACTTCCCAGGTTTCACCCGGTGCATTTGTTGAAGCCTTCAGCGAAATACTGCTTGAAGGAGACCAGGTTCTTGGAATATTCCTGGCTTCCGAATTCAGCGGTACATATGATTCTGCACGAATTGCCAAGGATATGATCGGAAGCGACAACATAAGGCTCATAGACTCAAGAAGCGTGTGCCTGGGTGCGTTTGCGCTCATTCTTGAGGCAATTGAACTTGTTGAACAGAAGAAGACAATGGAAGAAATTGTCGCAGAGCTGGAAAAATCCAAGGAGAAGATTGTGGCTGTGGCAGGACTTGATACCTTGAAATACCTTGAAAAGGGAGGAAGGCTCTCTAAAGGGCAGGCTGTTGTTGGTTCGCTTTTGAATATTAAGCCCATCATCGAAATAAAAGAAGGCAAGCTTGGAGTTATCGAAAAGGTAAGAGGAAAGAACAAAACAATAAAGTGGTTTGACGAGTGGATTGAAAAGAACAACTTTGACTTGTCTGACAAGACTGTTCTCCTGTTCCATGCCAGGTCCTATGATCAGCTGAAGCTTTTAAGGGAAACAATCGAGGAAAAATATAAAATAAAGAAAATCATTGAGCAGGAAATAGGAGCAGTAATAGGGACCCATGCAGGCCCCGGCGTGCTTGGTGTAGGATTCTTGAACAAGTAATAAAAAGTTGCTCCGCAACTCCGCTAGGGGGACCTATGTCCCCCTTCGGCGTAAAAACGCTTACGCATTTTTACTGAGCACCCCCCTTGACGGCAAGGACGTCCCGTCCTTTGCAATCCTCGGTTTTGTATAATAAGAAAGAGAACTTTCTTATTATACAAATTATACAAAAAAGGCAGGATTTCCTGCCTTTTCGTTATTCTATTATTAGCTGTGTCTTGCCTTCTTCGTCTACAGTAACCGTTGCCGAGCTGTTTTCCTTTATGTTTCCCCTCAGGTATGATTCGGAAACCTCGTCCTCGATGTACTTTTGAATCGCACGCCTCAACGGTCTTGCTCCGTACTTGGTGTTGTATCCCTTTTCCAGGATGAAGGTTTTCATCTTGTCCGTTATGGTAAGCGTAATTTTCTTTTCTCTTCCTTCGGTTACAACTTCCTTGAGCATCAGGTCCACAATCTGGCTCAGCTCTTCCTTCGTAAGCTCACTGAACACGATTATGTCATCTATTCTGTTCAAAAACTCTGGTCTGAAGGTTTGCTTCAGGGCATCCTTGACCTTTGCTTCCATAGCTTCGTATTCTTTGTTGTCGAATCCGATTTTGTTTGCTTTGATGGAGGTTCCGGCATTTGAAGTCATGATGATTACCGTGTTTTCAAAGTTGACGGTCCTTCCCTGGCTGTCTGTGAGCCTTCCGTCTTCCAAAATCTGAAGAAGGATGTTGAACACATCTTCGTGAGCCTTTTCTATCTCATCAAGAAGAATCACGGAATACGGTTTTCTTCTTATCTTTTCAGTAAGAAAACCTGCCTGGTCATAACCCACGTATCCCGGAGGTGCTCCTATGAGCTTTGAAACCGTATGTTTTTCCATGTACTCGGACATGTCAAGCCTTATCATTGCTTCTTCGTTTTCAAACAGCTCGCAGGCCAGTGTCCTTGCCAGCTCAGTCTTGCCCACCCCTGTAGGTCCCACAAATATAAAGGAGGATGGTTTTTTCTTCTTCTTGAAGCCTGAGCGGTTTCTTCTGATGGCTCTAGCAAGGCTTGTTACAGCCTGATGCTGCCCTATGACTCTCTTGTGAAGCCTGTCTTCCAGATGTATGAGCTTTTCTGCTTCTACCTCATTTATTCTCTGAACAGGAATTTTAGTCCATGCCTCAATTACGTAAGCTATGTCTTCCGTAGTGAGGTACACATTGTCGCACTCCTTGGAAAGCTCCTTTATTTTAGACTCGATTCGGATTTCGTTTACTTTAAGCTCTGCAGCCCTTTCGTAATCGTCGTTTTCAGCAGCTTCTTCCTTTTGTTCCCTTATGTTTGCCAGGTCTGTCTTCAGAGCTTCGAGCTCCACCAGACCTTTGTTTTTAAGGTTTGCTCTCGAACCTGCTTCATCTATTACGTCTATGGCTTTGTCCGGAAGAAAACGGTCTGTAATGTACCTTTCAGACATGAGCACTGCCTGTTCTATTACCTCATCTGTTATTTTTACGGTGTGGTAGTCTTCGTAGTAATCCTTTATCCCCTTTACGATTTCAATGGAATCCTCCACTGACGGCTCATCAACCATGACAGGCTGGAACCTTCTTTCCAGGGCAGTGTCCTTTTCGATGTGCTTTCTGTATTCGTCCAGGGTTGTGGCTCCGATTATCTGAACCTCACCTCTTGCCAATGCAGGCTTGAGGATGTTTGCGGCGTTCATGGCGCCCCCTTCGGCTTCACCGGCTCCAACAATGTTGTGAACCTCGTCAATTACAATCACTATGTTTCCGGCCTTCTTGGCCTCATCGATAATCGCCTTCATCCTTGATTCGAACTGTCCCCTGAACTGTGTGCCGGCAACTACGGCAGTAAGATCAAGCAGGTAAATTTCCGTGTTGAAAAGCTTCACAGGAACTTTGTGTTCTGCAATTCTAACCGCCAAACCTTCAGCAATGGCAGTCTTGCCAACACCCGGTTCTCCTATGAGCACGGGGTTGTTCTTTGATCTTCTGTTCAATATCTGTATGACCCTGTCTATCTCCCTGTCTCTTCCTATGATCCTGTCAAGTTCTCCGTATCTTGCCTGTTCTGTAAGGTTTGTGCCATATGTGTCAAGATACTTGAGTTTCTTTCTCTTTACCTTTTCCTTCACCTTGGTTCCTGAACCGCTGGCGCCGCCGGCTGAATTCAGGTCGTGATCTTCTTCATCAGTGGGCTGAAACTCGCTGTTGTTAGAGTTTGTTGCACCGGTAAAGGCTGAATTCATGAAGTTCATCAGTGAATTCATTCCTTCTGAGTCTGCTCCTTCAAGGTTCTGGGTAAGTTTCTCCAAGTCCATGTCTCCCATTATTTCAGTGAGTTGGTTGTTGATATTTTCAAAATCCTCGGGTTTCATACCGCTTTGGCTGATTATCTGATCCATTGGTGCAAGGCCCTGCTTTTTGGCGCAAGGAATGCACAAGCCCATTGTCTGCATTTTGCCTTCAATAATTTTATTGACATAAATTACAGCTACGTTTTTCTTGCATACTGAACATAACATTCTTATCATCTCCTAGCTACTGTAAATTATATATAATCTGTTGTCAGTTGGTATCTAAAGCTTATAAACATATATTTTTATATATGAAGTTTATTATAATACATTTGTCTTAAAAAATCATTAAAAATTTGTTTTAGGGCATAAAATTAATGATGCTTTCAATTTTCAATTGATTTTCATCCGCCCTGTGTTATAATTATATAAAAATTCCGAAAATAAAATCCGAGGTATGCAATGATTAGTAAAAGAATACAAAAAATGGTGCCATCTGTCACACTGGCTCAGTCTGAAAAAATTGCGATGCTCAAGAAACAGGGGATAGAGGTCATAGGTTTCAACATTGGCGAGCCTGACTTCAACACTCCCGAAAACATCATAAAAAAAGCAGAGGAAGCATATCGCCTGGGATATACGAAGTACACCCCGGCTGCAGGTATGCTTGACCTGAGAGAAGAAATATGCAGAAAATTCAAGAAGGACTACAACCTGGATTATACAGTAAGGGACGTCATCGTATCATCTGGTGCCAAACAGTCACTGACAAATGCGCTCATGGCAATTGTGGATCCGGAGGATGAAGTTATAGTTCCTACTCCATGCTGGATAAGCTACATTGAAATGATAAAGCTTACCGGCGGAGTACCGGTGCTGGTGGAAATGAATGAAGCAAACGGTTTTGACCTTGCTCTGGACAGAATAGAATCAAAGATAACATCCAGGACAAAGGCAGTGCTCATAAACTCTCCGAACAATCCCACAGGAGCCGTATACAAGGAAAAAGATGTCAAGAGGCTTGGAGAACTTGCCGTAAAGCACAATTTTTACATAATATCCGACGAGGTGTATGAGAAGCTTGTTTACAGCGGTGAAACAAACTGCTGCACAGCTGCCTTATCACAGGAAATAAAGGAAAAGACCATTACAATAAACGGTGTATCGAAATCCTATGCCATGACAGGCTGGAGAATAGGGTTTGCAGTGGGGCCAACCCATGTGATAAAGGCAATGAGCGACTATCAGGGGCATACGACAACAAGCCCCAACTCACCTGCACAGTATGCATCTATAGAAGCGCTGAGGAATTCTGAGGAATTTGTTCAGGCGATGAAAAAGGAATTCGACAAGAGAAGAAAGTACACGGTGAAAAGGCTGAACGAAATGGAGGGCATAGACTGCTTCGAGCCTAACGGAGCCTTTTACGTAATGCCTAACATAAAACATTTCTACGGCAAGAAATACAGGGATTTCACCATAAACTGCCCTGCAGACATGTGCGACTACCTTCTGGAGGAAGCCAGAATAGCCGTGGTGGACGGAACGGCGTTTTTAGCGCCTCACAACATAAGAATCTCCTACTCCAACTCCCTTGAAAATATTCAAAGAGGCATGGACAGAATGGAAGAAGCATTGAAAAACCTTAAATAAGTTAAACATAAAAAGCGGTTTATCCTCCGCCAAGCAGAGGAAAAACCGCTATTTTATCGTTTGAATTCAATATGGTGGCAGCATAATCGCCTTTATTTACCAACTTTCCGTTCACCGCAACGGCATACTGGCTGAAGGGACAAAATTGGGAAAATTCTTCGGATTTTACAAAGTCGAATATGCTGACAGTCTCTTTTCCCCATACAATTTCTTCAAATAAGAGCATGCTTCATCACCCCTTATGAAATCTGAAAGATCAAGCTCTTCAAGCTTTTCTTCAGTAGGATATCCCTGTTCGTCCCAGCCCCGTTCTTCGTAGTAGGAACTAAGGGCCCTTTGAAAGTCTTCCCTGTTAAGGGATGCTTCATCGATGCTGTAAACACCCTTTGGCAGATTTGCTTTTTCTTCAAACATTCTGTCGGGAAGGGTGTCATCCTTCCTGCTGAAACCTTCCCTCACGTTGAACAGCCTTATCAGATTCCAGATTCTCTCACCTGCTTCATAATAATCCTTTTCGCTAAATTCAAGGCCGGTCACACCCTGAAAGGCAGAACACAAATCCTTCAGCTCAAAGGGAAGAAAGTCGCAGACAAGGGCTGAAAAAGCCGCTGCTCTTTCGTTTTGTCCGTCTATTATAAAACGTGATTTGTCATCAAAGGAAAACATCTTTAAGATCCCGGATCTTTCGGCATTTACAGTCCAGCACCTCTGGTGGCACGCCCCTCTGTCTGAAGTGGCATAGGCAAGAGCCATACCCCAGGAGGTCCTTGGTTCATAACCTGCCATTTCAAGACCTTTCACGTGGATAGCAAATTTGTGGCTTCCGTTTCCGATTTTTTCAGAGGCTTTTTTCACTCCGTCCGCAAGCAGTGCTCCTTCATCTTTTCTGTAAGCCATGTTTCTTAAAAGTTCAAGCTGACCAAGGGAATCTCCGAATACCGGCACGTTGGACAACAGTCCCTTTTCTCTGCACTCCATTGCAAAACCTGCTGTAACACCGGCAGACATGGAATCCAGACCAAGCTCGTTGCATAGGTGGCAGGCTTCTGCTACGTCTGAAAAGTTTCTGATGCCGTTGTTGCTTCCCAAAAGAGCAATGCTTTCATATTCGATTTTAACGTCTTCGCCTTTTTTTGTCCCTACTATTTGACCGCAGCTAATGGGGCAGCCGTAGCATGTTGCATTTCGCTTCTTATGCCTGTTCATGTTTTCACAGTACAGGTCTTCGCCGTTTTCGATGTAACCGGACTGAAAATTGTTTGTGGGAAGAAAGCCGCTCTCGTTCATGGGACCAACCAGGTTTGCACTGCCGTACATGCTTCTGACTTTCATGAACTCCGTGACTTCGATTACTTTGCGGGTGCCGTCCCTGCCTTCTTTAAACAGGTCCGGATTTTCAAAGTCAAGAATATTGCTTCCTTTGATTACAACCGCTTTCAGGTTTTTAGAGCCCATTACCGCACCAAGACCTGTTCGTCCGGCAATGCCGGCTCTTGTTTTGTCGCTGTCCTTGTCCAGCATTACCGCAGATATGAGAGAAAGGTTTTCACCGGCAGGTCCGATGCATGCAACCCTGGCGCTGATTTGTGTTTCAAGCCTGAGTTTTTCCACTGCACATGAAACAGTCTCTCCCCATATGCGTCCGGCATCCCTGAACTCAACTTTACCGTCCTGAATCCACAGGTACATGTGTTCTGACGCTTTACCCAGCACAACAATTCCGTCATAACCGGCACGCTTCATTTCATAGGAAAAGTGGCCGCCGGCATGGGAGTCTGCAAAAGTGTTTGTCAAAGGAGACTTGCTTACCACAACCATCCTTCCGGAAGTGGGGAAACCGGTGCCGGTCAGTGGGCCGGTCAGAAATATGAGCGGGTTTTCGGGGGACAGTCCGTCTGTTCCAGGTTTTAAGTACCTGAACAGAAGATATGCGCCGATTCCTTTTCCTCCTATATATTTTTTGTATAAGCTTCTATGGAGATAAAATTCCCTGGTGGTTTCTTTTGTCAAATCAATCTCTAAAAATTTTCCGATCATTTCTCCCTCCTAATACTAATCAAACGATGAGTAGTTACAAAAACAGTATATAAGAACATGACTCTGATGTCAACAAAATATATAAGACATATAGTTCGCAATGCTGGCTAAAAAAAGGACAAAATCTATAAATAAACAAAAATACACATGGATTTTTTAAATAGGATGTTGACAAATGTAGATGGCTGTTATATAATGCAAAAAAACAGCAAAGGCGCTGTAGGATAATTTGAGTCTGTTATCCTGCGGCGCCTGTTTTTTTCGGACTCATCATATTTTTGGCGACAGGAGGGATAAAAACCGAAATTGTGAATAAATATTAATATATATTATATTGACAGTCTTTGCGAAAAAATGCAGGATAACGTTTCAAAAAAAGTGTTGACGAAAACAAAGTTGCTCTATATAATATATCTAAACAGCTCATCACATGATGAGAAGTGCAAAGGGAGGACAGAGGTAATGAAGAAATACGACGTAGTTATACTTGGCGGCGGAATAACAGGTTTATCATGCGCTTACTATCTGACGCTTAAAAATAAGAACATAGCACTGGTTGAGAAAAACCAAATAGGAAGCGGTGCATCCGGAGCCTGTGATGACATGATACTGCTGCAGTCCAAAAAACCGGGCAAGAACCTGGAGCTGGCCGTGGAAAGCCTGAAATTGTACAAGGATCTGGCTGCAAATATAAATTATGATATCGGATTTCACAACAGGGGCGGCATGATTCTCATAGACAAGGACGAGCACATGGCTTTCATGGAGGACTACGTGTCGAAGCAGAAGGATTATGGGCTTAACATAGAGCTTATAGACAAAAAGTCTGTTAAGAAGCGCCATCCTTTTGTAAAGGACAACATAGTGGCGTCAACTTACGGAACCGAAGATTCTCAGGTAAATCCTCTGTTCACCATGAGAGCTTTTCTTGGAAGTGCCGTAAATGCAGGAATGGAACTGTATAAGGGAACTGAAGTAGTGGAGTTCAACAAAAAAAACGGCTTTTGGCAGATAAGGCTCTCGGACGGAAGGGAATTAGAGGCAGAAAACATAGTCAATGCAGCGGGAGCGTGGGCGTCTGACATAGGAAAGCTCATAGACATAGACATACCCATAACATCGAAAAAAGGACAGATTGCTGTAACAGAAAATATTCCGCAGCTTGGAAGAGAAAACATATGGAGCGCTGAATACATTATTTCAAAGCTTAATCCGGAGCTGGTTAATGCCAGCGAAAAACACAAGGAGCTGGGCATCGGTTTGTCCATGTCTCAGACCAGCGACGGCAACTACCTGATCGGAAGTACGAGAGAAAAGGGTAATTACAGCAAGGGAACGGATACAGAGGTTATAAGGATACTTGTAAACCAGGCGGTAGACTTTTTTCCGGTGCTGAAGAACATACACATAATAAGGACCTTTGCAGGATTCAGGCCTGCCTGTGCTGACGGAAAGCCCATTATTTCTGAGGTTCAGGGCCATGAAGGTTTCTACATAGCCGCCGGTCATGAAGGAGACGGAATAGCCATGGCTCCTGTTACCGGAAAGCTCATATCGCAAATGATATGCGGCGAAAAAACATCAATTGACATTGGAGAACTATGTTTGGAAAGATTTAATTAAACATTGTTTAATTAAATTATATAAAAAAGAGGAGGTAATATATGAGCTTAGGAACTACTTTATGGATTATCACAATTTTAATGTGCGGGGCTTTCTTGGTTATATCCTTGAAATTTAAGGAGAAAGCGGAACTCAGCTTTGCAAACTATGCAATCGGCGGAAAAACATTCCCCATGTACCTGATTTTTTTCACCCAGTTTGCAACAATCATGGGTGTAGGGAATTTTGTTGGCCATGCCGGAAGCGGTTATGAAACGGGATTGTCATGGATGGCATTCATTCTCGGAGAACAAGGCTCCAAAATCATTTTTGCTTTGTTCATTGCAGGCTTTGCAGGAAAATTCACCTACAACACATTCCCGGAGCTGCTGGATGACCTGATTACTAAAGACAAGGTAACAAGAGCAATGGCCGGTGTGCTGGCATCATCCATCATGATTGCTTGGGTCGGCGGGCAGGGTAAGGCACTGGGAAATATATTCAGCGTTGTTACGGGAGTCAGCCCTCTGCCCATAATACTGCTATTCTCTGCTGTATTCATTATTTACACCACAGTGGGAGGTATCTACTCCGTTGTGTGGACTGACCTGCTACAGGGAGTTCTCGTCCTGGTATTCGGAACGGTCTTTTACATCTTTGCTTTCAAGGAGGTTAACTTCTCCGTAGGCGAAATAGGAACAAGGCTTACAGCCCTGGGAAGAGCTGAAATGTGGCAATTTGGAATTTCAGATCCCATGAAGATAGTCAACATGATTGTTACAGGAACCATAGGAATATTAGTGGCACAGATATACTGGCAGAGATGCTTTGCGGCATCTGATGCCAAGACAGCAAAAAACGGACTGCTGTACAGCGGTATCATCGCAATTTTGGCGGTAATGCTCACTGCACTGGTGGGAATGATTATTTTCACAATCAAGCAGGATTTAAAACCCGGAGATGCAATGGCATGGTTCATGATGAACCGAATTCCTGTAGCAATAGCAGGCATGGTGTTCGCCTTGGTGCTGGCAGCAGGTATGTCATCGGCTGATTCAAATCTTAACTCGGCATCCATTTTAATTGTTAATGACTTAATAAGGCCCTTCAAGCCTGAACTGACTGACGCGCAGCTTGTGAAGTACGCAAAGGTTCTGACAGCAATAATCGGTATCTTTGCAGCAATAGGAGCAATATATGCAAGCTCCATCATGAGTTTGTTCTCAAGGGCATATTCCATGGCAGGAGCAGGACTGGTTCCTCTTCTTGTAGTTGGTCTCTTATGGAAGGAAAGACCTGACGCTGCCCATGAAAGAGGAAAGAGAAACAGCAAGGTTACTCCGTGGGGAGCAAGGATCGGTATAGTGGCCGGAGCCGTGCTGAGCCAGATGAATTCATTGGGTACAAACAAGGTTCTCATAGCTCTTGCAGTATCAGCGGTGCTGCTGGTGGTGGTATCACTGGCCACAAGGAAAACCTCAATGAAGAATGAGGCATAAATAGAAATATTTAGGATTTGCCATTGTAAAGACTAATCCTGTGTGAGATAATATTAACAATAAAACAGTTTATAAGGGTGGGTATTATGAGGCAAATCCTAGATGATACAGAATATAGAGTTTTAAAGATAGTTGATGAAACAAACAAGCCTATCGGAACATGGGCCATCGAAAACAAGCTGAGAGAGGATAACGTAGAAATCAGCACAGCAACTGTGGGAAGAATCCTTTCCAAGCTTGAAAGCAACGAATTTCTTGAAAAATTTAAGAATGAAGGAAGAGTAATAACTTCTGAAGGAAAGCTGGCGCTTAAAAGGGCAGAGACCATTAAGATAATCAATTATCACCAGGATAAGCTCAATCAGATAATTTCAACGGAAGTGCTGGAAAACTTCGTAATGATAATACAGGCAAGAAGAGCCATAGAGAAAGAAACATGCAGACTTGCCACCAGATACATAACGCAGGCAGAGCTTGACAAACTGAAGGAAGTGCTTGACAGGCAGGAAGAAAAATCCAAAAAAGGTGAAAGCATTGCAGATGAAGACATTGAGTTTCACAGGACAATTGCAAAGGCCTCAAGAAACGCAATATTAGAATCGCTTTACAACATAGTTTCCACATTCAAGCAGCAGTCGAATATTTTTGAGAAGCTGAGGAGGCAGATAAATTCGCCTTACAATGCTTCTCACAAAAAGATTTATGAAGCCATTAAGAACAATGACGAGGAAGCTGCAGAGAAACTTATGTCGGAACATATGGACCACCTTATGGAGGATGTGCTGACATACTGGAACACATATGGCAGCAGCGAAAAATCAAATCGCTAAGGAAGTGACTATATGAGCATAATTATATGCAGGTGTGAAGAAATTACCGAGGATGAAATAATAAGCGCCATAAAAGACGGCGCCACCACTGTTGACGAGGTTAAGAAATTCACCCGTGCAGGCATGGGACTTTGCCAGGGGAGAACCTGCCGAAGGACTGTGGAAAAAATTCTCGCAAGGGAACTGAACAAGAAAGTTGAAGATGTGAAGACATCAAGTTATAGAGCGCCGGTAAGACCGGTAAAAATGCATGTGCTGGAAGAGGAGGAATAACGATGAATTGGGGCAGATTAATAACAGCGATGGTAACTCCGTTTGACGATGACCTGAATGTGGACTATGACCAGGCAGTAAAACTTGCAAAGAAGCTTGAACATGAAAGAAGCTCGGCGCTGCTTGTTAACGGTACAACAGGCGAATCGCCGACTCTGACTCAGGAGGAAGCCTACAGGCTTATAGCCGAGATTAAAAAGAACGTGAACATTCCTGTAATAGCAGGCGTAGGAACAAACAATACTAAGAAAACAATTGATAACATCAATAACATAAAGGATTTAAACGTTGACGGCCTTCTGGTAATAACACCTTACTACAACAAGCCTAACCAGGAGTCGCTGTATGCTCACTTCAAGGCAGTGGCTGAATCAACTGACCTTCCCATAATAATATACAACGTGCCGGGAAGAACAGGGGTAAACATTGGTGTGAACACCGTTAAAAAGCTTGCTGAAATCAAAAACATAGCTGCGATCAAGGAAGCAAGCGGCGACATGGCCCAGTTCATTAGAATGGTAAACGAGACGCCTGATGACTTTTTAGTGTACAGCGGGGAGGATATTCTTACGCTGCCTTCACTGGCAGTAGGAGGTCAGGGAATCATAAGCGTTGCATCAAACGTGGCAGGCGTGAAAATGGGCGAGATGATAGACGCCTTTGAAAGATGCGAAACTGAAAAGGCTGCAAAACTTAACCTTGAACTGACAAGGCTGTTTGATGCTTTGTTCGTAACGACCAATCCAATTCCTGTAAAGCATGCTTTAAATCTTTTGGGATTTAATGTGGGAGGATACAGACTTCCTCTGACAAACCCCACACCCGAGGTATCGAGGGTAGTGAAAGAAAGTCTTGCAGTGCTTTAGAGAGGTGTAAAATGACAAGAATTAAAGAACATCCAATTTTGGGGCACGACAGCAGGGAAGAAATCGTAACGATCATTTTTGACGGCAGGGAAATAACGGCGTACAAAGGTGAAATGGTTGCCGCAGTGCTTATGGCTAACGGTGTCCACAAGTTCAGGTACACGGAAAAAAATAAAAAACCAAGAGGTATTTACTGCGGAATCGGAAGATGCACGGACTGTGTGATGATAGTTGACGGCATACCAAACGTTAGAACATGCGTCACCGAAGTAAGAGACGGAATGAAGGTTGAAACACAATACGGAAGAGGCGAGTGGGCAGATGATGACAAAGACAATTTATGATGTTGTAATAATCGGCGCCGGACCTGCCGGGCTGGCAGCATCCATAGAAGCGTCCAAGGCCGGCGCAAAGGTTCTTTTGATTGATGAAAACAACAAGCCCGGCGGACAGCTTTTCAAACAGATTCATAAGTTTTTCGGCTCCAGGGAGCACAAGGCAGGCACAAGGGGAATCAACATCGGTACTGAGCTTCTCAAGGATACCGAAGAACTTGACATAGACGTAATGCTCAATACCGAAGTTTGCGGCCTCACAGGGGACAAAAAGCTCTGGATAGTTGAAAATAAGGAAAAATCAAGAGAAATTCAAGCAGATAAAATAATAGTGGCAACAGGCGCATTTGAAAACTCAGTTCAGTTTGAGGGATGGGAACTGCCGGGCGTAATGGGGGCAGGAGCTGCACAGACAATGATAAACCTTAACCGGGTTCTGCCGGGACAGAAGGTTCTGATGCTGGGCTCAGGCAATGTGGGGGTAATCGTATCCTACCAGCTCATGCAGGCAGGTGCAGAGGTTGTAGCCATTGTTGAAGCAGCTCCCAGCCTCGGAGGATACGGAGTTCATACGTCAAAGGTAGCCAGAGCAGGCGTTCCCTTCTACACAAGCCACACCATAAAGAAAGCCTATGGAACCGACCGTGTGGAAAAGGTTGAAATTGTAGAGCTTGACAGCAATTTCAAGGAAGTGGAAGGCTCGGAAAAAATGTTCGAGGCAGACACCATATGTCTTGCCGTAGGCCTTACGCCCATGATAGAGCTTGTTCATCTGGCAGGCTGTGAATTTACTTACATCGCAAGCATGGGAGGCTATGTTCCTGTCCACGACAGATGCATGAGAACAACCGTAGACGGAATATATGTGGCAGGAGACGTTTCCGGCATTGAGGAAGCCAGCACCGCCATGGAGGAAGGCCGGCTGGCAGGCATAAGCGTGGCATGCGACCTGGGGCTGGTGGATGAAGAAAAGGCACGAACAAGAATGGATGAAATCTGGACTAAGCTTGATTCCTTAAGATGCGGACAGTTCGGCGAAAAAAGAAGGACTGCCAAGAGCCAGATTCTTGAAAAAGGGAAGGAGTTGATAGTATGACATGTCTTAAGAAATTCGGAGCTCCTTCCATTGAAGAACTGAAATGCTCGCCCGGCTTTCCTAGGGATGAGGATTACAGACTGGGAAACATTGCAGTAATAGAGTGTGTTGAGCAGATACCGTGCAATCCCTGTGAAACCTCGTGCCCCAAGGGAGCAATCAAGGTTGGAAATCCAATCACAAACCTGCCGACCATCGATTTTGAAAAATGCGTGGGATGCGGCATATGTGCAGCAAAGTGCCCGGGAATAGCAATTCACCTGATGAATGTAAACCACGGCGAAGACAAGGCTCTCATAACATTTCCCTACGAGTATTTTCCTCTGCCTGAGGCAGGCGACAGGGTTGTGCTGGTTGACCGATTAGGCGGGGAGGTTTGCAGCGGCAAGGTTGAAAAGGTAACCTGTCCTAAGTCCTATGACATTACTGCATTGATTTCGGTTTCATTTGACAGGAAGCATTATGAAAATGTAATTTCAATGAAAAGGCTTTGATAATGAAGGCATCCAAAAGGATGCCTTATACTATTACAAACCACGAATTTGTCATCCTGAGCGTAGCGAAGGATCTCCTAAGATTACATGCTGTAGACAAATAGTAAGACATGTGCTTGTTTTATTTATTCTATCCAGTGCATAAACAATATTGTGCACCGGGAAATAATTTCGATTAGTATCAGTTCAACAGATTGACAAAAAAAATAATATTTCTTGTTGACATATTTTCCTGTGGGGCATATAATTAGGAAAATTAAATATTTTCATGGGTATATTACAGAGGTTGCGATGATCAAGAGTAGAAGCTGGGCTTTGAAAGGGTGATTCGCCGAAGGGAAACTCTCCCTGGGCTTACATTTAAGAGATGTAATACTGTTTTTATAGGATGCTTCCCAATCCTATAAGAGAGAGCTGTAATATGCTGGGCAGAAGGTTCGGTGTTTTTTGTAAGCGTCTGAGAGCCCTTTTGCTCTTATGTCGCTTTTTTTATTACATTCAGGGAAAGCATAAAAGATAAAAAAAGCGGCATGAAAATTATTTATTAATAAATAATTTTAAGGAGAGAAAAAGTATGAACGATTTGGTAAGAGGCTGCGGAGTAGCTCTGGTTACGCCATTTTCAAACGGAGAAATTGATTATGAAACATTAGGCAAATTGGTTGACATGCATGTTGAAAAATCAGGATCCATTATTGCGGCAGGAACAACATCAGAAGCGTCAACCATGACAGATGATGAATATCATCAGGTGGTTGAATTCATTGTGAAGAGGGTTAACGGGAGAATTCCTGTTATAGCAGGCGCTGGCAGCAACTGCACATCATCAGCGGTAAAGAAAGCTAAATTCTGCGAAGAGGCAGGAGCTGACGGACTGCTTGTGGTGACGCCCTATTATAACAAAACAACTCAAAGAGGTCTTGTAAATCACTACAGAATGATTGCCGAAAGCACAAAACTTCCAATCATTGTTTACAACGTTCCCGGAAGAACAGGAATGAACATTGAACCAAAAACAGCAGTAGAATTGTCACAAATTGAAAATATAGTCGGAATCAAGGAAGCCAGCGGAAACATAAGCCAAGTTGCAGAGATGATCAGAATTTGCCCCAAGGACTTTTTCGTGTACTCGGGAAATGACGACATGGTTGTTCCGCTCATGGCTTTGGGAGGGCATGGAGTAATTTCGGTAGTTGCAAACATACTTCCTGCTGAAACAAAAAAAATGGTAGATGACTTCAACGCTGGAGACATAGAGGCTGCAAGAGATGCACAGCTGTCATTGAACGGGCTTATCAATGCCTTGTTTATTGAAACGAACCCCATACCCGTGAAGGAGGCAATGGGAGTGATGAACCTTTGCAGTCCTGAACTGAGGGCGCCTTTGTATCCTATGTCTGATGCAAACAAGGAAAAATTAATGGCCGAAATGAGAGATTGCGGCATATCTTGCTAAGGAGGGATGTTATGACTAATATAGTACTTTGCGGACAAGGTGCAATGGGAAAAGTAATAGAACAGGAAGCACAGACTTATGACGGCATACACCTGGCCGGATTTGTGTCTCCAAGAAACGGACAGTATGGGGAAGCTTTCGGAAAAGTTGACGTGGTTATAGATTTCTCCAACCCTGCAAATCTAGATTTTCTAATTGATTATGCAGCAAGGAAAAATGCAGCCCTGCTGATCTGTACAACAGGATATTCAGAGGCAGAAAAGGAAAAAATAAGGGAAGCAGGAAGAAGAATACCTGTTATACTGTCATCAAACACTTCAGTAGGCATAAATGTAGTGAGAAAAATGCTCAAATTAATTGTTAATGAATTGAACAGCTTTGACATAGATATAATAGAAAGACATCACAACAAAAAGAAAGATTCGCCCAGCGGAACTGCAAAAACTCTGGCTGAAGACATAATGAAAGCCACGGGAAGAGATCACGTTGAAACACATGCCATGAGAGCCGGTACCATACCGGGAGAGCATACGGTCATATTCTCAGGCAATGACGAAATGATAGAAATAAAGCACACAGCTTTTTCGAAGAAAATTTTTGCCAGAGGCGCTCTGGAAATAGCCCTGAAGCTGTCCAGAAGACCGGCAGGCTACTACGAGACGGAGGACATGTTTGAAGTCGACAACATGGACTCCGGCAGGATAATCAACATAGCATAAATAAAATTCAAGGAGGAAATATGTTTTTACAAGATCCATATGAGATAGCGAAATTTATCAAAGAAGCAAAAAAATCAACTCCGGTGAAACTTTACGTTTCGGGAAACTATGAAAATATGAACACTTACAGCATGAAGGTTTTCAAATCGGGACAAATGGCGATACTTATCGGCGAATACGAGGATGCTGCAAAAATTCTTCAGGAAAACAACATTGAAACTTACCATCTGGAATACGACAGAAGAAATTCAGCTATTCCTCTTCTGGACACAAATGAAATCCAGGCCAGAATAGAGCCTGGAGCCGTGATCAGGGACATGGTAACCATAGGAAAGGATGCTGTTGTCATGATGGGTGCAGTGATCAACATCGGTGCTGTCATCGGAGAAAAGACAATGATTGACATGAACGCAGTTGTGGGCGCAAGAGGAACAATAGGAAAGAATGTTCACGTAGGAGCAGGCGCGGTAATAGCAGGGGTTCTGGAGCCGCCTAGCAAGACGCCGGTAATCATAGAGGATGATGTTTTAATCGGCGCAAACGCTGTTGTGCTTGAAGGAGTAAAGGTGGGCAAGGGAGCCGTTGTAGCTGCAGGCAGCGTGGTTACGGAGGACGTTCCTGAAATGGCTGTTGTTGCCGGCAGCCCCGCAAAAATTGTTAAGTACAAGGACGACAGGACAGTTGAAAAGACAAAACTGCTGGATGATTTGAGAGGATAATGTTAAATTATCAAACACAAAACGATTACTGTGTTTGATGCACGGACATCTGTATTTTAATTGTTGACATTGACTGTTTTGTATGTTATTGTTTCAGTTATGATGCGGATAGGAGGATATAATGATTAAGGTAGCAAAATTCGGAGGTACTTCTCTTGCAGATGCAGCACAGTTCAAGAAGGTACGTGACATAGTTAAGGACAGCGAAGATAGGAAGTACGTGGTTGTTTCGGCTCCCGGAAAAAGATTCAAGGATGACAACAAGATTACTGATCTGTTGTATCTGACTCATGCACACTTGAAGTTTTCCGTTCCATACGCTCCCGTGCTGAAACTCATAGAAGACAGGTTCACATCGATAAAGGAAGAACTGAATCTGAATACGGATCTGGAGCAGGAATTCAGGACAATAAGAGAACAACTGGACAACAAGTGCGATGAAGATTACATAGTGAGCAGAGGAGAGTACTTGAGCGCTAAGCTTATGGCCGATTACCTTCACTGTGATTTCATCGATGCAAAGGACGTCATCTTCTTCAAATATGACGGAACCATAGACAGAAAAAAAACGCAGGATAAGCTGGGGGCTGTGCTTGCCAAGTCAAGCAAGGCAATTATACCAGGATTTTACGGCTCTCTTCCTGACGGAAGCATAAAGACATTCTCCAGGGGAGGTTCTGACATAACGGGTTCCATAGTGGCAAGCGCTGCAAAGGCAGACATCTATGAAAACTGGACTGACGTTTCGGGATTTTTGATGGCAGACCCTAGAATTGTAAACAATCCGCAGCCAATTAAGAAAATAACATATCAGGAGCTGAGAGAGCTTTCCTACATGGGTGCATCAGTATTGCACGATGAGGCAGTGTTCCCGGTGAGACAAGCCAGCATCCCGATAAACATAAGAAACACAAACGAGCCTGACAACCCGGGCACCGTAATCGTGGGAGACGACCAGGCTGATGAGAATTACGAAAATGGGCACATAATCACAGGCATCGCAGGAAGAAAGAACTTCACCGTGTTTTATGTGCACAAGGAGCATATGGCCAACGAGGTGGGAGTTGTAAGAAAGGCACTTGAAATATTTGAGGAGAGAAACATAAGCATCGACCACATCCCATCCGGCATTGACAGTTTTTCCGTTGTTGTGCCCACGGAGTGCGTTGAAAAAACAACCCATGAGATTGTGGAGGAGCTCAAGGAAAGGCTGAATACCGAAACTGTAAAGGTCAGCAAGAACTTAAGCCTCATATCGACAGTTGGCATAAGGATGGCATTCAGACCGGGCATATCTGCCAAGGTGTTCAATGCTCTTGGAGAGAAAAACATAAATATAAGAATGATTGACCAGGGCTCCAGCGAAATAAACATAATCGTAGGAGTTGAAGACAGGGACTTTGAAGATGCCATAAGGGCAATATACAAAGCTTTTGTAAAATAAGGAACTGCAGCAATTAAGTTTAAGATTGTTTTTATTTGGATTGTTGAATACACTGTAAATTAAAAGGACGCTGCGGCGTCCTTTTAGTGTGTAAGGAAATTACTTAACAGAAACAAAAAAGAAAATAGCACAAAGAAGCCTTAGGGTAACAAAACAGTCATTTAGCAATAGAAAAAGAGGCTTTGCACGGCGATTTTTAATCGCTAATGCAACAGCCCCCTGCTTATCAATACTCAAGGCATTTTATTATATGTGCGCCATGCAGTAATGGACATGACATTGTGGTCTCTTGAAATCGTCTCAGCTAATTCACCATCATGTGCTTCAAGCGCCTTATAGATAGAATGATGTTGCTCCATAGCAACTTTAGATATTTCCAAGAAGAACGGCTCATAATCTGAAACCATCCATTGATAAAAATCACCGCAAAAACTTCGATACATATTACAGATAGACTCATTGTGAGTTGCCTTAATGCAAGCATAATGGAAATTATAATCTTCCAAAATTACAGCTGCCATGTCATTCTTTAAGTAACACTCTTCCATTCGATCTAGGCATGCCTTAATTTCTTCTAGTTCAGATGCCGTAATACGTTCTGCACATAGTTTACAAGCAGCAGGCTCCACACATGAACGACACTCACGCCATTCAAGGTATGAACCCGCGGTATAACTTATGGGGTCAGCAGTTGTCTTGTCAATCAGGTTTTTAATTGAACGCAAATCATTCACATAGATTCCACTCTGTGGGCGTATTTGCAGGATTCCATAATGACTCAAAATATCAACTGCTTTTTTCAAAGAAGTACGACTTACCCTTAAGGTTTCCGCCATGCTTCTTTCGCTAGGTAATCTCTCTCCAGGCTGGAGAGAATTATTAATAATGTAATTAATAATATTTTTACTAACAATTTCTGGAATGGAGAAATTGTTTACAGGCTGAATTTTCTTCATTGTTTCACCTACTTTTAGGTTATTATACGGCTAAAGATTGTTATTGTCAATCTATTCGTATTTGTTTTGATAAAATGGGCTTGACAAGACTTAATAAAATTGGTATTATAAAAATACCAGATTGGTACTATATAAATACCAATAGCCTTGGCCAAGGCAAAATTTAATTGAGCACAATTTATAATATAGTTTTAAAAGGAGAGTCTCATGGAAAATCACGTTAGTTTCAAAGAAAAATTTGGAATAGCATCTACACAGTTTGGCGGAATGTTGGGCGCGGGAGTTGCCTCTGGTGCAGGTGTCACAGTGTACTTTGTCCAAAAAAGTGGCTATTTTTCCGCCATTGTCCCAATCCTTTCACTGTTGCTTCTTTTTGCGATTTACTATTTAGGCATGGAGACATCGCGCTTATATCATCTGGAAAATAATTCGCAACTATATAACCTTCTATATGGGAACAGCGTATTGAAAAAAGTCTTTACACCGCTTGCGAATGTTACTGTTTTTTATATGATGATCCTATCCTGTGCAATGGCCTTTGGCGGAGCTGGCTCCATACTGAAACAGTATTTCAATGCACCATCTTTGTTTGGTGGTGCTATTACGGCCGTAGCTTGTATTCTGGTGATCTTCTTCGGTATGGAAGTGTTTAAAAAGTTGCAATCCATTTTCTGCCTGATTATGTTTGTTATTTTGACTGCCAGTTATGTAACAGCCTTATCCCGTGGAGGAATGACACTTGTCTTTGAGAAGATATCAATGCATTGGTTGCCAGAAACTGCAGGCATTGGTAGTTCAATTTGGTGGGCGCTATCGTTTACGGCCATGTATATTGGATTTTTGCCATTACTCATAATGTCCGGTAAGTCATTGCAGTCGTCGAAAAACATTAAAAGTACCCTTGGAATTGGCTTTGTACTCAATATGTCAGCTGTCTATCTGCCGTGTATATCCATTCTAGCCTATTCTCCTGAGGCAGCTGCAGCCGATATTCCAGCGTCTTTTGTTGTCGAACAGGCCGGCATTCCTTTTGCTTCACAGCTTTATTTAATTCTATTGATCCTCGCCCTAATTTCCACAGGTGCTTCTTGTTTAGTTACGATTGGCGGTCAACTCTCTCCATATTTACCGAAAAGTATTAAATCGGAGAAGACGAGAAATTCAATTATTTATGTGGCCTTCGCAGCTATATTTACCTTGTTTGCTCCTCTTGGCTTAGCGGGTACCATTAAGTTACTTGCACCCATAGCAAATTATTTGTGTATTTTTGGCTTAGGCCTTCCTCTGTGCGCGCTTGCGCCCTATCAAATCATTATAAAACGCAGAGAGCAAAAATCAACCATTTCAAAAATTTATACTACTAAGGAGACAAAATAAAATGAGAGAAAATAAAATTTTAAAATCACTGGCTAGTGATAAGATTTCTATCGGGGCCGCTGTGCAGTCGGCGTGTGTAGACAATGTGGAATTGGTTGCCCGAAACGGCTATGATTACGTGTGGATAGACTGCGAACACGGAATTATTGATACTACGCAATGTGTACAGTTAGTTCGCTCAGCAGAGGGTTTTGGCATTACCTCATTAGTGCGTTTTGCGGACAAAAATGATCGTGGTGCAATCCAGAGACTGCTGGACGTAGGGGTAGGTGGTGTTATAGTACAAGAAATTGAGACAAGAGAGGAGACGGCAAGATTTGCTTCCATTATGAAGTTTCCTCCAAAGGGTGAACGTGGTGCATGCCCCGGATCTAGAGCATTTAACGTCCTTGGTGGAAATATGATGTGGGAAGAATTTGCTGAGTCTGCAAATAAAAACACAATGTTTTGTGTGCTTATTGAAAGCTATAAGGGTGTAGAAAATATAGAGGAAATTGTACGCGTCCCTGGCGTTGATATGATTGTACTGGGCCCATTTGACTTGTCACATTCCTTGGGATATCCAGGACAGTGGGATCATCCTGAGGTCATCAGCGCCTTAACCAAAGTAGCATCTGTCGCAAAACAGCAGGGAATCCCCGTCATGTGTGTTCCTCTTTCACCAACGCCTGACGGGCTGAAGAAAGAGGTGGCTTCTTGGATTAACAAAGGATGTAACGTGGTAACGGCAACAATCGATACGCTGTGCCTTAACCAGAGCTTGAGATTCACTCATGACATGCTGTTCCAAGAATTTAATAAATAGTACCATTTAAACTGAGTTGTTAAAAAGGCCCATATGTAATATAAAACGCCAATTTAATATTTCAAAAGTTTGCCGAACGACAGTAAAGAAAAAAGTCACTGAACAGTAGTTATATTTTTAGCGCCAAATAGGCGGCTTTGATAATTCAAAGCCGCCGTTTATTTGCTATTTAATAGGGATTACGATAATCATAGCACTATGCAGCCATGCCATTTAACGCTTTTTAACATAATGTGACGTTAGGTAACACATTAAGAAAGCCTGTCTCATATCCAAAATATTTGCGGGCAAAAACCAATGGTGCATCAATAAGAGCTAACCGAGTAACAAATAATGTTGGTCAACTCTTGCGGCACTTGGGAATGACACATATTCGTTTCAACGATTTGCGACATAAGGCGGCTAATGATATGTAACTGGGGACTCTTATACCGTCGGTGAAATTCTGAGCGACACGTTAAAGTGTGGAAGAAACAACATTGCGAAGAAATGGTTTTGCAGATAAAAATGAATTCCAATTATCATTGAAAACTTGTTTAATAGAATATTTGCTCATAGAAAAGATAATACAATAAATTCGAATAAAAGGAAAGACTTAAACGTAGAAAAAAACTACCCCTCAAGATTGAGGGGTAGGGGAGTTGACTTTGACGTAGTCAAATATTTTTATAAGTAGTTTTATTTCAAATATCCGCCCATCATGGACTTTATGTCATTTACGGTTATGTAAGCTTCCGGATTTGTCTGCCTTATGAGTTTCACGGCTTCCGGAATCTTCTTCCTCTTAAGCTGTATGAACAGGAGGTTTTTCTTGCTATCGTTTTTTCCCTTGCCTTCCAGTATTGTTACTCCGAAGCTTTGTTCCCTCAGCATGTCTGCCAGAGATTCGCCGTCTTCATCGTTTACAACAACCTGAATTGAGGAAAGGCCGACGGCAATTTTGGATTCTATGGTAACTCCGATGAAGTTACCCAGTGAAAATGCCACAGCATACACGAGCACCTTGATGGGATCCTCTGTAATGTTGTTGAGCACGGAACTTACAACTATGAGCCAAATTATTATTTCCATAAGTGCCAGAAGAGCACCCTTGACTCTTTCGCCTTTGTTTATGAGCACAAGCCTTACAGTCGAAATTGATACTTCGATTATTTTTGCGCAGAATATTATTAAGTAGAGAGCAGGCCCTTTAATGTTGAATAAGAATTCCATATTTCACCCCTAATTGTTTTGTTACTATTATTTTACTTTGTTTTCAGGTTTTATGCAACAGAATTAAAATTATATTGTTAATTATTGCAAAGTATTGTAAAATTCAAATAGAAAAAGAAGGAGAATTTTATGAGATTAAGATACGTTCACGGGCAGTATGAATATCTGCAGCAGCATGAAAAAGCCATAACCGAGCCTGAAAAAAGAGGATACAAACTGAATGAGGCATTCAGCAACAATAATCCCATCCATGTGGAGCTGGGCTGCGGAAAGGGGAAATTTCTAAGGGAAACTGCGCTTAAAAACCCCGGCATAAACTACTTCGGATTTGAAAAAAGCGTAAAGGTTGCATACAGGTGTGCCAAGTGCATGTTTGAGGAGGACCCTGACAACTACTTCATAGTATATTCAAACGGAGACATACTCACAGAGGTATTCGAGCCCAACTCCATAGAAAGGATTTATCTGAATTTCTCTGATCCGTGGCCGAAGCCGTCACACTACAAGAGAAGGCTTACACACAGGAATTTTCTTGAGGTCTACAGAAAGGTTCTCAGGGAAGGCGGCGAAATTCACATGAAGACAGATAACAACGACCTTTTCGAATACTCCCTACAGGAACTTAAGGCTGACGGCTGGGAAATTCTCATGTGCACAAGGGACCTGCACGGCAGCGAATTTGTCAAGGACAATGTAATGACAGAATACGAGGAACGGTTTGTGCAGCAAGGGAAAAAAATAAATAAACTGGCAGCGAGAAGACCATGATAAGATATTTAGCTGTTTATTTCATAATAATAAATGTTGTTTCGTTTGCATTGTTTTATGCTGACAAGCAAAAGGCCAGAAAGGACAGATGGAGAATAGAGGAAAAGACTCTGCATATAACAAGCTTTCTGGGAGGGACGCCGGGAAGCATCGCAGCCATGATACTGTTTCACCACAAGACCAGAAAAGCAGGATTTGTAGCAATCACAATAATAGCTCTTTTGTTCAACATACTGGCTGTCTACGGGCTGTATACCATGATTTAGGAGTGATAAGGTGAAAAAATTCAACAAGACCAATGCCATGCGCATTCTCGATTCCCTCAACATAGGGTATGATTATCTTCTGTACGAATGCGAGGACGGAAAAATTGACGGAGTATCCGTGGCACACAAAACAGGACAGAACCCGGAGGCTGTATTCAAGACGCTGGTGTCTGTGGGGCACAGCAAGGAACTTTATGTTTTCTGCATCCCGGTGGAATATGAGCTTGACCTTAAGAAGGCTGCAGCCGCAGCCGGGGAAAAGAACATAGAGCTTCTGCCTCTGAAGGAACTCACAAAGAACACCGGTTATGTGAGGGGAGGATGCTCTCCTATCGGAATGAAGAAGCATTACAGGACATTTGTGGATGAAACTGCAGCGCTTCACGACAAGATACTAGTCAGCGGCGGAGCCATAGGAATACAGATGATACTTGCACCTGAAGACCTCATAAGTGCGGCAGAAGCGTCATATGCAGATTTGATATAACGGAGATAATATGGAACTTAATATAATATATGAAGACAAACACATAATCTGTGTGGTGAAGCCTCAGGGAGTACCATCCCAAAGCGACACGACCCAGGACGATGACCTTATGAAAATGTGCTTGGAACACCTGGGGAAAAAGGAAAACAATCCGTACCTGGGGCTGATTCACAGGCTTGACAGGCCTGTGGGCGGTGTCATTGTGTTTGCCAAAAACGACTTTGCAAACAAGGAGCTTTCAAGACAGGTACAGGAAAGGAAAACCAATAAGGTATACCTTGCAGTAGTTTGCGGCAGGCCTGAAAAGGAAAAGGCAGTTCTGGAAGATTATCTGAAGAAACTTAAGACGATAAACATGTCAAAGGTGACAACAGCCGATGATAAGGCCGGAAAAGCCGCAAAGCTTGAATATGAACTTATTGGAACAGTTGAAACAGAAGAATACGGCGTGCTGTCCATTTTGAAAATAAAGCTTCACACCGGAAGGCACCATCAGATAAGGGTTCAGCTTTCCAACGCAAATCTGCCCATATGGGGAGACAACAAGTATAACAGGGTGTTCATGAAGAAAAAAGACTTCACTTTGCCTGCTCTCTGGTCGCACAAATTCGGGTTCAATCATCCCAAGACCAGAGAATACACGGAGTTTGAGTCCATGCCCGATTCCTTCCCGTTTACGCTGTTTGAGCTGAAGAAAGGTAAGGATATTGTATGATAACATTCAACGACATAAAAAACAGCCATGAAATTCAGACGTACATTAAAAAAGCAGATGAGTCTCTTATAACACTGGGGTATACGGAGCATTCATTCACACATGTGGGCAAGGTTGCAAACAAGGCTGAAGAGCTGCTTCTCAAGCTGGGCTACGACGAAAGGACAGCTGAGCTTGCTCAGATTGCAGGATACATGCATGATATCGGTAATGTAGTAAATAGGATTGACCATGCCCAAAGCGGTGCAATCATGGCATTCAGAATCCTGGACAACATGGGGATGGACGTGGCTGAAATTGCTGCCGTTATTTCTGCCATAGGAAATCATGACGAATCCACCGCTGTTCCTGTCAATGAAGTGGCCGCGGCTCTTATACTGGCAGACAAGTCCGACGTCAGAAGATCAAGGGTGAGGAATACTGATTTTGCAACCTTCGATATACACGATAGGGTAAATTACTCAGTGGAAGCGTCAAGGCTGACATTAAATGAACATAAAAAAGAAGTTTCTTTAAATCTGGTCATAGACACAAGCATCTGCGCCGTAATGAGCTACTTTGAGATATTCCTCGAACGGATGCTCCTATGCAGGAGAGCCGCGGAATACCTGGGTCTTAAATTCAAGCTTGTTGTAAACGACGTGGAACTTTTATAAACCGAAAGGCAATGAAATGATACTAACACTTGAAAAAATAAGCAAAAGCTTTGGAGAAAAAATACTGCTGGACAGCGTGGAACTGTTCGTTAATGACGGTGATAAAATAGGAATAGCCGGTGTAAACGGAACAGGAAAGTCTACCCTGCTGAAAATTGCAGCGGGCATTGAGGAGCCTGACGGCGGAAGACTCATTAAAAATCCGCTGGACAGGATTTGCTACCTTCCGCAGGATCCTGTGTTTAAAAAAGGTGCCACAGTCATTGAACAGGTTTTCATAAATTCAAGTTCAGAGACGAGAACACTGATGGAATATGAGGCCAAAACCATCCTGAGCAGGCTGGGAATAGACGAATACCACAAGGACGTGAACCTCCTTTCGGTGGGTCAGAGAAAGAGAGTCGCCATAGCCAGCGCACTGGTAAACCCCTGCGAGCTGCTGGTGCTTGATGAGCCCACAAACCATCTGGACAACGACATGATAACGTGGCTTGAAAGCTACCTCATGAAGTTTTCAGGTGCCATACTCATGGTTACCCATGACAGGTATTTTCTGGACAGGGTTTCAAACCGCATAGCAGAGCTTGAAAAAGGAAGCTTGTATTGCTATGAGGGAAACTATTCCAAATTTTTGGAGCTGAAGGCTCAGCGCGAAGAAATGGAAGCAAGCAGCGAAAGGAAGAAGCAGACTCTTTACAGAAAAGAGCTTTCATGGATTCAAAGAGGTGCCAGAGCCAGGGGAACAAAGGCCAAGGGAAGAATAGAGCAGTTCGAGAAGCTGAAGGATTCACTAGGAACGCAGCAGTCGGAAAAGCTGGAGATGAGCTCTCTGTCAACAAGGCTGGGAAAGAAGACCATTGAAATAAACAACATTTCAAAAAGCTTTGGACATAAGAAAATAGTCGAGGATTTTGAGTTTACCGTCCTTCGCGGGGCGAGAATCGGAATAGTGGGAAAAAATGGAGCAGGAAAATCTACTCTTTTGAACATGATGGCGGGAAAAATTATTCCCGACAAAGGAATAGTTGAAGTGGGAAGCACCGTCAGGGTGGGATATTTTTCCCAGGAAGCCGGAGAAATAGATGAAAACCAGAAAGTTATCGATTATATAAAGAATATTGCAGAGGTTGTGGAGACAGCTGACGGAAAGATTTCGGCTTCACAGATGCTTGAAAGATTTCTGTTTTCAGGCGATGTTCAGCACAGCCTGGTCAGGAAGCTGTCCGGAGGAGAAAGAAGGAGGCTGTTTCTTTTAAGTGTCCTTATGACTGCACCGAACATCCTGCTTCTTGACGAGCCTACAAACGACCTTGACATTGAGACGCTTACAGTGCTTGAAGATTACCTTGAGACGTTTTCCGGAGCAGTCATAACGGTATCACACGACAGGTACTTTCTCGACAAGGTTGTGGACACCATACTTGAGCTTCCCGGAGACGGTACTGTAAACATGTACAACGGCGGTTATTCTGACTACGCAGAAATCAGACTTATGAAGGAAAAGCAGCAGGAAAGAAATAGGGAACCCAAAGAAAAGATAAATCCCGTACAGGAAAGGGAAAAACCTAAAAAGCTAAAGTTTACTTTCAAGGAGCAGCAGGAATTCAACACCATAGACGACGACATCGCTTTGCTTGAAGGAAAAATCTCTCAGGCTGAAAAAAGCATGGAGATAAATTCCACGGATTACGTAAAACTTCAGGAAATTATGGCAGAAAAGAAAGGCCTTGAGGAGCAGCTTGAACACAAGATGAGCAGGTGGGTTTATTTGAACGACCTGGCAGAGCAGATTGAAAACCAGAAGTAATAATAAGGCATGTGCCTTATTTTTTTGTCAATATTTAATCATATATTGACCTGTAGGTCAATATAATATATAATATTATTGACTGGTAAGTCAATTGCGCACAGGAGGAAAAAATGCTGGACAGTTCGAAAAAAGAAAAGATACTTGAAGCAAGCATACAGGAGTTTTCAGAACATGGCTTTGACAAGGCAAACACCGACAGGATATGCCGCAGGGCGGAAGTGTCTAAGGGTCTTATATTTCATTACTTCGGTTCAAAGGAAAATCTGTTTATGGCAGCTATGGACAAATGCGTGGATGATGTTGTGGAAGAGTTCGATGACCTGGTGTTCCCTGGCGGCGATTTTGTTCAAATACTCTTGAAGATAATTGAAGTGAAGTACAATTTCTTTTCAAATCACCCAACGCACTACAAGCTGCTGATGAAGGGGTTCTACAACTCCCCATCAAAGCTTCGGGACAGACTTGCTCAAAGATACGCACAGGTGAAGCAGATAGGAATTAATAACATGGTGGATATAATTAAGGGTCTGCCTGTGAAAAAGAATGTTGAAACGAAGGATATCGTTTCCGTAATGTCGGGAATAACCGCAGTTGTGGAAAGCAAGTATATCCCTGCTTTTGCAGATGGAAGCAAGAGCTTTGAAGAATACTACCTGGAAGTAAAGGATGAATATATGAATCTAATGAATATCGTCATGTACGGTATGCTGGAAGATGGAAAAAACTAATATTGACGGGGGTTTTAGAATGAGCGAATCAGTATTGAGGGCAGAAAATATAAGCAAGTATTACAAGATGGGCGAAGTTACCGTGAAGGCCCTGGAAGATGTGAGCTTTGACGTTAAAAAAGGCGAGTTCGTGGTAATCCTGGGGCCCAGCGGATCAGGGAAAAGCACGCTTTTAAACATAGTTGGAGGTATGGACACACCTACCACCGGCGATGTATATTTCAACGGTGAGCTCATAACCGGCATGAGCGACAGGGATCTGACAGTTTACAGAAGAAACGAGATTGGATTTGTTTTTCAGTTTTACAACCTCATGTCCACGCTTACTGCAAAGGAAAATGTGGAGCTTGCTGCTGAAATATGCCAGAATCCCATTGACGTGGAAGAGGTTCTTGAGGCTGTGGGGCTTAAGGAAAGAATGAACAATTTTCCTTCACAGATGAGCGGCGGTGAGCAGCAAAGGGTTGCCATAGCCAGAGCGGTTGCTAAAAATCCTCAGATACTACTTTGTGATGAACCTACGGGAGCCCTGGATTTTGAAACAGGAATATCAATCCTCAAGGTACTGAAGGACATGAATGAGAGATACAATAACACAGTTGTTGTAATAACACACAACTCTTCAATAGCTCAAATGGCAGACAAGATAATCAAGATGCGAAGCGGAAAAATCACAGAGGTTGTTTTAAACCATACGCCTATTCCGGCTGAAAGGATTGAGTGGTAATGAAAAAGCTTGATAAAAGACTTTTTAGAATGATCAGGAACACCAAGGGGCAGTATGTTGCTGTCCTGGCCATAATCATTACAGGAATTTTTGTGTTCACAGCCGTAAGCAATTCTTCCATAAATCTGGGAGACTCGCTGGATGATTACTATAACATCACAAATTTTCCGGATATATTCGTAACGGCTGCAGGGCTTCCGGAAAAGCTGGAGTCAACTCTTCCGGGAATTTCTGACATCAAGGAAGCTGAAGAAAGAATCGTGTTTGACACTCCCTTCATCAGTGATGATGCAGACGAAAATGTTGATGTAAGGGTCATATCTGTTGACAAACAGGAGAACAAAATCAATAAGCTGTTCATAAAGTCGGGCAGAAGGCAGATTTCAGGAAATGAGGTAATAGTCATCGAGCAGTTTGCCAACGCCAGAAACATAAATGCGGGAGACGAAATAAAGCTTCAAATAAACGGAAAGCAGTACAGATTCAAGGTTGCTGCAGTAGCATCCAGCTCAGAATATGCGTACATGATGAAGAACGAGCAGGTTTTCCTTCCGGATCCGTACAACTTCGGAGTAATATATGTTGAAGAAGATTACATCAGGAAGATATACGGAGGGCAGGGAAACTTCAATGAGATGCTCATTACATTAAATGCAGGTGCCAACAGGGAGAAGACTGCCGACTTTCTGGAAGATTATCTTGAAAAATACGGTGTTCAAAGGGTAATTGAAAGGGAAGACCAGCTGAGCAACAGCATGCTCATGCAGGAGATACAAGGCCTTAAGATGATGTCAAAATCAGTGCCCATAGTATTTCTTGTTTTTGCGGGAATAATGCTGGCAACCATGCTTTCAAGGATCGTCAAAAAGGACAGGACATCCATAGGGGTTTTAAAGGCGCTGGGTTTTTCGGACAGGGACATAGTCTCTCACTACCTGAAGTATGCAGCTTCGGTGGGAATCATAGGAGGGGCCGCAGGGTCTCTCATAGGAACAGCGCTTTCCGGTTTCATGACCAGTTATTACCTGGTTTTCTTCAACATTCCCATGCTGACCATAAAGCTGTACTATGACAGAATAGCCATGTCAATAGTGCTGTCGCTGATATTCTGCATCCTTTCAGGATTTTTCGGCGTAAGAAGCATAGTGAAAATCAACCCTGCGGAGTCCATGAAGCCCGAGGCGCCAAAAAAGGGAAAAAGAATTTTCCTGGAAAATATTAAAATTATCTGGAGCCATGTGCCCTTTTCCTGGAAGATTGTTCTTCGAAATATATTCAGGGAAAAGAAAAAATTTATATTCATCGGAGCCGCTGTGGCTATAACCTGCGGCATGATGGTGATGACCATGTGGATGACGGATATCATGGACGTCATGTTTAACAAGCACTACGGCGAATTCATGAAAATTGATTACAACATAAGCTTCAACAGCTTTCAGAATAAAAATGTAAAAAACGAAATTGCCGAAAAGGTAAGATACTCGGACATGGAACTGAGGACTGAGATTCCGTTTGAAGTAAGTAACGGTCCGAAATCAAAAATAGTGAACATAATAGGAATTGAAGACGGGGAGGCCTTCTACGGCTTTGAGGACTTTTATGGTAACAAGGTGAAACTTCCGGGCAGCGGAATATTGATATCATCCAACCTGGCCAAGGCACTGGATGTGGATGTTGGCGACAAAATTCTGTTGAAGAATTTTATTTCCGGTAAGGATGACGGATATGTGCAGGTGAAAGGGATAATTAAGCAAACCCTTGGAATCAACGGTTACATGAACCTTGACTACCTGAACAGAAACTTTCTTGACAAGGGAGTTGCCAACGGAGTGTACATCAATTCCCACGAAGATGTTGCCAAGGCCTTAAGCTCCATGGACAACATAACCATCATGTCTCAATCAGACCTGAAGGGAGCATTTGAGGAATTCACTGAGGTAACTGCCGCATCAATGATGTTCATGGTTTTATTCTCAGGAATTTTGGGTTTTGTCATAGTCTACAGCATGACTCTTATGAGCATAAACGAAAGAACGCTGGAATTTTCGGCACTTAGGGTAATGGGATTCACAAAGTCAGAAATATTCAGGATGCTTGTAAGGGAAAACATGATAATGTCGGTTATTGGAATAGGTGCCGGCATACCTCTTGGTATATGGCTCGTGGGATACATGGCAGAGGAATTCACCACGGACATATACACCATGAATGAGCCCATAACCATAAAAACAGTTATTTTATCAATAGTTCTCACAATAGTGTTCATAGTGCTGGCCCAGCTGATGACTTACGCCAAGGTTCACAGACTGGACTTCATGCAGGCTCTCAAGAGCAGAATATCATAAAATTTGGAGGGTATAATGAAAAATAAAAAGAGATATATAACCATTATAGCAGTATTATCAGTGCTGGCATACATCCTGTTCACGATGTTCAGCAGGGGGCAGAAGCCCTTTGAGGGAGCTACCTCGAAGGCAAAGCTGGGCGATATTAAAAGCACCATTGAGGAAACCGGAACTGTATATTCCAAAAGAGTCAACACATTTTATTCTGACATGAGCAAAAGAGTGCAGACTCTTAACGTGTCCGTAGGTGACAAAGTAAAAAAAGGTGATATAATATTGACGTACGAAAATAATTATGACCTGGAAATCGAAAGGGCGAACAAGCAGATTGAGGCTATCACCGCCACCTACAACGAAACGGTAAAGGGAGCGGACTTTCAGGAGATTTCCAACATGAAGCTTCAGATAAGCACTATAGAGACCAGCCTGAGCTTTGCCAGAAGCAACCTGGAAAAGATGAAGACATTGTATGAGAACAGTGCGGTGAGCCAGGTGGAGTACGAAGAAGCTCAAAACCAGGTGACAGCTCTTGAAAACCAGCTTCAGGAAGCAAAAAACAACTACAACCTTCTCATCAAGGGTGTGTCATCCAATGTTAAGAAGCAGTATGAGGCTCAGATTGAAGAAATAATGATTCAGATAAGGATTCTTGAAAAAAATATAGAACAGTCATCAATAAAGGCTGAATTTGACGGAGTAATAACCGAACTTAACGTGCATCAGGGAGGAATGACCCAGGCTGGTGTTGTAGTGGCTGAGATTCAGGATGAAAACAATCTGGGCGTATACGTGGAGGTTCTCGCTGAAGATGCAAAACAAACAGCTGTGGGAATGCCGTTTGTAATCGAGACGCGGGACGGCGAAGTAAATCTGTCGGTAAACAGAATCTACCCCAAGGCCAATTCAAAGGTCTCCGATCTGGGTGTTGAGCAGAAAAGAGTCAGGATTGAAGCAGACCTGGAGAATAGCAAGGATTACAAGATAGGCTCTGAAATGGACGTTGTCATAGTGCTGGAGGAAAAAAACGACGTGATTCTGGTAGACAAGGATGCTGTATATGAAAAGGACGGCAGGCAGTATGTAACGGTCATAGATAACAATGAAAAAACCGAAAGGGAAGTTACAACGGGCATCAAGGATGAAGACAACGTGGAAATAAAGTCCGGCCTGGCTGAAAATGAGGCTGTGCTGATTGAGTACTGAGATTAAACGTTAAAAATAAAGCTGGAGGAAATTATGAAATATGACGTAATAATTGTGGGTGCCGGAGCAAGCGGGGTATTCACTGCTTACGAGCTTACAAAAGAAAGATCTGATATAAAGGTTTTGATTATAGAAAAGGGACATCATCTGGACATGAGAAAATGCCCAATTGACAATAAGAAGATAAAGTCATGCATCCACTGCAGCGTGTGCAATGTGGTAAACGGCTTCGGAGGAGCGGGAAGTCTTTCTGACGGCAAGTACAACATAACAAACAATTTCGGAGGCTATCTGAACAAGTATGTGGGCGACAAGGAAGCATTAGACCTTATGTACTACGTTGACCAGGTTCTTTGCGGCATGGGAGGAGCTGATGCCAAGCTGTATTCAACGGCAAACAGCGAGCTTAAAACAAAGGCTCTGCAGCACGACCTACACCTGATGGATGCAAAGGTAAGGCATTTCGGAACAGACAGAAATGTTATAATTCTCGGAAACATGTTTGACCATCTCAAGGAGAGGGTTGAATTCAAATTTGACTGTGAGGTGCTTGACATAAATCATGAAAATGAAAAGTTCACAGTCAATACAAAAAACGGAGACTATGAATGCTCGGATTTGATCCTGGCAACAGGACGCTCTGGTTCAAAATGGATATCGGGAATCTGCGACAAGATGAAGATAAAAACCAAAAGAAACAGAGTTGACATCGGTGTGAGGGTGGAGCTTCCGTCAGAGGTTTTTGAACATATAACAAAGGAAGTATACGAAAGCAAGATTGTATACAGAACAAGGAAGTACAACGACCTGGTGAGGACGTTCTGCATGAACCCCCACGGCGTGGTTGTAACCGAGAACACAAACGGAATTGTTACAGTAAACGGGCACAGCTATTCAGATGAAAAGCTGCACACTGAAAATACAAATTTTGCCCTGCTGGTTTCCAACAATTTCACTGAACCCTTCCACGACAGCAACGAATACGGCGAATCCATAGCAAGGCTAAGCAACATGCTGGGCGGTGGTGTTATCGTTCAAAGGTTTGCTGACCTGGTAAACGGCAGAAGATCAAACGAAAGAAGAATGACAAAAAGTTTCACGAATCCGACTCTCAACGCTACTCCCGGAGATTTGAGCCTGGTTATACCCAAGAGACAGCTGGATGACATAATCGAAATGATCTATGCTCTGGATAAGATAGCACCGGGTACAGCCAACGAGGATACGCTTCTTTACGGTGTCGAGGTGAAATTCTACAATTCGACTGTGGAGGTCAGCAGTAACCTTGAAACCAGGATAAAGAATCTGTATGTGCTGGGGGACAGCTCCGGCGTAACACATTCCCTTTCCCAGGCATCCGCAAGCGGAGTCCATGTAGGAAGGATATTACTGGAGAAATACAAAAACAAAGCCGAATAATGTTCGGCTTTGTTTTTGCTTACAACATTTCGCGCTGATTGTGTCGAGTAAATAATTATTGCAATTAAGGTAATAATTACATTATAATAGTGTTGACGTAATTATTGGATTATGTTGCAGAGATTGGAGGAAAATAATTTGGAATGGTATAACAAGAGCAAAAAGGAAGTGCTTACAGAGCTTGGCACAGACGAGTTTTTAGGTCTGAACGATCAGGAAGCGCTTCAGAGGTTGGAGAAATACGGCAGAAACGAATTGGAAGCTCAGGCGAAGAAAAGCTTTTGGTCTAAGCTTGTGGGCCAATTTGCTGATTTTTTGATAATCATTTTAATTGTGGCAGCCGGAATTTCCGCGGCTGTTGGAGAAAAGGAAGATGCAGTTGTAATACTGGCAATAGTTGTAATAAATGCAGTTTTAGGAATATATCAGGAAGGAAAAGCTGAAAAATCAGTTGAAGCGCTTCAGAAGATGAGCGCTCCCAACGCGAAGGTGGTAAGAAACGGCAACCAGCTCACATTGCCTGCAGCCAGCATTGTTCCTGGAGATGTAGTGGTTCTTGAAGCAGGAGACATAATCCCTGCGGACGTGAGACTGGTTGAAAGTTCCAATCTGAAAATTGAAGAGGCATCCCTTACGGGGGAATCCGTTCCCGTTGAGAAGGATGCAAAAGCATCAATCCTCGGGCCTGCCGGAATAGGCGACAGGCACAACATGGGATTTTCAAGCACCATAGTAACATACGGAAGAGGCAAGGGCGTTGTTGTGGGAACAGGACACCATACTGAAATAGGAAACATTGCAACGAAGATTCAGTCTTATGACGAAGAGCAGACTCCTCTTCAGATAAAGCTGAACCAGCTTGGAAAAGTTTTGGGAACCTTGACCATTGCAATTTGCGTTATTGTGTTCGGAGTAGGCCTTCTGCAGGGAAGAGAAGTTCTTGAGATGCTTCTTACATCCATAAGCCTTGCGGTTGCTGCAATCCCTGAAGGACTTCCTGCAATAGTTACAATAGTACTTTCCATAGGAATGAACCGCATGGCCGAAAGAAATGCCATAGTGAAGAAGCTTCTAGCTGTTGAGACTCTCGGAGCAACCTCTGTAATATGTTCAGATAAGACAGGAACACTTACTCAGAATGAAATGACCGTAGTAAAGGCATATGTGGATGGCAAGATACTTGAGGTTGAAGGGGGCGGATACGAGCCCGTGGGAGCAATCAAGCTTGAGGGCAAACAGATTGGGGCAGATTCACTGCCTAACCTGGCTAACCTTGCATCCATAGGAGCACTGTCAAATGATGCTCATCTTGACAACTCATCAGGTATGTACAAGGTTGTGGGAGACCCGACTGAAGGAGCCATAGTCACGTTCGCAGGCAAGCTGGGAAAAACCACTGAAGACCTTAACGCTGCTTACCCAAGGGTAAATGAACTGCCCTTTGATTCAGCAAGAAAAATGATGAGCACATTCCACAAGAATTACATAGAAGGAAAAATGGTGTCCTTTACAAAAGGAGCTCCGGACATAGTAATAAGCAGATGCACTAAAATTGCCCTTAACGGAGAAGTTGTTGAATTCACACAGGAGTTGAAAGACAAGGTTCTTTTCGTAAATAAGACATTTGCCCGCTCTGCACTCAGGGTTTTGTCTGCAGCATACAAAGTTTGGGATCGTGTACCGGAACATCTTGATTTTGAGGAAGTTGAAAATGACATGATTTTCGTCGGACTCATGGGTATGATTGACCCTGCAAGGCCTGAAGTTAAGGATTCCATAAGGGAATGTAAGGAAGCCGGAATAGAAGCTGTAATGATAACCGGTGACTATAAGGAAACAGCCTATGCCATAGCCAGGGACCTGGGAATGGTTGAAACTGAGGACCAGGCCATGATGGGAGCCGAACTTGACGCTTTGTCAGACGAAGAGCTCAGAGAGGTTGTGAAGAAGACCAAGGTATATGCCAGGGTATCTCCCGACCATAAGGTTAGAATTGTTACAGCCCTGAAAGAAAACGGACACATAACATCCATGACAGGCGACGGAGTAAACGACGCACTGGCGCTGAAGAAGGCTGACATAGGTGTTGCAATGGGCATCACAGGTACAGACGTTGCAAAGAACACGGCAGAAGTTATACTGACGGACGACAACTTCGCAACCATAGTAAACGCCGTTGAGGAAGGAAGAATCATATTCAGCAACATCAAGAAGTTCGTGTTCTTCCTCTTAAGCTGCAACATAGGAGAAATACTACTTGTTTTCGTAAGCATACTTCTGGGATGGAATGTTCCGCTTGTTCCGATACAGCTATTGTGGCTGAACCTGGTTACAGACAGTTTCCCTGCCATGGCATTGGGAGTTGAGAATGCCGAGCCCGGCATAATGAAACATCCTCCCCGTGACACAAAGGAACCGATACTTGACAGAGGCATGATAGGCGGCATATTGTTCCAGGCGGTTGCCATTTCTGTAGCATCGCTTCTTTCATACTTCTGGGCGATGAAAGCATATCCGGGAGCTGAAAACCTGGTGCATGAAAGGTCCATAGTGTTCACAACGCTCATAACAGCTGAACTTTTAAGGGCATTTTCGTCCAGGTCTCAGGACTTCACCATTTTAAAAATAGGCATCTTGTCTAACAGGAGAATGGTTCAGGCAGTTTTTGCTTCCTTCGGACTTACTGTGCTGGTGCTTTATGTTCCAATACTCAACGACATATTCAACGTTGTTCCGCTTACTTTTGTTGATTGGGAGATTGTCATGATGTTTGCCTTCATACCGCTGGTAGCCGGAGAACTGTACAAGAAGCTTTTCAAGAACAAGTAAGCAGATGATTTAACATAATGATTTCGTAATATAGTAATTTCACAATGTTAAAATAAACTGAAGGCTCCGAAAAATCGGAGCCTTTATTCATTCAAACAAAACCTTTCCAAGAAGCTCTGTGAAGTCCTGAATTTTATCGGTATTGATTCCGCTGTAGTTCAGGGAAAATATCACTTTGTCCTTGCTGCTGCTGATGATGTTCAGGAGTATTCCCGTTTTTCTGGCGTCTTCCTGCAATGCATGCTCGGTTTTTTTCACCGCTGCCTCGCATACTATGTGAAGACCCGAATCGGAATTTATTATTTCAAGTTTGTCCTTGAACCTGTATTTGAAGCTTGCTGCAAGAAGCATATTCTTCTTCTTATATATTCGCTTTATTTTCCTAAGATGCTTTACCATGAAGCCTTCCTTCATGAAATTGGCAAGCACTACCTGGTCAATCTTTGAGGTTGATTGGGTGTGGCGCGTCTTAATCGTGCTGTACACGGGAAGAAGTTTCTTTGGTATGACCATGAAGCTTATTCGAAGTGACGGCAGAAGCATTTTTGAGAAGGATCCCAGGTATATGACGCAGTCGTTCTTGTCGAGTCCCTGCAGGCACGGTATAGGCATTCCTCCGTAGCGTATCATGCCGTCATAGTCGTCTTCAATGATAAGACCGTTGTTTTTCTGGGCCCAATCCAGCAGCTCCATGCGCTTGTTCACAGGCATGGTGGTTCCCAGCGGATATTGGTGCGAAGGACTCACATACACAACCTGCGCATCGCTTTTTTTCAGAGCTCCAATGGGAAATCCGTTGTCCGTAACCTCGATGTGGCGTATGTTGAAGGAATAGTCTTCAAAAATGTATTCAGCCTTATAAAATCCCGGAGTTTCCACAGCTACGGTGTTGTAGTCGCTTCTAATTATGCCTATGAGCATTCCCAAGAGGTACTGGACGCCTGCTCCAACAATGACCTGTTCTGGACCGGTATTGCCTCCGCGCATGGTGTTTACGAAGTTTGCAATTTCTTCCCGAAGAAATTTCTCTCCCTGGATGGAGCCGCTGGAGTAAATGTTCGTGTCTTCGTCTGCAACAACCTTGTTGTAAAGCCTTCTCCATGTGGAGATGTCAAAGCTGTCCTTGTCCACGCCGTCATTTAGATAATAGGTGTCACTGTCTTGTTTGACTGTGCTTTTCAGTACGGTTGAAACAATGTCAAAGCTGTATTCCGTAAGGTCGCACACAAAGTAACCCCTTTTGGGCTGATTTTCAATGTAGCCTTCAGCCACAAGCTGGCTGTAGGCATTTTCAATTGTTGTCTTGCTTAAGTTAAGGCTTGCAGAAGCTTCTCTGATGGAAGGAAGCTTGGAATCCGGTTTCAAGAGACCAGAGATGATTTCATTCTTGATGTATTCGTAAAGCTGTATGTACAGCGCCTTGCTGCTGTCCTTATCGAAAACAGGGGAAATGATCATGTTACCTCCAACTGACTCGGCAGAATAATGTAAATTTTATAATTTTAACGGTTACAATTATTTTAGCATACTGCCCATATAAATGAAATAAAAATTCTACATCATTTCTTTTAATGTACATAAAATTTCTATTATGGTATAATTGTTGTGATTTTTTTAAATGAGGGGTAGTCATGCACACACTGAACAGAACACAGGATTTTGAATATATTACTTTTCCGTCCCTCCAAGGGTACGGGGGACTATTCCATTGCTTCACAACCAGGAAGGGAGGAGTGAGCAGCGAAGAGTTTGCTTCCATGAACCTGGGAATGGGTACGGGAGACGATGTTGAAAATGTAGAGAAAAATTATGAAATTATGTCGAAAAGGCTGGGCATAAGGTTGAAAGACATAGTGGAAACGGACCAGACACACACAAACAATGTAAGGTACGTTACGGACAAGGACAAGGGAAGGGCCATGAAAGACCCTGACTACAACGATGTGGACGGCCTTTATACAGATATAAGAAACATTGCCCTCATGACCTTTCATGCAGACTGCACACCTTTGTTTTTTTATGATACGGTGAAAAATGCCATAGGTATGGCTCATGCAGGATGGAGAGGAACGCTTCAGAACATTGCCGGTAAAATGATTGATGCAATGGTGAAGGACCTGGGCTGCAATCCCAAGGACATGAAGGCAGTCATAGGACCGTCCCTGGGCCAATGCTGCTTTGAAGTTGACGAGGACGTTGCTGCCATGTTCCTTTCTTACGACAGCAGCTATTCGGAGCTGATGGTAAAAAAGGGAGAGAAGTTTCACTTTGATCTTTGGGAAATCAACAAACGACTCATGGTAAAGCACGGCATGGATGAAAACAGCATAGAGGTTTCAGGCCTGTGCACCAAGTGCAACAGGGAGCTGTTCTTTTCGCACAGGGGACAGAAGGGAAAAAGGGGCCTGATGTGCGGGATTATAATGCTTAAATAATACAAATGTCAGGTGGTTCTATCTAATACTCTTATGTAGACTGTGTAATTAAAAAAGTATGTTTTATCGAAACAAAACGGTTATGGCTGGTTGAAAGCTGCAACCGTTTATTTTTATAATTTAATCTATTAAGTCATATCTTCGGTACATGCCAAATATAATGAAATATATAAAGACGTGAGGAGGGTATGAAATTGTCTTATAAGAAGATTATATCTTTAATATTGATTTCATGTTTGGCAGTAAGCATAACAGGATGCAGCACTTTAGATATGATGGTAGGTCTGAAGGGAGAAGAAAATAAGGATGCGACAGATTTGGCAGACTTGTCGGATTTTGAGATTGTAGATGACAGCATCGGCGAAGAAGCCTTGGAAGAAACACAGGAAGAAGCAGTGGAAACAATTACCGTAAATGCCGAAGAAAAAAGGATGACAGATATACTTGCTTACTATGAAGATGAAAATGGTTTTGTGGTTCCCGTTCACACCAGCATTCCATGGGAAGAAGGAATAGCCAAAGCTACATTGAGAAGCATGGTGGTCGGCAGTGAAACCGAAATGAAACTTGCTCAGTCAAATCTTCACGGTGTACTTCCGGAAGGTACTGAAATAAGAGGAATGTCAATAAAAGACGGTCTTTGCAGGGTTGATCTGGGTAAAAATGTTCTGAATGCAAAGACCTACGAGCAGGAAGAAAATATGATGTCTGCCCTTACATATACGCTGACGGAATTTCCAACAATCGACAAGGTAGAGGTCCTGGTTGAAGGACAGGCGCTGTCTTCACTGTCGAAGGGGTATGCTATCGACACAGCATTTGAAAGGAAGAATATAAATCTTTACGGAAGTGCAGACGGAGTGAACTACACCGTTTATTACAAGGCTCCTGACACAGAGGTGGAAGGACACTATGTTCCTGTAACATTTTCTGCAGCCAAAGTCGGAAATCCGGCAGCAGCAGTTGTTGAAAAGCTGTTTTCAGGGGCTCCTTCAGACACGGTCCTGAGCAACAACATTCCTGTGAATGTTAATCTCAGGGGATTGGAAGTAAAGGGAGGCACCGCAGTTGTAAACCTTGGAGTTGAGGCTGTGAACCTTTCCGAAGAAGAGTTTGAAGACATGAATGCCATAGTTGTTCTTTGCCTTGAACAGTTTGAAGAAATAGCTGACGTTGAATACAACATAGAAGGTTTGTCCTTTGAAGAAGCAGGACTGGATTTCGAAGAGGACAACATCACTCCGGTATTCAACCAGTACTAAATTCAATTAAAAATGAAGAATTAAAAATTAAGAATGATTGAAAAAGGACGACTGCGGTCGTCCTTTCACATTTAATTCTTCACTCTTCACTCTTAATTCTTAATTGAATTGCACTATTTGCCGTAATTTTCCTTTGCCTTTAAAGCAAAAACAGGAGTCTGAATCTCTTTGTAGGGAGCTCCTTCTTCAATTTCTCCAGCAGTCATCATTATATCGATGAGTCGGTTGTAGCCGTCTTCACCGAGAACCAGGTCAGGATTCCAGGTGTCAAGATCCTTGTATGTCTGAACTATTTTTGCTATGAATTCAACCTTTGAATCTGCAAACTGAGGAAGAATTGCTTCGGCAACCTCCATTGCTGTGTGTTCCTCAACCCACACCATTCCTTCATAAAGGGCATCGGCAAAGTTCTGTATTGTTTCAGGGTTCTTTTCGATGTAGCTTTCAAGTGAACTGTAGCAGGTGTACGGAACATATCCTGCAAGTTTTCCTACGGATTCCAAAACATAGCCGTTTCCCTGAAGTTCGAATGTGGAAGCGAGAGGTTCGAACAAAGTGGTGTAATCTGCTTCACCGGAAGCAAATGCACCGGCCATCATGTCAAACTGAACATCAGTTCTTACATCAACGTCAACGCCGGGAGTCAATTTGTTTTGCTTCAAAACATATTCAAGAGTCATCAAAGGCACACCGCCTTTTCTTCCACCGAGAATGGTCTTTCCTTCAAGGTCTGCAATTGAGAAATTATCGTCACGCTCTCTTCCAACAATAAATGACCCGTCCCTTTGGGTGAGCTGCGCAAAATTCACAGCTCCATCGTTCCTTCCCTGCAGATATACGTACACACTGGCTTCCGGTCCCATAAAAGCAACATCCGCTTCGCCGCTTACGAGAGCAGCCATGCATTTGTCGGCTCCTCCTCCGTTGGTAAGCTCAATGTTCAAGCCGTGTTTTTCAAAAAAACCTTTTTCAATTGCGACGTACTGAGGAGCATAAAAAATTGAGTGTGTAACCTCCACAAGGCGCACATTCTGCTTTTCAGTCGCCTTCTGTTCGCAGCCTGCAACAAGCATGGAAACAACAAGAAGAACAACAACGATCAGTGAAATATACTTTTTCATAACACCCTCCAATAATAGTATCAGTTCATATAATATTCATGAGCACCGGATAGGTTACTTTGCTGCAATAAATGATGAATTCAATGTTTCAGTTTATTGAAATAAATGGTAGAATGTTTGATGATTTTGTGCTATATTAAAATTGTGTGTAATAATAAGAAGAAAATATTGTAAGGAATATACAATTTGATGTCAGGAGAATAAAATGGAAATTTCTTTTTCAAATTTTCTTTCACAAATTATTTCCAATCCCATGCTTCTGGTCACAACTCTGCTCACTCTGGGGGTTATTTTGGTAAACGGCTGGACTGATGCTCCCAATGCCATAGCTACCTGCGTTTCCACACGTTCAATCTCGGCAAGTTCCGCAATTCTCATGGCTGCAGTTTTCAATTTTTTTGGTGTCTTTGTAATGACAATGATAAATGCAAACGTTGCGCTGACTATATACAACATGGTGGACTTCGGAGGAAACTCCAAGGATGCCCTGGTTGCTTTGTGTGCTTCTTTGTTTGCAATAGTTACATGGGCAACTGCCGCCTGGTGGTTCGGAATACCCACAAGCGAAAGCCATGCATTGATTGCGGGGATTTCAGGGGCTGCCATAGCCCTGCACAACGGCTTGGAGGGAATAAATTCCAGCGAGTGGATGAAGGTAATTTACGGACTGGGACTGTCTACGCTTCTTGGTTTCGTAATGGGATGGATTACAGTGAAGACCACGGAACTGATTTTCAAGCGGGCAAACAGGAGAAAGACAAACATGTTTTTTCAAAAGGGTCAGGTTCTGAGCGGCGCAACCATGGCTTTCATGCATGGAGCCCAGGACGGACAGAAGTTTATGGGAGTTTTCATGCTTGGAATATTCCTTGCAAATGGACAGGCCAATGTAACAAACTTTCAGATTCCTGTCTGGATGATGATGTTGTGCTCAGTAGTCATGGCTCTTGGAACTTCCATAGGAGGATACAAAATAATCAAGTCCGTTGGAATGGACATGTGCAGGCTTGAAAAATACCAGGGGTTTTCTGCGGACATGGCAGCAGCAACATGTCTGTTCCTTTCGTCAATGACTGGAATTCCGGTTAGCACAACCCATACGAAAACAACTGCGATAATGGGAGTAGGAGCTGCCAAAAGACTTTCATCCGTAAACTGGGGGCTCGTAAGCGAAATGGTATGGACATGGATTCTGACATTTCCGGGATGCGGTTTCATTGGTTTTTTGATGGCAAAGCTTTTTATGATGATATTTTGATTAGAGGTGGAAAATGGCACGAAAGAACGATTTCGACTATTTCGACGGTTTCATAAAACTGTCAGAATATTGCTGCAGCGCTGCCCGCATGCTGGACGACATAATACGCAACTACGATGCTGGTTCGCTGCAGAAGAAGATGAAAGAAATGCATGATATTGAGCATGCTGCAGATCTGGAAGGACATGAAATAATCAGAAGGCTCTCCAGGGAATTCATAGCACCAATTGACAGAGAGGATATTATATCGCTTCTTCATGAAATTGATGACATTACCGATTTGATTGAGGATGTTCTGCTGCACATGTATATGTACAACGTAAAAACCATGAGGGAAGACGCCCTGGGATTTTCCGATATCATACTCCAAAGCGTGGAGGAGCTGAAGGAAACATTCAGGGAGTTTAAAAATTTCCGCAAATCCAAGGAAATTCATAAGAAAATTGTGCACATAAACAAGCTTGAGGAAGACGGGGACAACCTGTATACGGAAGCAGTAAGAAAGCTCCACATGACAAGCACCGACGCCATAGAAATAATGACATGGACGGTTGCCTTCAACAGCTTTGAGAAATGCTGCGACGCATGCGAAGAAGCCGCCAATGTGGTGGAAAGCATCATAATGAAAAATTCATAAAAAATTGTGAAAAAAAGTTTATTTCTGCAAAAAAGTAGTTGCATTGTAAACGAAAGATTGTTAAAATAAAAGCAGGAGGCGCAATATGGATAAACACGATAGAATTTCACCTGCAGTAATAAGAAGATTGCCCAAGTACTACAGATATCTGGGTGAATTGAACAAAATGGGTGTGAACAAAACATCATCAAGGGAATTAAGCGAGATGACTGGTTTCTCAGCTTCACAGATCCGTCAGGATTTAAATAATTTCGGTGGGTTTGGACAACAGGGATTCGGCTACGATGTAGAAAATTTAAGAAATGAAATAGCCAAAATACTTGGTCTTGACAAAAAGTACAAGATTATCATCGTCGGCGCCGGAAATATTGGCCAGGCAATCGCAAACTACACCGGTTTTTACGAAGCGGATTATGAAGTTGTCGCTTTGTTTGACAAGAATCCTAAATTAATTGGATTGTCCATTAGAAATGCAATGATAATGGATTCAGATGATCTGGAAGGATTCCTGGGAAGAGAAAAAATTGATATAGCAGTTATATGTACTCCTAAGAGTGTCAGCCAGCAAGTTGCTGACCAGGTGGTAAGGTGCGGCATAAAGGCTATATGGAATTTTGCACCAAAGGATTTGAAGATGCCGGATGACGTGCATGTTGAAAATGTACATCTCAATGAAAGTTTGTTTTCGCTCACATATTATTACAACAGGATGAACAAAGACAAGAAAAAAGATGAATAAAAATCAAAACAAAGCAGAGATTATTATGTAACAGTCCAGATCTCTGTTTTTTTTGTATCTTTTTAATGTTACAAAAAGTTAACATAAGATTAAGTTAAAATTAATAGAATAAATTAAAGCTTAAAAAACAAATGAGGCAAGCTGTTCACGATTGCTAAAAAAGCTAAAATTACAAATAGTTAATACAAAACCGGTTGTAATGTGAATACATTTTGATATAATAGAGGTGGAAATACATACTAATCCTACATGGAGGTTTTTTTAATGAATGCATATATTGAAAGAGTAATCGATCAAGTTAAAAAAAGAGATGCCAATGAACCTGAATTTATTCAGACTGTTGAAGAGGTTCTGTACAGCTTGGAACCTTTAGTTGATAAACATCCCGAATATGAAGCAGCAGGACTTCTGGAAAGAATTGTAGAACCTGAAAGAAGCGTTTCTTTCAAAGTTTCATGGGTTGACGACAAAGGCAAGGTTCAGGTTAACAGAGGATACAGAATACAGTTTAACGGAGCTATAGGACCTTACAAGGGAGGACTCAGATTCCATCCTACAGTAAACCCAAGCATAATGAAATTCCTGGCATTTGAACAGACATTCAAGGATTCTCTCACAGGTCTTCCCATCGGTGGAGCAAAGGGCGGTTCTGACTTTGACCCAAGAGGAAAATCAGATGCTGAAATAATGAGATTCTGCCAAGCCTTCATGACAGAACTTTACAGACACATCGGACCGGACGTTGACGTTCCTGCAGGAGATATAGGAGTAGGCGGAAGAGAAATAGGATATCTTTACGGTCAATACAGAAGAATCAAAGGCGCTTTTGAAAACGGCGTGCTCACAGGCAAAGGAATACCATACGGCGGAAGCTTAGCAAGAACAGAAGCAACCGGATACGGCGCTGTATACTATGCACAGGAAGTTCTGAACCACTTCGGAGAATCAGTAGAAGGAAAGACATTCGTAGTATCAGGTTTCGGGAACGTTGCATGGGGCGTTGTTCAAAAAGTTAACCAATTAGGCGGAAAAGTTGTAGCTATTTCAGGACCTGACGGATACGTATACGATCCAAACGGAGTTACAGGCGAAAAAGAAGAGTTTATGCTTGAAATGAGATCCTCAGGAAGAGACAAGGTTCAAGACTACGCTGACAAATTTGGAGTTGAATTCTTTGCAAAACAAAAACCATGGGCAGTTAAAGCCGATGTTTACATGCCGTGTGCAACTCAAAACGAAATCAACATGGACGAAGCTAAGAAAATAGTAGCCAGCGGAGCTAAGTATTATATAGAAGTGGCAAACATGCCGACAACAAACGAAGCATTGTCATTCCTGCAGGAAAGCGGAATGGTAGTTGCTCCTTCAAAGGCTGTTAATGCCGGCGGAGTTGCTACATCAGCATTGGAAATGAGCCAGAACTCAATGAGATACAACTGGACATTCGAAGAAGTTGATGCCAAACTGCATGAAATCATGAAGAACATCTACAAGAACTCTGTAGCAGCTGCTGAAGAAGCAGGACTTGGATACAACCTGGTAGCAGGAGCTAACCTGGCAGGATTCAAGAAAGTTGCAGATGCAATGATGGCACAGGGTATAATCTAACAAGATAAATATAAATTAAAAAAGCAAGGTTCGCCTTGCTTTTTTTATGCAATAAAAATCCCGCCGTGCGGGATCAGTTTGATTACACAATATCTTTCGAACATGTCATTCTGATGGCGAAGACTGAAGAATCTCATCATTTTGGCATCAGGGCATCTTTAGCTGCCGCTCAGGATTATTTGAACAGGTGTATCTTGCCTGTGTCGTTCAGGTACTTCACAAGTATGGCAATTACCGGAGCCATCAGGAAACCGGCAAATCCAAACAGCCTAAGTCCTGCGTACATGGCCGTTATGGTTATTATGGGATGAAGTCCTATCTGGTGACCTACGATCCTCGGCTCCACGATGTTTCTCACTACGGTGACTGTCACGTATAAAATCAGAAGTCCTCCGCCTGTGCGGTAATTTTTAAGTATAAGCTCTACAATGGCCCATGGAATCAATACTCCTCCTGTTCCAAGGATTGGCATGATGTCCAAAATGGCCACAATGGCTGCAAGTGGAAGCGCATACGTCACATTCAGAATGTTGAGTCCGATGAGAAGTTCCAAAAATGTTATGAACATAATTATCATGTATGACTTGATCATCTTCCAGAGGGTTCCTGTAAGGAATATCCTCGCTTCGGCAAATGTGGAATTGAATTTGTCAGGAAGCTGTCTTTTTATGAAAGCTGTAATGTTGTTGTACTCAACGCTTATGAACACCGATAGCACAATTGTGAAGATTACCGATATCAGGTACAATGGGAAGTTTGATATTAGCTTTGTAACCAGCTGTACCACGGATATGGAAATGTTTTTTATGACACCTGCTATGTAATTGATGCCGTTTGTTATGATTTGAGAAATCGTGCTGGCAGCATCGGGAGATATGGTGCCGGCTTTTTCAACTATCCAGTCGTTGAATTCCAGAAGAAGCGGCTCCAGCCTGTTAAAGTAGAAGGTTGGCATCACGTTGATCATTTCAGTTATCTGAGTAAACAAAAATGAAATCAGGAGCCATAATAAAACTGCAGCAGCAGCATAGAACATGGCCACCACAAACACCGCTACGCCTTTGCCCGTGCTGTTGACCACCCTGTTAACAAGCCGTGTAACGGGTCTTAGGCCCAGCGCTATTAAAAATCCTACGAGAAACGGCATTACCCAGTGAATCATGTATACGAAGACAAAATATAAAACGGCATAAACCGTTACTATGAAAGCCACATCAATTATGAATTTTTTCTTGTCATTTATTGTCATACTCAGGACCTCAATTTCAATTGTATTATAATAATTATAGTATTATTGCGGTTTATTTGCAACAAACAAAAGTAATTATGGCATTTATATTTTTGTTGTGCCTTAATATTTCTTATAATATAATGTGATTAACAATTTTAAATGAAAGTTGGTATTATTCTTAAAACAGGAACAGGAGTAATACATATTACAATACATGTTTGCTGAAGGGAGATTAAAATGAGAGAAATTAATGTAGAAGATATAACCAGGACAGTAGAAAAACTATGCATGGAGTCTAATTATTATCTTCCGCAGGATGTTAAGAAGGCACTGGAAGACGCATTGGACAAAGAAGAGTCACCTCTTGCCAGGGAAATCCTGGGAGATATATTGAAGAATCAGGAAATTGCAAGGACTAACGATGTGCCGATTTGCCAGGATACGGGGCTTGCAGTTATATTTCTTGAGCTGGGACAGGAAGTGAGACTGGTTGGAGGAAATTTAAACACAGCAATTGATGAAGGCATTAAAAGGGGATACATAAACGGATATTTGAGAAAATCTGCTGTTGATGATCCTTTCATGGTCAGGAAGAACACAGGTGACAACACTCCTGCCATAATTCACACCAAGATAGTTCCTGGCGACAAGGTTAAACTGATACTTGCCCCAAAGGGCGGCGGCAGCGAAAACATGAGTGCCTTGGGAATGCTTAAGCCTTCAGACGGTGTTGCGGGAATTAAGAAGTTTGTGCTGGACACTGTAGAAAAGGCCGGCTCAAACCCGTGCCCACCTATTATAGTCGGTATAGGCATAGGAGGCACAATAGAAAAAACAACCTTGATTGCAAAACAATCGCTTCTTCGAAAAGTTGGAGAACACAATCCGAACCCAATGATTGCAAGGCTCGAGGAGGAACTGCTGGAGGAAATCAACAAGCTTGGCATAGGGCCTCAGGGATTCGGGGGAAGGACCACAGCGCTGTCCGTACACATAGATACTTTTCCTGCTCACATCGCCAGCATGCCGGTTGCTGTCAACATTCAATGCCACGTGGCAAGGCATCAGGAAGCAATAATATAATGGAGGTTGATATGGCTAAAATAGTGAATTTGCCGTTGACTGACGAAACAGTCAACGATTTAAAAGCAGGAGACAGGGTTCTTCTTAACGGCATCATGTACACAGGCAGGGATGCTGCCCACAAGAGAATTGCAGCTCTCATTGAAAAGGGCGAAGAGCTTCCCATGGATATACAAAACCAGACAATTTATTATGTGGGTCCATGTCCGGCAAAGCCGGGACAGGCAATTGGCTCAGCCGGACCAACCACAAGCGGCAGGATGGATGCTTACGCGCCGCTTCTCATGGATCACGGCCTCAAGGGCATGATTGGAAAAGGCCTTAGAAGCAAGCAGGTTGTTGACGCCATAATAAAGAACAATGCTGTTTATTTTGCAGCCATCGGAGGAGCAGGAGCGCTTCTGGCAGAAGCCATAAAGGAAGCGGAAGTAATAGCGTTTCCTGATTTGGGAGCCGAGGCAATCTACAGGCTCAGAGTCGAAAATTTCCCGGTTACGGTCATAATCGACAACCAGGGAAACAATTTATACACAATAGGCAAGGAACAATACAAAAAATAATAAAGAAATCATTAATTAATTTTTTATAAGGAGGAATACATTGATAATCAGCACAAAAACTAAACTAACAGGGCTTTTGGGGTACCCCCTGGGACATTCCATGTCGCCGGTAATGCAGAATGCTGCATTTGAATACTGCTCCATGAACAGGATATACATTCCGGTTGAAGTTAAACCGGAGAATCTGGAAACAGTTGTCAGAGGAATTTCCAAAATGAACTTTGATGGATTTAATGTTACAATACCTCATAAAATAGAAATAATGAAGTACCTTGACGAAACAGATGAATATGCAAGATGCATCGGTGCAGTCAACACCGTCAAAATAAAGGATGGAAGACTCAAGGGCTACAACACCGACGGCATAGGTTTTTTAAGGAGTTTCGAAGAAAACACAGGTGACAGGATAGAAGGAAAAAGTGTGTTCGTACTGGGAAGCGGAGGAGCTTCTAGGGCTGTAAGCATGACTTTGGCACTGAACAAGGCAAAGAAAATGTACATATGCAACAGGACCTTTGACAAAGCGTCAAGCTTGGCAGATGACATAAAAAGACAGACAGGTATCCGATGCGAAGCGGTTTCGTTTGACCCTGAAGAAATTAAAAAAGCATTGCAGGACACAGATGTGCTTATCAATACAACAAGCGTGGGCATGTCTCCAAATATGGAAGAGAGTCCCCTGGACAAGAGCCTTTTGGATAAGAGGCTTACAGTTTGTGACATTGTGTACAATCCAAGGAAAACAAGGCTGTTAAAGGATGCGGAAGAAAAAGGCTGCAGGATAGTTGAAGGATTGCCGATGCTTGTTTACCAGGGCGCAGAAGCATTTGAGGTATGGACGGATGTAAAGGCTCCTGCTGACGTAATGTTTGAAGCTGTGGAAGATTTTTAAAAACAAACGTAACCACCCTGTGGCGAAGGTTAAAGAGTATAGAGGAAATTTAAAAGCATTCAGAAATGAGTGCTTTCTTTTTTTGCTGCTAAACAAGGAGCAAGGCGGCTGTAGGCAAATAAGAATGTCAATCTGATTTCTTTCACATATACTAAATTAAAAAAAGCAGGTGAATTTTTGTGTCTCTATATAATTATATTTCAATGCAACAAACACCGCTGATTCAGCCATTTGCAAACACAGCCAACACCACCAGGGTAAACTACGATGACATGTACAGCTTCAATGTGGCAGTATCCAACATCATCTATCCCAGTTCGGACGTGGGATGGCGTCCCAACTCAGTGATACTTGTACCAAACGACAGATGGCAGTACGGTTTCTGCTCGTCAAGTATAGTTCATTTCCCTATCAATGCACCCATTATGTTTACCGACAGAAATTTCATACCACCCTTGATACTGAATGAAATTGTAAGGCTGGCGCCTACAGGAATGAATGTGCCGGCGCAGATACTTATTGTGGGTCCCATATCATCGGGCATAGAAAACGCATTGGTGGCTTTGGGGTTTTCTACCTACAGAATATCCACTTCCGAGGATGTGTACTGGGCTAGCTACGACGTAATAGACTTCAGGTTCAACGTTGTTCCATCAGAGTCAGAAGTAGGAAAAAAGGATGTGATGGTAATATCGGGCGAAGATTATTCCGAGGGAATATTTGCAGCATTTTATGCAGCCCACGCAGACGTACCCATCATTCTGGTTCGGCAAAATTCCATACCGCAGCCCATACAGGAATTCATTGCCAGCAACAGGGGCAAGAATTACTTTATAGTGGGCTCCACAAGGACAGTGGGAGAAAATGTTGAAGCACAAATCAGAAATTTCGTATCAGGAAGTGTTCAAAGAATCGGAGGAAACGACCCGTACACCATTTCAATCAACTTTGCCCGGTATCAAAGTCCGGTGGATGAGTTCGGATGGAAACACAACACAAGAAACGGCTGGGCATATTCCTTCGGAGAACTGTCCAAGTGGTACCACCTGATATCAGGTGTGCTGTTCGCACATCTGAGCAAACATACTCCTCTGCTGCTTGTTGACAGAAACTATCTTCCTGATTCAGTAAGGGAATACTTAATAAGCGTCAATCCATTAAAGCAAGCACCCCACTTGCCACCATACATGCACAGCTACATCTTGGGAAGCTTCTCGGATATTTCCCGGGAAACACAAATCGACATTGAAGAGGTCATGGACATCGAATCAAAAGTAGCCCACTGACAATAATACTTGAATGGTTATAACTGCTAATTATTTATGAGATAGAATAAAAAAAAGATAACAAAACAAATAGTCATCCTGAACGGTGAAGGATCCCACGACATGCCGGGATTCTGAAAATGTTTGGGATGATTTTGTCTTGCTGTTAGTATAAGTCAGCATAAATTTCTTCTTTAACGTTATGAAAATTTTTAGGAAACATGGAATTTCAGTAACAGTCATTCTATCGGAATATATAATTTACTATAGAAATATTCCTCGCCATTTTGGTGAAAAGAAACTTCGTTAACATAAAATAGTTCACCAATTGCTGTTATATTATTATTTATAATATACTTTTGAATTTTTTCCGCATAATTTTCAACTAATTTACCATTAAGATAATGTCGGATAGAACATATAATGCTTAATTTAGAAGTACGCATATAAACAGGTTCAGAAATATTTAAATTCAAGGCATTTAAATATTTTTCTTCTACTGCTAACCCAATTCTTAATGAATTGCTGCCATGACTTAAACTTTCTAAAGAACAAGGGGAATAATTTAGAACAAATAACATATGCTCTGCCCATTGGGCAAAATGTTTTAAAGACCTATCTTCTATGGTAATTTCATTATCCACCATGTAATCAAAGCAATAAAACGTAGGGCTTTTGTCTATTTTAAATTGAATTTGTTCTTCCATTAATTTTCCGGTAAAGGATAAATGGTTTTCCATTCTTTCAATAAGGTTTTTGGTATATTCGTACTCTTGTTTTAATAATTGTGTATTATTAGTAAATGTATCATAATATTCCTGGAGGGAAAACTCCTTCATTGATTGAGAAATATCTGCTAAACTATATCCAGCATTACGCATTTTCCTCATTGCAAGCAACCTGCCAACCGATATTGAATTGAAATGTTTGTATGTACTGTCAGTATCTTTCTTAGGTTCAATTATTTCCAGTTTTTGATAGTTTCTCAATGATTCAGTTGTAACACCCAAGAACTTTGAAATTTCTCCAACACGGTATTTAATACAAATCACCTCACATTGTTCAATATATAACAATTATAGCACATTTTTTCACTTTTGTAATAATAAAAATAAAGACTCGAAAATTCGAGTCTTTATTTTGCTTTAACATTTATTTTCCTAATACTCTTTCTGCTATAACTTCGCCAGCTAAGTAACCGGAAGTGAAAGCCCAGCCTTGAGCTGCTCCGCCAAATGTAACATATGGTTTCTTTTCAGTAAAGAGTACACCCATGGAATCTGTTCCTACAGCATATAAATTATTTATTGGTGTTTTGCCATCTGTCATGAGCACATTGAAGTTCTCATTAATGTTCAAGCCACCGCAAGTGCTGTAGCAATACGGAGTCCCTACAACTGCATAGTATGGTCCTTCACCTATTTCAGCTAAAAATTCAGCAGGTTTTTTAAAATCTAAATCTTGACCACTTTGACAATAGCTGTTATAAGTGGCAACTGTTTTTTCTAAAACAGCAGGATCCACACTTATCAATTTTGCTAATTCTGCTATAGTATCTGCTTTATAAACAAATCCTGCATCTATAGCTGACTGTAAAACTTCATCTGTTTCAGGCAACGGTATATTGGCAGGAATTGCAGTTTGATGTCCTAAATAGCCCGTTCCTGGACCTTCTGATGCGATACTGAAACCATTTTCTTTAATTTTCTGCACCTGGTCATTCGACCAAATGCTGAAATAATTTGCTCCTGACTTCCATGGATCCAACATTCCAACACCCGTTTCAGAAGTAAATCTTTTGCCTTCTCTGTTTATTGCTAATGAGTTTTTGGCAATTACCATATTTAATGGTATATCTCCGGGTGTCCATGTAGCTGTTCTTCCTGTCATACGGCCAATTACTCCGGGAATTTCATTTCTAGCATAACCTGTTAAGAAAGCAGGTGTTCCAGCCACATGAACCATAGGAGGCATACCTATATTGTATGTGCCTGCTCCTATACCTATTGCATTTTCAATCATTTTACCATCGTTTTGGTGCATCCCGTAATGTTTCCACTCACCCTTTAACGGGTAATATTCATTGCTGAAATATTTTGTTTCCATTTTTCCATTACCTGCAAATCCACCTGTTGCCAGAACAATTGCATCTGCATAAATTTCATACTCTTTTCCGTCATAACTGCGTGCTTTTACGCCTTTTACAGTCTTGCTCTGGATGTCATATATCAATTCGTATGCTTCTGTCTCAAGCATAAACTTTCCGCCAAGTTCAGTATAGTCATTCATTATTCCTTCGAAATAAGAATATGTTTTAGCATACTCTTTCGTACCGGTATCATTTGGCAAGTATTGATATTTTACTTCATAAACGTCTGCTTCAGTAAAACCGCGCTTAGGAGTAGAGAATTTAAAGCCATGGTCATACATTAACCAATCTACAACTTTTCCGGAATTGTCTAACAACAAATCCACCATCTCTGTCTTAGCATCGCCTTCAGTATATTTTAGCCATGCATCGCGCAGCTGTTCTTTGTTTACATAATCCTTACCACCATTAAATTCATCTTGGAATTTAGGAGCATTAACAGAAAACATTTCACTTGTTACTGATGATGTACCGCCAAATTTACCTGCCTTATCAATAGCTAAAACATCTACTTTAGAAGGATCAGCTTCATACATTTTTTCAGCTGCTCTCATCGCAGCTGTAGTTCCGGAACCACCCAATCCCAATACGAGAAGCTTTGTATTTATTGTTTCAGCTTTATCCGTATTTTTTACAGGATCATTCTTAAAAGTATCAACTGAGTCAGGTGATGAACCACCAGCCACATAAGCAGCAGTCAAAGCTTCTGTCACAGCTGTTCTGACCGCATTGCTGGAAGCTGTAGCTCCTGTTATAGCATCAACATTGATTGATTGCCCTTCTACCATACGTGGTACCATTTTATCAATAACGGATTGCAATATAGGTTTTGTTTCTCCATTATCAGTGCTGACTTCTATAGCAAGAATTGATGTTTCATCTACAGTGACACTTACCTCAATTTCTTCAAATAATCTAAATCCTAATCCAGAAGCAGTATAAGTACCAGGTTTCATTTTACCTTGAGTGTTCTCAATTCCCATACCTTCATTTAAGGCAGCCTTAGCGGCAGACAACAAAGCATTACTTGTATAAGTTGCACCTGATACTCCATCTACATCAACTTTTTGTTCTTCAAAAATCTTTTTAGGCAACTGTTCAATAGCCTTACTACCGATACCATCAGTTTCATTTTTCCCTTCGGCAGTCACTGTCAGAATTTTATTTGCATCAACTTCAATTGTTACGGTAACATCGCCACCATAACCTTTAGCTGATGCTGAATAAGTCCCTGGCTTGTAAATGCCTTCTGCAACTTTATTCTCTGCTGCAGGATTTGTACAACCAGTCATCAAACTGATTAAAATACAAAATATTAGCAATGCACTTACTGTTCTTGTATTTCTCATACTTTTCATCTCCCCATAATTATTTCAGGTTAGACTTTTATGTCATAACCTATTTAAAAATATTATAAAGTGCAAAGCTACTTTGCAGTCAATAGTATGTTAAATAAAATTATATCAATTAGCTTGCAGAAAAATCTTTATACAGTTTAAGCGGTGACAAAACTATATAAAAGGTAAGAAAAAGGGATGTGAGTTTGTTGCCATAAGGTAAATTATAAAAACTCCCTTCTTGTATGAGGGGAGTTCCTGCTTAGTATGCTTCTATTGGTTTTGAGAAAGTAAAGCTTGTCATGGAATGAGGGTTCTAGCTGTAGCAGGTTAGAAGTGCTCTCCGTTTTCGTAGTACCGATTTTCCTCCAGAGTGTGGAATATGATGTCCACGCTTTCATATCCTGATGAATTTATGTAGCGGGTGATTATTTCTGCTGTCTTATCCTGTATTTCCTGGCCTCTGTCAAACCAGAACACATCTACCGAGGCAGGTCCTTCAACGAATTGACCGTCGGTTATGAATCTTGACTGGACAACCTCAAGGGTGAAATAACTTCTGGGGCATTGTATCAGTTCTTGAAGTTCGTCTGTGAGTTCCTTGCTTATTTCTAGTATTTTGCTGGCATCTATAGCCCTGAATCTTAACGCTGGCATATGAACCTTCCTTTTTTTTATTATATTTTATCATAACAGCTTAAACAGCGCATCAAAAAAATATTTCTTCCGGTATGAATAAATGCAATATGCTCAAACGTCTTGATTAAAGCATCAATGATATTGTATAATATTAACAAAAGATATGAATGGGGTGAATAATTTGAAAATAGCTGTTATAAACGAAGGCACTGCTGTTGTTTCCCAGTGGGCAGGAGGCAAAAGCAGTCAGTACTTCATATATCCGGAAAATTCAAACTATGCTTCAAGAGATTTTAAATTCAGAATAAGTAAGGCGGTTTCCTTCAGTGATGAAGAGGCGAAGTACACAATGCTGGAAAACTACACCAGGCACCTTATCATGCTTGAGGGTACAGCCCGCGTATACCACAAGGGTCATTATGATTTGACCATGGAACCATACAAGGACATAGACATATTTGACGGAGGATGGGAGTCCTCTGCAGAAGGCATGGTAACGGATTTTAACCTGATGGTTTCAAAGGACTGCTTTGGCAGAATGTCCGTCATTGATGAGGACTGTGCGGCGCAAAACGATTGGTGTGTTCAGTGCGGAAGACCATATTTCTGCACCGCTTTTTACTGTGGAAACGGTCACGCCGTTTTTAAACTCGACAGTGAAACTATCCGTGCAGAAGCAGGAGACCTGGTTGTTTTTGAAGACATTCCGCAAGATTTTAAAGTGCATGTGTCCCTGAGCAGTTCAAGGCTTGTACGCATGGACGTGTGTATGTAAAAGAGTTGAGGGTAGACTTAAATTTATCGTATAAAATATGAAGACTATACCAGTAACAGAAGGAGGAAACATGTCATTTTTAACGAAATCTTTTGACAACGGCAGGATAAAACTTAAAAACAGGCTGGTGATGCCGCCCATGGCAACAGCAAAGGCACATAATGACGGAAAAGTAAGCAGGGAGGTTCTGGACTACTACCATGAGAAATCAAAGGGCGGTTACATTTCACTTATTATCATCGAGCACAGCTATGTTTCCGAAGACGGAAAGGCAAGTCTAAACCAGCTTTCAGTTGCTGATGACAGCTGTGTGGAAGGATTGAAACAACTTGCAGAAGTAATACATAAAAACGGCTCCAAGGCTGTAATGCAGCTTAACCATGCAGGAAGTCTGGCTAGGAAGGAAGTAACCGTAAATACAGTTGGTCCTTCTCATGTCCTTAATCCGAGAAAGCTCAACGACACAATTCCCAGGGAGCTTTCAAAGGATGACATCAGGGGTTTAACCGCCAGGTACAAAGACAGCGCACTGCGTGCCAAGGAAGCAGGATTTGACGGTGTTGAAATACACTCGGCTCACGGATACCTTTTGAACCAGTTTCTGTCTCCTTTAACAAACAAGAGAACAGATGAGTACGGAAATGATATTTACGGCAGGGTAAAATTTCATCTGGAAGTCATAAAAGCAGTAAGGGATGCTGTGGGCGATGATTATCCCGTGTTTCTTAGATTGGGTGCTTCGGATTACATGGAAGGCGGAACAACTATAGAGGACAGCAAGATTGCTTCAAAACTGTTTGAAGAGGCTGGAGTAAACGTCATTGACATATCCGGCGGCATGTGCGGATTCATTTTACCGGACAACAAGGAGCAGGGATATTTCGCTTCTCTCTCCGAAGCCGTGAAAAGCGTTGTAGGTATACCGGTAATACTTACAGGTGGAATAACCGACGCATCCGCTGCCGATAAGTTCATCCAGGAAGGCAAGGCCGATTTCATAGGTGTGGGAAGAGCAGTTTTTGCCGATTCCGACTGGGCAAAAAATGCCATGGAGAGCCTTCAATAAAATTCTGAAGAATTATGTTCTTCCGGTTGACTTATTATGCTGTTAGGAATATAATTACACCTTAGATGAATAAAGTTGCTTAAGCAACTTTATTTTTATGACTTACTTAACAGTATCGGAGGGCAAAATGGAAAACTTAAGCGAAAATAAGATGGGCTTCATGCCTGTGGGGAAGCTGCTTGTCAGCATGTCGGTACCTATAATGATATCGATGATTGTACAGGCTTTATATAATGTGGTGGACAGCATATTTGTGGCAAGGATAAGCGAAAATGCACTTACTGCAGTGTCTCTGGCATTTCCGGTTCAGAATCTCATGATGTCAATAGGCGTCGGTACAGGTGTGGGAATAAACGCTGTGCTGTCAAAAAGCCTTGGAGAGAAGAAATACAACGAGGCGGACAAGATAGCCGTCAACGGTATTTTTCTGGCATTCTTGAGCTACTTGGTGTTTCTGGTGTTCGGAATGTCCCTGGTAAAGGCTTATTTCGAGGCACAGACCGACAACCAGGAAATAATCCGGTACGGGATTTCTTACCTGACAACCTGCTGCGTGGCTTCCATCGGTATTTTCGGTCAGATAACATTCGAAAGGCTGCTGCAGTCCACGGGCAAGACTTTCTACACCATGCTGACACAGGGAACGGGAGCCATCATCAACATAATCCTTGACCCTATCCTCATATTCGGTATGTTCGGAGCTCCAAGAATGGGAATCCAGGGAGCAGCCGTGGCTACGGTTATCGGACAGATTGTGGCATTTCTTTTGGCCGTTTCGTTCAATGTGCGTGTAAACCGTGAAATTTCAATCAACATGAAGGGATTCAAACCGGATTTGAACACTGTCAGGAAAATATACTCTGTAGGGATACCTTCCATCATCATGCTCTCAATTACTTCCGTAACCACCTACTGCATCAACAGCATACTCATGAAGTTTTCTTCCACTGCTACGGCAGTGTTCGGAGTGTACTTTAAACTTCAGAGTTTTGCGTTTATGCCTGTTTTCGGTCTTAACAACGGCATGGTTCCCATAATTTCATACAATTACGGTGCGCGTAACAAGGAAAGGATAATCCGCACAATAAGGCTCAGCATACAAATTGCCGTCAGCATAATGCTGCTGGCTCTGGTTATGATTCAGGTTTATCCTGTATTGCTGCTTCATATGTTCAATGCCTCGGAAGACATGCTTGTAATTGGAATCCCAGCCTTGAGGATAATCAGCTTAAGCTATGTTTTTGCAGGTTTTTCGGTTGTAGCCGGTTCAGTGTTCCAGGCATTTGGAAACGGCATCATGAGCATGCTGGTTTCTGTGGGAAGGCAGCTCATTGTTCTTGTGCCTGCAGCATATTTGCTTTCACTCACAGGCAAAGTTAACATGGTATGGTGGGCGTACCCCATTGCAGAGGTTGCATCGCTGGTAATCAGCGCAGCCTTTCTTAAAGTCATATATGACACAAAAATCAGAACCATGGAAGACAATATAGATGATGAAGATTTTCCAGGGAATGCCTTTCAGGCTGCAGAATAAATGAGTATATTTGGAGCGGTTTCATTCAACAGTTGAATGAGACTGCCTTTTTGGTTTACAGGAGAAACTCATCTGTATTTGTATGAGACATGTATGGATAATTTGCGTTAAGCAGTAACAAGTGGCGGCAATCTAAATAAAATAATGTATGTAATTATTTTAAGGAGGATTGTAAAATGTTTAATAATCCATACGGAGGATACCAGTTCCCTCCAAGTGATGATCAATATTACTTATATGCACAGCAGCAAAGAAATGTACAGGACATCATGCAGAATATCCGCACGGACCACAACGATTTGTACGGAGAGCTTGAACGATCGGGACTGAACAGGAACATAGCTGACTTATTGTTTTTCCTTGTAGCCAATTATATCATAAGCCAGCAGAATTTAAACATGCCGGCGAATCAGATGTATTCAAGGTTTCAGAGCCAGACGCCATGGTTCGGAGCTGTTTCAAGGCAGTTCAACATTCCGAGAAGCATTATGGATAGGATATTGATAAGGTTCATTGAAATCGTACTGGAACTTTTAAGAGGAAGGATGCCGGGACCGGGACCCGGTCCGGGACCTTCGCCTGCACCGGGCTGGTCTTCATGGGAGGATCTGGGGGGAGTACTTTCAACAGCACCCGGCGTTTCTTCATGGCAGCCCAACAGGCTGGATGTGTTTGTGGGAGGTTCGGATAACAGCATGTACCATAAATGGTGGGACGGCAGAAGCTGGAGTGGTTGGGAAAACCTAGGCGGCATTCTGACATCAGCGCCTGCGGCGGTTTCATGGGGACCAAACAGGATCGATACATTTGTAAGAGGAACCGACAACAGCATGTACCACAAATGGTGGGACGGCAGAAGCTGGAGCGGCTGGGAAAATCTTGGGGGCATTCTGACATCAGCACCGGCTGCAGCCTCATGGCAGCCTAACCGCCTCGATGTGTTCGTGCGTGGAACAGACAACGGTCTCTACCACAAATGGTGGGACGGCATGAGATGGAACGACTGGGAAAACCTCGGTGGATCGCTGGCATCTTCTCCTGCGGCAGTTTCATGGGGACCTAACAGAATAGATGTGTTTGCAAGAGGTGTGAACAACGACCTTATTCACAAGTGGTGGGACGGCAGAAGCTGGAGCGGCTGGGAAAGCCTTGGAGGAAATCTGACATCTGCGCCTGCGGTTTCATCCAGAAGACCAAATCACCTGGATGTGTTCGCAAGGGGAAGAAACAACAACCTGATTAAGAAGACTTGGAACGGTTCAAGGTGGGAAGACTGGCAGAACATCGGCGGAAATCTTGACTCCGAACCTGCAGCTGTTTCATGGGGACCAAACCGAACCGATGTATTTGCAAGAGGAATTAATAGGAGTCTCATTCATATCTGGCAGGGACAGTAATCAATCAATAACATAAGGCAAAAAAACTTCCTGAACTTTCAGGAAGTTTTTGTATTTACTCCACAACTACATATACAGGGCAGGGAGAATCTGATATTACCCTTTGGGTTACCGAACCTATGAAGAATCGCTTAATCTTTGAAAATCCTCTTCTTCCCATTACAATCAGCTCAAAGTTTCCTTCTGCTGCAGTTCTCAATATTTCCTCGTAAGGTTCTCCGAATGTGGGAATTTTATCTATTCTGATTCCGCCGCTGTCAACTTCTGCAACGAATGAATCCAAGAATTTTCTGCCTTCTTCTCTCAAATCTTTTTCTATTTGTCCGAAATCATAAGGTACAACTATACCATACCTGGTTCTGGTCATATCGGCCGGCATTGATGCAACATACATGAATGTTATGCTGCCGTCATATTTCTTTGCCATTTCAACGGCTTTTAGAGCGGCTTTTTTTGAAGCATCAGAACCGTCAACGGGAACAAGTATTTTTTTCATTTTTCAAACCTCCTTATTGTGATTTTCTCTGTTGGTTTTACTTCTTTAAATCTATATACCCGCGACAGACACTTTTAAACAAAATGCATAGGAGACCGTGCAGCTGTATGCTCATTTCATAAAAAGAATTTGGACTGAAGCTTAAGACTGCAGATTTTTTGTAATTGATTGTTTACGCCGATGATAGTAAAATATATTCAGCAGCCGACAGATGAATTCGGCTTTAGCTGCCAATAACGGGAGGATGTATATGGGAGAATTGTCAAAGCTGCCGAACATAGGCAAGTCCGTAGAGGAACAGCTTAATCAGGTAGGAATCATGGACTTCGAGCAGCTTAAAAAAACGGGAAGCAAGCAGGCTTGGCTTAAAATAAAAGCAATTGATGAGTCAGCGTGAATAAACAGACTTTACGCCCTGGAGGGTGCGGTGCAGGGAATCAAAAAAACAGAACTGGTTAAGGAAAAGAAGGATGAGCTCAGGGAGTTTTACTATTCGGTGAAATGACAAGGCAGGTACTTTTTACCTGACGGCAGATGAACCCTGCCGTTTTTATTTTGATTAAAAGCTATATAAGATGGACCACACAATGTGTTTAAGGCAGAACGGGGGAGGTAGAATGTTCTGCCTTAATATATGGATTATGCTGTTTTATTATGCAGTCTGAGTTCTATGTTCAGAAAAGGCTTCTACAAGCATTGGTATAACCTGATTAAGGTCACCTACGATGCCGTAGTCGGCAACACTGAATATTGGTGCATCCGGATTTTTGTTTATTGCTATTATGATATCTGATTGCGACATTCCAGCCAGATGCTGGATTGCTCCGGAAATTCCGCAGGCTATGTATATTTTGGGTTTAACGGTTGTTCCTGTTTGTCCCACCTGGTTTGAGTGATCGATCCAGCCTGCATCCACTGCGGCTCTGGAAGCGCCCACGGAACCGCCCAATACATCCGCCAGCTGCTTTATAAGATTAAATCCTTCAGGACAGCCAAGGCCCTTTCCTCCTGATACGATTATGTCAGCATCGGTTAAGGATACTATGTTCTTCTTACTTTTAATGATGTTTATTATCCTGGTTCTGATGTCCTCGGCCTGAAGTTTTAAATCTACTATTATAACGGTACCTCTATTGGTTTCGTTTTTTGCTGCTTTTTCCATTACTCCGGGTCTCACTGTGGACATCTGAGGCCTGTGATCAGGACAGATTATGGTAGCCATGAGGTTTCCGCCGAATGCCGGCCTTGTCTGCTTCAATTTTTTATCTTCCGGGTCAACCTCAAGCTTTGTGCAGTCTGCTGTCAGGCCGGTATTTACCCTGGCTGCAATTCTAGGAGCTAAATCCCTTCCGATGTGCGTTGCGCCGTAAAGAACTATTTCAGGTTTGTATTTGCTGATGGCATCGGAAAATACCTTTGTGTATCCATCTGTTGTGTAGTTTTCCAGCAGCGGATCATCTGCCACATAAACCTTGTCAGCTCCGTACATGATGAGCTCGTCTGCCAGGGATGATACATTTTTGCCTATCAAAAGTGCGCAGAGATCTGAACCGGTTTCACCTGCAATTTTTTTGCCTTCTCCAAGCAATTCATATACAACGGGAGTTATAACACCGTGTCTTTGCTCTGCAAATACCCATACATCTTTATACTGACTTGTTAAATTATCCATGATGATTCTCCTTTAAATAACATGTTTTAGTTTAAGTTCATACATAAGCGAGTTAACTTTTTCCTTCAGGTTTCCTTCGAGCATCATGCCCTTGCCTTTTGGAGGAGGTGTAAAGGACCTGAAAACTTTAGTAGGAGATGATTTTAATCCGATTTTGGCTTCGTCAACCTGTATATCCTTAAGTCCCCACACCGGAATCTGTTTGCTGTAAGCGTCATATATTCCCTTGACACTCATGTATCTAGGCTTATTCAGCTCTTTTACGGCAGTGAGCAGCACCGGTGTTTTGACCATTATTACCTCGTATCCGTCTTCAAGCTGCCTCTGAACCATTATCTCATCATCAGAAAGCTCGAAGCTTTGCACATAGGTTATCTGCGGGATTCCAAGCTTTTCTGCTATTTGCGGTCCAACCTGAGCAGTGTCGCCGTCAATGGCCTGTCTGCCTGCAAAGATTATATGGTAGTTTCCTATTTTTTCAATTGCTGCAGAAATCGTATTTGAAGTTGCCCAGGTGTCTGCACCTCCAAAAGCCCTGTCACTTAAAAGTATGGCTTCATCGGCCCCCATTGCTAGGCATTCTCTGAGCATATCATCTGCCTGAGGAGGTCCCATTGTAATTACCGTTATGTTCACATCATCATATGTGTCTTTCAGTTTCAATGCTTCTTCCAGGGCATTTGCATCGTCCGGATTCAATATGCTCTCTACGCCGTCTCTTATGAGCGTACCTTTTACCGGATCTATCTTAACTTCATTTGTATTGGGAACTTGTTTCGCACAAACTAATATATTCATAATGGCCTCCTTATTTTTTTCCCAGTATCATTCCGGAAATTACAACCTTTTGAATTTCTGACGTACCTTCATAAATTGATACGATCCTTGCGTCTCTGTACATTCTCTCAATGGGGTAATCCTTGATGAAACCATACCCGCCGTGAAGCTGCAGCGATCTGTATGCAATTTCGTTGCACAGGTCGCCGCAGTAGTATTTAGCCATTGCAGCTTCCTGGGTGTAGGGCCTTCCCGTATCCTTTTTGTGGGCTGCGTCATAAACCAGAAGCCTTCCGCATTGAATTTTTGTAGCCATGTCAGCTATTTCAAACTGCGTATTCTGAAGCTTTGATAATGGCTTGCCGAACTGAACTCTTTCCTGTGTGTATTTTACGGCTTCATCAAAGGCTCCCTGAGCTATTCCAAGGCCTTGTGAAGCTACTGTGATTCTGCCTGAGTCAAGGGTTGCCATGCAGATTTTGAAACCCTGACCTTCCTTGCCAAGCAGGTTTTCCTTGGGCACTCTCACATTCTCCAGCACTATGTCGCAGGTTTTTGAGCCTCGTATGCCTAATTTGTCTTCTGTCTTACCCCGTGAGAATCCTTCCCAGTTTGCTTCCACTATAAATGCGCTTATGCCGCTTACGCCTTTGGCCTTGGTGTCTGTCTTTGCAAATACGGTTATGAAGTCGCATACAGGCCCGTTTGTGATGAAGCACTTTCTGCCGTTCAATATGTAGAAGTCGCCGTCTTTTTCGGCTGTGGTAGCTATGGCTGCCGTATCGGAGCCTGCACCCGGCTCTGTTATTCCAAAGGCTCCAATCATTGTTCCTTCGGCCATTCCTCTTAAGTATTTCTGCTTTTGCTCTTCATTGCCGAACAGCATTATCGGAGCCCCCGACAAAGAGTTTGGCATTATTTGCGTTACGGAAGATGCACATACTCTGGCGATCTCCTCAGTTACTATGGCTGCAGATTTGTAATCTCCGCCGCAGCCGCCGTACTGCTCCGGAATGGTAACGCAATGAAACTTGCTGCTGATTATTTTTTTCTTCAATTCCACTGGGTATTCACCTGTTTGATCTATCTCTTGTGCATAAGGAGCTATTTCATTTTGGGCAAATTCTCGAGCAAGTTTTCTGATCAGTTCATGTTTTTTTTCAAACATCATATCCTCCATATTTGTAATGATTTGTTCGTTATAAATATAGCAAATATTGTGCCAAGCGTTTCAAAGGCAGAAATGTTAAGAAGTTAACATGTTTGCGGGACTGTTGATTTTTATGTGTATAATTTATATACACCTGATTATCGTTAGTCTTAAAAAGTTGTATACATAGTATATAGACGGTGAAGACGATATTTTGCTATAAAAAGTGTATATTTGAAAAATCATTGACTTACTTTTTACGCAATAAAAAAAACCGGCTTTTAAAATACCGGTTAACTTTATGAATATTGATTGTTTCACATTGCCTGTTTAAACTGCAAGGTGATTCTTTTTTTTAATATTCGTACGGCGAATGTAAGAAGTATGCCTATGACGCTCAATAAGGAAGCAATCAGAAATGCCTTGGTGTAATCGCCGTTATTTGCAGCCTTTATGTTGGCTGCCAGCATTGGACCGATGTATCCGCCCAGGGCAAAACCGATGAACATGATTCCATAGTTGATGCCGTTATTTTTAGTACCGAAGCTGTCAGCAGTCAATGCAGGGAATACTCCCATGAATCCTCCGAAACAAAAGCCTATTGTCATGGCGCAAGCTGTGAATAATAGCAGTTGTCCTTCCTTTACGGTTGTAAGCAGGAACATCATGGAAGCAGACAACACGTACATTACAGGCAGTACATTGTATCTGCCGAATTTATCTGATATGACGCCCCAGATGATTCTTCCGCTTGTATTGGCTATTGCCACCATACTAACTGCTATGGCTGCCGTTCCTGCATTTACCAGGACCATGTCCTGAGCGATGGTGGATGCCTGGCTGATAATCATCAAACCTGAAGTAGCACCGAATGTCAGCATGAGGAACAACAGATAGAATACGGGGTCTGAAATCATCTGCAGCCACGTTTTGTCGCTGCTAATAGATGAAGTTTTTGACTGAGGCGGAGTCCAGCCTTCGGGTATATAATTTGCCGGAGCGGTTGCTATAAATTGGGATCCGAATGTTATAACCAAAATGTTAAGAAGCCCCAGTACCTTGAAAGTGAACAGAACACCTGATGCTGCAATTATTCTTTGCAATATGGGTGCAAATATTACAGGGCCGAAACCGTATCCTCCGGTTACCAATCCTGATACCAGACCTCTTTTTTCCGGGAAAAATTTTACTGCATTTGCTATGGTGCTGCTGTATACAAGGCCCATGCCGAAGCCGCCTGTTATTCCGTAGGTTGCATAAAGCCATGTTACGGAAGTGGTCATGGATGAGAGATAAATGCCTCCTCCATAAAGTATCCCGCCTGCAAAGATTACCCATCTGGGTCCGAATTTGTCCTGAAGTTTTCCTCCGGTGATCATCATTACCGGGCTTACGCTGTTAGCTACTGTAAATGTCAGTGCTGTGGCAGCTGCAGTCCATCCGAATTCTTTTACCAGAGGTCCCGCAAAGACGCTCCATGCATAACCCGAGCCGATGCAGAGGTTTATTACTATGGTGGCAGCAAGCACAAACAATCTTTTTTTCTTTATATTCATATATTTCCTCCAATGTCGCAATTATTAATTGTTGATTTTAATGATTCAAGACTATGCTGTCATATTGTGAAATTATGTTATCAATCAGTTCCCTGCAGGTAGGGATGCGGTCAATAAGCCCGGCTGCTTGCCCCATGGGTACCAATATGTTGTCAGCATCACCTTCCATATAGCTTTTTTTGGCATCAAAGCCTTTCAGATAGCTGAACAGTTCTTGTGGAGAAGCATTGTTTTTTTCCAGCTCAATAATTTTTTGGGTCAGGTTGTTTTTATAGCATCTGAAGGCATTTCTGACTGATTTGAACACAACAACCGTATCGGTTGATTTGGACTGCAGGATTTTGTTTTTAATATTGTCATGAAAAAGTGATTCCTGTGTGGCGGCAAAAGCAGTTCCCATCAAAATGCCTTCTGCTCCCATGATTAAGGAACATGCAAGGCCTTCTCCGCTGCAGATTCCTCCGGCTGCTATGACCGGAATATTCACGGATCTGACGGTTTCAGGCAGGTTTACAAACAAGCCCACTTCTTCCATGCCAGGATGCCCTCCTGCTGAATAACCTACGAGAATTATGGCGTCTGCCCCTGCTTCTTCTGCTTTTATGGCATGTCTGGCGGTTACTACCTTGTGCAGAACCTTAATGTTTTCTGCCTTCAGCCTTTTGATATACTCTGCAGGGTTGTTGCCTGATGTTTCCACAACGGGAATGTGTTCTTCAATTATAACATCAATGTAGTCGTGACTGAGATTATTTTTTGTTTCAGCCAGCAGGGAAATATTGACACCAAAGGGATTTGACGTCAGCTGTTTTGTCTTTTGTATTTCCTCCCTCAACAGTTCTTTGTCTCCCAGGTCACTGGACGATATAAAAGCCAGTCCTCCGGCATTGCATACAGACGAAACAAGATTAGCGTCTGACAGTCCGTACAGTCCTCCGCACAATATGGGATATTTTATGCCTAACATTTCAGTAATTTTTGTTTTCATATATACATCCTCAAACAAAAAAGTTATTTTTCCAAACTCCCTGCACAGCAGGGAGTTTGGAAAAATACTGGGTTAAATCAAATGTTGCACGAATTACATACTGTTACACAATTCCCATGTAGGCCAGGGCAATGGCAAGTGCTGTTGTTACAATCGGTATGATGCACATTATTACGAACACGTAAAAGTAACTTTGTTTATGATTTGTTCCCATCAGCATGAACATGGTGTTAACTGCCCCATTGTGCGGCAAGGAGTCCAGGCCGCCGCATGCGATGGCAGATACTCTGTGGAACGCAGCAGGGTTTATTCCCAATGCCAGATATTGCTGCGATAAGGCCTTCATGAAGATTTCCAGACCGCCGGCTGCAGAACCAGTGATACCTGCAACGATATTGGTAGCCACTGCTGCTGATATGTAAGGACTCAGGTCCAGTCCCAGTGCAAAATCAACAAAGGATTGGAAAGCTGAGGATTTTGAAACCACAGTTCCGTATCCCACCAGGGCAGCTGTGTTCAGTAGAGGTATAATGGCGCTTTTTATTCCTTCGTTCATTGTCGTAAGCTTGTTGTCCATGCGGTTCCAGTTCAGCAGGTATGTCAAAATGGCTCCTGTCACGAGAAAAATACTAACACCGAAGTTTTTGTTCTGGAATTTTCCGGAAAAGGCAATAATTAAAACCACTACAACCAAAATGGGGAAGAAAGCAACCGCTGTTGACGGCAAATCGCCTTTTGTGGATATGTTGAGGAATTTATCGTCTGTGGCATGGTTGATTTCGAAAACTTCACCTTTGGCACGGGATTTTTTAAGTTCTCTGTTTAAGAACCACTGGCCTGCCACAAACATAAATACAGAACATATTATACCCATTATCGGTGCAGCTGTTGGTGTGGTACCAAGATAATTTGTTGGAATGAGGTTCGGCAGTGACGGCAGGCCGGGCAATGCCGTCATGGCAAACGTACCGTTTCCTAGAACGAAAGATCCGACCATGAATCTCTTCGGTATGTCTGCTTCTTTATATATTCCGAGTACCAGCGGAATTACTGTAAATGTCTGTACAAACAAACTTACGCCGCCGTAGCTTAATATTGCAGTTGTTATTGTTGTAATCAACATTACGTTCTGTACACCCAGTTTTGATACAAGAAATTGACCTATTGACTTGGCGGTGCCGCTGTCACCCATTGCCTGACCAAGAAGCGCTCCCGTAGTTAACAGGAAGAAATAACTGCCGACGAAGCCTGTGGTGCCGGGAATGAATGCATTTCCCAACATGTCCCATATTTCGCCGCCGGTAGTTACAATTACAATCAATGCGCATAAGACGGATGCAGGTATTACTCCGACTCCCTTATACACTATAACCATAATCAATACCAGTGAAAACAATACTCCAATTACTCCTAACATAAGTGAATCCTCCTATAATTTTTTTGGTTTACTTATTCACCTATAAAAAAGCGTTTTCTTTTCACATACTCCTTTCATGTGACTCTATGTTACCAACCAGCTTTTTTATTTCATATTGATTTAAGCAATAAGTATGCCAAGTCAATTAACCTTCATTAAATAAAAGAGCATCGTGCAAAGTGCAGTCATTTTAAATTATACAAAAATAAAACCAGGCAAGTAAAGATAAATTATTAAAATGTATGTGCCGAGTTGTATTAAAAATATACAAAGATTAATTCGGCTCGTTAGTTACTTGTATACTTTTTAGACTACTCTGTTTTTTAAAGATTGAGTTTATGGAAAATAATCTGCCTTATGTCTAAATTCTTTCAAAAATATTGCCGAAAGCTGCCGTATTTTAAGTTGGTATAAAAATTGCAAAAGTAATAGCAGAACATATTAAACTTATTAAATATCAAATATTGATTCAGGAGGAACGAGATGAGTGAAGATCAGGTAAAAATGCCTAATTTTGATTTGACGGGCAAGGTGGCAATTGTAACAGGAAGCTCCACAGGGCTGGGAAGAGGAATGGCTTTGGCTTTGGCCCATTTTGGAGCAAGTGTGGTGGTGTCAAGCAGACATCTGGACAAGTGTGAAGAAGTTGTCAAGGAAATCGAGGACATGGGAAAGAAGGCCATAGCCGTAAAATGTGACGTGAAGGTAAGAGCGGAAGTTGAAAATCTGGTAAAGCAGGCTGTTGAAAAGTTCGGCAGGCTTGACATAATAGTAAACAACGCAGGAATGGGTATCACAAAGAAAGTAATTGAAATGACTGAAGAAGAATGGGATGAAGTATATGACACAAATGTAAAGGGAACATTTTTCGGAGGTGCTGCAGCTGCAAAGCAAATGATAGAGCAAGGCCAGGGCGGAAGAATAATCAATATCGCTTCAGCCGGAGGCTTGGTGGGAACAAAGAACATAGCTGCCTACTGCTCCTCAAAGGCTGCAGTCGTAAGCCTGTCAAAGACCGAAGCAATGGAGCTTGGCAAGTACGGCATCACATGCAATACTATTTGTCCGGGTTATGTACCTACCGGAATAAATTCCAAACCGCTATCCATACCAAAAGTTTATGATCAAATAGTAGGGAGGACCGCCCTGAAACGTCTCGGAGAAATAGGCGAAATTGCCGGGGTTGTTGTATTTCTTGCTTCAGATGCTTCAAGCATAGTAACGGGAGCTTACATTGCAGCAGACATGGGAACCACATGCAACTAATGAATTTAATTAAAAAAATGTTGGAAAGCATTCCAACATTTTTTTGTCCGGTTTTATTTAAATGCCAAGGATTTCTCTTGCCTCATCGGGGGCTGCAACCTCTTTTCCCAGCTCGTGAATTATTCTTACGGCGCGATTTACAAATTCGGCATTGGATTTTGCCAATAAGCCTTTGGAATAATATATGTTGTCTTCCATTCCGACACGGATGCCTGTTGCACCCAAAGCCAGTGCCGCATACATTATAGGCAGATGGTTTTTGCCTATTCCAAAGGCGCTCCAGGTGGAATTAGGGGGAAGCATTTCATAAAGGAACAAGAGATTTTTTACGGTTGCATCCATTCCGCCGGGTGCTCCCAGCACAAACTGATAATGAGGAGGACTTTTCAGGATCCCTTTTTTCAGGTAGTAAATGGATTCATACATCATGCCGGCATCAAATATTTCAATTTCAGGCTTTATGTTGTTCTCCTGCATGCATATTCCAAGTTTTTCCAAAAATGCAGGTTCGTTTAAAAAAACATGGTGGTGCATCCAATTGATGCTGCCGCAGTCATAAGAAGCCATTTCAGGTTTTAGAATGCTTATGGGAACCAGTCTGGCATCATCCGGTGGCGGAGCGGCTGTGCTTAGGTTGAGTATGACGTTGCAGTTTTTCTGCTTTATTCTTTCAACTATTTCAGCAAAGATAATGGGAGAAACTGATTCCTTGCCATCTTTGTCCCTGGCGTGGATATGGGCTATGGAAGCTCCGGCTTTAGCGCATGCATATACTTCATCCGCTATTTCCTCCGGCGTTAAAGGTATGTACGGTGTGTTCTCCTTTGTGCCCCAGGCTCCGGTTGTGGCTACTGTAATTATTACTTTATCCATTGAGATTCTCCTTTATATTTTATTATGCAGTTTCAGGAGCTCTATAAGCATTTCGTTTCTGAAATCAGCTATTTCTTCCTTTGTGTTTCCGATGCGCTTCGGGAAGTTTTCCCTTTCTGCGATCAACCCTTCTGTTGCTGTGCCGTACCAGTCCTCAGGCATCTTGTCCATGGATGACAGGTCCTTAAAAACCTGATTGAGGGTGAAATCAAGCTTTGCCATTCCCTTGATTCCTGCGTCGCCCCCTCCCAGGTCATAAAGCATCACAGGTCCTAAAATTGCCCACCTGATTCCTATTCCGTATGTAACAACCTTATCGATGTCCTCAACGGTACAAACACCGTTTAGGACCAGGGAGATCAGTTCCCTGTAAAGTGCAAAAGACAACCTGTTCCCGATGAATCCCAAAGACTCTTTTTCCAGCATAACCGGCTCTTTTCCCAGTTCCTTGTAAAACAGGTATGCCATTTTTGCTATTTCCGGGTCTGTTTTTTCACCTTTTGTAATTTCCACAAGGGGAATCAAATGAGGCGGATTGTACGGGTGAGCTCCTATGCAGCGCTGAGGAAATTCAGAATCTTCTGCGATTCCCGTAATAAGAAGACCAGAAGTGCTGCTTGCATATATGGCTTCTTTTGGGGCATGTTCATCAATTTCCTTCAGGATTTTCTTCTTGATCTCATAAGTTTCCGGACCTGATTCCTGTACCAGAAACGAGTCCTCCACAGCCTCCCGGATGCTTGTTGTAAATGTGATATTGCTGAGTATTTCACCGGCACTTGATTGCAATAAGCCTCTTTGGGACAGAAAATCCAAGCCGTCTGAGATGGTGTTTCTGGATTTCTTCAGCTGCTCATCAGAGATATCCTGTACGGATACCAGGTGTCCCTTTGTTGCAAAATAAAGCGCCCAGCTTGATCCGATCGTGCCCGAGCCTATGCAGGCAATTTTTTTTTGATTATTGATATGCATTTCAAACCTCTCTTTCAAAAGATTTATTATTAATAGTATAGTGCAAGAAGTGTGCCATCACAAGCAATTGTTCAATTTCATGAAAACGTATTGACAACAAGCTGAAAATGATATAATGTGTATACTATATATACAAAATACACAGCTGGGTTGTATGCGAAAGGAATAAAAATGAGCAGAAAGAAATTTAACTGTATTACTACTGAATATATTCAGGAGTGGGATAACGAATTCCTGTTTGGTATACTTGACAATATTTCAGATGCTGTAATGATAAACGACGCAAATACCACCATCGTTTATGTAAATAAGGCTTATATTGAAATACTGGGAATTCCTGCAGAGAAAGCAATCGGCAGGAAACTCAGGGACATAGAGCCTGAGGCTACGGCCATAAAGGTTTTGGAAAGCGGAAAGGCAATCCATAACAATGTTGATCATCTGAGGACCGTAAAAATAGATGCCATGGGTTTTTCATTTCCGCTGTACAAGGAAGGCAAAACAGTAGGAGCGGTATCTATTTTTAATGATGTTACACAAATAAACAAGCTGACTGAGGAATTAAACAGGACCAAGGAAATAACAAAGTACTTTCAGTCAAAGTATGAACAAAGGAAACTATCTCCATCCTTTGATGAGTATGTATGCTCCAACGAAAAAACAAAAGAGGTATTGTTTCTGGCCTCCAAGGTAGCCAAGACTGACAGCACGGTGCTCATAAGAGGCGAAAGCGGCGTGGGAAAAGAGGTTATGGCAAGAGCCATACAAAAGGAAAGTAAAAGAAGCAAGATGCCGCTGATAAAGGTAAACTGCGCCTCAATTCCCGAAAATCTCCTTGAAAGCGAACTGTTCGGATATGAAGACGGAGCATTTACCGGAGCAAAAAAAGGAGGAAAACTCGGCAAGTTTGAACTGGCTCAGGGAGGGACAATCTTCCTGGATGAAATAGGGGATATGTCTTTTCACATGCAGGCAAAAATACTAAGGGTAATTCAGGAAAAGGAAATAGAACGCATAGGCGGAACAAAGACAATTCCCCTGGATGTGAGAATAATAGCCGCAACAAACAGAGACCTGGAAAGCATGATTCAGGAAGGAACATTCAGAAGCGACCTATACTACAGACTGAATGTGGTCCCGTTAAACATACCGCCGCTCAGGGAGCGAAAGGATGATGTTATTTTACTTTCAAGGTTTATTCTTAGTAAGATCAATAAAAACAGCAGTGAAAAGGTTTCACTGTCTTCTGATGTAATAATGCTGCTGCAAAAATATGATTGGCCCGGAAATATTAGAGAGCTGCAAAATGTTCTGGAGCATGCAAACATAGTAAAAAGCGGAAATACAATCAACGTAAAGGATTTGCCGCAAAACCTCAGGCCTTACAGCGTATTGGACGAAGAATCAGAAAAGTGCTATGATTTAAAGGCTAATATAGAGATGCTTGAAAAAAATCTGATTGAGGAATCCTTAAGAAGAAATAAAAACAACAAATCCAAAGCAATAAATGAATTGAAGATATCCAGAAGAGCATTTTATGAAAAACTGTCCAAGTATGATTTGGACAAGGACACCTACGAAAAATAATGTATACAACATATACATTATTTTTTTTAACCGGAACGAATTTGTGTATATTTTATATACAACACAACTATGTTACGGCACCAGTGTCATGGAAATATTATTCATAAACTGGCGCTATACAATAAAAACATATGAAAAATCAACAGGTATAAGTTTTCGTACAAAATGTTGCTCTGTTTTTTCAGGTATTGGCATATTAATTGCTACTACTAAGGCAAACAAAAAAATTTTAGGAGGAAAAGAATAATGCCAGTAGGAACATATGAACAATACTATAACAGGTTACTTAAAATGAAACCGAACATTTATGTAGGGGGAGAAATAGTAGACAGATCAGATCCAAGGTTAGCAGGCGGTATTTATGTAATGAGACAGACTTTTGACTGTGCCCATGACGACAGATACAAAGAATTCTGCACAGCTACATCCCATTTAACGGGTGAAACCATAAACAGGTTCACACACGTTCACCAAACAAGAGAAGACCTGTTCAACAAACAAAAAATGACCAAGCTTTTGTCCCACAGAGTTGGAGGCTGCATTCAAAGGTGCATGGGCAGCGATGCCATAAATGCATTGTCGGTAGTAACCTACGAAATGGATGATGCTTTGGGAACTGACTACAATAAAAGATTCCTTAAATTCCTGGCTTATGTTCAGGAAAACGACATAGTTGCAAACTGTGCTCAGACAGACGTAAAAGGTGACAGAATGAAGAGACCTTCAGAACAGGAAGATCCGGATATGTACCTGAGAATAGTTGAGACAAGACCTGACGGTATCATAGTAAGAGGCGCTAAATCCTGTAACTCCGCTGCACCGTATGTTGATGAAATAATAGTTACACCAACCCGTTTCATGGGTCCGGACGACAAGGACTATGCAGTGTCCTTCGCCATCCCTGCAGACTGGGAAGGAGTTAAGATTGCAGCTCTTCCAGGAGTAAGACACCACAGAGAATATATCGATGCTCCTATAGCTCATGTGGGAGACATGGAGTCATTGACAATATTCGATGATGTATTCATACCAAATGACAGAGTATTCATGAACGGAAACGCAGACCCGAGACAAACTCCTTATGCAGGTTTCCTGGCCCTCATGTTTGCTCATTTCCACAGACACTCCTACACTGGATGCAAACCGGCTACATCGGAAGTAATTGCAAGCCAGGCAGCACTTGTTGCAGAATATAACGGTATTGAAAAGCAGCCTCACGTTAAAGGCAAGCTTGCCCACATCATCGGACTTGCTGAATTGGTTTATGCAGCAGGAATCGCCAGCGCAGTGAAGGCTGAAAAATCTCCTTCTGGAACATTCATTCCTGATGAAATACTGACAAATGCAGGAAGAAAACTTGCCGGAGAGGAAATCTACAACGAAAATAAAATTCTTGCAGACCTGGCAGGCGGACTGATAGCCACATTGCCTCTTGAAAAGGAATTTTACTCTGAAGGAGTAGGAGAGCTGCTACATAAATATGTAAAGAGAAATCCAAAAATCTCTTCCGAGAACATCCACAGATGCTTTAGAATGATAGAAGACCAGATGATTTCTGAATTTGGAGGAGCCATGATCGTTGCAGGTCTTCATGGAGGCGGATCTCCGCAGATGGAGGAAGTTGCCATGATGTCAAGATACGACCTGGAAGAACTGAAGGGCATAGCCAAGTACCTGGCAGGTATCGAAAAAGACATTCCTATTTACGACAGGAAGTATGTAACTCCGAGAAAGATACTGGAAAAATTCAAAAAATATGATAAATAATTAAATTGTCTTGAGCGATATACCATATATCGCTCAAGATTTTAGGAGGGCAATATGGAAATAAGGGTTATAGGAGTTCTGGGTGCAGGCACAATGGGTACCGGCATAGCACAGACTGCAGCTGCTGCGGGATATAAGGTCGTACTAAGGGATATTAAACAAGAATACGTTGATGCTTCCGTAGAAAGAATGAATAAATATTTTTTGAAGTCCATTGAAAAAGGCAAGATGACTCATGACCAAAAAGACGAGATATTGAGCAGAATCACGAAGACAGACAATCTCAAGGATTTAGAAAATGTTGATATGGTAATAGAAGCTGTTTTGGAGGACATGGAACTGAAAAAAAGCGTCTTCAGAGAACTGAACGCAATATGCAAAGCGGATACAATTTTTGCATCAAACACCTCTTCCATGTCAATCACTGAAATTGCAAAAGATTCAGGTCGTCCGGAAAGGTTCTGCGGAATTCATTTCTTCAATCCGGTTCCGGTTATGAAGCTGGTAGAGGTTGTCTACGGCATGAAAAGCTCCGAGGAAACCATAGAAAAAGCTCTGGAATTTGCATTGTCGCTGGGAAAGACACCCGTAGAAGTAAAAAAAGATTCCCCGGGATTCATCGTCAACAGGCTGCTGATCCCATATATGAATGAAGCTGCAAGGCTGCTGGCTGAAGGGGTTGCCTCGGTTGAAGACATAGACACTGCTGTAAAGCTTGGTTTGAATTACCCAATGGGTCCTTTTCAAATGCTGGATTTCGGCGGTATAGACCTGAGCGTGACCATATCAGAATATTTCAAGGAAGAGTTCAATGACATGGGTTATGCTCCGCAGCCGATTCTAAGGCAGATGATTCGAGCAGGAAAGACAGGAATGAAGAGCGGCGAAGGTTTTTACAAGTACTGATGGATGGATGTGAGATCATGGTTAAAGAATTTCAAAACATTATACTGACAATTGAAGAAAAAATTGCTACCATAGTATTAAACAGGCCGCAGGCAATGAATGCCTTATGCAGCGCATTGAACAACGATTTGCTGGATGCGCTGGAAATCATCAGGGAAGATACTTCAGCAAGAGTTCTGATTATTACCGGAGGGTCCAAGTTTTTTGCTGCCGGTGCGGATATTAAGGAAATGATGGATGCAGATCAGTTTGCTGCAGAAAGAACAGCACAAAAAGCCCACTTTATAAATGATATGCTGGAATCCCTTCCCATACCTGTAATAGCAGCCGTAAACGGACCTGCCTTGGGCGGAGGCTGCGAGATTGCCTTGGCCTGTGACTTTAGAATTGTGGGAGAAAAAGCCATGTTCGGACTGCCGGAAGTCGGTCTGGGAGTAATACCGGGCGCAGGCGGAACCCAACGTTTGACTAAGCTGGTGGGTCCGGTCAAGGCCAAGGAAGTAGTCTTGACAGGGTCCGTGGTAAGGGGTAAGGAAGCCTATGACATAGGTTTGGCAACAAAGTGTGTTCCCGATGAGGATGTGCTGAAAGAAGCGCTGCTGCTTGCCGGGAAACTGTCTGAAAAACCCGCAGCATCCCTGCAGTATGCAAAATCAGCTATCAATTACGCTGTTGAAAACGATATCAAGACCGGTAAGCAATATGAGAAATCATTGTTTTCACTATGCTTTGCCACAGAGGATCAGAAGGAAGGCATGAAAGCTTTCGTTGAAAAAAGGATTCCGAAATTCAATAATAAAAGATAATCAGAGAGGAATGCAGAGATGAAAAAAATCATTAATTCCAGTGAAATATGCAATTTTATTAAGGATGGAGACACGCTGTTCTACCCGGGTATAACCCTGGGAGGATTTGCAGAGGAATCTGTCATTGAAATTGAATTAAGCTTTCTTGAAACAGGACATCCAAGAGACCTGACTGTTTACTGGCAATCCGGAGTAGGCAACAGGAAAGACAGAGGGCTGGCTCACATGGCCTACGAAGGCCTTATAAAGAGAGGAATCGGTGGACATCTGAAAGGCTGCGGCCCGGCCGTAGAAAAGCTGGCTGGGGAAAACAAGGCTGAAATATTCAATTTGCCTCAAGGCGTAATGGCTACAATGCCACGATATATCGCAGCAAAAAAACCCGGCGTCATTACTAAGGTAGGACTTGAAACCATGATGGACCCCAGACAGGGCGGCGGTGCCATGAATCAGAGAGCCAAGGATTCAGAACAGGTAGTCGAACTCATAAACATTCATGGTGAGGAGTGGCTGCTGTACAAATTGCCTAAAATAGATGTGGCCATAATCAGGGGTACATATGCAGATGAAAAAGGAAACATCTCCATAAAAAAAGAAGGATATCAGCTGGGTCAGCTGGCGCTGGCGCAAGCTGCAAAGGCCTGCGGAGGCATAGTCATATGCCAGGTTGAAAAAATTGTTCAGTCGGGAACAATTCCTCCCAAAGAGTGCAAGGTTCCCGGAATCATGGTTGATTACATATATGTGGCCAAACAGGAATATCACTGGCAGACTGCACAGACGATGTATAATCCTGTTTTCAGCGGTGAAATAAGGGTTCCCCTGGACAGCCTGCCCCTTGAAGCTTTGAGCCCCAGGAAGGTAATAGCAAGAAGAGCAGCCATGGAACTTACGCCCGGTGATGTTGTAAACCTTGGGGTGGGAATACCTGAGGCAGTATCATCCGTTGCCACAGAAGAAGGAGTGCTGGATTTATTCACTCTTACAACAGAGGCCGGCGGTATCGGCGGAATGCCTGCAAACAAACATGATTTCGGATGCTGCTGGAATGCAGATGCAACATTGGAAATGGCGGATGAGTTTGATTTCTATGACGGCGGCGGACTTGATTTTGGATGTCTTGGTGCGCTGCAGATAGATTTCAAGGGAAATGTCAACTCCAGCATGCTGAACGGCGACGGAATAGGTGTCGGCGGTTTCATGAATGTTGCCGGCGGTTCGAAGAAGATAGTTTTTACAACAATATTCTGCGGCGGCCTTGAAGCTGAACTTGGAAATGGCCAGCTGAAAATCACCAAAGAAGGAAATATCATTAAATTTAAAAACGACATAGAACAGATTTCCTTTAATGGGCATATTGCAGCAGAATCAGGCAAGGAAGTTTTGTATGTAACTGAAAGGGCTGTGTTCAAGCTTACGAAGGAAGGATTGGAACTTACAGAAATTGCACCTGGAGTTGACCTTGAAAAGGATGTATTGAACCAGATGAAATTCAAGCCCATCATGAATGATATAAAATTGATGCCGGCAGGAATATTCAATGAAAAATGGGGCGGCCTTGCAGAAATAATGGACACGAAAAAGAAATAACATTATAAGGAGAATACTATGATCAGCGATAAATTATCTGCTAAAGAGTCTGTTGTGACGGAAACCGCAGATGCTGCAGTATTGGACATGGGAGACAGAATTGCCGCACTGGTATTCAGAGGCGATGGCAGCATAGGTTCCAAGACTGCAGATTGGGCAGCAAAAGCTTTAAAGGAAATAGAAACTAATTACAACGGTCTGGTGATATTGGGAAGCGGCGAAAATTTATGCTGCCGGACACACATGGAAAATGATGAGGAACCATACGATTGTGCAAGGGCCTTCCAGAGTCTCACATCAACAATAAGGCATTACAGTAAGCCTGTTGTCACGATTTTGAAGGGCATGTCTCTTGGCATCGGTTATGAAATAGCTTTAAACAGCCATGCGGTTTTGGCTGATCCAACCGGCTTGAAGTTCGGATATGATTGCAGCCAGGGACTAAGCCCCATGGGAGGCGGACTGACTGCACAGGCACTGGAAACATATGCAAAGGGAGATAACGTTCCGGGTCTTGACATGGTGCCGTTTTTAAAATCTTTGCTGAACAAGGTATGTTTTCCGGTAAAAGCAGAAAATGCCTATGATGCAAAAGCCAAGGGCCTTCTGCCAGCCAACACTGTATTTGTCAAAGAAAACGATGATGCTGTTCAAAAGGGAAAACAAAAATCACTGAATATGTTTGCGGAGGGGTTTGAGCCCATAGATTTTAAAACTGCTGAGGTGCTGGGAACCACAGGTAGGGCTGCACTGGAAATCATAGCTGTAAACAGTCATGAAGGGTTGTTCATATCGGACGAAACATACGATGTAGCCCTGAAGGTGGTATCCGTCATATGCGGAGGAGATGTTCCAAAAAAAACCATCATTGATGAAAAGCAGTTCCTGAGACTGGAAGCAGAATGCTTTGCTGAAACTTGGAAGTCCAAAAGAAACGAGGTAGCAATATGAGAGAAGTGGTTATTGTCAGTTATGCGCGCTCTGCTGTGGGCAAGGCACCGAAAGGTTCCCTAAAAAGCACGCGGCCGGAAGATCTGGCGGCTCAGACGCTGAAGGGTCTGATGGCCAGGACTCCTCAGGTTGGCTACGGTGACATTGAGGACATCGTAATGGGCAATGCATTCCCGGAAGCAGAACAGGGATTGAATATCGGAAGGACAGCTTCAGGGCTGGCAGGATTTCCTGATGAGGTGCCTGCTCAGACAGTCAACAGGTTCTGCTCATCGGGGGTTCAAACCATAGCAACGGCCCACAACGCCATATTGGCTGGAAACATAGATGTGGCAATAGCAGGCGGAGTTGAAAGCATGAGCACGATTCCAGGCGGGGGAAACATGAACTTCCCTCATCCTGACTTAATGTGGTCCAATCCCGGCCACTATTTATCAATGGGTATAACGGCTGAAAGAGTGGCATCACAATACAGCATAAGCAGGGAAAAACAGGATAAGCTGGCGCTTAGAAGCCACATCCTGGCGGAAGAGGCTCAGAAAAAAGGATATTTCGATGATCAGATCGTTGATATCCAAGCTGTGAGAGCCATGGAAGACGGTTTTGGACAGGAGACATTCATATTCAACAAGGATGAAGGTATACGATACGGGCAGACGTGGGAAGCATTGGCAAAGTTAAGGCCGGTGTTCAAAAAAGACGGAACGGTTACAGCCGGCAACTCTTCCCAGACAAGCGACGGAGCAGGTTTTGTAATGCTGATGACGAAGGAAAAAGCCTTGGAATACGGACTTCGACCTATTGCAAGAATCAAAGGCTTCGCGGCGGTAGGGGTAGCTCCTGACATAATGGGTGTAGGTCCAATGTATGCAATACCAAAGGTGCTGAAACAAACAGGCTTGGCTGTAAAGGACCTGGACCTGATTGAACTGAATGAGGCTTTTGCTTCGCAAGCCGTTGCATGCATTGAAGCTCTTGATCTGCCTGAAGAAATCATAAACGTAAACGGAGGAGCCATCGCCCTTGGCCACCCATTGGGCGGGAGCGGCGCATTTTTAACCTGCAAGATATTCAGTGAGCTTAGCAGAAGGCAAAAATCTTTGGGACTTGTGAGCATGTGCATAGGCGGCGGTATGGGTGCAGCGATTGTTTACGAAATGATTTAAGGAGCGTGAGGATATGGAAGAAAAAATTTTAAATATAATAGATGAAAAAATAAACCCTAAGCTTCTTGAGCATCAAGGTTGGATTGAACTGGCAGATGTGAAAGGCAAAGATATATATATCAGGTTCAGAGGGGCCTGCAGCGGATGCATGTCCAATGAGGATACACTGAACAATATTGTTAAACCGGAGCTTAAAAAAGACATAAATGAAATAGAAAATATATTCATTGTCAATGACGTGAGCGAGGAACTGATAAATCTGGCAAGGAGCATCTTAAGCAGGAAATAACAAAAGAACTGGGATAAGAGTAATTTATCTCAGTTTTTTACAATTTAATCAGGCTTAAGGCGGAGAATTCAGTTCGATGAAATATGACCATGAAATATGAAATAAGCGGAGGCATGATTGAAAACAAAACTGACGGAATTGTTAAAAATAGAGTATCCCATAATCCAAGGAGCCATGGCTTGGGTTTCGGAATCAGAGCTTGCTGCTGCCGTTTCGGAAGCAGGCGGTGCCGGCATAATCGGCACGGGAGGCAGGAGCGCCTCGTGGGTTTTCGAAGAAATCCGCAAAGCCAGGACTCTGACCAATAAGCCCTTTGGGATGAATGTAATGCTTATGGACAGGAACAAAGATGAAATTGTGGATATTATCTGCAGTGAAAAGGTATCGTTTGTTACGATGGGTGCCGGTAATCCCGTTTTATATTTTGAAAAATTGAAAAGCGCTGGAATAAAGGTCATACCCGTTGTATCCAATGTGAAACAGGCTAAAAGTGTCTGTGAAAAAGGGGCGGATGCAATCGTAGCTGAAGGAATGGAATCAGGCGGGCACATAGGAACACTTACAACCATGGCTCTTCTGACACAGGTTATTCCGGAGGTAAACATTCCGGTTATAGCTGCCGGAGGAATATCGGACGGAAGAGGTTTTGCTGCAGCTGTCGTAATGGGTGCAGCAGGCATACAGATGGGAACCAGATTTTATGCATCCAGAGAGTGCAGGGCGCACATCAATGCTAAAAATGCAATAGTAAATGCAGTGGATACTGACACCATCGTCACCGGATACGGAACTGCTCATGTTGTCAGAGGTCTTAAAAACAAAATGACAGACAAATACTTTGAAATGGTATCAAGACATGCAGCCGAGGATGAACTGAATGAACTGTTTATGGGAACAGCCCGAAAGGCTCCGGATTTCGGAGACATTGAATGGGGGTATGTCCATGCGGGCCAGAGCCTGACAGTAATTAAGTCAATAGAAAGCTGCAGGGACATAATAACCAGCACGACCAGAGAAGCAAAAGAAGCATTCAGCAGGACAAAAAACTGCTTTGAATAGACATTATTCCTCCTTGACCTATGCCAGCCTTTGAGTTAATATTGTTGAGCGGCTATAAAAAACCATCGGGAGGAAACATGGCGCTTGAAGATCACAGCGACTACAGGTCGGAAGAAAAAAGGCTTGACGAAACCGTTGAATACATAGAAAAGATAATCGGTGCATCCGAAAAAAACAAGGACTTTTACAAAGAAGAAATAAAGGAAGCATACGCAAACCTGGATCCTACGGACAGCAGCCAGAGCTACGTATCCATAATGCTCAACACAAGGCTTCTTGACCAGCTTGAGCTGAATTTTGAAAGGCTTAACAAGGCAATAGAGAAGCCTTATTTTGCACGCATTGACTTTCGTGAGGAAGGAAGAACGGCCGTCGAGAAGTTTTACATAGGAAAATTATCGCTTCTGCGTCCGGACTGGGACATTCCCATGATACTGGACTGGCGTTCTCCTCTGGCCAGCGTCTACTATGACGGTAGGCTGGGACATGTGACCTACGTCAATGACCTTGGTGAAGACATGACCGGAGAGCTTCTTTTAAAAAGGCAGTATGAAATTGAAAGACGCCGACTCATAAACATAATGGATGTGGACATAACAGCAACTGACACATTTCTGCAGGCGTCCCTGGGAGAAAACAAGGACAACCGTCTAAAGGACATTGTGTCTACCATCCAGGCTGAGCAAAATGCCATCATCAGAGCTGCCATAAACAAGCCGCTGATTGTTCAGGGAGTTGCAGGCAGCGGAAAAACCACCATAGCCCTTCACAGGATAGCATATCTTATATACACCTATGAAAGGTCCTTTTATCCGGAACAATTCATGATAATAGCTCCCAACAGGCTGTTTTTGAATTACATATCCGACGTCTTGCCGGAACTGGGTGCAGACAAGGTAAAGCAGACCACATTTACGGATTACGCATTTGAACTTTTAGGAGGCAGGTACAGTCTGACGAACTCCGATATTAAGCTTCTGTCTCTCATAGGCAAAGAAGGTGAAGATGAAGCAAATTTCAGAAGCCTTGCCGTAAAAACTTCAGCCTTTAAGGGTTCTTTAACGTTCAAGAACATCATGGCACGGTTTGTGAAGGACATTGAAATAAGTTATATACCCCAGGAAGACTTCAAGGTTGAAGGAAGAACTCTTATGTCAGTGAAGGAGATAAAGCAGGCTCTGTTGAGGGATTACAGCCACCTGCCCCTGTACAAGAGGTTTGAACAGATTGAAAAACATCTCAGATTCAGGCTTAACAAGGAAAAAGACTCCATATACGACGAAGCAAAGCTTTTCTATGACAGGAAAATTGAAATCATCAGGCGAAACGAGTCTGATGGTGAAGAAAGAAGGCTGGTCATTGTGGACCTTTTGAACATTCGTGACGCTGCTCTTGAGAGAGTAAAGAAAAATATCAAGACGGCAGTCAAAGCTTACATGAACAGGTTTGCCAAAAGGGATATTTTCGAATATTACAGGGAAGCTGCAACAGTTGCAGGAAATCTTACAAAGTACGGAGCAGGAAAACTTGACGAAGAACTTGCGTCATTTGCTGCTAGCTACTCAAAACAAATCCTTGACAGCGGATGTGTGGAGGTGGAAGATCTGGCACCTATTCTATACCTTAAGCACCGCATAGAAGGTTTCGACGGCAAAGCTGACATAAAGTATGTAGTTATAGATGAAGCGCAAGATTTCAGCCTCTTTCAGTTTTATGCGCTCAGGAAAATATTCAATACCGATTTTTTCACCATACTGGGAGATTTGTCTCAGGGAATTCATTCCTACAGAAGCATCAGGGACTGGAAGACAGTCATGAGCAAGGTGTTTGACGCTGAAAGCAGTCAGTATCTCACATTGGAACAAAGCTACAGAACAACAATTGAAATAATGGATCTGGCCAACGAAGTCATCCGTCTCATACCAAATGAGGAACTGATACTTGCAAAGCCTGTGGTAAGACACGGGGAGTTACCTGAAATTTCAGAGTTCAAATCCGGCAGGGAACTCATAAGTCAAGCCGGGAAGAAGGTTGTTGAGCTAATGTCCGAAGGCTACAAATCCATTGCTCTCATAGGAAAGACACCAAAGGAGTGCCAAATAGTGCACAGGGAGCTCAAGAAAAACAAGCAGCTTGACGTAAGGCTCCTTGAAGGAAAGGAAGAAGAATACGACAACCCTATTGTCATTCTTCCGTCCTATCTTTCAAAAGGCCTTGAGTTTGACGCGGTAATAATCATTAACATCGAAGATGAATATGATGAGGAGGAGCTGGACCTGAAGCTTCTGTACGTTGCCATGACAAGGGCCCAGCACCGGCTTTACGTGTTTTTCAAAGAAGGAAAAAACAGCCTTCTTGAAAACCTCAAGGGAAAATATAAAGGTGCTATCTGAAAAGCTCCAGAAAATGCCTTGCTGCCAGTGAAAGGTAATGGTTTTTGAGCCATACAGTCACTATTCCCGTATTTATGCTAAGCTCGGGAATTTCATGGCTTATGAGATTCGAATCAGGTATAAGCTTTGTCCAGTCCCTTGGAACAATGGCTGCCCCCATGCCTTTCTGGGCAAGAAGAAGCAGAGGTCTGGTGTCTTCTATCCTGCAAAGTATACGCGGTTTCAGACCGTTTTTTCGGAAAGTTTCTACAATGTCCTTTTCAAACCTGCGGTGCACCATCAGGGGCTTGTCGGACAGTTCCTTTAAAGACAGCTTGCCGTCCATGCCCCTTAAATTCATTTCATTGCTTGATACAGCCACCATGGTCCCCATGGGCAGCGGTATGGATTCATAATATTCCGAGTTGAAGGGAGCCCTGATGACTCCTATTTCGACGATGCCTCTTCTTAACAGCTCCAGTATTTCATCGGTGGTCTGCTGCCGTATTTCAAAGTCTATTCCCGGATACATCCTGTGAAAATCATAGATTTTATCTGTAAGAACGGTTTCTATGGCAGTCGACAAACAACCCATGGAAAGAACACCCTTGAGTCCTTCATTGAAATCCTTCATTTCCTTTTGTGTGGCTTCCGACAAATCCAGAATCTGCCGTGCGCGGTAGCTTAACAGCTGTCCTGCCTCGGTTATTTTGAATTTTCTCGTGGTCCTGTCTATGAGCGTAACCCCCAGCTCATCCTCAAGATTCTTTAACATCTGGCTAAGGTAGGGCTGAGCCAGGTGAAGCTTCTCCGCAGCCTTGGTTATGCCGCCTTCCTCCACAATGGCAAGAAAGTAAGAAAGTTGTCTGTTGTCCATTTGTCCTCCATTTATATTAAATAAATTATATATATAATAGATTTTAGATATTTTTATTATATATTATTTTCTGCTACAATGAAACTGATAATAAAAATTTTACGGAGGATTTCAATGGACATTGCAGCAGCGCTTGTTGCAACTTTTATACTTTTGGTAACAAGTGTATTCAAGGGAATATATCTGGGATACCCGCTGGGGTTGGCAATAATACTGTTTTCTGCCGCAGCAGCCAGAAGGGGTCACAGAGTTGATGATATAATTAGGATGGCTTACAGGGGCGGCAGAAAATCATTTATTGTGGTGAAGGTGTTCGTCCTAATAGGTGCGCTGATTCCATTGTGGATGTCGGCAGGCACAGTCCCGGCCATCGTGTACTACGGAATAGAGATGATAAGACCCAATCTGTTCATATTGTCAGCGTTTTTAATCAGCTGTGCCGTATCACTTTTAATAGGTACAGCGGTAGGTACCACCGGCGTGGTGGGAGCAGCGCTCATGGTTATGGCCAGAAGCGGCGGCGTGGATCTATACGCAGCTGCAGGAGCAATCATCGCCGGAGCATACTTCGGGGACAGGTGCTCTCCTGTTTCCTCAGGAGCCAGTTTCATAGCATCCATTACGGATACCGATCTCTACGACAATGTTAGCAACATGTTCAGAACCAGTGTGGTTCCTCTGATAATTTCATCAGCGTTCTACCTTCTGGTATCACGGGGCAATCCCTTAGGAAGCGAAACAGGTTCCATAAGCAGCATGATTGCTGATGAGTTTGATTTGAACCTGGTTGTGCTTGTGCCTGCAGCCATCATCATAGGGTTTTCGCTCATGAGGATAAATGTTAAGACTTTAATGGGTGCAAGCATAGCAGCAGCATTGGCAATAAGCATTTTCATTCAGAAAGAGACTCTGCAGTCAAGCTTTAAATACATGATTTTCGGATTCACTTTGGATGATGCCAACGTCCTTTACGGCATAATAAAAGGCGGCGGAATATTGCCCATGATGAAGACCGCACTTGTGGTATATCTTGCATCTTCCTTTGCAGGAATATTGGAGGGAGCAAATCTTCTTTGCGGTGTGGAAAAAGTCACATCAGGGGCTGACACCAGGTACAAGGTTTTCAAATATGAGCTTATGCTCAGTTTCTTCACTGCAGCAGTGGGCTGCAGCCAGACATTTGCTGTTATGATGACAAAAATGCTTAACAGCAGATCTTACGAAAAAAACGGTCTCGATCGTTCCTGCGAAGCAATTGACCTTGAAAATACGGCAATAATGGTATCACCCATGATACCCTGGAACATAGCACTGCTTGCACCCATGACCATACTTGGAACCAATGCGGCAAGCATGCCTTACATGATTTACATTTATCTTGTGCCCCTTTGGAATCTTGTGTATTTGAAACTGCAGGAAAAACAAAATCGATGGTACATTCCCCAGGTGCATGTAAAATAGATTATAGCCCGACTCGGAAGACAGACTAATTTGATCAGTCTGTCTATTCATTTGCCAAGAATCGGAATTTATGTTATAATACCACTAATTTTAGGCTGTGAGGGTACATATGAAACCAACAGGCAAAATTCTGCTTATCATTTTGTTTTGCTTAACTGCAACTTTTTTTATTGCTGCAAACCTTTACATTGAAAACAACTATGGACTGAGCCTCTATGAATACTTCCAATATTCAGCGCCTCTTACGGAAGAGGAATCAGAATATCTCAAAGAAAAGGGGACCCTTTATTTTTCGTCTGACAAAAATGCTCCCCCGTTTGCCTACGTTGATAACAAAACCGAGCAATACAAGGGGTTGGTGCTGGATTATGCCAGTTCTCTTTCCATTGAGCTGGAAACAGATATAGAATTTGTGCCGCAGGTTTGGGAAAATGTAATCTACAGCGTAACATCCGGAAGTGCAGACATGTGCGATATTTTCCCAAGTGAAGAGAGAATGAAGTATCTCACCTTTTCGAAACCTATTTACAGCCTGAGTGCTATCGTAATGACTGACAGAAGAAATGACAAGGTTCAAAAGGCAGATGATCTTACAGGACTTACTGTGGCAATGCCTGCAGGTGATTATGCGCTGGAATACATCAGGGATAATATTCCGAATGTTAAGGTGGTTGAAACGCCGGACTTGTATGAAGCCATAAACATTTTCCGACAAGGAAAAGCCGATGCTGTTGTAGGGGACGAGCCGGTTTTGATACACTTTGCCGATGAACTTGGAATCGGCGGTGATGTTAAGATTCTTGACCAGGTTCTCTACGACAGGGAAGTATGCATAGGGGTGAGGAAGTCAGAAACAATACTTGTCAGCATACTGAACAAGGGAATACTCAGTCTCAAGAAATCAAACTCATTTGAAAAAATCCAGCAGAAGTGGTTCGGTATCTCGGCTCCTGCCTTGCAATACAAGGCACCTGAGAAGCTAATAATGTTTTTTATCGCTATGATCGTACTCCTTGTACCTGTTTTCATAGGTATGACGCTGTGGAGTTATACATTGAAGGAAGAGGTTCTCAAGAGAACCGATGACCTTAATAAAAGCAGAAACAACCTGCAGATGACCGTTGACTCACTTTCAAGTTTATTGATATGCATAAACAAGGATGGAATTATAGTCAATGCCAACAAGTCATTTTGCGATTTCATGAATTTAAGTCAGCAAGAAGTAGAAGGAAAAAGCTTCAAAGACTTTCCCATACTTCACAACATAGGAACACAAGCGCTGAAGGTACCAAGTGAATTTATGCACGGCGGACGTGTTTACAGCCATTCTGTATCGGAAATAGACAATGGTGATTATAATTATCTTATAGTAATTGAAGACATTACCGACATGAAGTTAAGCCAGCAGCAGATGCTTCAGCAGAACAAGATGATTGCACTGGGACAGCTTGCAGCCGGCGTAGCTCACGAGATAAGAAATCCTCTGGGTCTAATACAGAACTACTGCTACATATTGAAGACATATGTTCTGGATGAAAACCATGTAGCCGGAGAATCAATAGAAGTAATCGAGTCATCGGTTCAAAGAGTGGACAAGATAGTGGACAACCTGCTTAATTTTTCCAGGACCGAGAGTGACAAGACTGCTGTGATTAATGTAAAAGAAGCGATACTCAGCATTGTTTCATTGGAAAACAAGCTGAGCAAACAGAAGCATATTGATGTTGAAGTTGATTGCAAAGAAGACATTAAACTCCTGACAAGGCCAGAATCTTTAAACCACATAGTTTTGAATCTTTTGTCAAATTCCATAGATGCCATGCCAGATGGAGGAAAGATTACTATCGTATGCAGAGAGCAGGAAGGTTTTCTGCACATTGATTTTATAGACACGGGAACAGGAATCAGACAGGAAAATATTGAAAAGATATTCAATCCGTTTTTTACTACCAAAAAGGTTGGGCAGGGAACAGGATTGGGTTTGTACATAGTATATAATGAGGTGCAAAAAATAGGCGGGGAGATAAAGGTCGAAAGCCGATTCAATGAAGGAACAGCATTTATGATGAAATTCCCCATGTTGAAGGAGATATGCAAGAATGTATGATTTTAAAATACTGGTGGTTGATGACGAGGAAGAATTTAGGAACGTATACAGGATTATGCTTGAATTTAAGGGATATGAAGTAACATGTGCATCATCAGGAGAAGAGTGCCTGAACATACTTGAAAAGGAAAGTTTTGATCTTGTGCTTACAGATTTGAAGATGGAAGGGATTGACGGGACGCAGCTTTTAGAAAGAATAAAGGAAAGTGGCTTCACGTGTGAAGTTATTATTGTCACAGCCTTCAGCACCGTTGAAAATGCTGTTTCCGCCATGAAACTCGGAGCCTTCGGATACTTCATAAAGGGGCAGGACCCGCAGATACTATTGAAGGAAATCGACAAGCTGGTACAGATAACAAAACTAAAAAAAGACAATATGGCAATAAAAAACAGCCTCATGAAATTCAACTTCCTCCTTGAAACCAACAGCTCTAAGTTCAGGGATGTCCTTCGTGTGGCCAAAAAGGCAGCCGAAAGCAATTCAAACATTCTGCTGCTTGGAGAGTCCGGCACAGGCAAGGAAGTCATCGCCAAATACATTCACCAGTGCAGCAGCAGAAAAAATGAAAACTTTGTGCCGGTAAACTGTCAGGTGTTTTCAGACGGGGTTCTGGAATCAGAATTGTTCGGACATGAAAAAGGAGCATTCACCGGTGCCATTGAAAAGAGGATAGGAAGATTTGAGGAAGCAAACAACGGAACGCTTTTCCTTGATGAAATAGGGGAGCTTCATGTCAATACTCAGGTGAAGCTGCTTAGAGCCATTGAAAACAAGACAATAGAAAGAATAGGAAGCAACAAAAGCATAGGTATCAACTTAAGGCTCATATGTGCCACAAACAAAAACCTTGACAAGGAAATAAGGGAAGAGAGATTCCGGGAAGACCTGTTCTACAGAATCAACACCATCACCATAGAAGTGCCGCCTCTGAGGGAAAGGAAGGAAGACATTCCCATACTCATTAAATTTTTTCTGGACAACTACCAGTTTGAAATGAAGAAAAAAATAGAAAGCATAGAAGATGGCCTGATGGAAAAGCTTACAGCCTGCAGTTATCCCGGCAACATAAGGGAATTAAAAAACAATATTGAAAGACTGGTAGTTTTAAGTGAGAATGGAGCGCTCAGAAAAGGTGACTTGCCCGCAGCAAGGCACGGAACGGAAGACAATCATGAATTTGGGGCGGTGCTTAAGCCTCTGCGTGAAATAAGGCAGGTATCGGAAATGAAGTATATCAAGCATGTGCTGGTCAGGTGCAACAATAACATAAGCGAGGCAGCCAGAATTCTTGACATTAGCAGAAGGCAGCTGTACAACAAGCTTGATGAATACGGAATGACTGATCAATATGTAAAATAAATTGCACAGTGAGAGAAATTTACTTTACAACTTTCGGGCGAACATTTTCCTGCTTTGTGTATTTAATTCTTATTCTCATTGAAAATTGACGGTTTTAAACCGTCTTTTTATTTTGGCACACTTATTGCTTCATTGTAAGCAACAAAATAAGGAGGAAAAATTATGGAAAAGATTACACAAATAAATGACCTTGTCAACAGCATCGTATGGGGACCATACATGATTGCACTGCTGGTCGGCACCGGAATTTTTCTCAGTATCAGGCTCGGCTTCCCACAGGTAGTAAACTTCGGAAGCATAATGAAAAACACCGTAGGAAGGATGTTTAAAAAATCCAGCGGCGCAGACGGTGACATAACTTCCGGACAGGCAGGACTGACTGCAATTGCTGCTGTTGTAGGAACAGGAAACATAGCCGGTGTTGCAACTGCAATTGCCATTGGCGGACCGGGAGCTGTGTTCTGGATGTGGGTTTCAGCATTTTTCGGAATGGCATCAAAATTTTCAGAAATAGCCCTTGGCATCAAGTACCGCGAAAAGAAAGAAGACGGCTCAATAGCAGGCGGAGCCATGTATTATCTGGACAAGGGCCTTCACAACAAGTTTCTGTCATATTTCTTCAGTGTAATGGTAATCATAACTTACTTTATTATGGGAGCCGTAGTAGACACCAATTCAATAGCTCTTTCAGTTCAGGAACAGTGGGGTATACAACCGGTTATCACAGGCGTCATTTTGGCAGCATTCACCGGAGTTGTTATTCTGGGAGGAATCAAGAGAATGGGGCAGGTATGCGAGTATCTTACACCTTTCATGGGAGGTCTTTACATAATTGCAGGTGTTATGATACTGCTGCTGAACATCAGCCAGGTGCCTGCGGCTATAAAGCTTATATTTGTTAGCGCATTTAAACCGGCTGCTGCAACGGGAGGATTTGCAGGAGCTGCAATAGGTCAGGTAGTAAAAATGGGCTTTGCAAGAGGGCTGTTCTCCAATGAAGCCGGTATGGGAAGTTCACCAATAATACACAGCAGTGCCCAGGTCAATCATCCTGTTGAACAGGCAATCTGGGGTGTAGCGGAAGTGTTCATAGATACAATAATCATCTGCACGATAACTGCCGTAGCCATTGTTGTATCCGGTGAATGGACTACCGGAGTATCCGGAGTGGCTCTCACAATGAGGGCTTTCAACAAGACGCTGCCGGGGAACATAGGAAGCTATATAGTTCTTGGCTCTGCCCTGTTGTTTGGATATTCATGCCTCATTTCGGTAAACTACTACTGTGAAAGGGCCGGAGAATACCTTTTCGGACCAAAGTGCATTAAGCCAATGAGAATTCTATGGGTTATATTCATTGTGATTGGTTCCATGGGAGGTTTGGAATTTGTTTGGGCATTAGCTGACACTGCCAACGGATTGATGGCAATACCAAACCTGATAGGTCTCTTGTTCCTGAGCGGCACCGTAGTAAATCTAAAGAAGGATTACTTCAGCAGAAGCAAAAAAGAAACTTTGACTTCGGAAGAGGTATAGGTAACTGAATAATCAAGAAGGCGGTTTTGATGATTATTTTTTAATCAACAACAACCGTCTTTTAAATTCTGAACTTAAAGGAATATGTTGCATAAATGAAAGCAGCCTTTAAGATATTTATTGAAAAATGGAAGAAAAATGTATATAATTACTTATAAGACGATTAACGGAAAATTTATAGATATAAGCTTGGTAAACGTTAGCAGGGGGATTTGAGTGAAAAATACTGAGTACGGAATAACGCTGGTGGGAGAATTCAAGGACGAAGAACTTGAAAAGGAATTTCTGGAGTGCGAACTGAAAAAAACTCAAATATCATTGGCTTGGTTTCTATAATTTACGGAATCATGTATTTGAGTTTTATTTTGTTTGATTATTTATCCATGGGAAACACGGAATCATTTCGGTTCATATTGATTATCAGACTGCTTTTCATGATGCTTTCAGCTGCCGTTTATCTTGACTGCCGGTCAGTGACAAACAAAAACATAGCATATCTGATTACAGCATACGAAATATTTGCTGCAATTGCTTTTCTTCTTATACTCAATCAATACGAGACATTGACATTTCTGTCATTTTTGAGTTTGATTGCCATAAACTGCGCAATTTTCATAATGCCCAACAGGTTCATATATGTTCAGACCGTTGTTGTGGTTTTAAACGTTTTGTTCTTCATGTTCCCGGCCAGACACATTCAAAATATAGATAACGCAATGCTTCTAAAGGTTATCCTGTATGATGTGATGATCATTGCTTTTAGCAGCATAGGATTCTGCACCGCCAACAGCTGTAAAAGAAAACAATACGCTGATGATCTGGAGCTTTTGAGGCTGTCTGTCACTGACCCGCTGACAGGAATATACAACAGGGTAAAGTTCAATGAGGAACTTATGAAATGGACTGAGTATTCAAGGCGTTATAAAACTCCGCTTTCCCTGGTTTTTCTTGATATAGACAATTTCAAAAGAGTTAACGACAGCTGCGGTCATATGGTAGGGGACATGGTTATAAAGGAAATTGTATCTTCCATCAGTTCGAAAATCAGAAACACGGACATATTTGCAAGATGGGGAGGAGAGGAGTTCGTCATACTTCTTCCGGGCACCGGCATTGACAGTGCAGTAGATATGGCTGAACGCATGAGGGCTGACATTCAAAGCAGCAGGTACGGCGAAGCGGGAAAAATAACCTGCAGCTTCGGTCTTGCCATGCTGAGAGACAATGAAGATTCGGAATCATTCCTTCAAAGGGGAGACAGTCTTCTCTACGAAGCCAAAAAATGCGGAAAGAATAGGGTTGCATTTGAACGTAGAATTCTGGAAGAGGCCTGAAAATTTTATAAAATTATAAAATTTATAGTGGAAATTATTTTGATTATGTTGTATAATATAGTTTGTCTTGGGGGTGTAGCTCAGCTGGGAGAGCGCTTGAATGGCATTCAAGAGGTCAACGGTTCGATCCCGTCCATCTCCACCAAACAGCCTTGAAGCATTAAGCTTCAAGGTTTTTTTATTTGTAAAAATAATTTTGAAAATCATGTTGACAATTATAGGTATGTGTGATAAAACAATTATAGACCGACGGTCGGTCGATAGATAATCTGAACATTTCATTTCATATAGAAAGAGGTAACAACATGAAAACCAGCAAGGAGTACAATGAAAGAAGAAACGAGATACTTGACGTCGCAGGCAGACTCTTTTCAACAAAAGGTTTCGCCCGGTGCACAGTCAATGACATTCTGGATGCGGTAGGAATAGCCAAAGGAACGTTCTATTACTATTTCAAATCCAAAGAGGAAGTTCTCGATGCAATAATAGAAAGGGTAACTGAAATGATTGCATCGAGGGCAGAGGAAGCAGCCTCCAATCCGCAGCTCTCACCTGAAGCTAAGATACTCAACATATTTCTTTCCATGAGGGTAGAAAGTGAAATGGACAATGAACTGATGAATGAGCTGCACAAACCTGAAAATGCCCTGATGCATCAGAAATCTCTAAGCTTAATGGTCACAAGGGTTGCTCCCGTGCTTGCAAGGGTAGCTGAAGAAGGAATAAGCCTGGGAGTTTTCAAATCGGATTTTCCGGAGCAGTACATGCAGATTTTGCTCACATCATCAATAACGCTTTTGGATGACGGAATATTTCGCGTTAAGCCGGAGGAACAGCAGATGATTTTAAGAGCAATTATCGCACTGATTGAGAAAATGCTTGGCGTCGAGGACGGTACGTTCTGGAACATGGCTAAGCAATACTGGGCATAACATAGAGGGGAGTTACTATGAAAAAATTTATGACCATATGGACAGGGGAATTGATATCCAACATCGGAAGCGGAATGACCGCATTTGCCTTATCGGTTTACGTCTACCGCATAACGGGAAGCGTTGCATGGGTATCGGCTGTCGCTCTGCTTGCATACCTTCCGACTATATTGCTGAATCCTTTGGGAGGAATTCTTGCTGACAGATTTGACAGACGGCTCATGATGATCTGCGGAGATCTTTTCTCGGCCCTTGGACTGGTATATATACTTATAAGCATACAGACGGGTCACACAGGAATTGCTCCTGTAGCAATCGGTGTTACAATCAGCTCGGTATTTGTTTCGCTCCTGGAACCTTCCTATAAGGCCACAGTCACAGACCTGCTGACTGAAGAAGAATACGCCAGGGCCAGCGGCCTGGTTCAAATGGCGGGCAATGCCAGATATCTCATATCACCGGCAATTGCAGGTGTCATTCTTGCCGTTGCAGATATAAGGGCGATTCTGATAATAGACATTTCCACGTTTTTCGTGACTGTCCTGGCGGTTGCCTCGGTCAGAAAGAATATACAAAAAATTAAGCCAAGAGATGATGAATTCAGCTTGAGAAAGGAATTCAGGGAAGGCATGGGATATATCGTGAAGAACAATGGAGTTAAAAAACTTGTGATACTGATGGCTTTCATGTGCTTCTTCATCGGATTTCTTCAGACCTTGATGATTCCCATGGTGCTGCCCATAGGCAGCGTAAGAACTGTGGGCTTCATGGAATCAGTAAGTGCTGTGGGTATGCTTGCAGGCAGCGTGGCAATAAGTGTTCTTGGCATCAGGAAAGACTATTCAAGAATCCTTACAGTTTCATTGATTGCATGCGGATTCTTCATGGCACTGATTGGAAGCAGCACATACATTACATTCATTTTGGCAGCAAGCATCTTGTTTTTTGCTGCTCTTCCATTCATAAACACCTGCGCCGACGTTCTCATAAGGCTAAGCATCCCAAACCAGGTGCAGGGAAGAGTCTGGGGGCTCATAAGCCTCATGACACAGTCAGGATATGTTGCAGCTTACGCAACCTGTGGTGTGCTTGCGGACAATGTTTTTGAACCGTTCATGGGAGGAAAAAGCGCTTTGGCATACAGCATCGGCAAGGTGATCGGAACAGGCGAAGGTAGAGGAATAGGACTGATGCTCATTATTGCAGGTGCGTCAATGATGGCATCAGCACTGGTTCTGGGAAATGGGAAAAGCATAAAATCGATAGGGGTGGCTGGCTTTGGAAATGAATTTAAAAATGTTGAGGAATGATTTTAAAAGAAATCGTGCAGGAAACGGAGCACTGCTTATATTCATGATATTGGCATCAGCCCTTGTGGGGGTTGCAATCATGGTAGCATCACAGCTTATTACATCAATGACGGGAATGTATGAAACGGCAAAGCCGCCGCATTTTTTGCAGATGCATAAGGGAGAGATAAATCAGGAAGCAATTGATAAGTTCAATTCATCCTATGAAGGCGTCACAGCGTGGCAGACCGTCTCCATGATAGATGTTTACGGAGACGACCTGAGGGTTTACGGGGAAGGTGAATTCACCCTTTCTGACTGCAGGTTGGATATAGGTCTTGTCAAACAGAACAGCACATATGATCTGCTGCTTGACAAAGACAGAAATGCAATCCATGTGAATAAAGGAGAAATCGGAATTCCTGTAATACTTCTTGATGCATATCGCATAAATAAAGGAGACACAGTTGTACTCACAAGCAACGGTATAACAAGGAAGTTCACTGTGACTGCTTTTGTTCATGATGCTCAGATGAATTCAACCCTTTGCTCATCCACAAGAATACTCATTAGCGATGAGGATTTCAAAGAGCTTTTTGGAAAAGCAGGGGAAAATGAATATCTCATAGAAACATACTTCACTGATTCTTCCATGGCAGAAAATTACAGGACAGCATATGAGGAAGCAGGACTGCCTCAGGATGGTCAGGCTGTCACTTACAAGGCCATTTTTCTGTTGAGTGCCCTCAGGGACATTATGATGGCAATGGTTTTGATATTGATAAGTGTTCTGCTGGTCCTTGTTGCACTCATGTGCATAAAGTATACTCTCATGGCTGCCCTTGAGGAGGAAATCGGAGAAATAGGAACCATGAAGGCCATAGGTATGTCATTTAAAGACATCAGAAGTCTGTATCTTAAAAAGTACAGTGTCATGGTGGCAGCCGGTACAGTTACAGGTTATGTGCTTGCACTTATTACATCAGGTGTGTTTACAAAACACGTGAGCGAAACTTTCGGAAGACAGCCGTTTTCAGTTTTTACCGCAGTTATTCCTGCTGCTGCCTGCCTCCTTGTGTATTTCATAACCGGGAAATATATAAGAAAGATTTTAAATGTTCTTAAGAGTGTAACAGTTGTTGATGCATTGGTAAACCAAAAGGGCTTCGGAAAAAAGGAGCGCGTCAGGGACGGACTTCACAAGTCAAGGTTTATGCCGGTCAATCTACTGCTGGGTGCCAGAGAAATTCTTCATAACTTCAGAGGGTTTGCACTGGTATTCATGGTAATGCTCATTGTTTCAGGAATAATGATTGTTCCCGTAAACCTTTTGAATACGATGATGTCAAAGGAATTCATCACTTATATGGGAAGTCCGGCAGATGACATGCTTATTGAAATAGAGCAGGGAGAAAATCTTGAAAAAAGGTATGCACAAATAAGGAAGCTTCTTAAGGACGACACTGACATTATGGAGATTAAGGAGTTAAGAAGGGTGCGTGTAAAAACAACCGACTCTGAAGGCCAGTGGATGAACCTTCATGTTGACAGCGGAAATAATGCAGGAAAAGAACTTAAGTACCTGGAAGGCAAGGCACCTGCAGCCGAAAATGAAATTGCACTGTCAAAATTAAATGCAGATGCCATGGGCAAAGGTTCAGGCGAAGCCATAACATTGAGTTTTAACGGCAAACAGATGGCGTTTATGGTTTCTGGAGTTTATCAGGATGTCACCAGCGGAGGCTTCACTTCAAAGGCTGTTTACGGATTTTCAGGAGTGGATGCGGAAAAGTTTCAGTTTACAATCAACCTTGCAGGCGGGACAGATGCAGAGGAAAAGGCTTCACAGTTAAGAAGCAAGCTGGGCAATGGCTATGACATTGAACCCATGGAGGAATTCATAAACCAGACTCTGGGCGGTGTTGCAAGACAGGTGGAGGTTGCGGCGGCTGCAGCAGCTGCAATAGGATTGATGCTCTCTGCATTGATAGTTGTCCTGTACATGAAGCTTCGGCTTGCCAAAGATGCTTCGCAGATTGCAGCACAAAAGGCAATAGGCTTTACGGACAATGACGTTAGAAAACAGTATATTTACAAGGTAGGAATAGTTTCTGCTGCAGGTATATTTGCAGGAACGATGATTTCAAACATGATCGGAGAAAGCATCGTAAGTGCATCTTTCAGCATGATGGGTCTGGGCATATCCAAAATATCATTTATCATAAATCCCCTGTCATCATTTGTGCTGATTCCGCTTTTTCTGCTTGTATCATCGTCGGAAATTACATGGTTAAGCAGCAGACAGATACGGAAATATAATATTATCAATCTGATCAATGAATAGGAGAAATCATGAAGACCATATTAAAGGCTGTAGGATTAAGCAAGGAGTTTGACAAAACGACTATATTAAAAAGAATCGACATTGAGGTGAAATCAGGAGAATTTGTAGCAATTATGGGGCAGTCAGGTTCCGGAAAATCCACTCTTTTGTACAACATAAGCGGCATGGACAGAGCTACAGGCGGAGAAATAATATTTGACGGCGAAGACATTTCAAAGTTTGATGACGAAAAGATGAGCAGCCTGCGGCTCAACAGAATGGGATTCATATTTCAGCAGTCTCATTTGCTCAGGACGTTGTCCATACGTGACAACATTGTACTGCCGGGATTCAAGTCAGGAATAAAAAGCAGAAAAGATGTAAATGCTTATGCAGAAGAACTCATGAATAGAACGGGCATTGACCGGATTGCGGATTATGACATAAAAAAGGTTTCCGGAGGACAGCTTCAGCGTGCAGCCATATGCAGGGCATTGATAAATCATCCTGACATCATATTCGGCGATGAACCTACCGGGGCTCTGAATTCCGCAGCCACAAAGGAAATAATGGATATCATCAACGAGATAAACGATGAAGGAACAACAATCATGCTGGTTACGCACGATGCAAAGGTTGCAGCCAGGGCTGGACGTGTTGTATTCCTGTCTGACGGAAATATTACAGATGAAATTTTCCTGGGCAGGTACGAAGAAAAAAACACTCAGGAGAGAGAGGAAAAAATGACGCGCTTCCTCCTGAAGCAAGGGTTTTAGTGATAGGATAATTGCACTGGGAATTTTCATTACCTGGTGCTGGTTGAAATTATCTGTAATATGTAAATCAATATCATAGCAGCCGTCTCTTAAATAAGTGTAAAAGAGCCGGCTGTTTTTATGTTATTTTATTATCGCCATGAAATGGTCGCTTTTCAGAAATGATTTCAAGTGCTCATCAAAGATTTCCAAAGGTTTTGTCTTGCTCGGCAGAGGATATTTGTTTGTAATTTGAAAGCATATTCTGTCAGGCGGTGCGTCAAGTATTTCTGATATTTTTATAGGCTTTTTCTTTATGAGGTTTCTTGCAATTGAAATAGGAACTATTGACCAAAATTCCGCCAAATCGAAAAAATCACTTAGCAAGGCAATTGTATCAACAGAAGAATACTCCCTTTTAGTATTGTCCCACCAGTAGTCGTGCCATGATTGGAAGCTGGGACCGCAATAAAGGTAAATTTCATTTTGAGGGTTCAATTCCTTTGGGTGGACCTTGTCAGGAAAATTAGAGGAAATTGATGAAATCAGAACCATTCTTTCACTAAACAAAGGCTTGCTTATAATATTGTTTGACGGTATCTGCCACAGTACAAAACCTACATCCGTTTCGTAATTTTCTATGAACTTGTGTATTGTGACTGTCCAGTGAGTGCCTACATTTAAAATCATGGGGGTGCTGCTTCTAAGCAGTCTCTTGTAAAATTCAGAGAAAATACAAGTATTCAGACTATCGACGCTTCCTATTTTTAACTTGTTGAATGTTTTTTGGGATTTCCATGAATTTGTGTCTTTCAGCAAAGCCATCCACATATGTGCAATGCTAATGAATTCCTCACCCTTTGGAGACAATGTTACAACACTTTTGCCCTGCTCTCTTATAATTAACTGGTTTCCAAGTTCCTGTTCAAGTGATTTTAACCTGTAACTCACAGTAGATTGGGATAAATACAGTTTTTCTGCTGCTTTCGTAAGACTTCTGTTTTCAGCTATTGCCAGAAATGTTTCAATTTCAGAATAATTCATGCATGCCTCCCACATTGAATATCGAATTATTAGATATTATACTGCTAATTAATTCATTTTACAAATGTTTATATCTTGATTATAATACTTATAACGAATTCGTTATAAAGTTGCTTGAAAAGAAAACATTTGCAATTTACTACAGCAATGTAAAAATCATTATGGAAAGGGAACGTCTTATGGAAAAAAACAAAAAAATGAAATTGAGTACCAAGACATTTATCGGTTTTGGACTGGGAATTCTGTTAGGCATAATTTTCAAGGAAAAAATAGTCGTTATAAAGCCTGTTGGAGATTTGTTTTTAAGACTGATAAAAATGATAGTTGTACCACTTGTATTCTTCTCAATAATAAGCGGAGTTGCAAGTATAGGGGATATACAGAAGCTGAGACGAGTTGGCGGCAAGACATTAGTTTACTTTATTCTGACGACTTCAATTTCAGGAGCTGTCGGTATGGTTGTAGGCAGAATCATAAAGCCTGGTCTCGGATTTTCAATGGCTGATTTAGCAGCTGGGCAGTATGAAGCACAGCAAGTGCCGAAGATTACCGATACCATATTAAACATGGTGCCTACAAACATAGTTGAAGCTCTGTCAAAAGGAGATTTGATGCAGATAATTGTATTTGCAGTGTTCTTCGGAATTGCTATGACCATCATAGGCAAAAAGGCTCAGATATTTAAGGATTTCTGCGAAACAGGAGCCGAGATTATGTACAAATTGACATCTATAGTCATGGAGTTCTCTCCTATCGGAGTTACTGCGTTGATGGCAGCTTCTGTAGGACAATACGGAATAGAAATCTTCGGGCCTTTGGGAAAATTGATATTAGCAGATTATATCGGACTTGCCCTGATAGTTATCACATTGTATACATCAATGCTTAAATTTATAGCCAAAATAAGCATAAAAGATTTCTTTAAGCATATTGTAGAGGTTTGGGCTGTTACTGCAAGTACAACGAGCAGTTCAGGGACATTGCCTGTCACAATCAGGGTTACAGAGGAAAAATTCAATGTTAAGGAAGAATTGGCCAGTTTCTCTCTCCCACTAGGTGCAACTATGAACATGAATGGAGCAGCTGTTTATTATGCGGTTGCTGTAATATTTGTATCTCAGATATACGGAGTGGAGTTATCTTTATTCCAGCAAATCATGATTATATTACTTACTACATTAATATCAGTCGGCTCACCAGGCATACCCGGCGGAGGTATTGTAATGACAATAATGCTTCTGACTACCATGGGGCTGCCGATAGACATAGTCGGACCCATAGCAGGCATGTACAGGGTTATAGACATGGGACATACAACGCTCAATGTAACAGGTGATGTTGTCAGTACCTTATGCATAGCAAGAACTGAAAATATGTTTAAAACGGAAGATGAAAATAAGCAATTGATTTAAATATATAAGCTTAAATTGAATGACATAATTTTACCTGGAGGTTTTTAATTGGAAAATATAAAAAATGAGGGATGTCTGTTTGATGAAAAGCTGTCCGAAGATATTAAGGATAGATTTTATCATGTGGATTATGATCCTGTACATAAAACGGAAAGGATCTTCTTTGACAATGCAGGCGGAGCCTTAAGGCTGAAAACAGCAAATGATAAATTCAAGGAAATCGATGAGCTCCCAGATTGTCCTGAACATTCAAATAAAACTGCAAAATGGCTGTTTGAAATTCAAGAAAAGGCAATTGAAGATTTGAAAATAATTTACAATGTGAAATCCGGCTCATTTTTGACTTCTCTGACAGCTTCGATGGTTATGTTTGACATGGTAGGGTCAATCATTGAGAACGTACCCGGTTCTAATGTTGTTACAACGGCATTGGAACATCCATCTTCTTTTGATGCTGTTACTTCATATGCTAAGAAATATGGAAAAGAAATCAGGATTGCAGAAGCAAATCCTGTTACAGGCGGTATCGATACAGAAGAAATTTCTAAGCTTGTTGATGAGAACACATGCGTGCTGAGTGTAATTAATGCTTCAAACATATCAGGCTCGGTAATAGACATTGAAAGTGTAGTAAAGGAAGCCAGAAAAATAAAGCCAGATTTATATATTGTCTGCGATGCTGTTCAACATATGCCGCACAATGCAGTCGATCTTAAAAAAACACCTGTCGATGCAATGAATTTTGCACCCTATAAATTTTTCGGACCAAGAGGATTCGGTATAGGTTATATGTCTGAAAGAGCTTCTAAGCTGCCCCATAATAAATTAATCGCAAAACCTGTTGATGAATGGGAACTTGGAAGTCCAGCAGCCGCACATTTTGCAGCAGTCACTGAAATCGTAGATTATGTCTGCTGGATTGGAAGTAAATTTGCAACATCGTCAGACAGAAGGGAACTCTATGTTGAGGGAATGAAAAGAATCAATCTTCATGAAAGGGCTTTGATGCATAGAATGCTTAACGGTTCAGACAAGATAGAAGGACTCAGGGACATTAAAGGGGTGAAGGTTCATCTTGATTATGACGACCTTTCAACAAGGGACTTGATCATGGCAATAGAATTTGACAATATTGACTTCACAAAAGCCGTGGAAGAGTATGAAACGGAAGGCATCATAGTATTTGAAAGAGTAATTTCAAGTCTTTACTCCGAAAGAATGCTTAAGTCACTAAAAATTGACGGCGCTGTGAGAGTGTCACCTTTGCATTGCCATACTGTGGAGGATATCGATAAGTTTCTGATAGCAACAAAGAAGATAGCAAGTAAGTAGGTACGTCAGACTCTCATTATTATCAGGAGATTCTTCGTTGCCGTTCAGAATAACAATTAGTAATTTATGAATAGTCTGGGAAGAGAATCAATCTCTTCTCTTTTTTTGTAATTAATTATTCAATAATCAATAACTTTTAAATCTTCCTAATCATCAGAAGCAATTTTATTAGTGATGCAAAATTGTGGTTTATTAAAAATGCAGGTGAAATTCAACAGCGAGGATGCAGTATATGTAGCATATGTGAAAAAATTACATATCTTGAATTGAGAAGTTCTGTTGTTTTAACAGCAGTCAGCTTAGTTTATCGTTAGTTTATCAGGAGGAAATTCATGCAATGGTATAATGTTCGTGCTTCACAAAATAGACCCATTATAGTAAATGGATATGCATATCCGTTTATAAATCAATCGGTTTTTCAGCAATGGACAAAAGATTTGACTTACGTATCCTCATTCAGCTATGGGTTTGATGAAAATGGTAATTTAATTCCGCTGTTTGATGAGAGTTTGATACTGGCAGCATACAGAAACGGTGTTGCGCCTCTCATGGTTATAACGCCGCTGGATGCAGCAGGCAACTTCAGCAATGAACTGGCAAGCAAGGTATTGAACAATGAGGTTGCAAGAAACAGACTGGCAAGCAATATTTATGACACAGTTATCAGAAAAGATTATTTTGGTGTGGATTTTGATTTTGAGTTTCTCTTTGCGGATGATGCAGATGAATATGTTCAGTTGGTTTCACAGGTGGAAAGGATGCTTAACTCAATAGGTGCCGTTACTTTGGTTGCGTTGGCGCCTAAGACATATACGGAACAACCCGGGCTTCTGTATGAAGGACACGATTACAAGGGGTTGGGTGAAGCAGCCGACCTGGCGCTTTTAATGACATATGAATGGGGATATACCTATGGCCCGGCAATGGCTGTTGCCCCCATAAACAAAGTCAGGGAAGTTCTGGATTACGGCATAACCCAGATACCGCCTGAAAAGATACTGATGGGCATACCCAACTACGGGTATGATTGGACATTGCCTTTTGTGCAGGGACAATCGGCTGCCGAAAATCTTTCAAACCCCGAGGCTGTTCAAAGAGCGGCAAATGTAGGGGCACAGATACAGTTTGATGAGACGGCTCAAACACCGTTCTACAGGTATACTGACTCCCAAGGACGCCAGCATGAGGTTTGGTTCGAGGACGAGAGAAGTTTAAGGGCGAAGCTTGAACTGGTAGAAGAGTACGGTCTTGCAGGAGTAAGCTTCTGGACAGTAATGAATCCGTTCCCGGCTGCCTCAAGGCTCATAAGTCAGATGTACAATGTTACAAAAGTGATTTAGTTTTAATTTGGAAATATCTTTTCAAAATAGTCAAGACAGTGAGAATTGAAGAGCGGGATATAATTAAAACAAGTACCGGTGAATTAGGAATAGTTGCATCTGTACTTGTTTTATTTTATAATGCTTGGTTGAAGTTGAAGTACTTTGAGTCATTAATCTGATTTCCTATGTTATCTTTTACTTTAACCAAAGATAATCATCCGCATATATATGATAGTATATTGAATTTGGAGGAAATCATGAGTGTCATTAATGAAACCGTCAATAGCGACAAAGTTGAAACAGGCTGCATTACATTGGGAAGAGTAGCTCCGGATTTTACCGCTTTATCAACTGATGGATATATAACATTGTCACAATTTAGGGGAAAGTGGGTAGTCTTAGTAAGTGAACCCGGTGATTTCGCGGCTACATCCACAACATCAATTATAGAATTAACAAAGCATTACGAAGAATTCAGAAAAAGAAATGTTGAGATTCTGGTTGTTACAATAGACAACAATTTTGCAAACATTGAGTGGCTGGTAAATATTTATGAAAATCATGGAATAGTGGTTCCGTTTCCCCTGTTGGAAGATTTGAAGGCAGAGATTGCTCACAAATACGGAATGGTTAATCCGGACAGGGTATATGCCGAAAGTGTAAGAGATCTGTTCATAATAGGGCCTGAAGGAAAAATACGCGCAATATTGACATATCCGGTTTCCTGCGGCAGAAATACATATGAAGTTCTAAGGATTATAGATTCGCTTCAGCTGACAGAAGCCTACAATGTCTATACTCCTTCCAACTGGATGCCTGGAGACCTGGTCATGGTCCCAACAACTCATACATTTAGGGATGCAATGATAAGAAAAGAAAGAGGTTCAAACTTCGGATTGGATTGCGTAACATGGTATAACTGTTACACGGAATACGACTCGCTTAGAGATACCAATCGATTTTTAAATATTATAAATAGAAATAATTGAACTAAATATTTAGATTATCTGCACTTGATATAAGCAAAACCTTCAACAATAATATGCACAAGCATAATCAGAAACTTACCTCAAAGGATGGTAAGTTATTCTGTTACTGGAAACTGATTCGTGGTTTTCAGGAATTCTAATTATCATCAGTTAATTAATATTGTTTTTTTTGTTATTCTAAAGTATAATTTTTTATAATGAATTTAATTACAGGTGGATTTATGTCAGGCGATGAAAAACACAAAATTTATAAATTGAACGAGCGGGACTTGTCAGTTCTTGTCTTTTCATTATTTTTTTCATGGCTGTTGGCATTTCCGTTTGAAGGGCAGGTCTTGTATGCTTATCTTGATAAATATGACATGTATGCCTCAAGAATTATTTTTGAATCAATAATAGCACATTTGATTGGAATGCTGATTTGCTCGTATTTTGTCAGGGACATTGAAGATGCAAGGAAGGTTATCAAGATTTCCATAGCAGTATGTATAGCAGGGACTTTAATTTTTTTTGTGAAGACCATATTTTTGTGGAGGATTTCATTGGTTGTATGTTCCTTTATGGCAGGTTCATCTGTTGCTGCATGGGGATTCTATTACAAGGAGTGGTCCAAATCAAACGAACGTATTTATACGGCAGCAGATATATTGATTTTTTCAAATATCCTTATGATAGCTATCAATGTTACGGCAATCAACTTATCCGTTAACGCCGGAATATTTTTATCCTTGACATTTCTTTCGGCTGCGTATGTTTTGCTGCATAAACTTCCTAAGCATTGTGACAGTATTAAAGAATTCAGCGGAAGTGACTGCAGTAAATTAAAAATTAAAAAGCCTTTAATTTTATTATGTATCTTTATAGTAATAATAACAATCAATGCAGGCTTGATGTATCAGGTTATTAATCCGGAATTTGAACATCTCAAGTTGCTAACAAGCTGGTATTGGGCAGTTCCTTACATTGCTGCCATATATGTAGTTAAAAGACTTCCTGAAAAAACAAGCAGGACTTATGCGTTATATGTTTCCATAGCGATGATAGGCTTGTCATTTATTTCTTTTATGGTCCTTGACCGCTCTGCTGGCAGTTATATTCTGATTGACACTCTTATGATGGGGGCATTCGGTGTTTACGATTTGTTTTGGTGGAGCATAATCGGAGAAATGCTTGATTACACAGTAAATCCTTCAAGAATTGTTGGAATAGGATTGTCAGCCAATGTTCTTGGTGTCCTTGTGGGCGGCATGACCGGAAGTGCCATACGAGGTACAAGCTTCAGCAGCCTTAATTCGTCAATACTTGCGCTCATAATTGTATTTGTCATACTCATCATATTGCCTGTTCTCCATAATCAACTGTCAAGATTGTTGAAAAACCATGCATATTTGACTTCTGTCCAGGAAGGGGAAAACAACCATGAAATTGAGGACAGACAGGCTGTAATGAATGTACTCACGGGCAGGGAGAATGAGATTGTAGACTTGCTTCTGAAAGGCAGGACATACAAAATGATTGCAGAAGAATTGTACCTAAGCGAAAATACAGTTAAGACACACATTAAGAACATATATTCAAAGTTGGGAATAAAAAGCAAGACTGAACTTATCAGGATGTTTGTTGATAAAACAATATGATTTCAAATAACAAGCACTGTCACCCGAAAAAGGTGATGGTGTTTTTTAATTTCACCCTTTAATAATGATTGCAGGCTTGAATCTAAAATATATAATGAAATACGGCATTCTTTGGAGAACATGCGAATGGCAAACGGATATTTTAGCATGAAAAGGCTTATTGCTTTGAAATAAACCTAATATCATGAGTGCTGCAATTTTGCAGGTATGGTTTTTATTATTACATGAACAGGGAGGCATCATGAAACAATTTAAAATATTATTATTGGGTGGAATTTTATTACTCCTGTCCGGATGTGCAAAGCCGGCGAAAAGCATCAATGAAGTAACATCAGCTGAAACATCAAAGTTCATTGAACAAGATGTTAATTCAGGTGAAAAAGCAACAGTAGGTGATGTTGTTGCTGATGGGGCTTCGATTATTCTTTTGGAAAATACCTTTGATGAAGATGTTGTAATGACGCTTGAAGTGCTATCTGATTACCAGGCTGAAGGTTTTCAGTTTTTTGGTCAGCCTGTTTCGTTGACTGTAAAGGGAAAAGAAACGGTTATGCTCAACCAGCCTGCTGCTGTGATTTTCAAAATACCCGAGGACCAGCTGAGCTCCATAGAAAAAGAGGAAAATATATTTGCTGCTTATTACAATGGTGAAAGCTGGGAATATTTCAGACCGGACAGTGTAAACATCGATAGCGGGATTGTGGAGTTTACAACTTATCATTTCAGCGATTATGCTGTTGGCCAGCTGTCACGGGAAGAGCAGCTGAGGTTTTATGCTCAGCAAATGGCTGCCAATACATGGGCCCAACAGGAGCAGGAGAAAAACTTCATAGCAAAGTTTGAAGGGTATCTGAACGATACCCTGACAGAAGCATATGGAATAGAGAACAAGGAAACCACAAGAAAAATTCTTCAGACCATGGTGAAGGAAATACCTTATATGGGAGGTATGCTTGTAAGTGCGGCAAACGGAGATGAGCTTGAATTTGCAGAAAACTTTGCTTCTGCAACAGGCAAGGTCATACTTGATCAAATGGAACTGGACGGAGATTTCATGGGCGACTCGGTAACCATATCAAGCACCTACGGCAAAATAGCCGGTGATATGTCTGAAAATGATTATGAAGAAGCGCTGAAAAATATCACTAAAGGGCTGGCTACAGCAATCATCAGCAAAAATATTGCAGGAAAGATGCTTGTTGCAGGCGCTGAAATCATTGATGTTGCAATAACAGACTGGAAGGATAAAAGTATTGAGGATGCGTATCAGGCATATAAGAACGGATCTTCCGGCGAACACGGTTACGACTTGGATGCAGGAGATTTTGAACAGCTCAGACTCCAAATGAAAGGTATAAATCATAAAATATACTATGACGGCATTGAAGCATACTGCAAAAGAAACAAAATCAGCGCTGCTGACCTAACAAAAGAACAGGAGGAATCCATAAGAAAAAGCATAGATACAAAGCTGAAGCAGGAATTCGACAACAGAATTGCCAAAGAAGGCGATGTAGATAAGCAAAAATCATACCATGAAAAAGTTTTAAAAATGTTTGATGAAAGAGGGCTGCTGAAAGAAGGCTCATTTGGGTATGCTGTAGGCATGACATTGGAAGACAGAATTGAAAAACTGTATCTTGTCATGGGAAAAATTTTAAGCCATACGGACAAGAAATTAACTTTAAGCGCAACAGCAGGCGAAGGTGAAATATCAATTGAAGATGTATGCAAGCTTATGGGCGTTTGGTATTCAGACAGAACTAACGGCAAGACAAAGTATTTTGAGGCACTTAAGGAAATGGGGCATGCCAGGGAGGAAAAGAAAACGACAGGAGATTACGCCTGGGTATTGGTTGAAGTGATTGACGGATCCAATGACAGAGAATGGGATCTACAGAATCAATCAGAAACCTACACGTATTCACCCAGCTATTCAAGAGGGGCATATTCAGTAACAACAACATACATAGGTGAATCAGACGATTATTACGATCCGCCCTATGTTAACGGTGAGTCGTTGACAGTTCAGGCAAACTGGAGCATACCTCCTGAAGTAATCCAAAAAGACGATGTGATTTCGTTAAACGGATCAATAGCAACCACGGCGAATACGCAGTCTGCATATAAGTTTTCAGGCTCAACCGGAGCTTGGTTAGACAACACAAGGCTTGCCACCGAAGATGGCAAGACCACCTTTGAAACAAACTTCGACAACAACTATGAATCTCAAAGCGGAACAGTTACAGCAACATTTGGGGAAGGAAGCGAAGGATCCAAAAAGGTAATCGAAATAAATTTATACAGCAGCAATAAAATGTTTACACAGTTTGTCTATGAGTGGAAGGCAGTCGGTTCTGATTAAGGTGTTATATGGATGAAGATGTGAATGTATTATTAAGGTGGAGAGTCAATGTTCCAATTTTCAAGAGTTCTATAATCATAAAGCAATTGGGAATTGCTGTAGGTATACCATTTGGTCTTGTGCTTGTGTTCATTTTGTTTTCATCTGGAATGAACAAAGATACATTATATGCAGTTGCTCTGATAGTTGCATTGCTGGTTTTGACCTTTTGTTTTGTGGCAGTTGTTTATGGCGGGAAATATAACGTTGAATATAACATTGTTGATGAAGGAATTAAATGTTTTTATGGGGGAAAACATGCTGCCAAGAACAAAGTGGTTAACAATCTGACAGTGTTGGCTGGAATATTGTCTGGTAAGCCGGCTGTAACAGGTGCCGGCTTACTGGCACAATCGAAAGGTGCTATATTTATGCCATGGAAAGGCATAAAAAGTATAAGGTATTTGGAAAATGAAAGGGCAATATTAATTTATGGGGGATTTTCAAAAAGAATTTCATTGTTTTGCACAACAGAAAATTACGAGGAAGTTAAGAAAGTAATTAGAGGAAAAACAAATGCATAGGAAGGCATTAGGAAGGATCATTGTTTCCTTGATCGGTGCTTCATTGATAATGTACTCAGTAAGTACAATTTTACTTGGAATAATAGGTGAAAGTAGTTCTGCAGCAATAACAAACGTGAGAAGAGAAGCAGGAGAATTGAACAGTTCAAGATCAGGTTACTATATGTACAATATAAGCTATTCCTTCACACTTCCAAACGGTGAAACAGTCGAAGGCTATGACAGGAAGTTCAGTGACGGAGCATATGTAAAAAAGCTAGGCACCATAGTCATAGTAAGATACCTTGAGAAGTTCCCTCAAATAAATGCAGTAGAAGAAGATACACAGTTGAACCTGGGAAAAATGGTTTTGGTGTCAGCTGGTTTATGCTTGATATTTATCATAAATAAGAAGGAATGATAATCAGACAAAATTAGTGCAAATTATGGTATAATGGAGTATAATTAAGCATCATGAGGAAATGTCGGAGGCATCTATGTTTAAGATTTTAGTGGTTGAAGATGATAAGCATGCTAGAAAGCTGATGGAAGCAGTCTTAAAGAGGGACGGCTACCAGGTTTTCACTGCCGCAGATGGGGAGAAGGCGCTTGAACTGATGGATTCGGAGCACATTGATCTTATCCTGCTTGATATCATGATGCCTCATATGGACGGATATTCTTTTGCCAAAGAGCTTCGGGGCGCAGGAGATATGACTCCCATACTGATGACTTCCGCAAAGCAGCTGCCTGAGGATAAAAAACTGGGTTTTCTCGTGGGAACGGATGATTATATGACAAAGCCCATCGATACGGAGGAAATGCTCCTAAGAATCAAGGCACTTCTGCGCCGCTCACAGATTGTCAACGAACGTAAACTGGTAATAGGCAGCGTTACCCTGGATTATGATGCATTGACTGTCACTCGCGGTGATGAAAAACATACGCTGCCTCAAAAGGAGTTCTATCTGCTGTACAAGCTGCTTTCCTATCCGGACAAGATATTTACACGAATTCAGATTATGGACGAAATATGGGGAATGGAAACGGAAAGCGGAGATACGACTGTGAATGTACATATAAACAGGCTGCGCAAGAAATTTGAGGGATATCCGGAATTCGAACTGGTATCAGTCAGAGGTCTCGGTTACAAGGCGGTGAAAAAATGAAAAAAATGAGGTTCAACAGAATTGGCTTGACCATTGCGTTTTCGTTTCTGACGTTTTCTATATTTTTAATTACTTCAGCAATTATTTCCTTTATTGTGCTTTTGTCGGTTAAGATGGGGCTCATAGACGTGACCCAGCCCCATAACCGCATTTTTTTCATGATTATTCCACTTCTTTTCAGTGTTGCAATAGGAACAATGGTGTCTTTTATAACGGGACCTGTTTTCCTGAAGCCCATAAGAAAGATAATAGATGCCACAAACAAGCTGGCGAGAGGTGATTTCTCCGTGAGGCTGAATATTACCAAGCCGCCTGAACTTGTGGAGCTCTCTGACAGTTTTAACCAGATGGCGGAGGAACTTGGAGGCATAGAGGTTTTGCGCTCGGATTTCGTCAACAACTTTTCCCATGAGTTCAAGACGCCCATAGTGTCCATAAAGGGTTTCGCAGAAATGCTCAAACACGATGATTTAACACAGGAAGAAAGGGATGAATATCTGGATATCATCATTGATGAATCCGTAAGGCTTGCTTCTCTGGCCACCAATGTGCTGTACATGTCTAAAATCGAAACGCAGTCAATTCTGACAGAAAGAAATGATTTCAATGCAGGAGAACATCTGAGACAATGCATTCTCATTCTTGAAGCGAAGTTTTCCAAGAAAAATGTTGAAATAAATGCAGATATACAGGATTTCAACATGCGTGGCAATAAGGAGATGCTCAGTCAGGTATGGGTTAACCTGCTTGATAACGCCATAAAATTTTCAGATGAAGGCGGAACTGTGGAGGTGGTGCTCAGGCAGGAAGCAAATGAAGCGGTAGCCCTGATCATGGATAACGGATGCGGCATCGATGAAAACTCTAAAAATCATATTTTTGATAAGTTTTATCAGGCCGATAAGTCCCATGCTACTTCCGGCAATGGCATAGGACTGGCTGTTGCCAAGAAGATAGTTGATTTGCATGGAGGAACAATCACCTTTGAAAGTGAGCCTGACAGAGGAACGGTTTTCTGTGTCAGACTTCCTGTGGGCTGTTGAATAAAATAAAAACGCATTGCATTGAAAAATAGTGATGCGTTTATTTTTTTGCCTCAGTTTATTTACAGTTTATTTTTCTGTTGTAATATATGGCGTACAGAATAAGCATGCAAAATATGGAGGAGGTTTTAACATGTCCAAAAATAAATCAGATGACAAGGGCAAAGATGTGTTCAATTCTGCTGTTGATGAAAATAAAGAATATCCGGGTGAAAGCGGTGACGCTGTAAAGAAAAACAAAGCTTTCATCATGAGAAAAATCCGCTTAAGCAACAAGAAAGGTGTGATTTTCATCGCTGCAATCATACTTGTAGGAGCAGTCTGTTTGACTGCATTCGGTTTCGGCAGGGAATCATCTTCCCAGGAGGGCAGCAGCTATGCAAATTATGCGGTGGGCAAAAAGGACATAACTCAGACGCTAAGCGGAACCGGCACACTGAAGCCGGCAGATTCATATACCGTAACGACGCTGCTATCAGGTGAGATACTCAATGCTCCTGTTGAAGAAGGCGACGTGGTTGACAAAAATACAATTCTTTTTGAAATTGACAGTTCAGACATATCCATAAACATTGAACAAAGCAAGCTGTCACTTTCTCAGAGCCAGAGAAATTACAGTCAGAAGCTGAGCTCTCTTGATGACCTGAATGCCAAGGCAGGTGAATCAGGAACGGTCACAGAGCTTCTTGTGGATATAGGAGACAAGGTTACAGCCGGACAGACTGTTGCCCGTGTAAGAAACAGCACCGCAATGAGTCTGGTGATTCCCTTTGGCACCAATGACGCAGTAAATCTTACTGTTGGTCAGACTGCCGTTGTTACGCTTGACAGCACCTTTGAGCAGATAAACGGCAGGGTTGAAGATATAAGTGCTGTGGATGAACGTCTTGACGGCAATATGCTTGTTCGCTATGTCACCATCGAAGTGCAAAATCCCGGAGGAATCTATCCGGATCAGGCAGCCACGGCTATGGTTGGCGACGTTGCCTGCAACGGGAGCGGAACGTTCGCATATAAAAGTGAATCAACTGTTACAGCTGGTGTTTCAGGAGAAGTTAAAGCCATATATTATGAAGAGGGAGACAGTGTTTCCAAGAATCAGACAATTCTCGCCCTGTCAAGCGACAGCCTGGAGACTGACGTTGCCAACAGCGGAGACTCTCTTCAAAGCAGCGAGCTTTCCCTGGAAAACCAATACAGGCAGCTTGAGGATTACACCATAACTTCTCCTATTGCCGGTACGATTATTGAAAAGAACTATAAGACGGGGGATACAATGGAAGCAGGGGAAACCCTGTGCGTAATATTTGATCTTTCATATCTCACCATGACTCTTAATGTGGATGAACTGGATATTGCAAAGGTCAAGGTGGGTCAGCAGGTCAAGGTCACCGCTGAAGCCCTTCCCGGAGAGACATATGAAGGGGTGGTGACAAAGGTAAACATCAACGGTACCACCAGCAATGGAACCACTTCCTATCCTGTAGAGATACGCATTGATGAAAAGGAGAATTTGCTGCCGGGAATGAATGTGCAGGCTGAGATAGTGGTTGCATCGCATTCAAATTCCATTGTGGTTCCGGTGGATGCACTTTCACGGGGAAACAGGATTCTAGTTAAGACAAATGCTGCTTCACAGGAAGAAGGTGTACCTGCAGGCTTTGAATACAGGCAGGTTACCACAGGAATAAGTGACGATGAATACATTGAAATCACCGATGGTCTAAAAGAAGGGGATGTAATTGCATACATGGAAGATTCAGTTCCTGAGACTACCGGTTTTGCATTCCCGCAAAGGGGCGGGCAGGAAACACCGGCAGGACCGGGCGGGGGTAATCTGCAATGAAGCCGCTTATTGAGTTGAACAGACTTTCAAAATTATATCATATGGGAGATACTGTCGTCCGGGCTGCTGATGAAATATCCTTTAAAATTCATGCTGGAGAATTTGTGGCTATCGTGGGGCAGTCAGGTTCCGGAAAGTCCACCTGCATGAATATAATCGGCTGCCTTGACGTACCCACATCCGGCGAATATCTTCTCAACGGAAGAAACGTAGGCAACATGGATGACAGGGAACTGGCCCTCATAAGGAATAAAATGATAGGGTTCATATTTCAGCAGTACAATTTGCTGCCTAAGCTTAATGTAATTGAAAACGTGGAACTGAGCATGTTCTATGCCGGTCTGTCTGATAAGGAAATGCGTGAGCGGGCCTTGAATTCGCTTGAGAGAGTGGGTTTGTCGGGTAAACTGAAAAACTACCCCAATCAGCTGTCCGGCGGTCAGCAGCAGAGGGTCTCCATTGCACGTGCTCTGGCAGGAAACCCATCTGTGATTCTTGCCGATGAGCCTACCGGTGCCCTTGACTCCAAGACGGGTGTAGAGGTACTCGGACTGCTAAAGGAATTGCACAAGGAAGGTAACACTATTGTGCTTATTACCCATGACAATTCCATTGCCATGCAGGCGCAGCGGATAATCCGGCTGCAGGACGGCAGGGTTATCCATGACGGTCAGACATCTGAAGAAAAGACATTTAATGAACCATCGGAGGAAATGACATCATGAAAATAACGCGGACTTTCAAACTTGCCATTCGCAGCATTTTAAGCAGCAAGGCACGGTCTTTTCTTACCATGCTGGGCATCATCATCGGTGTGGCGGCGGTAATCATCATAGTAGGGCTAGGCAACGGCATGGAAAACTACATGGTGGATAACTTCAAGAGCATGGGAACGAACATCCTGACAGTCAACGTGTCCGGAAGAAGCAGCAACAGAAGTATTTCCGTCGATGATATGTATGCTGCGGCTGACGGAAATCCTGAACTTTTCACATCCATGTCACCTACTGTGAATGTAATGGGAACGGTAAAGGTCGGCAGCGAGGAGCTGGAGGACACCAGTGTTTCAGGAGTAAGCGAGGATTACCGCGAAATGAAGATGTTTACCATGGCCACGGGACGCTTCATAAAGTATGCCGATGTGCTGAACCGTACCAGGATGTGCGTCATAGGCAGCTATATTTCTGATGAATGGTTTTCCGGCAATGCGCTGGGGCAGACCATTAAGATCAATAACGACTATTTTATAATAACCGGCGTACTCGATGAGATTGCTGACAGCACGGAAGGAAGCAGCGATGACTGCATTTTCATTCCATATACTACGGCAGCCAAGCTCACAGGAACAGGCACCATAAGCAGTTATTCCTTTGCCATGGTCACAGAGGATAAGGTCAAGGAATCAAAGGATGCCTTGAATGCGGTGCTGTACAAAAAATTCGGCAGCACGGACGCATATTCTCTGATGAGTATGTCTGAGATGCTTGACATGATGACCAGCATGATAGACATTGTCGTAACTGTATTGACTGTGATTGCTGGCATATCACTACTTGTAGGCGGCATAGGAATCATGAACATCATGCTGGTGTCCGTTTCCGAAAGGACAAGGGAAATCGGCATACGCAAGGCTCTGGGTGCCCAGTACGGCAACATTTTACTCCAGTTTGTAATTGAAGCAGGAACAACCAGCGCCATAGGCGGTGTAATAGGCATTGCCATCGGCTACATGCTGTCATCACTGGGGAGTGTTGTCATTTCAAGGATGATGTCGGCTGATCTTGTTATTACGCCGTCCATGTGGTCTGTGCTGCTGGCTTTTGGCGTATCTGTAGGCATTGGCATACTGTTTGGATATCTGCCTGCACGAAAGGCAGCAAGGCTCAATCCCATAGACGCTTTGCGCTATGAGTAACTATAAAACATTAAGGAGAAATGAAATATGAAAAAAATAATTGCAGCTGCCATTTGCCTTTGTTTTGTTTTGTCAGCAGCATCCACTGCATATGCAGCGACAGATTACAAAACAGCGGAGCAAACCGTGATTGCCTTAGGAATAATGACAGGGGACGGAAGCGGAAATCTGAACCTCTCGAATTCTGTTACCCGGGCAGAATTTGCAAAAATGCTGGTATCAGCATCGGTTTACAGGGATACCGTCGAAGACAGCTCCGGATTTTCACCGTTTAAGGACGTTAAGTACAGCCATTGGGCTTCGGATTACATCAGGACTGCAGTAGACGAAGGGTGGATGCTGGGCTATTCGGATGGAACATTCCGTCCCGACAACACTATAACCTATGAGGAAGCTGCTTCTGCAGTTCTGAAGATCCTTGGCTATGAGTCGTCTGATTTAAAAGGAACCTACCCCGGCGCTCAGATTTCAAAGTTCAAATCACTGAAGCTCAATTCAGGAACAGCTCTGGTGCAGGGATGTGTCCTTACCCGAAACGAATGCATGTATATTTTTTACAACCTGATGGGTGCAGTGGACAAAAATGGTGCAGTTTACGGCACAACACTTGGATATACGGTTAATTCCAACGGTGAAATAGACTATTCGGATTTGCTGAAAAAAGACATTGAAGGACCTTATGTCGTCAAGGATATAAATCTATCATTGATACTTCCGTTTGACATTTCTGGAGCTTCTGTCTACCGCAACGGAAAAATATCATCTGACAAATCTGCCGCCCAGTGCGATGTGATTTACTACAATACCAACACCAATACAGTTTGGATATATTCAGAACGAATCGTCGGTACTTATACAGCTGCGTCGCCGGGGACTTTTGCACCCGATACGATTACGGTTGCCGGAAACAGCTACAGCCTTGGTACTTCTGCAGCAAAACTAAAGGTTTCCTCTTCCGGTGAATTTTCCATCGGAGATACTGTAGCCCTGCTCATGGGCATGGACGGCGATGTTGTTGACGTTGTAGAGTACGGAGACGTGGATTCTTCAAATTACGGGGTTGTCGTTTCGGATTCAAGGCTTTCCACTTACAGTCTAAACAGTTCTTCCAGCAAGGCAGATTACGTCGTATCTGTTGCCTGCACAGACGGTGTGGTTCGAGAATACCCGGTGACAAACAATTATTATAAGACAGGAAACGTAGTGACTGTAAGCAATACGAAGGGTGAACTTACCGTGACGAAAACAGGAGCCAAAAGTCTTTCAGGCACCATAAGTTCAACCGGAGCAAAACTCGGAGGATATGCTTTTGCAGATGATATAAAAATATTGGATGTTGCTGATGACGGGGAATGGTCTGTTGTTTATCCATCGAGACTTTACGGAGCAAAAATCCAGTCAGATAATGTATCTTACTACGTATTGAATGATAATAAGGAGATCAGCCATCTCATACTGAAAGACGTCACAGGAGACATGTATTCATATGGTCTGATAACCGATGCAGAAAAATCGGAAACTACTTCACTTGGCGAAGACCTGCTAATGAGCGGAACATACAAATATATTGTTAACGACGTTTCAGGAGTTCTCAGCACAACCAACAAGCTTTACAATGTCAGCAGGGGAGCAGCTGTCTTTTACTATACCAACGGGCAGATAACAGGCATGAGAAATCTTTCAAGCACAGCTCTTAATGAAGTTTCTGCTTTATTGGCATCAGGCGAAAACAGAACTTACAAGGTATCCGAAAATGTTCAGGTATACCTGCGTTCTTCCGAGACAAGTTCGGAGTTCAGCCTGACACAGCTTTCGGCAATCAACACGGGCTCATACACCCTTACAGGATATTACGATACACTTTATCCGGCAGGGGGACGCATAAGGGTCATAGTCGCAGTTGAAAAATAACATAGACTTCGCCGGTATGCAGCAGCTGATTTTGCGAAGTAATATTGTTGTTAGATTCAAGTGTAATTATAGAAGGTAAAATACTGTAAGCGCTGGTATTTTGCCTTTTATATTTTTTATATGACTTTTTTAACAGTATATATTTGAGCAACAATTCAAAACATGAAATATTTATTGCAATAACTATTGAAATTATCATGGCTTTGTAATATAATCTATTAGTCACGGGCCATTAGCTCAGGGGATAGAGTGGCAGACTTCGAATCTGTTCGTCGGGGGTTCGAATCCCTCATGGCTCACTGATTGCAACAAATAGAAGGTGTTAAGTAACATGCAAACATGTTATTTAACACCTATTGTTTTAACGCCTACAGGGAATAGTTTTGAATTTAGTGAAAACTATTAAATTCTAATTAAATTATTTACGATAATAAAAATAATTTTTCAAAACAATTTGATTAGCTAAATAGTTAATACAATGTAACTGATTAGTGATGACGTTTCTTTGTAAATTGTATGTTGGTAATTATATTCATAAACAGTGTGACTTTATTTAATATGGTGTTAGTATATAAGTGTGGACACGAAAAGTTTAACACGATAAAATATAAATACAATGAAAGGTGCGTGTTAAACAATGTCCAAAAATGGTACCCGTTATACGGATGAATTTAAACAACAGATTGTAGATTTGTACAATTCAGGAAGCTCAGTAGCTTACCTGAGCAGTGAGTATGGTGTAGCAACAGTAACGATATATAAATGGATTAAACAATTAACTCCAGTCAAGGTCGCTGATAATGAGGAAATGACCGCTAAGGATTACCAAGCAATGAAAAAACGCATTGTTGAACTTGAGATGGAGAATGAAATCCTAAAAAAAGCTACCGCCATATTCGCAAGAAAACGATAAAAGAAGTCGTTGCTTATAGAACAATACAAATCAAAATATATACAAAAGGCATTATTCTGCACAGCGACTTAGGTACACAGTACACCAGCCGTTTGTTTGAGGACTATTTATCCTCAAAAGAAATTATCCATTCCTTTAGTAGGAAAGGTAACCCCTATGATAATGCATGCATTGAGTCTTTCCATTCCATACTTAAAAAGGAAGAAGTAAACCATCACAGATACTTTGATTTCAATGTTGCCCGCAAGGCAATATTTGAATATATTGAATCCTGGTACAACCGTAAAAGGATTCATGGTGCTATAAATTATATGACTCCACAGGCTGCTCATGAAGCTGCCTGAGTGGTATCAAAAAAGTTAATCTTTTTGTGTCTACTATATTGACACAGATCCAGATTTGAAATATAACAATTTGTGAAGTATTATTTTAATTAGTATAAAAACTTGAATGTATAGAACGTTAAATATAAATTTTCTGTATATAATGAAGGTTTGTTATTTTTTAATCAAAGACAAGGAGGATGATTTATGAACACAAATAAATTAAACAAATTTGATCAATTATGTAATATTAGTGATTCCTTTGACAGTATGCCTAGGACCTATAAAAAAATTGTTACATATTTAAGAACACATGATTCTGAAGTATATAACCTTTCTATTACTCAACTTGCAAGAAAATTGAATATTGACTCAGCAAACATAACGAGATTTTGCCAACAACTTGGATATTCAGGATATTCTGATTTTAGGTTTTCATTAAAGCATAACATAGCTTCAAACCTAGTTAATAGTACTAATATATTTCAAGAAAGTGATAATATTTCAGAAACTTTAAAAAAAACAAAAATAATCTATCAACAAATGATAGGGGATGTTTTTGATTTGCTTGATCCAAAAATAATTGAATATGCAGCTCAAAAAATTTACAAAGCAAAAAAGGTATATGTATACACACAAGATGGAAATATAACCGCAGCTCAATTTGCTCAATTTCTTTTTTGGCAAATTGGAATTCCATGTTATACCTTTTCAGATCCTAATCTTGCTTTGACATCTGCTGCTCATATAAGCCATGAAGATGTTGCTATTGGAATTGCTTTTTCTGGGGACGCTAAACTTACTGTTGACGCAATTGAAATTGCTAAAAGTCATCATGCAGCGATAATAGCTATAACTGGTTTTAATACGTCAAAACTTGCAAAAATATCTGATGTACTTCTTTGCTATAATTCAAGGATTCCAGATGACATTAGATGTATTCCAGTTGCTTTTATTTGTGAAGTCGCAATAATAGGATCTTTACAAGCTTCAATTATTAATTTACATCATGATGAACTCACAAATTATCTTGGTCACTCTGTTTCAATCACACAAAATAATAGATATTAATCTTGCCTAAATTTGGTTTATCCAGATATATCTATTAATCATCTATGCTTTTCGAACACCCAAATTTTGGAGTCTTTACAACACTACCTTATGACTTTTCGTTTAATTAATCCTTTGACTGTTATGTTTAGCGTATGAATATCCAACATATAATACTTCTAGATCTATATAATTCTCTGCTGCAAATCTAACATTCTTTTCTTTAAGGTTTCTATGGACAAATTCTGTTCGAGTTTCTAAATACTATGTTACATGATTCAAATATTTGAATATACAATTGATGTAAAAATCAAACAATTGCAGTATTGCAATGTTTTTATTTACTTATAGTAATGATTTTGATAATATTGGAACATAAAATCATGATTTTATTCAAGCATTTGATTTCTTGTACCTAAAATTTAAGGAGGTTAAAATATGATTGGAGTAGTAGGAACGATTTTTTCATTAGCTTTGCTTATTTTCCTTGTTTACAGAGGATGGGGAGTTATACAGACTTCATTTTTGGCTGCTATTGTTGTAATCATTACAAATAACACAAGTAGTAATTTTTCAAACTTTTTTACAGCTTTCAAAAGCTACTTTTTAGGAATTCCACAGCTTTTAGAAGGTGGAACATATTCTGCTGCTACCGGATTATCTGGTTTTATTTCATCAAATCTATTTATTATCATTACGGGAGCTCTATTTGGTACTATTATGGCTGAATGTGGAGCAGCAAAATCAATTGCTTATGGTGTCAGTAAAAGATTTGGTGCTAAAAATGCAATTATGATTACAATAATTGCCTCAACAGTTTTGACGGCTGGTGGTATCAGTGCTTTTGTTTGTATGTTTACTGTATTTCCTTTAGTAATAAATTTATTTAAAGAAGCAGATATTCCAAGAAAGTATTTAATTGGCGCTTATTTTACAGGAGCTTCCACTTTTACGGTTTGTACATTACCTGGAATACCAACTGTACATAATCTAACACCAACACCGTATTTAGGAACAACAATTATGGCGGCACCTCTTACGGGAATTATTTGCTCCGTATTTACATTTACTGCTTGTTATATATATCTTAAAACGAGTTCTAAAAGAGCAATAGCAAGGGGTGAACATTTTGTTGTAAACAATGATACAGATGCAATTCATTTAAACGATGTAAACAGTACTGAAGAACTCCCGCCTTTTTTTCTATCGCTTATAGCACCTATTATGACCATTGTGTTATCTATTATTTCAAACTATACAGTGGTTGCTAATGGTATTTGTTCTTCGAATGATGCTGTTTCTTTTGCGCTAATTTTGGTAACACTTTACTGCATTGTCGTTTTCAGAAAATTTATACCAGATATAATGGGTACCATAACAAAAGGGATTCAGTCTGGACTTGGTCCAATATTCTTTATTGGTTCTGTTGTAGCATTTGGTACTGTTGTATCCTATACTGAAGCATATAATATATTCAGAAACTTTGCATTAAATTTGAGAATAAGTCCTTACTATTCTACTGTGATATCTGTGAATATTCTTGCAGGTATTACTGCATCAGGGTTGGGTGGCCTAAGGATATTTATGAGTTCTTGTTCAGAACATTTTATTAAGTTAGGACTTGACCCTCAATTGTTTCATCGTGTTGCTTGTATGTCATGCGTAGGATTGGATTCACTACCGCATAATGGTGGACTGGTGACAACTCTAAAAGTTATGGGTAGCGATTATAAAGAAAGTTATTTTGTTACATTTATTGTTACAACGATAATAACTCTTGCTGCCGCATTTTTAGGTGCTACGATTGCTACAATAATTACTTAATTATTTAATTATTATATTTTCTATAAATTGACAGTCTAGATTTATAAAATTCAAATAGAATATATAAAAATTTATATTGATACTAAAAAAGTTATTGTTGGAACATAAAGTTCAAACAAAACAGTATGGTTGGTTATTATTTAAAGGGTAATATTATTAAGTTGGTTGAAGATAAGTAGTCAAATAAATCAAGCAAATAGGAGAATAATTAAAATGAAAATTAAGGTAATAGATACTACATTACGTGATGGAAACCATGCACTCAATGAACAACTTACACCGGGTCAAGTAAAAAATATTTGTTCCCAGCTTGACAATGCTGGACTCTATGCTGTTGAAGTTGGGCTTGGTACAGGGTTAGGAGGTAGTATACCACATAATTGTACAAATACAATTGACCTTTTAAAGGCAGCAAGAGGAGTATTGAAAAAAACTAAATTAGCAACGCTCTTTGTTCCTGGAATAGGTGATCTTAACGATTTAAGACAAGGAGCAGATGTTGGTTTGGACTTGGTTAGAATTGCTGTACTTTGTACAAAAGTTGATAGTGCAATACCATTTATACAAGCTGCAAAAAAAATGAATTTACAGACATGTGTTTTCCTCATGGCTTCTCATATACTCCTTCCGAATGAATTAGCAACACAAGCAAAAATAGTTCAGGATGCGGGTTCCGATTTTATTTACATTGGTGATTCAATAGGAGCTATGACTTCTAAAGATATTTCCGATAGGGTTTGCGCAGTTTCAAAGGCAGTTACTATACCATTAGGGATTCACACTCATAATTCCCTTGGACTAGCTGTATCAAATGCTGTAGAAGGTGTTAATGCAGGATGTAATTATATTGATGGAACGCTTGAAGGGTTAGGCGAAGGAGGTGGAAATGGAAACTTGCAAGCAATCGTTGCGGTTTGTGAAAAATTGGGGATACACACCGGAGTTGATTTTAATTTACTAAACCATATAGCTGAAAAAAGTTTGCGACCTCTTATGCTTAAGCCCCAGGAATTAAGAAGTAATGAAATTGCCGAAGGTTTCTCGGGCGAATTGCCTCAAATATTAAAGAATCTGGAATAAGCTATATTGTCCGATATCATTGGATGTTGTTTCTTAGATAGAGACAGCACTATAGTAATATAGAAAATAATTCAAAAGGTAAAAAATAGATAGTTTTAGGTTGCCGCCGAATATCTCGTCGGCAATTTTTTGTTAGAAATACGATAATTCAAAATGAAGTTGGACATATGTTATAGGCAAATGTATACTTATATATCTTGATTAATTGAGAATTAATGGATTACTTTAACGTAAAATTTATTTGAAGTTTAAAGTCAAATGATACTATCTTTATAAGAATACATATTAGATGCTCTTTAACAAAATTAATTTGTAATGGACGTATTTTGAGTTTTTATGTTATACTAAGTCAAACTTTAATGACCGTTACATAAATTCATTGTATGCGAATGAAGATATATGTTTTATTTATGGCAGCTATAAATTTGCATTATATTTCTATTGAACGAGAAGGTGATGAAATGTATTTGAAGGAACAGACATATGTCTGCACTCTGGCTGAAACGGGAAACATCTCCAAGGCTGCAGACCAGCTGTATATCACACAGCCGGCACTGAGCACGTATATCAGCAACCTGGAGCAGAGTCTAGGGGTTCAGCTTTTTGTTAAGGTAAAAAATAAGCTGGTATTGACATACATGGGCGAAAGGTATGTGGAGAAAGCCAGGGAAATGTTAAGGCTTCAGGATGAGTTCAACCTGGAACTGAGCCTGTACGGCAAAGGGGTTACCGGAAGGATTAGAATAGGAGTTCAATCCAGGAGATCTCCATTTATAGTAGCCGACTTAATATGTTTTTTTAAACAAAACCACCCGAATATTGAAATTGTTTTTGAGGAGGGGGATATTTCAACACTGGAAAAATTGATAGAAGAAAACAGGCTGGATTTAATCATTTATACTTGCCTTGATAGAAAATCTAATCTGGTATACGAACGAATTAAGGAAGATAAGATTCTCGTTGCCATCAACAGCTTAAGCAGCTTAAGGAGCAAAACCATCTGGAATCAAACTGACAAGTATCCATGGATAAACATAGAGGACATAAAGGATGAAACACTGATTCTCCCGCACAAAGGACAAAGCCTGAGAGATATATGCGAGCTGCTCTTTAAAAGTGAAAATTTCAAACCTGAGAAAATTATAGAAATAAAGAACATAGAGACCATTATAACCATGGTTTCAAGAAATCTGGGCGTTGGCTTCAACAGGGAAAGCTATGCGGACAACATGAACGTATATAATGTTATGTACTTAAACATAAAGCAGGACAAAACCCCATCAGAGCTGGTCATTGCTTATACGAAAAACAGCAGCCGGATACCGAATTTCATGAATATCGTGGAATCTATAAAAACATTGCTGCTCAATAAATAAATGTAATAGCAGCTATAAATTTGAAAACATTTACAAAAATTTTTTTCCATTATAGACTGTCAGTAGCTTAGCTAAAACTATTTAAAGGAGTTGTTATATTGGAAAAAATTAAAAAAGGCAGCTTTAAGATGCCGCACTCATTGGTAATTGTTGCAATCGTTGTTATTTTTGCCGCAGCTATGACCTGGATTATACCGGCAGGACAATATGCAAGGGTAGAAAATGCTCAAGGTATGAAGGTAATAGACCCCAATACATTCGAGTACGTTGAAAGCGCACCTGTTAATCCATTAAAAATACCGCAGTTTGCCGTTGAAGGCTACATAAAAACTGCAAGTCTTATTTTCGTAATACTATTTTCCGGTGCAGCTTTTGACGTGATAACCACTTCAGGAGCATTGCAGTCACTGATAGCAATGTTTGCGAAAAAGTATTCAACTAAGGAGTCGGTGTTCATACCGGTATTGGCGCTGGTTTTTGCTTTGATATGCACTACTCAGGGAGTCAATACATTCATAGGATTCGCACCAATCATGGTAATGATCGCCAGGGGGTTTGGCTTTGACTCTATTGTGGGCGCAGGCATAATACTTCTTGGAGGTGCAGTAGGTTTTTCAACCGGAACTCTTAATGTAAGCACAACCATAGTGGCTCAGAAGATTGCTGAAGTACCGCTGTACTCCGGAATAGGATACAGGACTGTGAGCTTTGTGGTATTCTTTATCATAACCAGCATATACCTGGTGAAATATGCAAAGAAAATAAGACTTAACCCTGAACTGAGCCCCATGTATGATCTGGATAAACTGGACAGCAGCCAGAGCAATGCTGAAAGCTTTGATGAACCCATGACCACAAGAAAGTGGATGGTTATACTTACATTGTTTGCTGTCTTAGGAGTTATCGTTTACGGCGGAATCAAGCTGGAGTGGGACCTGGAAGAAACAGCAGCAGCATTTGTATGGATGGCAATCATTGCCGGAATAGCAGCAGGATATGGACCCAGCAAAATTGCCAAATGTTTTGTAAACGGTTCTAAGAGGATGATCGGGGCTGCTTTGATAATCGGTCTTGCAAGGAGTGTATCAAGTGTTCTAACTGCAGGGGTCATAATGGATACGACAATACATGCATTCGCACAGGCTTTGGGATCACTTCCGAAATATCTGCAGGGTCCGTTCCTTTATATAGCAAACATAATTATCAACATGTTCATCACTTCAGGAAGCGGACAGGCAGCTGCTGTAATGCCAATATTTATTCCACTGGCTGACATGATTGGAATGACAAGGCAGACATCCATACTTGCCTTCAACTTCGGTGACGGATTCTGCAACTACATTCTGCCCACATCAACGGCTCTCATGGGAATATTGGGTGCATCAAACATCCCTTACGACAGATGGATGAAATTCATGTGGAAGCTGTTCCTGATTTGGGTTGCAACAGGCAGCGTGCTGATGCTCGGAGCACAGATCATCAATTTAGGTCCAATCTAAGGAGTTTAAATGAAAGAACAATTATTTGAAAGCATACTTGCGCAAAAAGACAGATTAACTGAAATAGCAGATTATATATTTGACAACCCTGAATTGTCCTTCAATGAAGTAAAGGCAAGCAAGGTCCTTGAGGATTACCTGGAAGAAGAAGGATTCCAGGTCGAAAGGGGATTGGGAAGTCTAAGTACCGCTTTCAGGGCAGTGTATGAAAACGGCCAAGGCGGTCCAAACATAGGACTTCTTTGTGAATATGACGCCTTGCCCATGGGGCACGGATGCGGTCACCACATGCAGGGGCCTGCAATATTGGGGGCTGCCTCTGCAATTAAACATTTATGCTGCGGCAAACATTTTAAGCTTACTGTTTACGGAACTCCGGCCGAAGAAGGCGGAGGCGGGAAAATAATTATGCTTAAGGAAGGATTCATCAAGGAGCTGGATGTTGCCCTTATGATGCATGGCGGACCGTCGACCCAGGTGGACGTGAAATCCCTGGCTGCTGAAAGCATCAAGGTCACATACCACGGAACCAGTTCACATGCGGCCTTAAAGCCTGAGCAAGGCAGAAGCGCGCTGGATGCTCTGCTGCTGACATTCAATGCAGTGGAATTTTTAAGGGAACATGTGGCGGAAGATACCAGAATGCACTATACGGTGCTGGATGCAGGAGGATCGGCCAATGTTGTGCCTGGCAAAGCTGTGGGTTCATTCAGCCTCAGGTCCTACAGTTCAAGGTATCTGGATGAAGTTAAGGAAAGATTCAACAAGATTGTTCAGGGAGCTGCTTTAATGACTGAAACTACCTTTGAGATTGAGACTGAAAAAAGGCTGGAAAGCAAAGTACCGTCGTACAAGCTCAATGATCTTATGATGAAAAATGCAGAGCTGATAAATGCTCCTGCAATGAAATCTGCCAGAGAAAAAACCGGTTCCACGGACTTCGGCAATGTTACATACCTGCTGCCCGGAGCTGTCATCAGGATTGCATTTGTGGATGAAAATGCGTCATCTCATTCCCAGGATTTCCTTGATGAGGGGAAGACAAAACGCGGTCACGATGCTATGATAAATGCTTCAAAAATACTGGCTGCAACTGTTTATGACCTGGTAGAAACAGACAATTTAGTAAATGAAATAAAAGAAGAATTCAGTAAAACCAAATCCATGATGTGATCACCGGGTCATATGGCGGAATGCAACATTCATAGTCATGGTAGATTTGGTTACGTAGTTTAAAAGAAAAAGGTGTTAATTATATTATAGTATGATTGACACCCTTTTTATTTTAAGAAGAGGTGAAATTAAATGAATTTAAAATACTGTTTTACTTATTTTTAAACTATGCTATAATTACAATTATGTTGTTTTGCATTGTTCCAATTATCTATGATAAAAAAGCGCAGTGCGGCATATAAATAAGTATAAGCGCAAAAATGGGCTTAACATTAATTGTCGGGAGTGAGTATATGGTATCTAGAAAAAAATATATTCTTACTATTATCGTGGTTGTTCTTGTCACTTCCTTTCTGACTATGACTCTGGGGAATGTGTTCCTGGTTGAAATAGGACAAAAGGTTGTTTTATCAAAAGATGCTTACACTGAATTGAAGGGTATGTATGACAAGTATGCGAAGCAGGAAAGCATAATGCAGATTGCTAAAAATGATTTCTTGTATGAGGCTGATGAGGACGTGATGCTTGAAGGGGCTCTTGAGGGTACTCTGCAGGCTTTGAAAGATCCTTACACGCAGTTTTTGTCCAAGGAGGAGTTTGCTGCCTTGATGCAGGACACAGAAGGGTCATACGAAGGAATAGGTGTTTACATAACAGCAAGTGATGACAATAAGATAGTTATTGTATCTCCGATAGAAGATACACCTGCAGAAAAGGCGGGTCTTAAGACAGGAGACAAAATCATCAGAATAAACGGCACTGAATACACCGCCGAGCAAATTGACGATGCGGTGAAAGTGATGAAGGGAGAGCCGGGAACCAGCGTCACCATTACAGTTCAAAGAGAAAATTCCGACGGCGGACAGCAGGTTTTCGACATTCAAATCAACAGGGAAAAAATAAGGATCAAGACTATAAAGCCGGCAATGCTGGAAGACGGAGTGGGTTACATAAGAATAACCACCTTTGACATGCAGACTGCGGAAGATTTCAAGGTTGCATACCAGGATTTGAAGAATAAGGGAATGAAGAGCCTTGTAATAGACTTAAGATACAACCCCGGAGGAATCATTGACGCAACTGTTGACATTTCTAACATGTTCATGGGTGAAGGCGTTGTGACATACACGAAGACCAAGGCCGGCGAAATGGAGTATTTCAAGTCTGATAAGGAAGCAGAAGACCTTCCTATAGTGCTTCTCATCAACGAAGGAAGCGCCAGCGCTTCGGAAATAATGGCAGGAGCTTTGAAGGATACAAAAAGAGCAACGCTTATCGGAACAAAGTCTTTCGGAAAGGGAATAGTTCAAAGGGTTCAAAGGTTCGGCAGCGATGGGGAAGGAATCAAGATGACCGTGTCTGAATACTTCACTCCCAACGGAGTCAACATCCACGGCATAGGAATTGAACCGGATATTGAAATCAAGCTTCCGGAGGATGCAAAGGGATACGGTTACGAGTTTTACTCCACCGACAACCAGCTCCAAAAGGCAGTTGAAGTTTTAAAAGGAAAAGTAAGTCAATAACATTTAATGAGCATCTGTAAAGGGTGCTCAATTTTTTTGATAATGTCTGAGCTAGATTTATTTTGTCTAAACCAGACCGGTGCATGCTTACCTAGAAGAAAATAGATAAGCTGATTGTGATAAAATTATCACTGCATAAGACTTGCGAATTTTATTTTTAGGGAGGATTATAGTGAAAAAAATATTGAAGAGAATTGGCGTTGTTTCGCTGTGCATGGCAATGGCACTTTCATTTGCAGCATGCACAAAACAGGAAAGCAAATCCGTTTACAAGGAAGGCACTTATACATCAAGTGCAATTGGGAAGAACGGAGATGTCAAAGTAGAAGTTGTATTCACAGGAGAAAAAATCGATGCGGTAAAAATACTTGAACATAAGGAAACCGCTGGAATAGCAGATGCTCCTGTTAAGGTTATTCCGGAAAAAATAGTTTTAAATCAGTCGCTGGCAATTGATGCTGTCAGCGGCGCAACAGTAACGAGCCAAGCAATTTTATCAGCTGTGGAGGATTGCGTGAAACAGGCTGGAGGAGACGTGGAGTCACTGAAGGCAGCAAAAGTGAGTGCAGCATCAGACAAGGTGGAAGAAGTATCCTATGATGTGGTGGTCATAGGTGCAGGCGCTGCCGGCAGTTCAGCAGCACTGGCTGCAAGCGAAGGATCAAACAGTGTATTGCTGCTGGAAAAGACGGCCAGCCCAATGGGAGCAGGCACACTGGCAGGCGGAATGTTTGCAGCTGAAAGTTCGCTGCAGCAAGAAGCCGGCAAGACTGTAGACAAGCAATGGCTTTTTAACGAATATATGAAGGCTTCTGCCGGCTACATGAACTCTGTCCTGGTTCGAACAATTATTGATGAATCCAGCGAGACCGTTGACTGGCTCATAGAAAACGGAATGCAGCTAAACCTGGTGGATGCAGGAAGCGGATTCAGTTTTGCCAACATAGGCAGGCCTTCTACCCTTCACGGATACAATGAAGGAGGAATAACAGCCATCACGAAGCTCATAAAACAGTTTGAAAACAACAATGGCACTGTAATGTTCTCCACTCCTGCATCTGAGCTAATTACAGACGCAGACGGAAAAGTAACGGGAGTAATTGCGACAAAAGAGGACGGCAGCAAACTAAAGATAAACGCAAAAGCTGTTATAATAGCAACCGGCGGTTTCGGCGGAAACGTGGATATGCTGAAAGAACAGTTCGGTGACAAGTATACTATCGGTGAAGTGGCTTCATGCACAGGCGATGGCATAAAAATGGCTTGGAGTGCAGGAGCCGCAGAGTACGGCACCGCAACAGCCCATTACTTCTGGGAGACATTTACCGGCGAAGAGTTTGGAGCTTTAATAAGCGCATTGGGCGATGATTTCTTTTCAGTGACGGATTTTACGTTTTATCCGCATTTGAGGGTCAACAAGCTTGGTCAGAGATTCTGTGATGAAACCACGGTTACTGATTTTGCAACCCACGGTGCACAGGTGCATATGCAGCCAAATCAAACTGAGTACCTGGTTTTGGATACAGGCGTACTGGAACAGATTGCTGAAAAGGGCTATGTTTCTGTGGAAGATCACTTCGGATCATTCAAGGGTAACAGAAATTTCTACATGGAGTTTAACGAGCCAAATGATACGGACCAGCTGATTGAAAAAGAAAATACACCGAAGGATTATGCTCCTCTGCTGGAGGCAGCAACAGGCACAGGGGTTGTTTTCAAGGGAAACACATTGGAAGAGCTGGCTCAGAACATGGGAATTGATGAAGGCACTTTTGCTGAAAGTGTGGAACAATACAACACAGCAATCAGGTCAGGCAAAGATGACATGTTCTTTTCAGACACAAACAGTTTTATTCCTGTGCAGAAAGGACCATATTATGCAGTAAAGTATGTGGCGCGTAACTTAAGCACTTTAGGCGGTGTTGCCATCAATGAAAAAATAGAAGCAGTTGATGAAAACGGAGCTGCAATTTTGGGGCTGTATGTAGCAGGAGCAGATGCAGGCGGAATGTACGGAAAATCCTATGTGAACTTCGAGGGAGGAACTTTAGGATTTGCATATACTTCGGGAAGACTGGCAGGTCAGAACGCAATAGCTTATCTGAACAAATAATTTCTTTGATTGTTTTATCATGAAATGATATAATGTTAAAAATTTTAATCAGTTATTTTTTCCGGAGGAACAGATGATAAACTTGCTGGGACTTATACAAATGTACAACACTTATGACCACAAAAGCATTTTTCACAGTGTGGCAAAATGCCTTGTGAAAAACTACAGGCTGCTGGACGCGATGACATCCGCAGAAATAGCGGATTTATGCAACGTCTCGCTGTCTACCTTAAACCGTTTCTTCAGGATGATGTCGTATCCCATGACAGTGTCAAAGCTGCCGCTGCTGGCAAGCCAGACCAAGGACAACTATATGTTTGACGGCAATTACATTCCTGTGCATGCATCAAGAAACAGTACAGGGTGCAGCATAGATTATTATATGGACAGCCTGCAGGAGAGAATAACATCTTTGCATGAATCAATCGACAAGGAGCAAATCAAAAAATTGGCCGAGGACATCAATTCGTGCAGGAAGGTTGTGTTTTTAGGATGTCCCATACCTCAGGGCGTCTGGAGGCTTCAGATGGATTTGACCTTGCGAGGAATAGAAAACAGCGCATTCATGGATCCCAACTACCAGTATGAAGAGCTGGACTGTCTTGAAGACGGCACAATTGTTTTCTATACGCAGTATTGCAGGATCGGGGACAATGTGTACAAGAAGGGAATAATTTCCGGAAAAGATAAGATTAAAAAAGTAGTCCTGCTTACGAACAGTACCGTTCATCCATTGTCATCGCTAGCTGATTATTCATTTTGCTTTGAGGGGAACGGTACAGAGCAGGACAACATTCTAATGAACATCTATATCAATTTGATTGCCCTGACATTTCGCCAGAGCTAGTTTTCTGTATACGTGAATTTACATTAAGCATAATAAAAGGTACAGCCGGGCTGTACCTTTATTTTGTCGTTTTATCATTACATCCTTGCAAAGCTCACAAATCTGGTTCCCTGGAAGGAAAGTGTTCCGTAGTCCCCTTCGGCCAGCATTCCAAATTCGTTTGAAGGAATCTGAAATTCAAGCCTTTCACCGTTGTTAAGCTCAAAGGTTGCGTAGTAGCTGGTGCTGCTGGTATGAAATCCCGGTGATGCAGCATCCGCTGTTGTGTGCTGGTGGTGAGTTGATACATTGTATCTTTTCGATACTATTTTTGCTTCAACCGGGATGACAGGCTGCCTGCTGTTGTGCATGCTGACTGAAATGTTCCTGATGATGGTAAATATTATGACGCCAAACACTATCATGAACATTATTGGGAAAAAGGCGAACATGAGTCCGAATCCAGAACCAAAGGGACTGTAAAAATCTGTCATTATTTCCTCCTAATATATCAGCACTGTTCTGGCATCATTGTCCCAGATAACTGTCTTGTGGATTGCTTCGCTTATGAAACGAAGAGGAACCATTATGCGGTCATTGACCATCTTTGCAGGCGCATCTAGGCTTTTTGCAATTCCGTTCACATAGGCCGTGCTGCTGTTGGCAGGAATGAGTATCTTGGTGGAATCATTCTTAACCACCGCGGTTCCTGTTTCCTGGTCCCATTCCACGCTGCAGTCCAAAACCTCAAACACTGCTCTTAAGGGCACCATGGTTCTTCCGTTTTCTATGAAAGGCCATTGGTTTATGGAACTGAAGTCTATGTACTGGTTGTAAATCTTTACATTTACTGCGTTGTCAGCCCTCTTGTCAGTGATGTACTCAAAGGCATTTGAGCTAAGTGCTGTAATGTTTGCGGTTTTCTGTATTCCCTGGAATTCGAACATCAGCTCGTAGCTTCCCGCCTGTTTGAACGTAAGAGTGCTGCCTGAAACCTTCAATCCATCCTCATCATAGGGATAAAGAAGAACCTTGTCGGTTATGTTTACCTTCCTGCTTCCATACATGGCGTAAACGCTGAAGTTAACCTTTGTTGCCGTGTTATAAACCTTGTTTGAAAAATCAAAATCTATGCTGTCCGGCGTATCCTTGTATTTCAGGTAAAGATTCAGCACGTTGCACTGGCATGTTGCATCGCTGTTAAGCTGCCCGTATGCTATCTCCGATACAAAGTCATGCTTGAACAAATCAGACATGGCAGCATTGACGCTTTCCTGGGTCAGGCTTTTGCTAATTCTCACCGATATTTTCAGGGGGCGGTACTGAATTTTCCTTTCAAGTATTGTCTTGAGGGCATTTGCGTCTGCGGCCGTATTTTCTTCGTCATATATGTCAAGGCCGGTTTCCATCATTAGCCTTTTGTACCCAAGTTCCTTAAGGTAATCGTAGTATCTCATCTTTGAGGCAGGAATAGACTGACCGTCTTCAATCAGGTGATCCCTGGAAATTTCATTGTCCGTCAGCATGTAGTAGCTGTAAGAAATTCCCCCGGTATCCGGCAGGGGGTCATCCCATGTGGCGTCCAGATGGAACCAGTAATCACCAAGCTTAACCATGTTCCATATGTGAGCCTGGCTGCCGTTTACGGTTCCGGATACAAGCTTCACAGGTATGCCGAGGCTTTCAAGCATGTTGTATGTGAGAAGAGCGTAGCCGTTGCATACGGACGTCCCTTCAAACAAAAGGTCGTAGTCGGAATAATACTGCAGAGATTCATCATACCTGCCGCTTTTTACTATGTAGTCATGAACAGCCTTAACCTTTTCGTGATCATTCATGTCGGGTTTTATTATCGCTGACAGAATTTCTTCTATTTCTCTGTCGGCTTCAAGCCTCTTTGATTCGGTTATAATGTAGTGAACTTCCAGACTTATGCTGCTAGAACGCGCATACTTGGTTACGGTCCACTTAGCTGACTGGATGTTGGAATTCACATATATGTCCTTGTTAACAGCATTTTGAAGGATTTCTTCTATGTTCTCAAGTGTTCCTGTATACTTAATATCAATATCCTGATTGTACTTGCTCATTTGTTCGAATAAAACATTTTCCAGGTCCTGAACATTGCCCGCTTCGTAAGTAATGCCGTATGCCTGGCCCGTGTATGAGGCCAAGAGAATCAGGACAGCACCGACAGCTGATTTTAGAATGGTTCTTTTCATTTTAATCACCTTCCGTTCTTCATTAACTAATTATATACTATTTTTCGGAATATTTAAAGAAATAAAATTTTCTCATTGTCATTGAAAGAAAACATATTTTATTGTATTATGGTTTTATTCGATATAGTACAGCATCCGCTATTTATTAGACGTGTTCAATATAGAAAAAGTTTCAAGCAAAGGTGAATTTATGTACAAAAATATTCTTAACAACATTTTAATGGATGATAAACCATCAGAGGGTATATATAACCTCATGGAATCAGGGGAAATGGACAAAATCATTCCGGAGCTCAACAAGCTCAAGGGTTTTGAGCAGCACACGCCGTATCACGATAAGGATGTACTGGAACATACCATGGCTGTGGTGGACAGCATCAAGCCTAACCTCAACCTTAGGATGGCTGCTCTTCTTCATGACATATCAAAGCCGGACTGTTTCACCATGGATGAAAAAGGAAGGGGACACTTTTACGGCCACCACATAAGGTCTGCAGAAGAAAGTGAAGCCATACTTAAGAGACTTGATTACGACTTTGATTTCACCATGGATGTCAAGATACTCATCAGGTACCACTACATCAAGGAAATAGTGTCAAACGTAAAGGAAAAAGGGATTAAGAAGTTCATTGATTCCGTTGGAGAGGGGCGCCTTGAAGACATGCTGGAGCTCGTCAGGGCCGACATGGCCGGAAAGCCCAATCCGGAAAACATTGAAGTGGTCAACAGGCTGAAAATCATGTGCAGGGAATACCAGCAAAAAAAAGATGCTAAGTGAGCATCTTTTACATTATTTTCATGTATAATTTCCATTTAAGGATTCTCAGGACGGATTCGTCTATTCTATCAACTGAAATCTCGTCTTTTTCAACGGCGTCCATAAGGGCGTTGAAGCTTTTTTCATAGTCAGTTACAATGAGCATGTCGTTTCCCGCAAGCACTGCCGAGGCTTCCACGGAATGTTCAAGCTTAAGATCCGCCACAGCGCCCATGGACAAGTCATCGGTCATTATTATCCCGGTAAACTCCAGATTGTTTCTTAAAATATCAATTGCCTTTTTAGACAGAGAAGCAGGCAGATCATTATCGATAGATTCCACCACATTGTGTGAGACAAGCACGCTCTGTACCCCTGACCGGATTCCTGCCATGAAGGGCAAAAAGTCGCTGTTTTCAAACTGTTCGTAGGGCCTGGTGTCATATGCGGAGCCTGTGTGGGTGTCCAGGTTGTTTCCGTATCCGGGGAAATGCTTAAGCGTTGATGACATGTTGTTTTCTTTCATGGCTTCAACCACGGTGCCGACATATTGAGCTGTTTCTTCGGCATTTTTTCCGAAGGACCTTTCATAGATGAAGTCAGCTTCATCCGTTGAAACATCCGCAACCGGGGCAAGATTTAAGTTTATTCCGAGGCTTAACAGCAGTTTTGACTTTTCGGCTGCATCCTTTCTTATTTCATCAAGCCCTCCCAGTTCGAAAAGTTCCTGGGGTGATTTGAATCTCTCATCCGAAAGAAGAGGATTTGAACTGACTCTCACAACAGTGCCTCCTTCCTCGTCAACACCCATGATCATGGGTATGGTGCTCTTTGTTTGATAATATTCGATGTCGCTGATTACCTGCTCTCTTGTTTTTTTTGCAAAGTCTCTTCCAAACAATATAAATCCTCCTGGCTTCAAAGACAGATATAAATCGAGGTTAACTTCATCAGGGCACCTTACCAGAAACATCTGTCCGATTTTTTCTTCCAGTGTCATTTTTTCAAGGTACTTCATGGCTTCCTGGGTGTATTCATGAAACAGGCTGGTGTTCTGCGGTTTCGTTGACGGTTCAGGTTCCGGGCTTTCATTAACAGGTGGATTGTAGCCGGTATCAGAATCCGGGTTTTCTTCATCCATGTCTATTATGAAGGCGCATCCTGAAAGCAAGAGGACAGCTGTCAATAAAACAAATATTTTCTTCACTTTAGTCTCCTTTTGTTATGTCAGTATAGCTTATCATATTTTTGCCATACTATTAAGACGGAAAATAGTTTTTTTAGTTCATATCTCGTGGGATAAACTAAAAGCTTCATACCCTTGGAATGAGCGACAACCTATCAACTAACATATATTGCCAGATTAATTATTGGAACATGTGTTGACAGGAAAAGTATATTTTGTTAAAATTACAGATGTCGTTTGAAAACGATAAAACATTTTGGAAAGACCATAATGATGACAATAAACCACGAAGGTTTAATTGCTTGAGAACAAGCGGTTACTTTGTGGTTTTTTTAATTTGATAACTTGAAACTCCGGCAAATGAGTTTGTCGGGTTGTTGAAAGGAGCTGGTTTTATGCATATGGCTGATGCACTTATATCGGCTGCGACAGGAGGAGTGATGTGGGCTGCATCTGCAGGCACTGCATCATATTCTGTAAGAAAGGTTCAGACAGGACTTGATGAAAGTGAAAATAAGATTCCCTTGATGGGAGTTACGGGAGCTTTTGTATTTGCTGCCCAGATGATAAACTTTACGATACCCGGAACAGGCTCCAGCGGACACATTGGAGGAGGGCTGCTCTTAGCGGTCATGCTTGGTCCGCATGCCGGATTTTTGACGATGATTTCAATATTGGCAATTCAGGCTCTTTTTTTTGCAGACGGAGGGCTTCTTGCTCTTGGGTGCAACATATTCAACATGGGCTTCTTCACATGTTTTGTTGCATATCCTCTAGTTTACAGAAAAATTACACGTGGCAGATTATCAAAGAAAACCATTTTAGCAGGGTCGGTGCTTGCAGCCGTAGTTGGACTTCAGCTGGGTTCACTAGCCGTTGTTCTTGAAACGGTTCTCTCCGGAAAGACTGAACTTCCTTTTAGCACATTTTTATTGATGATGCAGCCCATACACCTGGCAATAGGTGTAATAGAAGGATTAGTGACAGCTTCGGCGCTTACGTTTCTTTGGAACGCCCGCCCCGAACTTCTTGAAATCGATGGCTCACGCAAGGAAATTATAAACAGTTCCAATAAAAGAATTATCGCTTTTATTCTTTGTGCAGCGCTGATTGTAGGAGGTGCTGTTTCATGGTATGCATCTGATAATCCCGACGGACTTGAATGGTCAATAGAAAAAACAATTGGCAGCAGCGAGGTTGAAGGAAGCAGTATCATCCATGAATTTTTTGGAAACATTCAGGACAGGATTTCCTTTCTTCCTGATTACAGCTTTAAATCTGATGCGAAAACGCAAACTCCTGAAAACCTTGGAACTTCAGTTTCAGGAATAGCCGGCAGCATCCTGACACTGGCCCTTGCAGCAATGGTGGGAGCAGTATCAAAAAAACACAGAAGAAATAATAAAAAAATAAAAGAGTAAACGGAACAGTCAAATGACGAAAATAACAAAATCAATGTACGAATTAAGGTACTTCGATGAAGCAGCTCAAAAAGACACGGTGATTCATCGGCTGAATTCGCTGGTAAAATTAACAGTCAGCATTTTCTATGTTTTAGCGGTTGTTTCATACGGCAAGTATGAAATTGTGTCCATGTTACCGATGGTGATTTATCCCGTACTGGTGTTCAATCTTGGAGACCTTGAATTTCTCCAGGTGTTTAAACGGTTGCTGCCGATGCTGCCGGTTATTTTGCTTCTTGGAGTTTCAAATCCCATACTTGACAGAGAAACAGTGACAGTCATTGGAAATATAGTTGTATCAAGAGGTCTTTTGTCATTCATAAGCCTCATAATAAAAGGCACATTGACAGTCATATGCGGAATGCTGTTAATTGCAACGACTTCTGTGGACGACCTGGCAAAGGCTCTTGGCAGATTGCATGTGCCTAAAATTTTCATAATCATTTTTTTGCTTACATACCGCTACACATATGTGCTGATTGAAGAATTTTCAAACATAAACACGTCTTATTCCCTGAGGGCTCCGTGTCAGAAAGGAATACACCACAGGCTGTGGGGGCCGCTTCTGGGGCAGCTGCTCATGCGGACGTACGACAGGGCCCAGGCGGTTTACAGCGCAATGTCGCTTAGAGGATACAGGGGAGAATATCATAGGGGAGAAAATTTTACTGAACTTAGCGATTATGCGTACCTGATTTTATGGATTGCATTTTTTACTATGGTCAGATTCAACAACGTGCCGGTTATGCTTGGCAATATAATGACAGGAGTATTTCAATGAGTCATCACAAAGTGATTTTAGACAATGTCTGCTACACATATCCTGACGGAAAAGAAGCGGTAAACGGCATAAGCTTTGAAATTCATCACGGAGAATCAGTGGCGGTTGTGGGAAGCAATGGGGCAGGAAAGTCAACTCTTCTTTTGTCAATGGTCGGGATTATGTTTCCTGACAGCGGTGAAATAAGAATAGGGGACATACCACTGACAAAAAACACTCTTCCTGCAATAAGGCAGAAAGTCGGTTTTACATTTCAGAATCCTGATCATCAGCTGTTCAGCACCACAGTTTATGATGATGTGGCTTTCGGACCCAGGAATTACGGATTATCAGAAAATGAAGTCAAAATAAGAGTTGAAAAATCTCTGGAAGCTGTGGGGGCGCTGCACTTGTCACACAGACCTCCATACAAGCTTTCAGGCGGAGAAAAGCGCTCTGTTTCAATAGCGTGCGTATTGTCGATGGAGCCTGACATACTGCTCATGGATGAACCTTCATCCAATCTTGATCCAAAATCAAGAAGGAGGCTCATAAACATTCTGAAGGAATTCACACATACAAAAATAATTGCAACTCACGACCTGGACATGGTGCTTGATGTATGCGAAAGAACAATTGTAATAGGTGATGGCAGAGTCACGGCCGACGGAAAATCTGAAGAAATATTAAGAGATGAAGAACTTCTTGACAGATGCGGACTGGAAAAACCCTTTGTGCTTCAGGGTTGTCCAATCTGTTCACAAAACATGCAATGACATTAAATTCTATCGGAGGATAGATACATGGAAAATGTACTTTTTAGATTAGAAGAAAAAATATACAAGCTCGTTGAAGGAGGAGTGTGCATTGCCTTTTCAGGCGGGGTGGACAGCAGCCTCATACTTAAACTGGCTTGTGAAGGTGGAAGAAAGCTGAACAGGAATGTTTATGCCGTAACGTTTGAAACAAGGCTGCATCCTGTTTCTGACGTGTCGGTTTCAAGAAGGGTGGCCGGGGAAATGGGAGCCATCCATAAAATAATTCAGGTAAATGAATTTGAAAACAAAGATATTTTAAAAAATCCCGTAAACAGATGCTACCTATGCAAAAAATCACTGTTTGTAAACTTAACGGATTTTGCGAAGAACAACAATCTTAAGTATGTGGTGGACGGCACCAATGCAGATGACCTTAAGGTCTACAGACCTGGCGTAAAAGCACTGAAGGAACTGGGAGTTGTAAGCCCCCTGGCAGAGCTTGGCATATCAAAGCAGGAAGTAAGGGAAATGGCTAAAAATTTAAACATTTCTGTGGCTTCAAGACCATCGGCGCCATGCATGGCTACAAGACTTCCCTACAATACCGAATTGAATTTTGAGCTGTTGGAAAAAATAGATAAAGCGGAGGATTTCATAAAGACACTTGGTTTTGATGTGGTGAGGGTGAGGGTTCACAATGACATAGCAAGGATTGAGGTTGCTAAGGAAAATATGATTAAACTGGTTGAAAAAAGTCAGGCAATCATTGATTATATGAAAAGTTCAGGCTTTGTATATATAACATTGGATATTGAGGGTTTCCGTTCAGGAAGCATGGATATTAACTTGGAAAAATAAGAGGTGAAGATGGACATTCGCGAATTGCTGTTAAAGGTTAAAAATAATGAAATTGAATTGAGTGAAGCTGAAAATACTCTTAAAAAGCTGCCTTACGAGGACCTGGGATTTGCAAAGCTTGACCACCACAGGATGCTTCGTTCGGGATTCGGCGAGGTTGTTTACTGCAGCGGAAAATCAACTGAGCACCTCGTGAGGATTTTTCAGTCATTCAATGAAAAAAACTTAAATATAATGGGCACCAGAGCTTCAAAATCTCAGTTTGAAGCAATAAAAGCACTGATGCCAGAAGCGGAATACGATGAAATGTCGCGCATTGTAAAAATTATCAGAAATGACGTGGAAAAAACAGGTTTGATTGCAGTTTGCACCGGAGGAACATCAGACATTCCGGTAGCGGAGGAAGCTGCACAGACAGCAGAATTTTTCGGAAGCAGGGTAATGAGAGTATACGATGTGGGAGTTGCGGGAATACACAGGCTTCTTTCAAAAATTGAAGAAATAAACAAAGCCAACTGCATCGTGGCAGTTGCCGGTATGGAAGGAGCTTTGCCGGGAGTAGTGGCAGGGATGTCGGACAAACCGGTGATAGCGGTGCCAACATCCATAGGATACGGTGCCAATTTCAACGGCCTTTCTTCACTTCTCACAATGCTCAATTCATGTGCGGAAGGGATTGCCGTAGTAAACATTGACAACGGATTTGGAGCAGGTTACATGAGCACACAAATAAACAGATTGGCGGTACAAAAATGAGCAAGAGAATTTTGTATTTGGAATGCTATTCAGGAATCAGCGGCGATATGACCGTTGCGTCGCTCCTTGACCTTGGCGGGGACAGGGAAGTCATGCTGGAAGGATTGAAAAGTTTAAACGTAAGCGGGTACAGTATTGAAATAGGAAGAACAAAGAAGTGCGGCATAGACGCCTGCGATTTCAATGTTGTTTTGGAACAGGAACACCACTGTCATGAGCATGATCACGGCGATCATCACGACCATGAAACAGAACACAGCCATGTTCATACACATGAGCACAGTCATGAATGCCATCACGACCATGAACACGACCACGACCACGGACACAACCATGAACATGAAACTGCCCATGGCCATTGCCATTCTCATGAACATGAGCATAGACATAATGAAGAGGCAGATGAAAGCCATGATCATCACAATGAACAGCATAACCACAGCCATGAACACAGAAATATAAACGATATCATTAAAATTATTGATGGCTCGAAAATTTCGGAAAAGGCAAAAGCAATTTCCAAAAGAATATTTGAAGTCGTGGCAGAGGCTGAGGCAAAAGCCCACGGTATTCATGCGGCTGAAGTTCATTTTCATGAGGTGGGGGCGGTGGATTCCATTGTGGATATTGTTGCTGCAGCCATACTCATAGACAACCTTAACATCGATGAGGTAGCAGTGTCGGAATTGTATGAGGGAAAAGGCCATGTAAAATGCCAGCACGGCATAATTCCTGTTCCTGTTCCTGCGGTTGTAAACATAGCTGCAGCACATTCTCTGACCTTAAAAATCACCGAAGCGAGGGGAGAAATGATAACGCCTACGGGTGCAGCCATAGCAGCTGCTCTGAAGACCATTGACTGTATTCCTTCTTCCTGCATCATAAGGAATACAGGAACAGGCGCAGGCAAAAAAGATTTTGCGAAAGCAAATGTGCTCAGAGCTTATATTGTGGAAGAACAGACATCGAGTGAGCAATCATCCAGGGATAATAATGCATGCCATAAAAATAAGCATATGTGGGTGCTTGAAACAAATATAGATGATTCCACAGGAGAAAACCTGTCATTTACAATGGAGAAACTTTTGGAAAACGGAGCCAGCGATGTTTTCTTCACTCCGATTTACATGAAAAAAAGCAGACCGGCTCACAGGCTGACGGTCATATGCAAAGAAGATGACATAAAGAAAATGGAGTCTGTGATATTCAACAACACGACAACAATAGGTATCAGGAGATACAGGACAGAACGAACTGTTCTTCACAGAGAAATAATTGAAATAACAACGAAGTACGGCCCTGTCAGAGTAAAAGTCAGCAGCTTTGAAGACAAGAAGTTTTACAAGCCGGAATATGAAGATATAAAAAACATATGCAGCATAACGGGTAAGAGCTTCAAGGAAGTAAGCGATGAAATCAGGTCTGTTGCAGTAATAAATTGACGGGAACAGTTATAAATGCTATAATTACAATTAATAAAAAAGCAGGTGATAGCATGGAACTGGTGAACGAACCCAAAACAAAACGCGGAATGGAGACTCTGGAGAAAATAAGCAAGGCAGCGGAGGAACTGTTCAGCGAACGAGGATATTATGATACGGGAATAGTTGATATTGTATTGAAGGCAGGCATTGCCCAGGGTACATTTTACATATATTTCAACGACAAGAAAAGTCTGTTTGTTTATCTTATCAACAAGCTCGGAAAAGAACTGAGAGACAGCATCAGATTGAACACAAAGGTGAGCAGGGACAGGTATGACGAAGAATACATGGGTATCAAGACATTCCTGAATTTCGTGGGGGAGCACATAGGGCTGTTTAAGATAGTCTGGCAGGCTCAGTTTGTTGATGCGGAGCTTTTCAAGGAATACTATGAATCCTTTTCCAAGGGATATGTTAAGGGAATTAAAAAGGCACAGGAAAAAGGAGAGATGGCTGACATCGACCCTGTCATACTTTCATACTGCCTCATAGGAATTGCCAACTTCACAGCTCTGAAGTCAATCGAATTCGACGGAAGAAACGACGATTACGACACAGTTGTGGAGGAAGTGATGAAATTCATCAAAAACGGAGCTTTTAAAAAGTAATTTTTGTTATAAAGGAGCTGTTGCATTAAGTACATTTCTGTCATCCTGAGCGCTAGCGAAGGATCTCATATGTTAAAATGATGAGATTCTTCGGCTAAAGCCCTCAGAATGACAAGATAATAATTGCTAATGCAACAGCTCCTTATTATTTACATAAAGTCGAAAAGAAAACGTTGACAAAAACAAAAACCGCTTATATAATGAAGTTGAAACATGAATCATGTGTCATATTCAAAAATATAGGAGGTTAAAATGGATTTATCAGGCAGAAAGACAGCTATAATTGTAGCTACATCAGCGTTATGGCTGGTAATCAATTACTTGGGCTGGAAAGATCAATACTTGGTTTCTATGTATCTCGGTGTGGTTTTAATGTTGCTTTACATGATGCTTGGACTTGCAAAACAAGGCACGCTATCAAAAAAACTGCTCAGCTTCTGCTTAATCCCATGGGCGGTTTTGTGGTCGGTCAGCTTTTACCTGGCTGATTACTTTGCTGCCATGTTTGCCGGAACAATGCCTTCTTTCACAATCTTAGGTTTTCATCCATCTTTTGCAGCAACAGTTGTGGGATACTGGATAGGCGGAATGTTAACGTTAACATTCATGTATAATTCATTGAAGGACGAATGGCTTTCGCAAAAAGACTGGGACAATTTTAAAGCAAAAATTAAAAGCATCGATGAAAAGAAAAAGGAGGAGCAATATGAGCGCAACTGCTAAAACCTTAATCATGGCTTTTTCATTCTTAATGATTGCCGCTTCGTTCCTTATAGGCTGGTGGGCAAAAAAGAAAATCACTTCATCAGAGGCTTACTTCGGCAGCACCGGTATGTTCGGGCCGTTTACGGTTGGACTGTCAAGCACGGCGGCCGTAGCAAGCGCATTTGCACTTGTAGGTGTTCCAGGACTTTTATACTCCGCAGGCAATGCAATGACATTCTGGATGCTTTCATCTGCTGCATTTGCCATGGCTTACATGATTCTTGGCAAGAAGGTCAGAGCAATGGCTGAAATCGGAAAGGTTGCAAGCCTTGGAGACCTTTCGGACTTAAGATATAACAATAATAAGGTAATAAAAATAACCATGTCGCTGACTTTGTTCCTGGGATGCGTAGCATATCTGGCAGCGCAGATAAAGGCAGGGTCCGAGCTTTTTGGCCATTTGCTGGGATGGGATCCTCTTCTGGCAGGATTTGTAATATTTGGAGTGCTTGCTGTATATATGTCTATAAGCGGGGAAGTTGGCGGACTGTTGACTCAGGCCTTCCAGGGACTTGTAATGGTAATTGCGGGCGTAGCCATAGTAATTGCATTCTTCAGCATTACCGGAGGTTTCGGTGAAGTAATGAAAGTGGCTTCACAGGCAGGAAGCATTACTGCCGGAAATGTTACGAAGGAATTCAGTCCCGATATGTTCAATGCGTGGGGCAAAATGCCAAGAACCGTCGCCATGACCTGGATGCTCATCCCCATACTGGGAACCGTGGGTCAGCCTCAGGTAATCACCAGAATGTATGCCCTCAAGGACCCGAGAGACATGCCCAAGATGGGGCTGTATACAGCATTGTCGCACACCATGGTAGGACTATTGACCATAGTTGTTTCAAGCGGCGCGTTGTACCTGGTGGCAACAGGAAAAATCGACCCCCTGGTAAGCGGAGACAGAGCCATATATGCATTTGCTGATTATTCGGGAATAGTTGTACAGTTGTTTGTATATGCAGGAGTGCTGGCTGCTGCCATGTCTTCGGCAAGTCTTTTCCTTTCCATTTGTTCCACTGTGGTTTCAAGGGATATACCAAGCGCTCTGGGTTACAAGGTTGACCCTAAGAAGCAGATTCAGATTTCAAGAGTATCAATGCTGGTTTTAGGAGTTGCCTCAATACTATTCTCGGTAACACAGGGAGAAATGGTAGGAATTTTGGGAACTTTCGGCTGGGGTACGCTTATGTCTGCCACATTCCCGGTATTTATCCTTGGGCTTTTGTGGAAAAGGGCTAATGAAAAAGGTGTAATGTGCGGAAGCATCGTAGGTCTCGTTTTAAACATTGCATCATTTGCAGGCTTCAAATGGCCGGGAGTTCTTCCGTGGTACTTCAACGTAATTTCCATAAGCATAGCAGTTACGGTGGCAGTTTCGCTGCTTACAAAGGAACAGGAGCTTAATGGGAAACTTCAGGCAGTCATAGATTTATAGAAAAACCTCCGGAGGTGATTTCACCTCCGGGGAACAATAAATGGAGGTATTGTGATGATCAACAACGGATGGATAGGAAACTATTCATATTTCAGGGCAAGAATCAACGGCACCAGTGAAGCCGTATACGACTTGGATAACAATGTGCGTTATACCTACAATGATTTGGAAGACAGGGCAAACAGACTGGCCAATTACATGAAGGAAAAACTTGGAGTGGTGAAGGGAGACAGGGTTGCTTTCATTTCCAGAAACAGAATAGAACTGATTGATGCTTACTACGCCACTGCAAAGCTTGGAGCAATACTTATACCCTACAACGCCAGATTGTCGTCCAAGGAGTTTGAGAAACTTTTAAACAGCGAGACGCCAAAAATCCTGTTCTATGAGGATGTATTTGCGGAAACCGTCAATGAGTTTCGTGAAAAGACAGGCATAGAAAAATACATTGTGCTCCCGGATAAGGGAAATGTCACAGATGAGACGCAGTACGGGGAAATTATGGACTACGGCAACAACAGCATGATCAGCTGCAGCGACCTGGTTCTTGACGACATTCACCTCATAATACATACAGGAGGAACCACGGGACTTCCGAAGGGAGGCATGATATCTCATCACTCGCTGGTTTTCAACTCCATGAATGAAATATGCACCTGGGGCTTGAACTTTCAGGACAGCGCGTTCATAATACTGCCTCTGTTCCACACAGGCGGATGGAACCTTCTGACCCTTCCATTGCTGCACTGCGGCGGAAGAATAATCATAAACAGGCAGTTTGATCCTAAGCTGACGCTGGAAGTAATAGAAAAGGAAAATACCACGCTTTTATTCGGCGCAGCAACAATATTCAGAATGATGTCCGATCTGCCGGAATTTAAAAATGCGGATCTTTCAAGTCTCAAATGGGTCATGGCAGGAGCTGCCCCAACGCCAATAAACATCATGGAGAGGTTTTGGAACAAAGGTCTCAAGTTTGTGCTCGGTTACGGCATGACCGAGGCAGGACCCAACAATCTGTCAAGCACTCCCCAGTTCATGACGGATGAAATTATAAGGTCCAAGTATGCATCCGTAGGCAAGCCCATGTACATGACAATGACCAGGGTTGTGGACGACGAAGGCAATGACGTTGGACCAAATGAAGTGGGAGAGCTTCTGTGGAGCGGACCTCAGATATTTTCAGGATACTGGAACAACAGGGAAGAAACCGATAAAACACTGTCGGGCGGATGGATATACACCGGTGATATGGCAACCGTCGACGAGGACGGGTACTACTACATTGTGGGCAGGAAGAAAAATATGTTCATAAGCGGAGGAGAAAATGTATTTCCTCCTGAAATCGAAAGTGCCATTTATGAAATTCACCAGATACACGAGGTTTGCGTGTTCGGTGTGCCCGATGAAAAATGGGGCGAAGTGGGCAAGGCAGTTGTTTCCCTTAAGCCGGGCGCTGAAATTACTAAATCCGAAATTCAAGCCTTGTTAAGGGGCAGGCTGGCTGGTTACAAGATACCGAAATATGTTCAGTTTGTAAGCGATATTCCAAAAAACAATGTGGGCAAGATCGTTGTATCTAAAATTACGGAGCTGTACGGAAGCTTAAGTGACTAGGAGGTTCAAATGGACACTGTAGGCATTAGGAATATAGGAATTTATGTGCCTCCTGAAATAAAGGACAGCGCAAGGATTGCAAAACTCTCGGGCATACCCGAAGACGTTATAAGGGATAAGTTTGGAATTGTGCATGTTCACGAGGCACGTCAGTATGAAACGGTATCATACATGGGAATTGAAGCAGCCAGAAAGGCTCTTGACGGTTTTGACCCGAAAAATCTGGACCTGGTTGTTTACTGCGGCAGCGAGTTTAAGGACTACTACCTGTTTAACTGCGCTGCAAGTATACAGCATGAGATAGGTGCTGTAAATGCCAACGCCTTTGAAATTCATTCCCTGTGCTCGGCGGGGGTTTATTCACTGAAGGTTCTGAAAAGCATGATGCTCTGCGACGACAGCATAAATCATGTTCTTTTGGTTTCATCATCAAAGGAGACACAGATAATAAATTACAAAAACCACAATTCCAGGTTCATGTTCAACTTTGGAGACGGGGCTGCCGCTGTGCTTCTGGAGAAGGGTATGGATAAAAATGTGATTCTTGAGACGCACATGATTAGCGACGGGCAATTTTCAGAGGATGTTGCCGTGTTCGGGGTTGGGTGCAGGAATTTCAAGGAAGGCGAAGACATAAAGTGCAGCGACAAGTACCTTGACGTTCCGAATATCAATTCCATGAAGGAACGGCTTGATCCCGTCACCCTCAACAACTTCAATGAGGTGATTGCCGAGTCGGTCAAAAAAAGCGGATACGAGAACAAGGACATAGGGTTCATTGCTCCTATATTCATGAAAAGGTCAATACTTGAAAATATTCTTGGCAGATACAACCTTACGGAAGAAAATTCTTTTGTACTTGAGGAGTTCGGTCACTGCCAGTCGGCTGACGCATTTATTTCACTCAGTGAGGGCAGGAAAAAGGGAAGGCTTAAAGACGGTGACATTGCAGTCCTGCTTGGTGCAGGCACAGGATATACATGGGCAGCAACGGCTGTGAGATGGGGGTAAATATGAAAATATTAGGAATTTGTTCAAGTCCGAGACTTGAAGGCAACACGTACTATTATCTTAAGACGGCTCTAAACGAGGCTCAGAAACTTGGAGCCGAGGTTGAGCTTGTGCAGCTTTCCGGAAAGAATATTTCCGGCTGCAGAGCCTGTTACGGATGCGTTGACGCCAAAAAATGCGTCCATGAGGATGATTTTCAGGAAATCTTTGAAAAGATTGTCCAGGCAGATGGCTTATTGCTGGCATCTCCTGTGTATCATTCCTGCATAACGCCTGAAATGAAGTGCGTCTTGGACAGGGCTGGATTTTCCGGAAGATGGGCAAAAAATGAAATGAAGTCCACCAAATCAAGCTATGAATGGAAGGGGTCGGCGCTGTCAGGCAAAATAGTTGCACCTGTGACTGTGGCCAGAAGAGCGGGACAAAATTTCGCATTTGCAGAAATACTTCTTTGGGCAGCGGCCAATGACTGCATCATAGTGGGAAACACATACTGGAATGTGGGAGTTGCCGGAAAAGGAGGAGCTTACAATGCAACGGAAGACGAGGAGGGAGTCGGAATAATGAAGAGGCTTGCCTCAAATATGGTTGATATAATCAAAAAACTAAACGCAGAGGTTGAATATGAACAGGCTTAAGGATAAGGTTGCAGTGGTCACCGGAGGAGCAAGAGGCATCGGCAAGTGCATATGCGAACTTTTTGTCGATGAAGGTGCAAGGGTGGTTGCCATCGACATAATGGCTTTGAACTATGAAAAGGAAAACGTGGAAGGTTACGCTGCCGATTTATGCTCACCGGGAGAAGTAGACAAATTTGTGGATTATGTTCTGAAAAAGTACGGCAAAATTGATATTCTCATCAACAATGCAGGCATTACAAGGGATGCACTGATAGAAAAAATGTCAGATGAAATGTGGGACGCTGTAATCAATGTAAACCTGAAGGCTGTATTCAACTTGACAAGAAGAGTTTACCCCTCCATGAGGGAAAATAAAAGCGGATCAATCGTCAACATATCATCTGTTGTGGGTGAATACGGAAACATAGGGCAGTCCAACTATGCCGCATCAAAGGCGGGCATCATAGGGCTTACCAAGTCATGGGCAAAGGAATTTTCCAGGAAAGGTGATGCAATCAGGGTCAATGCAGTTGCTCCCGGTTATGCCAATACTGAGATGATGGCCACTGTTCCTGAGACTGTCCTGGAATCCATAAGGGAAAAGACTATGCTGAAAAGGCTGGCAGAACCGTCCGAAATAGCATATGCTGTTTTGTTTCTGGCAAGCGGTGAATCTTCGTATGTTACAGGCCATGTCCTTTCGGTAAATGGCGGTTTGAGGCTTTAAATTTAAGAGAAAATGGCGCTGCAGGTAGTGGATTTTTCTTGACTTGACAAAGGATAAAGGGTATACTTAAGCCGTTTATTGTATTTTTTACCAAGTCGGGAAGGACCCATATTATGAGCGCCATTTTGGTTAAGGTGTGCGGATTTATGCTTATCATAGTATCTGCATATATTTTTAAGAAAATTGGAATATTTAAGGCTGAAGACAGCAGAGTCATCTCAAGGATCATCTTGTACGTAACTTTGCCGGCAGCCGTCATAGTGAGCTTTCAGGAAACAGAAGTTACAGCTTCGCTTTTGACAGCCATTGTCCTGGGGGTAGGTCTTAATTTTACCATGCTGTTTGCTGCGCGTTTTGCGGCAAGGAAAAGGGACGGAAAAACAAAGGCTCTGTATATGCTGCATGCGGCCGGTTACAATATAGGCAATTTTATTGTTCCGGTCACACAAACTTTTTTGTCCGCCGCTTCGGTTGTGACCATCTGTATATATGACATCGGAAATGCGGCCATGACATTGGGGGTAAACTACAGCCTTGCATCCAATGAAGCAGAGGGCGGCAGCCGCATAAGCATATCATCCGTATTTAAAAAGATGGTAAGGTCGGTTCCGCTTGATACATACATCATCATGTTTGTGCTGTCTGTTCTGAAAATCAGGCTGCCTGAGACGGTTGTAACCATTGCATCTATGTTTGGAAATGCCAATGCGTTTTTGGGAATGTTCATGATAGGACTGGCCTTCGAACTGAATCTGAACACGAAGGATGCCAGGGACGCGCTGTCAATTATAGCCCTGCGCTACGGTTCTGCGGTTATTTTCGCACTGATAATATACTTTTTACTGCCGCTGCCGTTTTTCATGAAGCAGGCTCTGACACTGGTTGTATTTGCTCCGGTCCCAAGCGTTGCGGTTGTGTTTGCAGCGCAGTGCGGCTGTGATTTGCGCCTTTCAGGCGTTGTATCATCCCTGTGCATACCCATAAGCATGGCTTTTATTACCGTGCTGCTGCTTTTGGTTGCATAGGACATAAATTAAGACGAAAGAAAAAATCACCTGCAGAACAGGTGATTTTTTGTATGTTTTGATTATTGAGCTTCAGTTTCTAGAGCCTCTGTCATTTCGGGAGCATTAAGCGCTTCTTCCGGAATTACAAAGTCTGCAGCCTTGTTTACATTGGATATTTCCATAAACATTGTTACCTTCATGCTGTTGAGCATTTCCTTGTCAGACTCGGTCATTTCGCCCATCATTCCTGTCATTGCATTCATCATGCCTGACATCATGGAGCTTAAATCCATTTCGTACTTGACGATTTCTTTTGTGCTCTCATCTATATATGCTATGAATGTCAGGTCTCCCAGGCTTCCGTCTGTAAGCATTCCAAAAACCTGTGATGTCATGGCATCCTGCTCGTTTCCGGAAGCAGACAGAGTGTCTGTATACTCTCCCAGCATATCCTTGTAAATGTCTGTTGACATTGTGTACTGCATTCTGATAAGCGTTCTGCCTTTATCGTCAGAATACTTTCCGAAGTACTTCACGTCCTTCAGATATTTCTCCATAAGTTCCTTGTTTGCCTGAACTGTTGCCTTGTCATAGTTTATAAACTTGGCAAACATCTCGTCTTTCATTGAAGATTTCATCCATGTGAGATTACCGTCGTTGCCGGTCATTCCCATGTATGTAGTGTATGTTGTGTCGTCCATGGACAGATACATTTCCATTACAGGCTGTGAAATTTCCTGACCCATTACGTTCATCACCATGTCTGCGCTTACCTTTGCCTTCATAGGATTCATGAATATGGTCATGAACATTTTCATCTTCATGTTCATTTCCTGAACGCTGCCTGCATCGTCAGGCACATTCATGGACATGTTCATTTCTATGTTTGCATCGTAATTTTTCCAGTCATAGGATTTGCTGCTTGCTTCTGCTAAAATTGCTTTTGCATCTACAGGTGAAGTTGTGATTACAACTGTCTTAAGTCCCTGGTCCCATTGAACATCTGAACCGAAGGCTTCAAGGACAGCTCTGATGGGAAGGTAAGTCCTTCCGTTTACAATTTTTGCAGCAGTGTCAGTAGCAATCTGTTCTCCGTTTTTCGTTATGTAAAGCTGATCTACGGGAACTGTAATGGTGATGCCGTCTTTTACGGCAACTGCACTTCTGATTTCCTCGTTCCACTCCACAGATGCACCGAATTTTTCAAGCACTGCCCTGAACGGAACCAGTGTCCTGTTGTTTGTGTCAACAAACGGATAACCAAGGTCGTTGTTGAACTCAATCTTGTTTGAATCAATGGTTATTATGATTTCATCCGCAGCGGCAAATACATTTACTGACGAAAAGATCATTATTAAAACCAAACTAAGCACGAATACTATTTTTTTCATTGTTTCCCCTCCAATTATATGTTATTCGTCTAATACATGATATTATATTATCAAACCAAAATCAAGGTTTTATTATAATTATTTGCAGAATTTGTATTTATTTCAATTTATTTATTCAACAAAATCCTTAAATGGCATACAAATCTAATGTTTAAATCTTTCAGATATTGGTATAATTTTAGTATAATTAATACAAGGAAGGATTATATGAATAAAGTGATTGATTTGAGCAGGACGGTGTACGAATTGTGCAAAGAGTACCCTGAAATAAAGGACATACTTGCAGGAATAGGTTTTTCAGATATAATGAAAAAAGGAATGATTGAAACCGCCGGCAGGTTCATGACCATACAGAAGGGCTCAAAGGCAAGGGGAATTGATTTGGGAAAAATCAAGCAGGAATTTATAAAAAACGGATTTGAAATTAAATAATTCAAGGAGACAATATGAGCGAACAAATCAATAACAGAGAGTACCGAAAGCAGGTAATCAAGCAGGTTATTTCGGAGCTCCACGAGGGGAAAAGCGTTGAAGAGGTAAAAAAGAAGTTCGAGGATGCATTTGCGGGAGTTTCAGCCACGGAAATATCGGAAGCAGAGCAGGCTTTGATATCAGAGGGGCTTCCAATCACTGAGGTTCAAAGGCTGTGTGATGTGCACTCGGCAGTTTTCAAGGGATCTATAGAGGAAATTCACCGTGAAACCGATCCGGCAAAGATACCTGGACATCCTGTGAATGTACTGATGCTTGAAAACAGAAAAATTGAAGACATAATTGAACATAAAGTCAAACCCTTCATCCATGAAAGCGCTGCAGGAGCTGCTGATAATCTCAGGGAAGGGCTGGAGGAATTGTCCAAAATAAATGTTCACTATTCAAAAAAGGAAAACCTTCTGTTTCCGTACATGGAGAAATACGGGATCACTGCACCGCCAAAGGTTATGTGGGGTGTTGACGATGAAATAAGAGATGATTTGAAGATGCTCATATCCGATCTTTCATACGGGGTTCTTAACGATGAGCTTAAAAGCGGCATTGAAAGCCTCATAACAAGAATAGGCGAAATGATTTTCAAGGAAGAAAACATAATGATTCCGATGCTTCTTGACACCATTACGGAAGACGAGTGGAAAAAGGCTGCCGACGACAGCAAGGAAATAGGCCACATGATTGATTTTGTTCCGGTTTGGAAGCCGGACACAAAATATAAAGAAGAAATAAGGGAAGAAGCAGCAGAGCCCGGTTCTATTACCCTTCCAACGGGCGTATTCAAAAAAGAGGAGCTTGTTGCAATGCTCAACACACTTCCCTTTGACATTACCTTTGTAGGCAGTGACGACACCGTCAAATATTTCTCCCAGAGCAGCGAAAGAATTTTTCCGCGCACTAAGACCATAATAGGGCGAAACGTTTCAAACTGCCATCCGCCGGCAAGCGTGCACATAGTCGAAGGGATTGTGGAAGACTTAAAGTCAGGCAAGAAGGACCATGAAGACTTTTGGATCAAGATGGGTGACAGGTATGTTTATATACGCTACTTTGCGGTTCGCGACAATGATGGCAGATTTTTGGGCGTTGTTGAAGTTACTCAGGACATAAAGTCCATACAGGAAATAACAGGCGAAAAACGTCTGGTAACCGAATAGATTATAAAGAAAGAAGCTCTATGAGTTTCTTTTTTTGTCTCATTGAATATTTAAAATTATGAGTATATAATGATATCAGTTATTGTTATGCAAATATCACTTTAAGGGGTTATCTATGTATAAAAAATATGTTCTTGCACTTGATCAGGGCACCACAAGCTCCAGGGCGATTATTTTTGACAGAAACGGCAGCATTGTGAACTTGTGTCAGAAGGAATTCAAGCAGATATATCCTAAGGCCGGCTGGATTGAACACGACCCTATGGAAATATGGGAAACGCAGCTAAGCTCAGCAAGAGAAGCCTTAAAGGCTGTGAACGTGGAAGAGGTAGCATGTATCGGAATAACAAACCAAAGGGAAACCACAGTGCTTTGGGACAAAAATACGGGAAAGCCTGTATACAATGCCATAGTGTGGCAGAGCAGGCAGACGTCTGAAATATGCGACCAGCTTAAGAAATCCGGGTTGGAGCCTTACATAAGGGAAAACACGGGACTGGTCATCGATGCATACTTTTCAGGAACAAAAATCAAATGGATTCTTGACAATGTGCCCGGTGTAAGGGAGAAGGCAGAAAAAGGGGAAATTCTGTTCGGAACCATCGACACATGGCTTGTGTGGAACCTTACAGGCGGACGGTCACACATTACGGATTATTCCAACGCATCAAGGACCATGATATACAACATACGAAATCTTCAGTGGGACGAAAGTCTGTTGAGTGAGCTTGGCATACCGCGTATTATCCTTCCGGAGGTTAAACCGTCCTCAGAAATTTATGGAAATACCGTAAGCGGAATTTTCGGCATTGAAATTCCCATTTCAGGCATGGCAGGGGACCAGCAGTCAGCGCTTTTCGGTCAGCTGTGCTTCCAGGAAGGCATGATGAAAAATACATATGGAACAGGCTGTTTCATGCTTATGAACACCGGTCAGAAACCTGTCATGTCTAACAAGGGCCTGTTAACCACAATTGCATGGGGTGTGGACGGCAAGGTCGAGTATGCTCTGGAAGGCTCCATATTTGTGGCAGGAGCTGCAATCCAATGGCTAAGGGACGAACTGAAAATAATCCATGATGCAGCTGATTCCGAATATTTTGCTCAGAAGGTAAAGGACAGCAACGGCGTCTACGTTGTTCCGGCATTCACTGGGCTTGGAGCTCCCCACTGGGATATGTATGCAAGAGGTGCCATTGTGGGTCTTACCAGAGGAACCGGCAGAAACCACATCATAAGGGCCACTCTTGAATCCATTGCATACCAGACCAAGGATGTAATAGAAGCCATGATAGATGATTCCGGAATCAACCTGACGGCTTTGAAGGTCGACGGAGGTGCAACAGCCAACAACTTCCTCATGCAGTTTCAGTCAGACATCCTCAATGTTAATATTGAGCGTCCGGAGGTTACTGAAACAACAGCGCTGGGAGCAGCATACCTGGCAGGGCTGGCCGTTGGATTCTGGAAATCCAAGGGTGAAATTTCACAGTACTGGAGCATCAACAGGAAGTTTAAGCCTCAGATGGACGAAAAAAGGAGAAATGACCTTTACAAAGGATGGAAAAAGGCTGTTGGAAGGTCCATGGACTGGCAAGAAAAAGCAATTAAGAATTAAGAGTTAAGAATTATTAGTTAGAAAGTGGATGAATAATGTCATTATGAACAGCTAAGCATCTATGAGTGAAGGATGCTCACTATCGGATGACTATAATAAAACAATTGTAATGAACAATGGAGGGTTAGATGAATACTGATTTTTTTGTTAACAACAGGGCAAGATTTGCTCAGAAAATGGAGGACTACTCAACAGCCGTGTTCTTTTCCGGAAAGGCTCCCAGGGAAAGCGCCGACCAGGAATATGAATTTTCCGTAGACAGGAATTTTTTCTATCTGACAGGCATTGACAGGGAGGACATGGTGCTTGTCATAAACAAGATTGCAGGCATTGTAACCGAATCTTTGTACATACCTCCTGTTGACGAATATTTTGAAAAGTGGTATGGAATTCTCATGCGAAAGGAAGAGGCTCAGGAAGCATCAGGAATAAAGACAGTTGAAAACAGGGATGATTTTCTTGCTCAGTTTGCAAAGAAGCTTTCATCCTCGGACAGGCCTGACAGCGTGTACATTTTTTCATACATAGCCGACAAGGACGAATCCTACGACAGCTACAGAAGTCTGGCATGCTGGATTAGAAATCAGTATCCTGCCGTGAACATAAAAAGCTCCCTGGACATAATGATTGAACTAAGAAGTTCAAAGACTTCAGAGGAAGTAGATGAAATCAGGACCGCAATAGGTTATACAAAGGAAGCTCTGGAATTTGTGATGAAGAATCTGAAACCGGGAAGGTTCGAGTACCAGGTTAAGGCTGATTTTGAATACCAGCTCATGCTTCGCGGTTCAGGGCCAAGCTTCAAGACAATAGGAGCTTCAGGCAAAAATGCCGTAATTCTTCACTACATAGACCTGAAGCAAAAAATCGAAGACGGAAGCATGATTCTTTTGGATCTGGGCGCCTTGTCAAACAATTACGCTTCGGACATAACGAGGACATATCCTGCAAACGGAAGGTTTACAACCAGGCAGAGAGACATCTACAACATAGTGCTGGAAGCGCAGGACGTGGCCATGGATGCAATGCATGTGGGAGCATCAGAAATAGAGGTGAACAACAAGGTCAAATCTCATTTTGCCAGGGGTCTTAAAAGCCTTAACATCATAAAAGATGATGCTGACGTGGAAAAATACTACTATCACAGTATAGGACACCCGCTTGGTCTGGATGTTCACGACCTTAGAAGAAGGGACAAGACTATGCAGGAAAACAATGTTTACACGGTTGAGCCCGGCATTTACATCAAGGAGGAAGGAATCGGCATCAGGATAGAAGATGACGTATGGGTTACAAAAAACGGTATAGTAAACCTTTCGCAGGATATCATAAAGACTGTGAACGACATTGAAAATTTCATGAAATGAACATGCTGAACATGATGGACATGGTTAAAAATAAAAATTTGTTTGGAATGATCTTTGGCGCTGCAGTTGCGGTGACAATCAATTTGCTGCCTTTGGAAGGGCTGACTTACCAGGGGAAAATGTGTCTGGGCCTCACGCTTATGACGGTTGTGTTCTGGGCGTTTCAGGTGGTGCAGTCAGGATATTCATCAGGGCTTTACCTGGTGCTTCTTGTGATTTTTAAGGTTGCAGAACCATCAGCTGTATTTTCACCATGGCTGGGAAGCACAATGTACATGGTGGTGGGAGCTTACCTTATTGCTTCTGCCGTCAAGGCTTCGGGACTTGGAGAAAGAATAGCCTACAAATTCATAATCAGGTATGTAAGCTCCTATAAAAGCATCATAATTTCCATATTCATGCTTACCCTCGTTCTATCTGTGCTGATACCTCATCCCTGGCCCAGAGCGTTTATCATAATGTCGGTTATGGCTGTAGTAATAAAAAACGCAAGAATACCAAGGGAAGATGCATCAAAGATAGGCTTTGCGGTGTTTGCTGCGGCAGTGTCCGTATCCATGATATTCCTTACGGGTGACAGCGTCATAAATCCGCTGGCTGCCCAGGCATCAGGTGAATCCATAAGCTGGATTAAGTGGTTTGTGTACATGGGACCTCCGAACATCATAGCCAGCATTATCACATGCGCCCTCATCCTGGTGCTGTTCAAACCAACAGCAGAAGTCAGAATAAACAAGGACGAAATAAGGGAAAAGCTCATAGCCATGGGGCCTGTTTCAGCAAAGGAAAAAAGAACCGCGGTCTGGCTTGCTGCAGCCGTAGTTTTATGGATGACCGATTCTGTCCACGGCATCAACATAGGATGGATTACGCTATTGATTGCCATGCTGATGAGTTTTCCTGTTGTTGGTGAGATACTGACAGCAAAACAATGGGGAGAGGTTCCGGTTCATGTGCTGTTGTTCCTGTCGGCTGCCATGGCGATAGGCAGGATAGGAGGAATCACGGGTATGAATGATTGGATTGCTGATACCATTCTGCCGTCTTCAATACCTTCAAATCCATTTGTGCTGGCAATCCTTATTTCGGTAATCTCAATGGTGATCCACATGTTCCTTGGAAGCGTAATCACCGTTATAGGAATAGCCATACCTGCGCTTCTTTTGTTTACGCAGCCCAGCGGAATAAGTCCCGTTGTGACATCGCTGCTGGTTTACACCGCAGCAGGAATTCATTACATTCTGCCTTTTCACCATTTGAACATCCTTGTGGGTATGGGCGAGGAAAATGGAATGTACACCCAGAAGGAAGTAGCGCGGCTGGGGATTCCCCTGACTGCGGTAGTTTTCTTAATCACTGCTGCTGTTGAAGTTCCGTATTGGAAATTCATAGGACTTTTATAGAATGAAAACACCCTCTTAATTCAAAGAGGGTGTTAAATTTTCCAAGCTTGTTACTCCATAGTCGCCCATTTGCGAGTTCCAGGTGGTCAGTTCGATTCCGTGCCAGTCGGTTCCGCCTGTTTTTATGAGACCGTGGGCATCTGCAAAGATTTCATATTTTTCAATCAGTTTATCTCCGTGATAGGGATAGTACACCTCCACACCCCCAAGGCCATGAGGTAGAAGAAGCTCCATTTCACCCATGTCTGCAATTCCTATTCGTGCAGGGTGAGCAAACACCGCAGTTCCTCCTGCCTGCCTGATCACTTCCACAGCTTCCGACGAATGAACCGGAAAATCATCTATGAAGCGGTGACCGGGATACTTTTTAACCTTCTTGTCAAAAAATTCCGGCCAGTCTCTTAGGGAATACGGCTCGCCGTCTTCAATCATGGCTTTCATAATGTCTGACAGTGCCAGGGATTGCTTGAAATCTGCGTATTTTATGATCTTGTTCACGTCAAAGTCAACTAAATTGTTTTTTTGAAGCCAACTGTAGTGTTCAAGGAAACTTTCATTGAAGTGTCTTCCTATTTTGCTTAAGAGATCCTGAAGCTGTGTGTTTTTTATGTCTATGTTGTAGCCCAGAATGTGTATAAGGTGACCGTTGGAAATCGATGAAATCTCCACAGCCGGAATGACCTGAATGTTTTCTTTTCCTGCCTTTTCCATGATTTCAGCAACGCCGTAGGTGGTGTCGTGGTCTGTTAAGGCTATGGCTGGAATTTTTTTATCCTTGGCTATTTCTATTATTTCATCTATGGAATTGGATCCGTCGGAATATTTGGAATGAATGTGCAAATCAATCATGTGAAACTCCTAATAATTAAGTGCTGATACTGCAGTATTGCAAATGAAGCTTTACCGATACAATAAAGGCATCGCAGACAAAGACTGAATCTTTGCTTCACTTATTGTATGTATTATATCATCGCTGTTGTAAAATTGTAAAAGGATATTTAATATTTTTAATCATTTTTTAATTATCTGCTAATTCATTTTGAATATACTGTGTGTATCATATTCACAAAAGGAATATAATAAGTAAAGGGAGATGTAAGATGGAAATATTGTTCGGGATTTTTGTATTCTTTGTATTCATAGCAGCAGCTTTTAAAATCGGAGTTGTGATGTTTAAGATACTGTTTACATTAATCGGTGCTGTAATAGGTTTTGTGCTCATAATTGCGCTCATACCTGTGGGAATAGGCTTCCTGCTCATTCCGGCCATTATCATAGGCATAATAGCTGCGGTCATAAAGTGCATACAGTTCATTTTTTAGCATGAAGATGGAATCTCCGCTTACGGAGATTTTTTTTTAAGAATTCATTCCGCATTATAGAAATAATGTCATAATTTTGTTGACAAACAAACGATATGTATTGTATAGTTTAACATATAAAATCAATAATATATTAAAGTGATGAAAAGAAGAGTAATTTTACAATCATGACACAGAGAACCGGGCAAGGTGGGAGCCGGAGATTGGTTTTAAAATGAAGATGGCCTTGGAGCTTTGTACCTGAGCCTAAGCTAGGGTGCAACGTGTGGTATGCGTTATAATACACGGTCATAATGGTGACCTGAAAAGGCACATGCTGCGAAGCATGCGCGAAAAAGAGTGGTAACGCGAAATCGCCTCTTTGCATAATGCAAGGAGGCTTTTATTATTAGGAGGAAATATGAATAAGGGCAAATATTATTTAACAACGGCAATCGCCTACACGTCAGGCAAGCCGCACATTGGAAATACATACGAGATAGTTCTTGCCGACAGCATTGTGAGGTTCAAAAAGCTTAACGGATATGAAGTGTATTTCCAGACAGGCACAGACGAACACGGCGAAAAAATCCAGATCAAGGCAGAAGAAGCAGGAAAGACGCCTCAGCAGTTTGTGGATGAGGTGGCAGCAGAAATCAAGCGCATATGGGATCTGATGAACACAAGCTACGACAGGTTTGTCCGAACCACAGATCCTGAGCACGTAAAGAAAATTCAACAGATATTCAAGAAGCTTTATGACCAGGGAGACATTTACAAGGGATACTACGAAGGATGGTACTGCACTCCTGACGAGGCATTCTTCACTGAATCTCAGCTGGTGGACGGCAAATGCCCTGACTGCGGAAGGGAAGTCCACATGGCAAGGGAAGAGGCATATTTCTTCAGAATGAGCAAGTATGCCGACAGGCTCATGAAACACATTGAAGATCATCCGGAATTCATACAGCCTGAAGCAAGAAAGAATGAAATGGTAAACAACTTCATAAAACCGGGACTTCAGGACCTGTGCGTTTCAAGAACATCATTTGACTGGGGAATTCCTGTAACGTTTGATGAAAAACATGTTGTGTATGTGTGGATTGATGCCCTCAGCAACTACATAACGTTCATGGGGTACGATCCGGACGGAAACCACACCGAACTGTACAAGAAGTACTGGCCTGCAGACGTGCACCTGATCGGAAAGGACATATTGAGGTTCCACACCATTTACTGGCCCATACTCTTGATGGCTCTCGGTGAAGAGCTTCCGAAACAGGTCTTCGGACATCCGTGGCTTTTGGTTGGGGAAGGCAAGATGAGCAAGTCCAAGGGAAATGTAATTTACGCAGACGATTTGGTTGACATGTTCGGCGTGGATGCCATAAGGTACTTCGTGCTTCATGAAATGCCGTTTGCCAGCGACGGAACTCTCACATACGAGCTCATAATAGAAAGAGTAAATTCTGATCTGGCCAACATACTGGGCAACCTGGTCAACAGGACCGTCACAATGACAAACAAGTACTTTGACGGAGAAATTATGGCTCCCGTTGAAAAGGAACCTGTGGATGACGAGCTTATAAGATTGGCCCTGGACACTCATGACAGGGTTGAGAAGAAAATGGATGAGCTGAGGGTTTCGGATGCCATAGACGAAATATTCACGCTGCTTAGAAGAAGCAACAAGTATGTGGATGAAACACAGCCATGGGTTCTGGGCAAGGATGAAAGCAAGAAAGCAAGGCTTGGAACAGTCCTTTACAACCTGCTTGAATCCATAAGAATAGCTGCAGTACTGCTGGAACCTTTCCTACCGGAGACCGCTCAGAACATATTGAAGCAGATTAACTCAGACAAGAAAGACTGGGAATCCCTGTCACAGTTTAACGGAATGGTTCCGGGACAGAAGGTTGGAACTCCTGAAATATTGTTTGCAAGAATAGATGCAGCCAAGAAAATTGAAGAAATAAATAAAATAAATGAAGCAAATCTCTCTGCAAAACAAACTGAAGCAGAACCCAAAAAGGAAGAGGTCAAGGAAGAGCAGAAGGAAGAAGCTGAAGACGGCCTGATTTCCATAGATGATTTTGCCAAAGTGGATTTGAGGGTAGCTGAAATCGTCAAGGCCGAGAAGCATCCGGACGCAGACAAACTGCTCATACTTCAGCTTAAGCTTGGAGAGGAAACAAGACAGGTTGTTTCAGGCATAGCCAAGTACTATGAGCCTGAGGAACTGATCGGTAAAAAAATCGTCATGGTTTACAATCTTAAGCCTGTTAAGTTAAGGGGAGTGGATTCCAACGGAATGATTCTTGCGGCATCAAAAGGCAAGAAGCTGACTTTGATATCCACACTGGAAGACATAGCAGACGGCGCAAAGCTAAGCTAAAATACAATTAAGAATGAAGAATTAAGAGTTAAGAATTAAATGAAGAGAACGGCGAGCCGTTCTCTTTAAATTTATACAAAAAGGATTTGTGCCCTGCACAAATCCTTTCATTAAATTCTTAATTCTTCACTCTTAATTCTTAATTAAATTAAGCTTCTTTTTTCCAGAGACCGTGGAGATTGCAGTACTCATATGCTGAAACCACTTCGTCGCCTTCAGCCAAAGCAAACACAGCAACAGGTTCTTCTCCGGGTGCCAGACATTTTCTCTGTGCTCCCTGCTTTGTAACCAGATAAATCCACTGAATGAAATGTTCAGGAACCATAGGATGAGTTACGCTGCCTACCTTAACAGTTACTTTGTTTCCTTCAACTTCGATTACAGGAACGTGTTTTTCTGTTGCAGCATCAACAGTGTTTGGAACAAGCTCTTCCATTTCCTTGCCGCAGCAAACCAATTTTCCGCCGCCTTCCTGAATCAATCCTACCAAGTTTCCGCAAGTTCTGCAGATATAAAATCTACCTTTGTTACACATATAATACCTCCTAAATTTTTAAAGTTAATTTATTCAACATTTAATGTATACCCAGATTAATAGATTTTAAAACAAGTTTTTTGAAATCACTCTGTTTTTCTTGAACCAAATTTAAGAGCAGCCAGGCTCACCATAGCCATTGCAACAGCCATGGCACCGATGTTCAAAAACGTGTTTACTCCTGTTTCAAGGGCTGACTGAATGTTGTTCTCCACCAGAGCCAGAACTGTCTGGTAAAGTCCAAATCCCGGTACAATGGGTATTACCCCGGGAAATATGAATATGGTGGCAGGCATCTTGAACCTGCGGGCATTTATTTCACCCCAAAATGCTATTACGGTTGTTCCCATGAAAAATCCCAGCTTATCATAGCCGCTGTTCACGAAAAATATGTAAACAAGGTACCCGACAGATGCAATCAAGGAGGAATGTATTATTGTTTTTCTGGGTGCATTCATTATCATTGCATAAAACAGAGAAGCCATGAAGCAAAATACCATTTCCAATATGAATGTAGTAACCATGAGTCCTCCTTACAGTATTCCAAATAAATATGAGGTATAAATAACAACGCCGGCTCCGGCTGCCAGAGAAGCAGCAACCAGCAAAGCCTCGGCTCCCCTGGCCATGCCTGAAATCAAGTCGCCCCTTATGGTGTCACGTATGGCATTGGTCATTGCAAGCCCCGGCAAATGAGGCATTATGCTGCCCACTATTATGTGGTTGTAGTTTCCGGTCCTGGCTATGGATGTGGTGGCAATGGCTATGGCAGAGATCACAAATCCCGACACTATGCTTGAGAAAAACTGATAGGAATGAAGGTTGGCAAAACGCCTTGCAATGATGGTGACCAATATTCCAGTCAAAAGAGCCGTAATGAATTCAAACAGCCCTCCTCCGAACAGCACGGCAAAAAACGCAGATGATATTCCTCCGTAAAATACATCATACTTTGTTTCCACAGGCTTTTCCGCCTGTATTCTTTCAAGCTCTGAAAGTGCGTCATCCATTGAAATTGCATCCATTGAAATCTGTCTTGAAACGTTGTTCACATCGTTTAATTTCTGAAGATTGATTGTTCTTTTGCGTATTCTTTTCACAATGGTGCTGTTTTCTTCTCCGTCAACGGATATTGTTATATAAATGCCCGTAGGCGTGGCAATTGCTTCTATTTCCTTGACATCACAGGCCTTGCCTATGAATTTTATGGTTTCTTCGGCCCTGTAGGTTTCGCCGCCGTTCTCCAATATTATCTGTGCAGAAAGCTTTATTATTTTTAAAAGTTTTGCTTCATTTACTTGCAAAGTATCACCCCTTTAGTATGTATCTGATTATAGCATTTTGTTAACAATTTTGTAAACTTTTTAATGTGCAATGGTTCAATATATGTTATAATGTTTAAAATATGCGGGAGGATTCAAGCTGATGAGAGAAAGGGAAGTCAAAGTCCTTAATATAGACAAAGATGAAATTGAAAAAAAGCTCATTGAAGCCGGAGCTGTTCTCATAAAGGACGAAAATCAGGAAAATTACAGATTCGACACTGAAGACGGGTATCTCAAGAAAACATACAACGGCTACCTGAGGATCAGAATTACAAAAAATAATCTTACCGGAAAGACAAAAAACATCATGACCTTCAAAAAAAGCATAAACAGGGATACGTTGAGGGTCAATGAAGAAACAGAAACTGAAGTTTCAGACTGGAAAAGCGCGGCAGAAATTCTGGAAGTACTGGGATACAGACAAAAGCGCCCGGGCTTCAAGCACAGAAGGTCATACTGCTACGACAACATGTACTTTGAAATAGACACATGGGATAAGAACACTTACCCAAAACCTTACCTTGAAATAGAGCTTTCTTCGGAAGAGGACCTGGAGAAGGCAATTGTGCTTCTTAATCTGGACAGAAGCCAGATAACCACCAAATCCATCGATGAACTGAGAAAAGATTAATTAATTTTTTTAAAATTTAATTGCATATTTGCAATAATATGTTATAATACATGAAAAAATGTCTTGTATCTGCATGCAGAACGAGAACAGGAGGAAATATGAACAGATCTTTAAAAGTAAGCAAACTCACCTTTATGGGAGTTATGCTGGCACTTACGGTTGTTTTTGTTGCCTTGACGGCAATACCGACAACATCCGCTTCCATGGCGCTTTTTATTTTCCTGCCCACAATTGTCACAAGCATTGTGCAGGGACCAAAATCAGGTGCCGTCATGGGATTTCTTGCAGGGACAGTAACCCTTCTGAGGGCTCTTTTGGCTCCTGCGTCACCTTTAGACACTCTTTTTATAAATCCATTGGTGTCTGTGCTTCCAAGGATATTTATAGGGGTAGTTCCTTACTTTATTTACATTGCGTTTAAAAAGCTAATCAGGTCAAAAACAGTTTCGCTGCTCATAGCAGGTGCATCAGGTGCCTTGACAAACACGGCTCTTGTTATGCTCATGCTTTATTTTACCTACAGCGAGGAAATAGTGAGACTCAGCACAGAATTTGGACTAGGTACAACATTTGCAGCCTTTGTGCTGTTCATTGTGACCACAAGCTCTCTTATTGAGTGCACGGCTGCGGGAGTAGGTACCATGACGGTTGTGAATATATACGACAAGGTCAATAAATAGGAGGAAAGTATGGTTTTGGTTGTTGATATTGGAAATACCAATATTGTCATAGGAGTGTACAACGGCGACAACATTGTGGGAAGCTGGAGAATGGTTACAAGAAGCGAAAAGACTTCCGATGAGTACGCTATTTTCATTTTAAATCTGTTGAATTACAACAACATCAGTCAAAAAGACATAAAGAGTGCAATTGTTTCATCGGTTGTTCCCAACGTAATGCACTCCTTTGAAAATGCTCTCAAGAAATACTTCAGCATTGAGCCCATAATCGTGGGACCCGGAATAAAGACAGGAATCACAATCTCAACGGACAATCCGCGGGAGGTTGGATCAGACAGAATTGTAGGTCTGGTTGCAGCATACCACATGTACGGCGGACCGCTCATAGTTATCGATTTCGGCACAGCCACAACCTACGATGTGTTAAGTGACAAGGGAGAGTTCAAGTACGGTATTACTTCTCCCGGAATTCAGATTTCCGCTGATGCCCTGTGGCAGAAGACAGCGCAGCTACCAAGCGTTGAAATCAAAAAGCCAAGCTCCATCCTTGCCAAAAACACCGTTACAAGCATCCAGGCCGGACTTGTTTACGGATATATAGGCCAGGTTGAATACATTGTGAAAAAGATCAAGGAAGAAATGAATATCGACCAAATGAAGGTAGTTGCAACAGGAGGCCTTGGACGTATAATATCCGATGAGACCGATGTAATAGACGTTTATGATTCGCAGCTTCTGTTCAAGGGGCTAAAGATAATCCACGACAAAAACATTAAGAGCAATTAATAATTAAGAGTTAAGAATTAAGAATTGATGGAAGGATTTGTGCGCGCACAAATCCTTTTTTAAATTGAAATTAAGAGAACGGCTCGCCGTTCTCTTCGTTTAATTATTCACTCTTAATTCTTCATTTTTAAAATTTTTTTTGCCGCAAAAAACACTTTTAAAATATAAATATTGTGATATAATAATAGAACAAACGTTCGAAATAAAATTCGAATTCTTTGCAGTTCCAACATTTGGATTATATTATGGAGGTGGTATTTCTGGGACAAATAGTGATGCACATTGACGTAAACTCTGCTTTTTTAAGCTGGACAGCTGCTTATGAAAAACAAAAGGGCATTGACAGGGACATTCTGAGCGTTCCCTCCGTAATAGGAGGAAGCGAAGAAAATCGACACGGAATTGTCCTGGCAAAGTCTGTGCCTGCTAAAAAATTCAAGATACAGACAGGAGAATCACTTTTTGAGGCAAGGAACAAGTGTCCAAACCTTTTGGTCATACCTCCCGACTACAAGGTGTACGTGAAAGCCAGCAAGGCTCTCAGGGAATTTTTGAAGTCATATACTCCCGAGGTTGAGGTGTTCAGCATTGACGAATGCTTCCTGCGCTTTACGGATGTTGCAAGGGAGGAAGCGCTGGAACTTGCCTTTGAAATCAAGAACAAGGTACGCGAGAAATTCGGTTATACGGTAAATATAGGAGTGTCTGAGAACAAGCTTCTTGCCAAGCAAGCCGGGGACCTGGAAAAACCTGACAAATGCCATACGATTTTTCCGGATGAGATAAAGGATAAGCTTTGGGTGCTGCCGGTTGAGGATCTGTTCATGGTAGGAAGACGCACAAGGCCAAAACTGAACAGGTGGGGAATATACACCATCGGAGAACTTGCAAACGCCGACTACAAGTTCATATCATCCATGCTTAAGTCCTACGGCAGATTGATCTATAACTATGCCTGGGGAAGGGACGATTCCTTGTTCAAGGAAAAAGCCCCCATAAAGAGTGTTGGAAACTCCAGCACTCTGAAGTTTAACGTCAAAGACAGGGAAACTGCTCATGTAATACTTTTAAGCCTGACTGAAATGACTGCCTGGAGGTTGAGGGAAGCGAACATGGTCTGCAGGGTGGTAAGCGTGGCAATAAAAGACAGCAGTTTCGGATACGCTGCAAGACAGAGAAAGCTCATGGGTTTTACGGACTGCACAAGGGATATTTATTTGAACCTGGTAAGTATTTTTGACGGCCTGTGGGACGGCAGTCCAATCAGGCAGCTGGGAGTAAGCGTTTCTGACTTGGAGGTTTCCGGAATCAGACAAATGAACATATTTCAGGATGAGCTGAGCATAAAAAATGAAATTCTCGACAAGGCTGTGGATAAAATAAGGGAAAGGTTCGGAGACGAATCCGTCATAAGGGGAGTATTTGCCAACAGCGGATTAAAACCCCTTCTCGGAGGATACCCGGAGGATGATTATCCGGGCATGGCAAGCATTTTGTAAAGGTGATACTATGAAGATTTTAAACGAGCCAATAAAGGTAATGGCCGTCTTTTACACGGACGGAAGGATTGAACCTGTGAAGTTCAGGTTCGAGGACAAGGTTGTGAAGATTGAAAAGATAATGAAGACATACGAGGAAAGCATTGTTGGAAATACCAGGATGGTGTTTGTGTGCCTTCACAACGGAAAAGATATTTTCGAGCTTAAGTATGAACTTGACAGCAAATTGTGGTTCCTTTTCAAAAAATGAAATTATTTGACGATAACTTGCCGGCTTGGAAGCATAAAGCCGGTATTTTTGTTTGTATCCAAACACTTGGCCTATTTTGAAATGGGAAGTTGTAATAAAAAAGATAAAATGATATAATGAATACAAATAATGAAACAAAGGTTAAAAACTTTGTCTTGATGTATTTATTGTATCGTTGTGAAGCAAGCCGATTCAGCGGCTTGCTCTACGATATAATAGTTTGTAATTGTAATTTAGAGGTGAAAATAGTGAGTGAATTGGACGAGCTGGCAATCAGCGCCAAAAACAATGAAGAATCAATGAGCAGGTTGATTAAACAGTACGAAAATTTCATATTGAAGTGCGCATCTTCTGCAGCCCGCATCTATGTTTCCAAAAGTGATGACGAGTGGTCCATAGCACTTGCAGCTTTCATGGAAGCTGTAAAGAGTTATTCTTCGGAAAAAGGAAGTTTTCTAAACTTTGCAGAGCTTGTTATCAGAAGAAGAATCATAGACTTCATCAGGAGCAAGTCAAGATATGCGCCTGAAATTTCTGTAAGCCCCATGATTTTCAGTACTGACCCTGAAGAAGAGGAAGACTATAGCATGCAGTCGGAAATAGCGCAGAAGGTCACTGCAACGGAAGAAAACTCCATTAAACTTGAGATAAGTCTTGTCAACGAGATTTTTGAAGCATATGGTTTTTCATTCATGGATTTGACAGAATGCTCGCCGAAAGCTGATAAAACAAAGAGGGCTTGCGGCAAGGTTGTGGCATATATGATAAAAAATCCCATTTTAATAAGCGAAATGAAAGTAAAAAAGCAGTTGCCGCTTAATTTAATAGAAAAAAATACAAAAGTACCCCGTAAATTGTTGGAACGACATCGAAAATATATAGTAGCAGCAGTGGAAATAATGTCGGGGGATTTTCCGTATCTTGCAAGCTATATGCGATACATTCGCGAGGAGTTGGAAAAATGAAAGCAGTAATATTAGAAATTAAAGGCGGCAAAGCGGCAGTGCTCTCCGAAGACGGCCGCATATCCCGGATAAGCAACAAAAATTACACAATTGGGCAGCAAATTATAATGAGAAACAACAGCTATGTAAAGCTGGCTGCTACTGCAGCTGCAGCGGTGTTGTTGTTTGCCACACCCGCATGGGCCTACTTGACTCCTTATTCATATGTCAGCCTTGATGTTAATCCATCTTTTGAGTTTTCAATCAACCGCTTCGACCGCGTTATTGAAGTCAAGGCAGTTAATGGTGATGCAGAGCCCATAGTCGAAGAAATCAGTATTGAAGGGCTTAAAAACAAGGAAATCAAGGAAGCAGTAAAAGCTGTCCTGACAGAACTTAAGGACAGAGGCTACATTGCCGAAGGCGAAGACGGTGGTGTTGTGGTTGCAACTTCAAGCAAGAGCGAAGAAAAGAACAATAAGCTTGCAGAAACTTTAAAATCAGTTGTTGATGAGGAAGTAAAAGTAAAGGAAAACAAAAAAGCCGAAGAATCAGCAAAGCCGGAGAATACAGAAAAGTCTGAGAAAACAGATAAGCCTGCAAACAACAGCAGTGGTCCGATAAAGGATTTAGGCGTCAAACCGGCTGAGGATGAAGAAAACGAAGAGGCTGAAGACTCAAAGAAGAGTAAAGGTGTTGAAGTTGAAGTTGTCAAGGTAACTCAACAGAAGGTAAACGAAGCAAAGGAAAAGGGAGTTACACCAGGCAAGATGAACCTTGTTGACAAACTTGAAGAGGTTTCGGATCAGGAAGATTTCAATGAAGATGAATGGCTTAAGAAACCTGTCAAGGAAATAATGGATGCCACAAAGGAATATGAGAAGGCAGCAAAGGAAGAAAACAAGGAAATTAAGGAACAGGAAAAAAATCAGTCAAATACCGATTCCAAAACTGAAAGCGGAAGCTCTGCGGAAAAAAAAACTGAGAGCAAAGAAAGCAGCGGAACAGATTCATCTAAAGGAAACAAAAAGAACTGATATTGCGCCCCATCATTGGGGCTTTTTGTTTGTCTTAAACTTGACAATCCTGTAAACATATAGTATCATAATATAAATAAATCAATTTGCACTGCGTATGATGTTACAGTACAAACTGAGCAGGCCGAGACTTTGTTCAGGCCGGGCCTAAAGGCAGCAGGTTAGACCTGTGGGACGGTAGTATGTTCCACAGGTTTTTGTATGCCCTAACCCAGTGTTTTCGACCGTAAGGGAAGAAAAAACTGCGGTAGACCTAATTGCGAATAGTGCAATATGTGAACGATAGAGGAATAGAAATGATTGAATTGGGAATAAGCAATTTGACCAAAATGTACGGAGTTGACAAAATATTTGAAAATGTCACATTTGATGTGAAGACCAAGGATAAGATTGCTCTCATAGGAAGAAACGGAACAGGAAAAACAACCCTCATGAAAATACTTGCGGGTAAGGAGAATTTCCAGGGAGGGCAGGTCAACAGGCGAAAGGGCCTGACTCTTGGATATCTGGAGCAGATACCTGACGTAGGCGCTGAAAGCACTGTTCTTGATGTTCTGATGGAAGCGTTCAGAGGTATTGAAGACATAAGAACACAAATGGAAGAGCTTGAAAGGACATTTGACGGACTGGCAGGAGAAGAGCTTGAGCTGTGTGTTAAAAAGTACTCCAGCCTCCACGATACCTATGATGCAGCCGGAGGGTACAGCATAAGGGAGAAGCTTGGAAGAATCATGAACGGCCTTGAAATTTCCGAGGACATGCAAAAAAGAAAGTTCATGCTTTTGAGCGGCGGTGAAAAGACGAGGGTGATTCTTGGGAAAATTCTTCTGGAGGAGCCTGAGCTTCTGCTTCTTGATGAACCTTCAAACCATCTGGACATAAAAAGCGTGGAATGGCTTGAAGAATACTTGAATGCATATCAGGGAACAATTGTCATAGTATCCCACGACAGATACTTTCTTGACCGGGTGGTAAACAAGATAGCGGAGCTTGAGCCCGACGGAGTGCAGATATATCACGGTAACTATTCTAAATACGTGGCAGAGAAGGAACTTCGCTTCATTCAGGCCATGAAGGAATACGAAAACCAGCAGAAAAAAATCAAGAAGATGGAAGAACAGATTCAGAGATACCGCATCTGGGGAGAGATGCGAGACTCAGACAAGATGTACAAAAGAGCCAAGGAACTTGAAAAGAGGCTTGAGAAGATTGACATGATCAAAAAGCCCATAATGGACAAAAAGGCTGCAAATTTCGGCATCGACAATGTTGCGAGGACAGGTAGGGAAGTAATAAGGGTTGATTCCATAAGCAAGGCGTTCCATGAGAAAAGTCTTTTCAAGGACCTGAGCTTTACACTTTTTTACAAAGACAGCATGTGCATACTTGGAGAAAACGGAACAGGCAAATCAACAATACTTAAGATAATAATGAATGAAATAAACAGCGATGCCGGTGAAGTGAAAATAGGATCCAACGTTAAAATAGGATATCTTCCCCAGGAAGTTTCCTTTGACAAAGAGGATGTATCCATAGTCGATTACTTCTCATACAATTATGGAATTTCAATAAGCGAAGCACGAAAGGAACTTGCAAGGATACTTTTTACAGGAGACGATGTCTACAAGCACATCAGTTCTCTATCCGGAGGAGAAAAGTCAAGGCTTAAGCTTGGCATGCTTATTTATGAAAATGCCAACACGCTCATACTGGATGAGCCCACAAACCATTTGGACATAGAGTCCAGGGAGGTTCTGGAAGAAAGCCTCATAAATTATGACGGAACAATTTTATTTGTATCCCATGACAGATACTTCGTGGATAAAATAGCAACGTGCATCGGTGAAATTGAGAACAGAAAGTTCAAGACTTACGATTTTGATTACGAAAGCTACATAAATGAAAAAAGTAGAATTGTAGAAAAAGAGCAGCCATCAGAAGAAGCAAAACCAAAAACTGTTTCAAAAAACAAGGAAATGTACCTTAGAAAAAAAGAAGAGACAAGAGCTGCAGAAAAGGCTAAAAGAGACCTGGCAAAACTTGAAAGCAGCATAATGGATGCTGAGAACAAAGCGGAAGAACTTGAAAAAATTTTGAACTCCAGCTCTGACCAATGGGATTTGGGTGAATATAATGAAAGGTACAACGAATATGAAAAGCTTAAGGAAGACATAGAAAATATGTACCTTGAACTTGAAAAATATCAGTAAAGGAGCAGCCATGACAAATTTCATCATCAAGAATTTCGTGAAAAACTATTACAATGTAAGGGACCCGGAAGTCAGAAAATCCTACGGAACAACTTCAAGCATTGTGGGCATAATTGTCAACATAATTCTGAGTCTTTCCAAAATATCGGTAGGAGCGATGTTTAACAGCATTTCCGTAATGGCTGACGGTGTGAACAACCTTTCCGATGCGGGATCCAGCGTCATTTCCCTGGTGGGCTTTAAAATTTCAGGCAAACCTGCAGACAAGGACCATCCATTCGGGCATGCACGCATAGAGTACCTGACGGGGCTCATACTGGGAATAGCCATATTGCTTGTGGGATACGAACTGCTTAAGACATCCTTCATGAAGGTAATAAATCCGGAAAAGACAATTTATTCAACTGCCATGCTCATAGTTCTTGCAATCTCCATTGGGGGAAAACTGTGGCTCAGCAGATTCTATAGTGTACTTGGTGATAAAATATCATCTGCAACAATAAAGGCATCCTCTGCAGATTCAAGAAACGATGTTATTGCAACATGTGCAGTGTTCCTGTCAGCTGTTGTAGCCATGGGAACCGGTCTTGAAATAGACGGATACATAGGAATTCTGGTGGCCTTGTTCATACTTTATTCAGGCGTCAGCATACTAAGAGACATACTGAACCCTTTGCTGGGAGAAATGCCGGAGACGGATCTGGTTGACATGCTGGAAAAAAAGATTCTTTCATATGAAGGAATTTTGAACATCCATGATCTTGTGGTGCACAACTACGGTCCCAACAGATATTTTGCAACTGTTCATGCCGAGGTCAACGCCAAGGAAGACATTTTAAAATCCCATGACCTTATAGACAACATCGAAAGAGACGTGGCAAGAGACTGCGACGTAAATCTTGTAATCCATCTCGATCCCATAATAACAGACGATGCCGAAATAAACAAGCTCAGGTGCATGACCGGAAAGATAATCAGGGCTATTGACGACAAACTGACCATGCATGACTTTCGTGTTGTCAGGGGAGACACTCACACAAATCTCATATTCGATGTGCTGGTTCCTGTAGATTACGACGAGGCTGCAGATATGCTGGTCAAAAAAATCGAAAAGGCTGTAAGGGAAGAAAATCCAACTTTTTATGCTGTAGTAACCGTAGACAGAAATTATGTTTCCACATATGTTAATAATCCATATTTGAAATAATGAATCCATATGGTACAATAGAAATTAATAGTGCAAATGAGGAGGACGAAATGAGTATTTTTGAAATGTTGATGCTTTTATGCTTCGGAGCGGCGTGGCCTTTTTCCATTTACAGATCCTATAAGTCAAAATCAGTGGCAGGAAAGAGCCCATACTTCTTGGCCATATTGGTTGTAGGATACATATGCGGTATATTGAATAAAGTATTGTACAATCTTGATTTTGTTGTGTACCTGTACTGCCTGAACCTGATTATGGTGTCTACGGACCTGGCCCTGTACTTCAGAAATCTGAAGCTCATAAAAAAAGAACAGAAAAACGTATAATCACCAGCAATTATGAATCCATAAAATAAAAACGGATTTGAGCGCGCTCAAATCCGTTTTTATCAATTGATTTATCTTTTTCCGCTGCAGCCCAGCACTTCTCTCATCTTGTGGGCGACCATGTCCTTTATGGCTGTTCTTCCAGGTCCCAGATATTTTCTTGGGTCGAATTCAGCCGGATTTTCCGTGAGGATTTGTCTTATGCATGCAGTCATGGCAAGCCTCAGGTCCGTGTCTATATTTATTTTGCACACTCCCATTTTGGAAGCACGTCTTAGCATGTCTTCGGGAACTCCTGCAGCTCCTGGAATTTTTCCTCCGTACTTGTTGCAAAGGTCAACAAATTCTTTCGGAACGGAGGATGAGCCGTGAAGAACCAGCGGGAAGCCTGGAAGCAGATTTTGAATTACTTCAAGCCTTTCAAAGTCAAGGCTTGGGTCTCCCTTAAACTTATAAGCTCCGTGGCTTGTGCCTATGGCGATTGCCAGAGAGTCAACTCCTGTTCTCTCTACAAATTCCCTGGCCTGGTCTGGGTCTGTGTATGTAGCATCCTTAGCATTTACCTTTACAGCGTCTTCCACACCAGCCAGCTTACCCAGTTCGGCTTCAACAACCACGCCCTTGCTGTGGGCATACTCCACAACTCGTTTTGTCAGCTCTATATTCTCTTCAAACGGATACTTTGAACCGTCTATCATTACAGATGTAAAACCGTCATCTACGCATTGCTTGCATATTTCAAAATCTTCGCCATGATCCAGGTGAAGGCAAATGTCAATGCCGGAATCCTCTATGGCTGCTTCCACAAGCTTCCTTAAATAAATTGGATTTGCATACTTTCTTGCTCCTGCAGAAACCTGGAGAATCAGCGGTGCATTTTCCTGTTTAGCTGCATCCACAATACCCTGAATGATTTCCATATTATTCACATTGAAGGCGCCGACCGCATAATTGCCTTCATATGCCTTTTTGAACATTTCCTTTGATGTTACAAGAGACATTTCATTTCCTCCTAATATATAATTAATTGAAATATGTTATACTATTATATATAAATTATACTATAGACAAAAATAAAAAACATCACTTTTTTAAAAATAAATTGGATATTGGGAATAAAAACAGAACATTTACCTAAAATAAGAAATATTAAGAAAATTAAAGCAATTAAAAGAATTGATGCTAAATATCTCGATAAATTGGTTTAATAAACTAAAATTATGCAAAATGGCACTTGATAACGATACAACATTTGGTTATTATATAGATTGTAAGTGTTAGCACTCTATGACAACGAGTGCTAACAACAACCCGGATAAATAATTACATTAAATAAAATAGGAGGAACATATTATGACAGTTAAACCATTAGGCGAAAGAGTAGTAATTAAAATGGTGGAAGCAGAAGAAAAAACTAAAAGCGGCATTGTGCTGCCGGGAACTGCCAAAGAAAAGCCACAGGTAGCAGAGGTTCTTGCAGTTGGAGCAGGCATCACTTCCGATGAAAAGAAAAAAGACGAAATCAAAGTCGGAGATAAAGTAATATTTTCCAAGTTCGCAGGAACTGAAGTGAAAGTTGACGGAGAAGAGTTAATTATAATTAAATTATCTGATGTTTTAGCAGTTATCGAATAAAAATAAAGAGAGGTATGGAAAATGGCAAAAATAATCAAATTTGACGAAGATGCCCGCCGTTCAATGGAAAGAGGCGTTAACGCTTTAGCAGATACAGTAAAAGTTACATTAGGACCTAAAGGAAGAAACGTAGTTCTTCAAAAATCATTCGGTTCACCGATAATAACAAACGACGGTGTTACCATAGCAAGGGAAATTGAACTTTCTGACCCGTTTGAAAACATGGGAGCTCAGCTGGTAAAAGAAGTTGCAACAAAGACTAACGATGTTGCAGGTGACGGTACTACTACAGCAACTCTTCTTGCCCAGGCTATTATAAGAGAAGGCTTGAAGAACGTTGCAGCAGGCGCTAACCCTATGATACTTAAAAGAGGAATTCAGGCAGCAGTGGAAGCAGCAGTAGCTGAACTAAAAAGTACAACTAAAAAAGTAGAAACTTCAGAAGAAATCGCTCAAATCGCTTCTATTTCCGCAGGAGACGAAGAAATAGGCAAATTGATATCTGAGGCTATGGACAAAGTTGGAAAAGACGGCGTTATCACTGTTGAAGAATCCAAGACTATGGGAACTGACCTTACAGTAGTTGAAGGTATGCAGTTCGACAGAGGATACTTATCAGCATACATGGTTACAAACACAGAAAAAATGGAAGCAGTAATGGATAATCCATACATTCTTATCACTGACAAGAAAATCTCCAACATTCAGGAAATTCTTCCTATTTTGGAACAAATAGTTCAGTCAGGCAGATCACTTGTAATCATAGCTGAAGACATTGAAGGCGAAGCACTTACAACACTCATACTCAACAAGCTGAGAGGAACATTCAACTGTGTAGCAGTAAAGGCTCCGGGATTCGGAGACAGAAGAAAAGAAATGTTAAGAGACATCGCAATACTTACAGGCGGCCAGGTTATCACGGAAGAGCTTGGATATGAGCTGAAGGACGCTACAATAGACATGCTGGGTAATGCAGCAACAGTTAAAATAGATAAGGAAAATACAATAATAGTACACGGAGCAGGTTCACAGGAAGAAATAGCTGAAAGAGCAAAACAGATTAAGGCTCAGTACGAAGAATCAACTTCTGAATTTGACAAGGAAAAACTTCAGGAAAGACTTGCTAAATTAACAGGCGGCGTTGCAGTTATCAATGTAGGTGCAGCAACTGAAACTGAAATGAAAGACAAGAAGCTGAGAATTGAAGATGCTTTGAACGCTACAAGAGCAGCTGTTGAAGAAGGCCTTGTATCAGGAGGAGGCGTTGCTCTTCTGGCTACAACAAAAGTTGTTTCTGAAGTTGCCGCGAACCTTACAGGAGATGCCAAGACAGGTGCAAAAATAATTGAAAAAGCCCTGGAAGAACCTGTTAGACAAATTGCAGCAAATGCTGGCCTTGAAGGAAGCGTAATTGTTGAAAAAATCAAAAACAGCGCTAAAGGAATCGGCTTTGACGCTTTGAACGAAAAATATGTAAACATGATTGAAGCTGGTATAGTTGACCCGACTAAAGTAACAAGATCAGCTCTTCAAAATGCAGCAAGCGTAGCATCAATGCTGTTGACTACAGAAGCAGCAGTTGCAGACGAACCAAAGAAAGATGAGCCTGCAATGCCTCCAATGGGCGGAGGAATGCCGGGAATGATGTAAATCATTCCGGAAGTTTGAAAATTAAAAAATTGAAATACCTGACGGTACACCGCCAGGTATTTTTTCTTTTGAGATTAACTTGTTATTATTTAAATTATTTGTTACAATTCTGTAAATAGAAAAATTAAAGGAGCAGCTTCACAGATGGCAAAGGTTATTTCAATATCAAATCAAAAGGGCGGAGTAGGAAAAACTACCACAACGGGAGCTATAGCAGCAGGATTCAGACAGAAGGGATACAAGGTTTTGTGCGTTGACCTTGACCCTCAGTCAAATTTAAGTTTCAGTTCGGGGGCTGAAACAGAGGATTGTCCAACTATTTACGAAATATTGAAGGGCGAGGCAAAAATAACATTTTCAATTCAAAAGGTACCTTCTTTTGATATAATATCTTCCAACATTTTGCTCAGTGGAATTGAACTTGAGTTCACGCAGACGGGAAGGGAATTTCTTCTCAAGGAAGCCTTAGTCCTGGTCAAGGACAAATATGACTATATTTTCATCGATACCCCTCCTGCCTTGAGCATACTTACGGTGAATGCGTTTACGGCATCGGATTATATTGTTATTCCAATGCTTGCAGATATTTTCAGCTTGCAGGGAATCGCCCAGCTTTCAGAAACCATCGAGCGGGTGAAAAAGTACTGCAATCCCAACCTGAAGGTTGAAGGAATAGTGCTCACAAAGTTCAACCAGAGGACTATACTCAGCAGGGAGATCAAGGGTACTGCTGAGCTTATTGCTGAACAGCTCAACACAAGCATTTTTAAGTCGACAATCAGATCCAGCGTCACCATTATGGAAGCACAGACTAACCAGCAGGATATATTCAGGTATTCTCCAAAGAATGCAGCAACTCTTGATTACATGGATCTTGTCAATGAGCTTATTGAAAGAGGGATATAGAAATGGCAAAGATAAAAAAGACTTTTGACAGGGAATCAATGTACAAAAAAATAATGCCTACTAACCCGAAGAAGGAAGAGGAACAGGAAGAAAAAGAGGAACCGTCCTCCAAGGATGTTATTTATCCGGCGGAAAGCAATGTGCCTAAGGAAACATCAATTTTCCAGAATAAAGAAATAAATTTAAAAAAAGAAGATAAAAGCGATGTCATCCTTTACAATGTTATGGAAAAACTTGTTCTCAACAAACTTGACGCAACACTGAAGAAGATGAACTGCTGCAGGTGCGACCGCTGCAAGGAGGACATTGTAGCCATAGCATTGAACAACTTAAGGCCCATGTACATTGTGGCAAGCAAGAATGACATAAATGAAAAAATAGAAGCTCTCAGAGATATAGGCGGCGAAGTGACTACAGAGGTCATAAAGGCAGTGCTGGCTGTAAGAAAAAATCCGAGACATTAATTTTTACAATTCTCTTAAATTTTATCCAGTTGTGACGATATCATATTTGAAACTATATTATGAGGTGAATCACATGCAGGATAGAATAACCACCATCGAAGAAATCAATCTGGACGAAGACACTTTAAAGAATAAATATCTGACATTTTTTACGGAACAACAGCATTTTGGCATTCCGATAGCTGATGTTGTTCAAATTGTGGGAATGCAGGAGATCACAAAGGTCCCGGAATTCCCAAGCTACGCCAAGGGAGTAATTAATCTTAGGGGAACAATAATTCCCATTATAGATGTAAGGCTCAGATTAAAGAAGGAAGAAAAGAAATACGATGAGAGAACATGCATCATCGTGACAAACATAAATGATTCATACATGGGCTTCATTGTAGATTCCGTTGATGAGGTTGCGAAAATTCGTGAGGACAACATATCAAATCCTCCAAGGATGGGTTCCGACTATGTAAACACATACATAACGGGAATAGCTAAGCTTGAGAACAAAATTGTTCTGCTTATGAACCTCAAGAAAATGCTCAGCGAGAAAGAAATCGAAATGATCACAAACACCATTTAGTCAAAAACGGATATGAAGGAGAAATATTATGTATGAAGAAGCGGTAGAACAACTTGAAGAAATTGAATTTCCATGGCTTGTGTTTAAAATAAAAGACAATCTGTACACCGTAAACAGCAAAAAAATAACTTCAATAGTCATGTTGCCGGAAAAGGTGACAAAGGTTCCCAATGTGCCCAAGCACATGCTTGGTCTCATACATTTGAGAGGTAATGTGATTCCTCTTATTGACCTTAGGATGCTTTTCGGTATGAAATCAATCAAAGAAGAATACGAAGAATCAGATATTCACTCCAAGGAAATGGTCATTGTATTTGAAGACGACAATTCATTCATGGGAATACTGGTTGATGAAGTGCTTTCCGTTGAAAACATTACTCAGTTCGAAGATTCGGAAGAAATAAGAAAGATGTACAAGGAAGGGTATGTTAAGGGAGTAGCAAAAGGACAGAAGAACAGTGAAGTGCTGTTGATTCTTGACGAAGAAAAGATAATGACCACGAACTGATATTTATAAAAAGTCTCCTAAAAACTAAATTAAATCTGAACAATGCCGATTATCTATATATAAAACATTACAGGGGTATTATATGAAAATCCAAAATATTAACAACTACATGGGCTACAACAAAAGCAACAAGCCCATAAAGAACGAAGAAAAAGCCAAGGCCAAAAATTATGATGTTATCGATATAAAAAAGACTTCCGTTGAAGGCGACAGCAATGTTTCCAAAGTGAAGAAAGAAATTGTTTCACAGGTCAATAAAGAAACCAGTGAAGAAAAGATACAGAGGATAAAGGAAAGTCTTAACAACAAGACTTACAGCATTGATGTTGACGAAATAGTAAACAAACTTATGAAATAAGAGGCTGATATGAATACTTTGTGTGAAATACTCAGAGAAGGCGCTGAGCTTTATGGTAATTTTTTGGAGCTGGAATATAAAAAATATGATGCGGTCATAAAGGATGACACTGCCTTGTTGGATGAAATAGTAGCCCAGGAGCAGGTTTTTCATTTGAAGATGAGGGGCCTTGATCAAAGAAAGACAAGGCATCTTGAAGAAATCGGAATGAAAAATAAGACCCTGAAGGAAATAATCGAATTGTCCAAGGATGAAAGCAAAGAGCCGCTAACAAAGTCATATGATGAATTGTACAGGCTCATAAACGAAGTGAAAAAAATAAGCAGTCTGTGCAAGACTGTAATCGAAGTAAGGCTTCGAAGAATAGATAAGGCCATGAGCTTGCTGGGACAGAACGAAAACACATATTTAAAGGAAGAAGCAAAAGACAGCGGTACTACTAAAAGCCTGTTGCTTTCTAAAAAAATTTAGAGGAGAAACTATGCTTAGATCAACATTTTTAGGATTCAAAACAGCAACAAGCGCACTGACGGTAAGCCAGAATCAAATGGACGTCGTAGGGCAGAATATTTCCAACGTGAATACTCAGGGCTACACCAGACAGCGGCTTGACATAAATTCTGTTTCATTCAGCACCAGCAACCTTAAATACGGCATAAATGGAGTAATCATCGGACAAGGTGTTGCAGCTTCCGGAGTAAGTCAGTACAGGGATTCCTTTCTGGACCTGAGGTACAGAACAGAGGCAGCAAAGGTCGGAAGCCAGGAAGTACAGCTGGAAGCATTCAGCGACCTGGAGGAAGTGCTTGATGAGATAACCACCGACGGACTTGATGCTCAGTTTTCTGATCTTTTGGAGCAGCTGCATTCGCTGACATCTTCACCTTCTGATCCGGTATTGGAGGGAGTTGTAAGAACTTCGGCAGAATTGCTCACGCAGATGTTCAACAACTATTCAGAGCAGATAAGCACCATAAGGGAACAGCAGCTTACATATCTTCATGACGGAGCTGTAGAACAGGTTAACCAGCTTTTGAAGAACATTTCTGAACTGAATGATCAGATCAAGGCTGACAACATCAGCGGGAATCCGGCCCTGGAGCTAAATGACAAGAGAAACACGCTCATAGATGAGCTGTCAGGCTATTTAAACATAGAAGTTTCAATTGAGCCGTTGGATATAGGCGGCGGAAAATCTATCGATGAGACCGTGATCAAGCTTAAATTGTCCGACGGCAGCAAGGTAAACATTGTTGACAGGGACAAGTATGCAGAGTTTTCATCATCAGTGGAGGACGGCAGCAGCGACGTAAATGTGTTGCTGACAAAAAACATTGATGAGAGCAACACTAACACAAATTTGACCGACTTGATAGACAAGGGGCAAATTGGCGGATATATTAAATTTTTAAACGGCAAGGGCGAATTTGCAGATTCCACTGATGTGGATTCACAAACTAAAGGAGTGCAGTACTACCAGAAAATGCTTGACACACTGGCAAACAAGTTTGCAACGGTCATGAATGAAGTAAACGGTTCTGACAAGCCACTTTTTGACAAAAGAAACGGTGATGCTATAACTGCGTCCAACATCAAGATAGCCGATTCGTGGGCCAAGTCATCAGGATCATACATCAAGAACACTGCTATTAACACAGAAGGGGACAGCACCGGAGCTACAGACAACATACTCACGATGATATCGAAGTTCCAGTCCGACATGGAGTTTAAAACGTCAGACAGCGCGGATACATCTCTGTTTGTGGGCACTTTCCAGGAATTTCTTTCTTTCACCACCACGAGGCTCAACCTTCAGGTGGCAGATATTCAGACATCATATGACACGTATTCGGAGACGCAGTATCAGATAGAATATGCAAGAAGCAGCATGTCCTCGGTGGACTTGAACGAAGAAGGAGTAAACCTCCTTACATACAGCAAATCATACAATGCGGCTGCAAGGCTGATGACAACCCTGGATGAGATGCTTGATACATTGATTAACGAAATGGCAAGATAGGCGGTGAAAATATGAGAATTACAACAAGCATGATGACCGGCAAATATATAAGAAATTTAAACAAGCAGGCCAACGACATGAACTATTTGAATGAACAGGTTTCAACAGGAAGAAAGTTCTTCAAGGGTTCGGAAGATCCGGTCAGTGCCATTAAGGCATACAAGCTCCGTAGAGAATACAGGTCCACAGAGATGTATGATACAAATATCAGCGATGTTGACTCGTTCCTTACGTCAGCAGAAACAAATCTGACAGAAATAAGCGACAACCTGGGAAGGGTGTATACTTCATACCTGCAGGGAATAAACGGTACAATGGGATCTGATGACAGAGAAATAATTGCAAAGGAAATTGAAAATCTGCAGCAGTCCGTACTGGCTTCATTAAACGGAAAGTTCAGTGACAGGTATGTTTTTGGCGGTACAAGCAAAGATGAAATTCCATTTACGGTGGACAGCTCTGGTAATCTCCTTTACAAGGGTGTAAACGTGAATACATGTAAAGACTCTGCCGGCAATGACGTGGATATGGAAAAGCTCATGAATGAAGTAATAAACATCGACATCGGCCTTGGAATGACATTTGACAGCACAGGGAACCTCAATAAAGACACTGTGTTCAATATATCAATGGCAGGCATAAGTTTTATGGGCTACGGCAATGCAACAGATGCTGATGGAAATACAGAGCTTGATGCAGACGGAAATCCTGTGCCTAACAATCTCTACACTCTGCTTGAGAAAATGAAAGAACAATTAAGAAGCTCAGACTATTCACTGGAAAAAATAACCCCCTTCATCAATGAGTTTGATCGTCAGAAAAAACAGGTTCTTGTAGGAATAACCGATATCGGAGCTAAAACAAATTACCTGGATTTTATTAAACTTAGAAATGAAGACATTCAGTACAACCTGAATGAAAAACTGGTTGACGTCGAGCAGGTGGACAGCGCCGAAGCAATTGTAGATTTTTCAATGCAGGAATATGCCTACAATGCAGCGCTATCAATGGGAAACAAGATTCTTCAAAACAGTTTTATTGATTTTATGAAATAATCAAGGAGAGATTTTATGATTGAGCCTCTTATAGAGATTAAAACCATTCCCATGTCCATGGAATTGAAAATTAATAAATCCAAATTTGAAATAATAAGCACCGATGCGACCTTTGAGATGACCAGAGACAAAGGCGGAGTTCAGATGCAGATGAAGCCCACAAGGCTGAAAATCGACACAGTCGAAGCTAGATATTCAGCAGGCATCAAAAGCGCCATGAGGTCAGTTGAGGATAGCGCTCAGAAGGGAATTCAAGCTGCTTATGAAGCCACTGCCAGATATGCCGAAGAAGGAAATCTTAAGCTTGACATAAATTTCATGGACAATCCCAATCCGGAAATTGCCATGAGAAGATTTCTCAGCAGTGTTGATTTCAACATCGGCTTTATTCCAAGCATCGGACCTGATATTTCATGGGAGGAAGGAGAGCTTTCCATAAATTTTGAGATTGATAAGCTTGATTTTGACTGGAATATTGAACGACCGGAAATTAAGTTCATACCCGGCAGCATAGAGTTCATTATAAATGAGTATCCTAGAGTTGAAATAAATTATGTCGGTACACCAATTTTTGTTCCGCCAAGTTCGAATCCTGATTATAAGGCAATAGATACAAGGGTATGAGGTAGATTATGAAAATTAACACGAGAGATTTTGGAGACATTGATGTAAATGAAGAAGATGTAATCAGATTCGACAGCGGGATGTACGGATTTGAAGAATATAAAAAGTATGTAATTTTGAAAGATGGTCAGGAAGATGACATCATGTACCTTCAGTCTGTTGAAAACGCCGATCTGTCGTTTGTAATGATCGATCCCTACGCCATATTTTTAAAGTATGATCCTGTTGTCAATGAGGACGACTTAAATGATCTAGAGGCAAAAAGCGAATCTGATCTTAAATTTCTTGTAATTGCTATAATAAAGGAAAGTTTCAAGGATTCTATTGTTAATTTGAAAAGTCCTGTTGCTATAAATCCGCAGACAAAAAAGGCAAGACAGGTCATACTGCAAAATACATATCCTCTGAGATACAAAATAATCGGAGAGGGGGATTCTGAGTGTTAGTCATTAAAAGAAAAGAATCGGAATCCATACTTATTGGGGATGACATTGAGATAATAATTTCAGAAATCTCCCAGGACAAGGTTAAAATAGCAATCAATGCTCCTAAGGATGTCAAGATTACCAGAAAGGAACTTGCTGAGACTTGTGAATTTAATAAAAGTGCATCGGAAAAGATAAGCAGAATCAGCCTTAGCAGCTTAAGAGACAGCCTACGTAACGCAGACAAGAGATAGGAAGCTGTTTTAAAAGAATTTTCCCGATTGCATTTTATGAAATTTAATATTAGGATGTGCACAGGGCTGCATGTCTTTTTGTTTGGAAATAATTGCAGCTTAAGGCGATATGACAAAAGGCAAGCTATAAGCTCTCAGAAAAAAATAATCAGGCAAAAAGATGACAAAATAATAAAAAATTATAAGAGTACCCTGAATTTTGTGATGCTAAGTTCGAATTTTAGTAATAAGGCAGCAAAAAGAACTGGACGAAATATTGATAATTTAATATAAGCAAATCGGAAAAACAGGTAAAATCAATGCTCAAGGCTTGAGACCAGTTTACTAGATGCAGACAGAAGGTAGAAAATGATTTTTTTTCAAAAATTTTCTGCCTAATTGTGTATATTTATAATCGAATTAATGAATTAAATAATGAGACATGCAAAAATATGCTTTTTTGTATGTCTTTTTTGTTTTGAGCTTATTAATAATTAGACAATGTATGAGGTTGAATAGAAAAAGTAACATGTATTTATATTAATTACTTCTATAATAAAATTACATAAAAAGGTATAATATTGCGAAAAAAGCCAAGTCGAAAAAGCTTGCATTTTGTAAAATTTTCGATTATAATAACTTTTGTTAGCACAAAAGAATATTGTAAATAGTAAACCTGTCGAAAGACAGCGACACAAAGCTATAGGGCCTAAGGATTATCTATGGTTGCCAGCTGCCAATAGTAATATTATACATAATCATAACTATAATTATGACTTATTTAGTTTTATTATTGTCACTTGCAAACATATATTTTATATATGTTTTTTATTATGCCAACTTTTAGGGTAAGGGGAAAATCAGATGGAAATCAGTAATAATATCATTTTAAACTTAATGAATAAAAGTCTGGACGGACTATGGCTGCGACAGCAGGCCACCATGGAAAACATAGCTAATTATTCCACGCCTGGGTATAAGAGCAAATCTGTTGACTTTGAAAGCTTCCTTAAGTCAAATCTGGATAGTTTAAATCAAACAGCTTCAGAAGCAAACAGCAAGATTAAATCAAGCAGTATTATTATCGAAGAAAACGGTGATCAGTCCATGCGCCTTGACGGCAACAACGTTGACCTGGAAAAGGAAAATCTTCAGCTTGCAAAGACGCAGCTACAGTACATGTATACAGTCACTGAAATGAATTCTTATTTTTCAAAGCTTAAGTCAGTTATATCGGAAGGTAAAAAATAATCGGAGGTTGCTATGTCTTTTTTGGAATCATTAAATATCAGCGGATCAGGGCTTACCGCCCAAAGATTCAGAATGGATGTCATATCTGAGAATATTGCAAACATTGATACTACACGTACTGAAAACGGAGAGCCGTACAGAAGGAAGATGGTTGTTCTTTCCGAGGCTAACAGTTTCAAAGACATGATGGTAAAAAATTTAAGCGAATATAAGCCCGGCGGTGTAGAAGTTACTGACATAGTCGAAGATCAAAGCGAATACAAGCTTGTTTATGACCCTGAGCATCCCGACGCAGGACCGGACGGATACGTAAGGATGCCAAATGTGGATTCTCTCAAGGAAACAGCAGACATCATGGAAGCCTACAGGGCTTATCAGGCCAACATAACAGCTCTGAACACAACAAAACAGATGGCTGTTAAGGCTCTTGAAATCGGGAGGTAGAAATGTTTATAGAACCAATTCAGCCTGTTAAAGGCATCAATCAAATAAACGAATTAATAAAGACTGACGGCAAAGGCGAAAGTGGCAACGGCCTTTTCAAATCCATTTTCAACAATGCTCTTGAAGATTACATAAGTGCTGAAAAGCAAGTAGATGAAGACATATACAAGCTTTCTACGGGAGAAAGCGATGATGTGCATAACCTGATGATTAATGTCCAAAAGGCTGAATTGTCTCTGGACCTGGTGCTGCAGCTGAGAAATAAATTTATTGATGCTTACAAAGAAATAATGAATATGGGAGTGTAAACGGAACTCTCATACAGTAGGAGTTTTTAATGGCGGATCAAATCAAAAATATTGGCAAAAGTATAAAGGATTTTTGGATTAAATTGAGCGGCAAAAACAAAAAGCTCATAGTTATCGGTTCATCGGCTGTGGTCATTGCAGCTCTTGTAATAGCAATCATACTAAACAACAAGGATTATGTGGTTCTGTTCAACGACATAGACGATGAAGAAACTGCTGAAGTCATGCAGATACTTCAGGAAAGCAACGTTGACTACAAGTATGAAAAAAGTGGTAATATCCTTATACCTGAAGAGCAGGAAAGCACACTCAGGATGCAGCTTGCCCAGTCCGGTCATCCGCGTACGGGAGCAAACTACGACATATTTACTGAAAACATAGATTTCATGACAACCGACTATGAAAAAAGAAAATATGAACTTTTTCAGCTTCAGGAAAGGCTGCAGGCTTCAATTAAAACCATTGACGGAGTAAAGGAAGCCATTGTGACAATAAATATGCCTGAAAAGTCGAATTTCGCCTGGGAGACGGACAAGTCTGAATCTTCAGCTTCCGTAAAGGTGAATCTCGAAAACGGCAAGAAGCTGTCAACATCGCAAACAGACGGAATCATGCAGCTGGTGGTTAAAAGCGTCGAAGGACTGAAGGAAGAAAATGTGGCAATTGTCGACACGGACGGAAACAGTCTCATGACCAGCAGAGAAATGCAGCAGACAAACTCAATAAAGCTTAAGCTGGAAATAGAAAAGGAATTTGAAAAAGAAACAGAGAGAAACGTAACTGAATTTCTGGCTAAGATTTACGGTGAGGAAAACGTAAAGGTATCTGCAAAATGCACTATCAATTTTGATAAGAAAATCAGCGAAATGCTTCAATACCTGCCTGATGAGGAAACAAAGCAAGGGGTTGTGGGGAATTCCCAGAATGAAAGAGAAATAACCGGACCGGGTGAAACCGTAGGCGGAGTCGCAGGCACAGAATCCAATGCAGAGGTACCCACATACCCAGGAGTAGTTGTTCAGGGTGATAACATATACTTTAAGGACTCCAGTTCCATCAATTATCTGGTAAGCCAGCTTAAGGAACAGATTGAACACAATCCGGGTGAAATAGAGCAGCTTACAGTGGCAGCAGTAATAAACAGGGCTAGCATAAGAGACGAGGAGCTGGCTGAAGTGAAGGAACTCATAGCCTTTTCCGTGGGAATATCCACAGAAGACATAGCTCTTCACAACATGCTGTTCTTCGATCCGGATGCACCGGCTATTCCTGTAGTTTCAACAGATCCTGAGGTTGTCAGCGGCTTGACATTACAGCAGATGTTGATATTCGGCGGAATAGCATTGGCGGTTCTGGCAGTAATGATATTTATCATAAGCCTGATACTGAGAAAGCGCAAAAAGAAAAAGGAAGAATTAAACAAAAACTCCGCGAAAGCAGAGGCTTCAGCAACAGATTACTCATGGCATGATATTCAGGAAGGAATCAAGATTCAGGAAACCCAGGAACAGGCCATCAAGAAGCAGCTTAAGGAATTCACATCCAGCAATCCTGAAATTGCAGCACAGCTCATAAGAACCTGGCTGAAGGGAGACGAGGAATAATGGCAGAAACTAAATTATCCGGAAAACAAAAAGCATCGGCAATCATTATTTCTCTCGGAGCTGACGATGCATCAAAAATTTACAAATATCTGAAAGAAGATGAAATTGAACAGCTAACATACGAAATATCAAGGCTTCAGCATTTGAGTCCGCAAACAATGGAAGAAACCCTAAAGGATTTTTACGATCTGTGCCTGACACAAAAGGTAATAACAGAAGGCGGATTCGAATATGCAAGAAACGTTCTGGAGAAGGCATTCGGAGCACAGACTGCTTCCAGCCTCCTTGAGAGGGTCACAAAAACCTTAAGGACAAAATCATTTGAATTCATAAGAAAAGCTGATTATAAGAATCTTTTGACAATAATTCAGAACGAGCATCCTCAGACAATAGCACTGATATTGTCATATGCCAGGGCAGATCAGGCATCAGCAGTTATTGCCGAGCTGCCAAAGGAAAAAAGAATAGACGTGGTTGAAAGAATAGCTAAAATGGACCGTACATCTCCTGAAATCATCAGGTATGTGGAAGAAGAGCTTGAAAAGAAATTCAATTCCATCGTATCGGTGGATTTCACAGAAATCGGCGGAGTAAACTACGTTGCTGACGTAATGAACAACATGGACAGAGGCAACGAAAAATACATATTTGACGAGCTCAACAAGAAAGATGTCAAGCTTGCAGATGAGATCAGGAAGAGAATGTTTGTATTTGAAGATATCGTCACAATGGATTCCCTTGGAATTCAAAGATTCCTGCGCGAAGTTGACGGCAAGGATCTGGTGTTTGCAATCAAGGGCTCCAACAGGGAAGTTGCAGACATGCTGTTTGCCAACATGTCTACAAAGATGGGTGAGACGATCAAGTCAGAGCTTGAATATACTCACAACGTAAGGCTCAGGGACGTGGAAGAAGCTCAGCAGAGAATCGTTTCAGTAATCAGGCGCTTGGAGGAAGAAGGAGAGCTTTTCATATCTAAGGGCGGAAAGGATGATATTATTGTCTAGTATAGTTAAAGCCAAATATGTGGTATATGATGACAAATATGTCAAAAACGTCGGCAGAGTGGAATCTGAACCTCAGGTGATCAGCACTCCCAGAGAAGATTTGTATGAAATCTACAACCAACGGGAGATCATACTGAAGGAAGCCAACGAAGAAGCCATGAAAATCATCAGTGCAGCCAAAAGAAATGCTCAGACTGAAATAGCAGAGCTTAAAAAAAGAGGCTATGAAGAAGGATTCAATGCCGGCATGGAAATAGGAAAGAACAAAGGCTATGAAGAAGGATTCAAAGCAGGAAAAATTCAGATTGCAGATGAGATAAAACGGCAAAACCAGGCCATGGTCAACGAAATATCATACATGATTGAAGAAATCGAAAAGGATAAGGAAGAAATAATCACAAGGCATGAAGCAGGGCTTACAAGTCTTGCAATCAGCATTGCTGAAAAAATCATCAGGCAGAAAATAGATGCAAACGAAAATGTGATTTCAAAAATAATAGACAATACAATAAGTAACTACAGAAACATCGAATGGATTAAAATATTCATTTCCGGTGAAGAAGACGTTAAAAAGATAAAAGCAGACAAAGAACTCATAAGCAACCTTAGTAAGATTTCAAGCGATGTAAAGATAGAAATTTCCAAGGAGCTTGAAGAAGGAAGCGTCATAATCGAAACGCCCGAAGGCATTGTGGACGCAGGAATTACCACTCAGCTTAACAATCTTAAGGAAATGGTGCTCAGTAAAAATGGGATTTGAAGAAAAAGTTAGACATGTCCGTGAAATCCTGAACAGGGAAGATTTTTGCAGGCATATCGGCAAGGTTAAGAGAATTTCGGGTATGATGATTGAAGCTACCGGAAACAGGCACAAAATCGGCGAAGTATGTGAAATAATGAATGGCTCCATGGACAGGAAAATTCGCGCAGAAGTAGTCGGTTTCAATGACGGGAAGGTTTTGCTCATGCCATATGAGGACATCAAGGGAATCGGTCTTGGAAACATTGTGGTATCAACCAACAACAAGCTGAAAATTCCAGTGGGAGATTTTCTGAAGGGAAGAATTGTTGATGCAACAGGATATCCCATTGACGGAGGAGAAGATTTTAACAGCAAGGAATTCTGCTATGTGGACAATGAATACATAAATCCCCTTACCAGGCCAAGGATTGATGAAAACCTGAGCTTTGGCGTTAAAGCCATAGACGGGCTGCTGACCATAGGAAAAGGTCAGCGTATGGGAATATTCGCAGGAAGCGGTGTGGGGAAGAGCACACTATTGGGAATGGTTGCAAAAAACGTGAAAGCTGACATAAACGTCATTGCACTGGTTGGCGAAAGGGGAAGAGAGGTACGGGAATTCATTGAGAAAGATCTCGGGGAAGAAGGCTTAAAAAGGTCCGTTCTTGTAATAGCAACATCAGATCAACCGGCCATGCTGAGAGTAAAATGTGCTCTTGTTGCCACAACCATCGCCGAATACTTCAAGGATAAGGGACTGGATGTGCTTCTGATGATGGATTCGCTTACCAGGTTTGCCATGGCTCAAAGGGAAATAGGCCTTGCAACAGGCGAACCGCCTGTTGCAAGAGGTTACACACCTTCAATTTATGCAGAATTGCCTAAGCTTTTAGAAAGAAGCGGCAACTTCAGCACCGGATCCATAACAGGCATATACACAGTACTCGTTGAAGGAGACGATACCAATGAGCCCATATCAGACACGGTAAGGGGGATAGTGGACGGACACATTGTTCTGACCAGAAAACTCGCCAATTCAAACCACTATCCGGCTATAGACATAAACGCCAGCATTTCAAGGCTCATGAACGACATAGTATCAAGTGAGCAAAACGACAGTGCCAGGAAAATAAGGGATCTGCTTTCAGTTTACTATGCAAACTACGATCTCATATCCATAGGAGCATATAAAAAAGGAACCAATCCAAGGCTGGATGAGGCAATTTCAAAAATAGAGAAAATAAACAGCTTTCTGACTCAGGGAGTTTACGATAAATATTCTTATGATGATGTGCTTGAACTTATGCAGCAAATATAAAATGTGGGGGGAAAAATGAAAAAGTTCAGTTTTTCACTGGAAAAGGTGTTGGAAATAAAGAAACAAATTATTGAGAATCTGAAGGCAGAGCTCAGTAGCCTTAACAGTGAGCTTACAGCAACAGAATTGGAAATAAGGGGACTTAAAGCAAAATATTCCGAAGTTGAAACGGAATTCAACGAGAAATCGTCAGTGGTCATATCTGTTGGAGAAATGTCCTATTACAAAATGTACATGAGCGGCATATTGAAAAAAATTGAACTTAAAGAAGAAGAAAAAGCGAACCTGGTGAAAAAGATAGAAGATAAAAGACAGGAAATTATCAGCAAGAACATAGAAATATCAAGCTTTGAAAAGCTGAAAGAAAAGGAACTTGAGAAATACAACAGTGCTCTTTTGAAAAATGAAGAACTTTTCATCGAAGAGTTCGTTTCAAACAAAACAATTTCAGCTGGGTACTATGTATAGACATTTCATTTGAAAGGAGGTGAAATTAGTGAATGTCAATTTGACAAATATTATGCCGACAACAGGCACCAGGCTGGTTCAGGGTAAGGCGGCCACTGCAAAAACATCGAATGGCACATTCCAGGGAATGATGAATTCCATGCTGCATGGCGACAAAGAAATCATAACCGGTATTGATGAAATTGTCAGCGGGTTAAACATCGAGGGTTTGGGTGGCTTTTCGGACGCAACTGTTCTTTCTGCTTTAAACACGGATTTGGGCAGCTTAATCGGAAACGTTCTTGATAAAAAGGATGAAGCAATTACTTCTTTGTTAAACCAAGCAGATGATGAAGCATTTATTTCGGCAAGACCGAATAAGCTAAGCACAAAGGAAGAAACACAAGACGAGAAAATAAACAACAGCATGGTTTATCTTGCGGGAATAAGCGGCTACGGTTATCCGGTCAATTCAACAAGCCAGCTTAAGTCCGGCTATGAGAACTATCCGGCGGGAAACGTTGAAAAGAACATGAGTGTTCCCTTATTTCAGGCTAAGCAGGAAGGAAGCGCAGCGGGAGAGACAATCAAGGCAGAAGGCAGTGAAAAATTCGTTGGAGTCAGCGTCTGGAATAACCAGGTCACTGAAAACTCAAACAGTTACAGTACCTTTGCCAAAAAGCTCATATCTCAAATCGAAGGCAGCAGGAACAAATTGAAACAAGAGATTGACTACAATGCAGGAATTGCCAGGAGCAATCTTCCGGATTACAGCAGCAGGATAATCCAGGTAAGCGATGTGTCCTCAGAAATCAAGTCTTCCGTAATGTCTCAGATAGAGGATAGGATTGTGCTGATGGTCAACGAGGGTACAGACGGAACAAAAAATGTGACCATGGAGCTAAACCCTGAAAATCTGGGCAAGGTTGATATAAAGATGACTTATGAGAACAACAGCCTCACGGTGGAAGTAAAGGCTCACAATGAAGAAACACACAAACTTCTGCTTTCTAACTCCGAAGAACTGGCAAAAGTGCTGAACAAGGTTTCTGAAGGCAGCGTTAATGTGGTAGTCAAGAACCAGGAACCGCTTTATGAACAAAGTCAGCTTTACTACAGTCAGGACCGGGAGCGTCAGCAACAAAAAAATACTTACGTCTACAAGTCAAACGATAAGGATGACGAAGAAAACAACGATTTTGAACAAATCATGAGATTAAGTGCTATGCCATAAGCAGTGGAAAGGAGGAAACTATGGAAATAAATGCATACAGCTCAGGCTACGTTAGCAGCACAGGCTCAAGTGTAAAATTAAATACTGAAGATTCATCAGCGTTGAAAATGCAGGACTTCCTTAACTTACTGGTTGCTCAGATAACAAACCAGGATGCCATGAATCCCATGGAAAATACTGAATTTATTTCACAGATGGCTCAGTTTTCATCGCTTCAGGCAATGACCGACCTTTCGGAAATATCCATGCAGGGGCAGGCAACCTCTCTCATAGGGAAAAATGTTATAGTTGCAAGCTACAATAGCAAGGGACAGCTTGACGTTCAGGAAGGTGTGGTTCAAAGGGTGACTATCCACAGTGGAACAACCAAATTGTATGTTAACGATACGGAATATGATTATTCTAATGTAATGGAAATTATGGATGTTCCGGCTGATGAAACAAAGGAAGATGTCCTGTCACAAATTCTTGAAGGCATAAACGGCATAAACGGTAACCTGGAGGCAATTGCAGGCAGTCAAGAACAATAAGGTGGTGATAAGATGGCTGACATTGATTTTTTAAGGAAGATAAGCAACTTAAACGGCAACATTCATACAGGACCTTCTGTTCCGAGAAATGATAGTACAAATCCAAACTTTAAGGATATTTTCAAGGAAAAAATCAGAGATCAGGGCACTGAAAGTGAAGTAATTTTTTCAAGGCATGCAAGTGAAAGAATTAAGGAAAGAAACATTGATGTAAGCACAGATGTAACCAACAGACTCAATGAGGCTGTTGAACAGGCCAAGGACAAGGGACTCAAAAACGTCCTGGTCATGATTGACAATCAGGCTTTCATAGTGAGCACCATGAGCAACAAGGTTATAACAGCTGTTAACAGCAGTGAATTGAAAGAAAACATATTTACCAACATAGACGGAGCTGTGATAAAGTAGCCGGTCCTTTAAAGGAGGTTACGGTCCGGACGATTGAAGGACCAACAGCTAAAAGGAGAGATTATTATGATGAAAGCACTTTACTCTGGTGTTTCGGGACTGAGAAGCCACCAGACAAAAATGGATGTAATAGGTAACAACATAGCAAACGTGAATACATACGGATACAAGACACAGAGGGCAACATTCAGAGACATTTATTACCAGACAATAAGCAATCCCAGCCAGGCGTCAGACGGAATCGGGGGAACCAACTCATCTCAGGTGGGCTACGGAGCTAAGATAGGCTCTGTTGATACGATTCATACATTGTCCGGTTATTCTCCCACAAACAAGGAAACTGACGTCTACATAAACGGAGACGGATACCTCAAAGTGGTGGATGCCAGCGGCAATTACTTCTACACACGTTACGGTGCTTTGAACTTTGACTCAAGCGGTCAGCTGGTGGATTCAAATGGATCCATAGTAATGGGTTTGAACGGAGAAGAAATTGCAGCTGATAATGTTGATATAGACGAGGCTTCGCTTACTGCCATAAAAATTGACATTGATAAATTCAGCAACATAACCATTAACAGCGACGGAACAATCACAGGTGTTGGCTTGGATTCAACTGATGCAGCAACATACAATAAAGTGACAACATTGGGACTCATTGCCATTTCCACGGTACCGAATCAGGCAGCCTTGAAGCTTGAAGGAAGCTCATACTACTCCGCGGGAAACAACACAGGAACAATCACTTACCATGCTGCAGGCCTTGGCGGGTCAGGTGAAATAGTAACCGGCGGTCTTGAAATGTCCAACGTGGACCTGGCTAATGAATTTTCTGACATGATCATTACTCAGAGAGGTTACCAGGCAAATTCAAAAATAATAACAGTTGTTGATGAAATGCTTGAACAGCTTGTGAACATGAAGAGGTAGCAAACAATATAGAACAGATAAGCATTGGGAGCATGGACGGGCAAAACTGAACCGGCTCGTCCAGCCTCAAGGCTTAAAGATAAGGATTATAAATGTATTAATCATGAGCATAAAAATATTGTGATTATGATTAATACTTTTATAAAAATTAGGAGGGTTTATGGTAGAAGTAGTTGGCATCAATGGCGAAGTGTTTTTGCTCAATGCAAGCTTGATAGAAAAAATTGAATTTATACCTGAAACAAAAGTTACGCTGACAACAGGCAAGTATTATCTGATCAAGGATTCCAAAGAGGATATTGTGGACAAGATAATAAAATACAATCAAAAAATATTAAAAGGCATTACTGCTGAATAATCAAGAGGTGAAGTATGAACATATCATTTATATTAGGACTGTTGGCAGGCTTTGGCTTGGTTATATTCGGAATTATAAGCAGCAGTTCAAGCCTTTCCCAGGTAACACAAAGCTTTGTGGACTTTCCAAGCATGTATATTACTTTCGGAGGAGCTATTGCAGCCACTGTCATGTCTGTGCCTGTGAAATACCTGAAGGATGTTCCACAGAATATGAAGGTCCTGATGAAAAGGGAAAAAATAGATTTAAACCTATATATCGACACAATAGAAGAGCTGGCAAAGGAAGCTAGGCTCAAAGGACTTCTGGTTCTTGAAGAAAAGGTCAACAGCATGGATCTGCAGGACGAGTTTTTGAAATACTGCGTCATGCTCATAGTGGATGCCATAGAGCCCACAAAGGTAAGGGCTCAGATTGAAAACGAAATAGACTGCATTGAAGCAAGACATGCGTCAGCATGGAAGGTGTTTGATACACTGGCAGCTTTCGGTCCGGCGTTTGGTATGCTGGGAACATTGATAGGACTCATAAACATGCTGGCAAACATGGATACGTCACAAGGTGCGGATGCTCTCGGAAAGGGAATGTCAACAGCTCTTGTAACAACATTTTACGGCTCAATGCTGGCAAACATGGTTTGTGCCCCCATTTCAAACAGGCTCAAGGCCAAGCACGATGAAGAAATGATTGCAAAGGAAATGATCATGGAAGGTGTTCTATCCATCCAGTCAGGTGAGAATCCAAAATACATAAGAGAAAAACTGAATTCATACATAACATACAAGGAAAGAGGATCTGAAGCTGCAGAAGCAGACGGTGAGAAATCAAAGAAAAGTGCGAAGCGCGGAAAAAAGAAAAGCGAAGCTAACGCTTAATTTATGTGAGTAGGGGTTAAAATGGCTAGAAGAAGAAAATCAAGCGGAGGCGGCGGTGCAAGCTGGCTGGAGACATACAGCGATATGGTGACACTGCTGTTGACATTCTTTATATTGCTGTATGCGATGTCGACTATAGATGCTCAAAAATATGCCATCATAGTGCAGGCCTTTTCAAAGGGAAATCAGGTTGAGGAAACTCTTGAGGAAATGTCGGGAACCGGCATGATGGAGGGAGGTTCGATTCAGGTGGAGGATGCGGATGAGGAAGATATAGATCAGCTGTATGAGATGCTTAAAGATTACGTGGAAGAAAACAATCTTGGAGACAGCGTTGAATTAAGCAAGAGCGAAGAATATGTGTTCATCAGGTTCTCTGACAACATTACATTCAGGGGCTACAGCAACGACCTTAACCAAAGCGGAAAGGATATACTGGATGTGCTGGCGAACGGACTGAATCTGGTTGAAGATTATATAGAAGAGGTCATCATAGCAGGCCATACAGCAGAAGTCGAAAACGACAAGACGAATATAGACAGGACGCTTTCCACTGACAGGGCCAACGCAGTGCTTCAATACCTCGAGAGCAAAAATGTCATAAATCCTGCAAAGTACCTGGCCATAGGCTACGGTTTGTACAGCCCGATTGCAGACAACAGCACTCCCCAGGGAAGAGCAAAGAACAGAAGAGTTGAAATTTACATAAGCCGTAAGGGATATCCTATAAGCTATACAAAGATGATCAAAAACACCATAAACGGCAGCGAAGATACTTCTGGCGAAAGCACAGAGTATCGGAGCAATACTGTACAATAGCAAATATCATGGAACGAGGGCATATGAATGGCGGAAATACTATCACAGAGCCAGATAGACGAGCTGCTTAACAACCTGAGCAGCGGAGATGTTGATATAAAAGAAATAGAAACAAGCGAAAAGAAAATAAAGGAATATGACTTCAGGAGTCCCAAGAAAATCACCAAGGAAACCATAAAGCTGCTGAAGGGAGTTTACGAAAATTACTGCCGCATGGTCACATCAAGGCTTACCTCAATGCTGAGGCTGGTGTGCGATGTGACGGTGGAACAGGTTGAAGAAAGCATATACCACGAGTACAACAACGCACTTGACGATTATGTGCTCATGGGACTCATAAACGTTAACTATCCTGACGATACATCGGCAGACAGCCAAATTCTTATGGAATTTTCAAAGCCTCTGTCATTTGTGATAATAGACAGACTACTGGGAGGAAGCGGAAACGAATATGAAAACTTAAGGGATTACACCGACATTGAGCTTTCACTTTTAAGCAACGTTTTGAGGCAAATGGTTCCCATGATGGGAGTATCATGGGAAAGCACCATTGAAATAAGCACCGAGCTTGCGAAGATAGAAACCAATTCCAGGTTCATACAGTCAATAAACTACAATGATACAGTCGTAATTGTGGTGCTGAATGTTAAACTGAACGAATCAATAGGAAAGATAACATTGTGCATACCTTCGAACATTGTCAGTGAAATCATGAAAAAGGCAGATATATTCTCGAAAACAAACAAGAAAAAACTCGATCAGAGCATAGAAGAGCAGAAAGAAACCATAATGGATTCCATAAAATCTTCAAAGCTTACAATTACAGGGGTTCTGGGCAAGGCACAGGCAACTTTGCAGGATGTGGTGAACATGCAGGTTGGTGACCTGCTGATTCTGGACAAGCCGGTGAATTCATATGTTGATGTTAACGTGGATGGTGAAAAGTGGTTTGAAGGAACCTGGGGAACGAGAAAAAACAAAGGCGTAATTAAAATCAAGAATATTATACACTAGAGGAGACTTATGATGAATGAAAATATTTTTTCAGATATGGAGCGGGATGTAATAGGAGAAGTAATGAATATAAGTCTGGGCTCTTCCGCTACATCTCTGTCCACACTGCTGGGAAAAAGGGTTGAAATTACCATACCTATGGTCAACATTATCAATGCCAGGGAGTTCAGCTATGAAAACCTGGAACCGGCAATAGGGGTTGAAATAAACTATGTTGAAGGTCTTAACGGCGTAAATTTGATGATATGGAAAAGGCATGATGCCAAATCTATCATTGAAATACTTTTGGGTATGACAATTGCTGATGACGAGTTTGAAATGGATGAAATAAATACCAGCGCCATCTGTGAGGTTATGAACCAGATGATGGGGTCAGCCGCCACAGCCTTGTCGGATTTTCTGGGAAAGTCAATCAACATATCCACACCGTTGGCTTATGAGATCAACGACAAGTCTGAATTTAACAACAAGTACTTCATAGATGACGATGTGATAGTTGCGGTCAGCTTCGACTTGTTCATTGAAGGCACTGTTCAGAGCCAGTTTATAAATGTAATGCCTGTGAAGCTTGCGAGGGAAATAGTATCAAATTTCCTGAAAGGGGTAGAAAGTACTGATAACCAGGTTAAAGCAAAACGGGAAGCTGAAGAAAGTCCGAGCAAATCAGCTATTGTAGCTGAACCAAAAGAAATACAAAGAAATTCACAGGCAATTGAGTACGAAGAGGAAGATGAGTACGAATACGAGGATAAAATACAGCAGAAAAACATCAGTGCTGCACCGAGAGTCAAGCAAAAGAAGAAAGAGCAGGTTCCTGTGAATGTAAGGCCCATGGAATATGAAAGGTTTGATGAATACGAGGATGTGTTGACTGAAGAACAACTTTCAAATCTTGAACTGATAATGTCAGTTCCATTGGAAATCAGCGTTGAAATAGGAAAGAGCCGAAGAAAAATAAAAGACATACTTGAATTTTCTCAGGGAACAATCATTGAGCTTGACAAACAAGCCGGAGCACTGGTTGACATAATAGTCAACGGACAGCTCATTGCCAAGGGTGAAGTCGTTGTGGTAAACGACAACTTTGGAGTAAGAATTGCAGAGATAGTTAAAAAAGATGAATTAATTAAAATTACATTATAAATTACGGAGGATAAAATGGAAGGAAAAATATTAATAGTGGATGATGCAGCATTTATGAGAATGATGATAAAGGACACGCTGAAAAAGAACGGATACGAAAATTTAATAGAAGCTTCGGATGGAGAACTGGCAGTTCAGACGTACAAGGCAGAAAAACCGGATTTGGTAATAATGGATATAACCATGCCCAATAAAAATGGTCTTGAGGCTCTTAAAGAAATAAAAGAAATGGATCCGGGAGCTAAAATAGTAATGTGCTCCGCCATGGGACAGGAATCAATGGTTGTGGAAGCCATAAGAAGCGGAGCGAAGGACTTCATCGTAAAACCGTTCAAGGCTGACAGAGTTCTCAAAACAGTTCAGGGCATCCTGGGATAGGAGCTGATTCATATCAAAGAGATAATTTCGCTTATTTTATCTCTGTTTGGCATAATACTTGTACTGTTTTTAACCTACTACGGAACAAAGTGGATTTCCGTGAAAACTAATCTGGCTTCAGGGTCAAGGTACATGAACATAGTTGACAGGATGGTTGTGGGGCAGAACAAATGTCTAGCGATTGCAGAGATAGCAGAAAAATATTACCTGATAATCATAACAGAAAAGGATATAAGAATAATCAAGGAACTTGAAGATTTTAAACCCGCGCATGAAGGCGAGAAAGCAAACGCCATGGAATTTACCCTTCTATTGGACAAATTCTTAAAAAAACCGGCGTCATTAAAGTAGTAACGCTATGAAAGAGGAAATATGTCAAACAAAACAAAACAACTGATAAATACAGCAGCAAAAATACTTTTCGGAGTGTTGCTGTTTGCAATCATGAATCCAAATGCCGCATTCGGCGGAACCATAAACATGGACATAAACGGAAACTCTGCCCAGACGGTGGAAATACTGGTTATGCTCACTATAATCACGCTGCTTCCGTCAATACTTATCATGATGACAGCTTTTACCAGGATTATAATAGTACTGTCGTTCCTTAAAAATGCCCTCGGTTTGCAGCAAACCCCTCCCAACCAGGTATTGATAGGAATTGCACTGTTTCTCACGTTGTTTGTAATGTCTCCCGTTATTGACGAAATCAATACCCAAGCTTATGAACCCTACAAGAATGAACAGATATCTCAGGATGAGTTTTTCGATAAAGCTTCAAAGCCTTTGAAAGTATTCATGCTCAAACAGACAGGCAACAGTGAGCTTAAAATGTTTACAGACATGTCAAACGACGAGGAAATTCAAAATATCCAAAACGTGGAGGAACTGCCCCTTACTGTGGTAATGCCTTCATTTATAACCAGCGAGCTGAAAAGGGCTTTCATCATAGGATTTTTGCTTTTTATACCGTTTCTTCTTATAGATATGATCGTGTCAAGCGTCCTGATGTCCATGGGAATGATGATGCTTCCCCCAACAATGATTTCAATGCCATTCAAGATTCTGCTGTTTGTTGTGGTTGACGGCTGGTCGCTGCTCTTTAAGACGCTTATAACAACCTTTAACTTCTAGGAGGGAACATGAACATATCGCTTGTAATGGAAGTTATGCAGTCCGCTGCTGCTGCAGCAATCAAAATATCGGCACCAATCCTCATCGTAAGCCTTATGATTGGTCTGGCTATTGCTGTTTTTCAGGCAGCCACGCAGATTCATGAGCAGACTCTTACGTTTGTTCCTAAGCTGCTGGTCACAGCCATAATGCTTATAGCCCTGGGGTCGTGGATGATGGAAACCATGTCTGATTTCACACTGCACATATTCGACCTGATGTTGAAAGTGCAATGAGGGTGGTAAAATGACATTTAACGGTGATTTCACATATTTTCTGCTTATATTTGCAAGAATGGGCGGCTGTGTGTTTTTCAACCCGATATTCGGAAGAGGAAACCTTCAGCATATGATGAAAATATCGCTGAGCCTGATCTTTGCAGTCATGGTTTACGGACTTTTGCCCCTGCAGGAAGACATTGCAGTAAACACAAACATTGAATTGATGTTTATGGTTGCAAAGGAGTTGTTTATAGGATATCTCATAGGACATATAATCAACCTGTTTTTCAGCACGGTTGTAATAGGCGGCGAAGTTATGGAAATGCAGATGGGTTTGTCTATGGCTAAGATTTACAATCCCAGCAGCAACATATCAATGGGTATCATGGGAAGCTTTCTGAACATAATGCTTTTGTTCCTGTTTTTCAGCGCAAACGGCCACCTGACACTCATAAGGATATTCATAACATCATGCAAGCTCATCAGGGTCGGAAGCTTTGAAATACCGCAGGACCTTTTCAGAAATATGGTTGAGATGTTTTCACAGATTTTGATATTGTCCATGAAGATTGCAATGCCTCTGATGGCTGTGGAGATTATCATGGAAGCGGGAATAGGAATACTGATGAAAGCAATTCCGCAGATTCAGGTCTTTTCGGTTAACGTTCAACTGAAAATATTGGTGGGCTTGCTGCTCATAATAATGCTGGTGCCTACATTTTCAACATTCATAGAAAGAATACTGACGCTTATGTTTGACCAGATAGAAAACAGCTTAAGCGTACTGATTACATAAAGTAAAGGATTATCATGGCTGGCGAAGAAAAAACCGAGAAAGCCTCCCCCAAGAAAAGGCGGGATGAACGAAAAAAAGGAAATGTGTTTCAAAGCAAGGATGTTGTAACCGTAGGAGTCATAGCAATATCGTTTACAATGCTTGATTTCTGGGTGCCACACATGTACAAGTTCATCAGGGATATCTTTACCAAGTATCTGTCGCTCATGGAGACCACCTATGACCTCGGAGAGAACTTTATTTCGATGGCTTTGAAGGATGTTGCCTATTCGCTGCTTTTATCAGCGGGAATAATAATGGTTTCGGTTATTGCAGCATCTGTTGTGCTTACAGGAGCACAGACGAAGTTTCTTATTTCCGGAGAAAGCATAAAATTCAAGTTTTCAAAGCTTAATCCGCTGTCAGGCATCAAAAGGATGTTTTCTATGAGGTCTGTAGTGGAAGTATTAAAGAATCTTCTGAAAATATCCATTTTAGGTTATCTGATATATTCGACGATAATGAAGCGCATAAATCAGGTGCCGAAGCTTGTATCAATCGACTTGATGTCAGGAATTAATTTTATTTTCACCTCGGTCATGGGAATCGTGAAAAGCGTGGTTTTGGCTTTTGTAGCTATATCAGCTTTCGACTACCTGTACCAGTGGTGGGAATACGAAAAGAACATCAAGATGTCCAAACAGGAAGTCAAGGAAGAATACAAGCAAATGGAAGGTGACCCCAAGGTCAAGGGCAAGATCAAGGAAAAGCAAAGGGCCATTTCATATTCGAGAATGATGCAGCAGGTCCCTCAGGCCGATGTAATCATCAGAAACCCGACACACTTTGCAGTAGCTGTAAAATATAATATAGAAAAAGACAATGCGCCTGTTGTTGTAGCCAAGGGCCAGGACAACATAGCCATGAAAATCATAGAAAAGGCACAGGAGAACAATATAAACATAGTTGAAAATGTTCCTCTGGCAAGGGCCTTGTACAAAAACACCGATATTAATCGGGAAATACCGTTGGAATATTACGAACCCATAGCAGAGATACTTGCGTGGGTATACAGGTTGAGAGAAAAGGAAAAGCATTAAAATATGAAGAAGATACTTAACAATTCCATTTCATTGTTCATAATAGCAATAATACTCATGATAATAATTCCTCTTCCGGAATTTTTCCTGGACCTGATGTTCATTATCAACATAGCTTTGTCAATAACCATTTTACTGACAACCATGTACATAAAGGAAGCGCTGGAATTTTCGGTATTTCCTTCACTCCTTCTCATAACGACGTTGTTCAGGCTTTCTCTCAACGTGTCATCAACAAGATTGATCTTGACAAACAACGGCGATGCGGGAGCAGTAATAGCAACCTTTGGAAGTTTCGTCCTAAGAGGAAACGCTGTAGTAGGTTTCATCGTGTTCCTGATAATAGTGCTGGTGCAGTTCATAGTCATCACCAAGGGTGCGGAAAGAATAGCTGAAGTAACCGCAAGATTTACTCTTGATGCCATGCCAGGTAAGCAAATGGCCATAGATGCTGATTTAAGCTCAGGAATAATAAACGAGGCTGAAGCCAAAAGAAGGAGAAACAATATTCAGAGGGAAGCAGACTTTTACGGGGCAATGGATGGAGCCACAAAATTCGTAAAAGGCGACTCAATCATGTCCATAGTGATAACAGCCATCAACTTCATTGGAGGAGTTATCATAGGCATGGTCCAGGGAGGGGCAACATTTACCCAGGTACTTCAGACGTTTTCCATAGCTACCGTGGGAGACGGACTTGTTTCACAGGTTCCGGCATTGCTCATTTCAACTGCCACAAGTATGATAGTGACACGGGCAGCTTCAGAATCCAGTTTGAATGTGGATTTGACCAACCAGGTGAAGTCACAGCCTCTGGTGCTTATAATCTCAGGCATAGTCCTGTTTGTTATGGGAATGATGCCGGGTTTTCCCAAAATTCAGGTTTTTACACTTGCAGCAGTGCTGATATTTTTAGGGTACAAGCTTCTTACAAGCAGCAGCGATATGGAAGCCGATGAGTCTGAGAGTGATGAAAAACCGGTAGAAGGCCAAAAGCCCACCGATGATGAATACTACAGAAATATTGACAACATATATGAGCTTATACAAATAGATCCCATTGAACTTGAAGTTGGGTACAGCCTTATACCCCTAGTGGATGAGGCAAGCGGCGGCAACTTCATCGACAGGGTTGTAATGTTCAGAAGGCAGTTTGCCCAGGACATGGGAATGGTAGTACCGTCTGTGAGGCTCAGGGACAACGGATATCTTAATCCTAATGAATATGTGGTAAAGCTGAAGGGGGAAGAAGTTGCAAGAGGCGAGATTCTGGTGGAGTACTACCTGGCGCTGGATCCCGGAAACCTTACCGGTGAAGTAGACGGAATCGAAACAATCGAACCAGCCTATGGAATACCAAGCAAGTGGATATCCAAGGACAAAAAGGAGCTTGCTGAAATCTATGGATACACCGTAATCGATCCTTTATCCGTGCTGCTTACACATTTATCTGAGGTTGTCAGGTCCCATGCTCACGAACTTTTGTCCAGACAGGATATAAATCAGTTATTAAGCAATGTGAAGAAAGAAAACGAGCTGTTGGTATCAGAAGTTGTCCCGGGAGTTGTTTCACAGGGTAACCTTCAGAAGATTCTGGGTAATCTTTTAAGAGAAGGAATTCCAATAAAAGATATGGAAACCATACTTGAAACCATAGGTGACTACGGAACAAGCGTAAAGGACACGGAAACGCTGACAGAATATGTGCGGCAGGCTCTGAAAAGGACCATAACGCGTAAGTGGTCCGAGGGCGGCCAGATAAAAGTGATAACTTTGAGCACCGATGTTGAAAAGCTGATCATTAGTGCCATCGGAAAAAATGAAAGAGGCTCCTATTTGTCCATAGACCCCGAATTAATGCAGAAACTTGTGGGACAGCTGCTGGAGCAGATAAACAAATTAAAAAACGAAATAGGAACTCCTATTATTTTGACCTCACCATTTGTGAGAGGGTATTTCAGAAAGCTTTTAGACCAGTTTTATCCCAAGGCAGTTGTACTGTCATTTAACGAAATTGATAATTCCACACAGATACAGGCACTGGGAAATATTTCTATATGATGATGAAAGAGTGATGCGTATGATTTTAACCGAAAAAAGACAAATAATTGCAGATGAAAATTATTTATGGGAACAATATGCGTTGACGAAGGATGTGCGCATAAGAAATCAAATCATTGAAAAATACAGCTACTTAGTAAAAATAATAGCACTGAAACTAAGAGGAATCTATCAGAACTACGGGGATGTGGATGATATAGTCAACGAAGGTATAATTGCGCTAATAGATGTGATAGATAAATTTGACTTGTCTAAAAACATTAAATTTGAAACATATGCAACAATACGCATTCGAGGGTCAATCATTGATTACGTGAGAAAGCAGGACTGGATTCCCAGAAAGGTCAAAAATGATTTCAAGACAGTCAAGGAAGCACAAGATGCACTTTCCTATAAGCTTGGAAGAGAACCTGAGGATCACGAGGTTGCACATCACCTTAAAATGAACATGCATGAGTACAACAGTATAATCAGAAATGCCCACGGAACAACCATGCTGTCCTTTGAGGAGCTGCTCAGTGAAGCTAATGTGAGAGAAATGGAAACAAGCAACGGTTATGAGCTTCCGGAACAGGAACTTGAATCAAAGGAACTCTGCCAGGTGCTAAAAGACAACATTAATAAACTTAACGAAAAGGAAAAACTTGTGGTGTCCTTATACTATAAGGAAGAGCTCAAACTTAAAGACATTGCGGAAGTAATGTGTATCAGCAATTCCAGGGTATCACAGATACACACATCGGCTCTTGAAAAACTGGAGCAGGGCCTGAGATTATATTTGTACGATAATTTGAAGAGGTGAATCATGTCAAGAGGATTTTATGCATTAACATCAGGGATGCTTACACAGCAAAGAAAAATTGACATTTCAAGCAACAACGTAGCAAATCTTAACACTGCTGGATATAAAAGAGAACAGGCTGTAACTTCCAATTTCGGGAGTTTGCTTATTAACAAGTATAAGCAGGACGGAATAAGCAAGGAGGCTGAACCTTTAGGCAATGTCTCTGTTATAAGAACCGTTGAGGAAAGCAATACCATCCATTCACAGGGGACACTGGAGGAAACCGGAAGAAGTCTGGATTTCGCCATAAACGGAGCAGGTTTTTTTGCAATGGAAAACAACGGTGATATATTTTATACAAGAAACGGAAGCTTTAACATAGATGCGGAAGGATACCTCTATCTTCAGGGCGCAGGAAGGGTTCAGGGAGAATACGGCGAAATATACCTTGGCACTGATAACTTTGAGTTCCAGAACGGAAGCATAACAGTTGACGGCGAAGAAACAGACCGTGTTGCCGTATATGACTTCCAGGATTACAACAGCCTGACCAAGGTCAGAGAAGGATTGTACACTTCGGGAGAATATCCGGAGCTTGTGGAATATCCGCAAATCAGCAATCAGACTATTGAAAGATCCAATGTCGATGTAACAAAGGAACTTACTGATATAATGTCAGCTCAAAGATCTCTTCAGACGGCAGCGCAGGCTTTTAAAATATATGATATGCTGCAGGACAAGGCAGTAACAGAAATAGGAAAGATAAACTAATTTCCCGGGAAATCTAAAACATAAGGAGCAGAATATGATAAGGGCGTACTACACGGCAGTAAACGGCGCAACAGGAAACCAGAATTATCTGGATGTAATATCAAACAACATGGCAAACATACAGACAGAAGGATTTAAGAAGTCAAAGGCTGAGTTTTCGGATTTATTGTACACAAACATACGGGGCAACGAAGGAGAAATAACAAATCTCAAGGCCGGGAGCGGAAGCAGGCTGAACAAGTCTGATGTGAATTTTCAGCAGGGAGCCTTGTATTCAACAGGAGTTCAGACTGACTTTGCCATAGCAGGAGACGGTTTTTTTGCGGTGCAGTTTGAAGATGAAAACATGTATACAAGGGGCGGAAGCTTTAAGGCAACAAACGTGGACGGAGAAATTTTTCTGACCTACCAGGGAGGATATGTTTTAAATGATGAAGAAGAACCTATAATTTTGGAAAACGGTGCCGATAATATAAGTGTAGGAGTGTTCAAGTTTGCCAACAACAGTGATCTTGCGCAGGAAGGAAGCAATTTGTACAGGGTCATCAATGAGGATGCGGAATACAGCATGTCTGAAGATTCAAGGGTGATGCAGGGTTTCCTGGAATCATCCAATGTGGATATGGCCGAAGAAATGGTCAGGCTGCTTACGATTCAAAGATCCTTCCAGCTTAACTCAAACGTTATACAGACAGCAGATGAAATAGAACAGACAATCAACTCTTTAAGCAGATAATACATTTAAAGGAGCGGTACTATGGAAGAGCTTAACAGTACGCAAAACATCGTTATGGACGGAGACATGCTTTATTCAGGCGATGAACAGCCGCCTAAATACAACATCAATCATTTAGTATCGGCAAACAAGTTAAAGGTATATATAAGGGTAGAGTTATTGGATAAGGAAGCATCAATAGGCAGTGATGAAATTTTTGATTATCTTGATGAACAGGGAATAGTTTACGGCATAAGAAAGGATGACATCAGCAAGTACTGCGAAAACAGGGAGTACACCAAGGAACTGGCTGCAGCCTGTGGCAAGGAACCAATCAACGGTACGGATGCCGTACTTGTATATGATTTTGAAACGTCAAAGGAACTAAAGTTCACAGAAAAGGAAGATGGCTCCATTGATTTTCGAAATCTAAACAACGTTGTAAATGTAAAAAAAGGTGATGTTCTCTGCCATATAATTCCTGCACAGAAAGGCGTGGACGGTATTGACGTATACGGGCAGGAAATTGCGTACAGGAAGGGAAAGGAAGTTTCATTCAGTCACGGCAACAACACCTGCGTATCCGATGACGGGTTGAGTGTTTTGGCAACTGCGGACGGAAGCGCGGAAATAACCAATGGCAAGGTATACGTCGAAAGCGTGTACAAAGTCGAAAATGTGGATAATGAAACAGGCAACATTGATTTTATAGGAAACGTGGTTATAAACGGTGATGTTAAGGCAGGTTTTTCAGTCATATCCAAAGGGGACATAAAAATCCGCGGAATGGTTGAAGGGGCACATATAAGAGCCGGAGGCGACGTGGTCATAGGCAAGGGCATGAACGGTATGGGAAGAGGGACAATCTATGCCAGGGGCAACATAACAAGCAAGTACATAGAAAATGCAGCAATAGAATCTGAAAAATGCATATATGCCGAGGCATTGATAAACAGCGATGTAAAAGCCGGAGAGTCCATAATGCTGAGGGGATCCAATGCAGCCATAATAGGCGGCACAAGCCAGGCGGAAAATATGATATATGCCAAAACCATAGGAAGCAAGACCAATGCAGAAACAAATCTTGTAATAAATCTGGACAGATACATGGAGGAACAAAAATCATATACCTCCAAGAAAAAACTCAATGACCACCTGGAAAAGGAACTTGACGCTAAGAATAAGGAACTTAAAGATATAGATGAAAGAACTGAACTTATAAACAGTTCCTTCATGGATGATAACAGCAAAAATAACGTTAAAAAGCAGCTCATATTCATGAAAATAAAAATAAACAATGAGATACAGGATTTAAAAAGACAGCTTACGGATATGGCTCCCACGGACAACATAGCTAATCACAAGATAGTGTGTAAGGGAGTTATGTATGCCAACACCAGGATTTCAATAGGATGGATGAAACACAGGGTAAGGCAGGACATAAGTTACAGCAAGATATACAACGACGGAAACGACATTGCGGTTATTCCCTTGAATCCGTCAGACATTGAGCAGTAACATCGGGCTGCCATAGGAGGAAAAATGGAATTAAATGAAATTCACATAGATGTGCTAAAGGAAATAGGCAACATAGGAGCCGGCAACGCTGTGACCTCATTGTCGCAGATGCTTTCAAAAAGGATTGATATGAATGTGCCTGAAGTCAGCCTTTTGGATTACGAAGATGTTCTAAACTCCATAGGGGGAGCAGAGAATGTAGTTGTGGGAATACTGGTAAGCTTTGAAGGCGACATAAACGGGGTAATATTCTTTCTTCTGAGAAAGGAATTTGTTCATCTTATATTGAATTCTCTGTTGGGTACGGAGCTTCAAGGCTTTGAGGATATTTCAGACATGGAGATGTCTGCGTTGTCAGAAATAGGCAACATAATGGTTTCATCATATGTGAACTCCATCTCCTCTCTTACAAACATGGCAATAGATATTACTGTACCGTGTATCAACATAGACATGTCCGGAGCACTTTTGGATGCTGTGACTGCAGAATTTGCCGATGCAGCTGACAAAGTCATATTCATAAAGGAAAAATACTTCTGTCAGGAAGAAACCATTTACAGCCACATGCTTCTTTTGCCAAGCATGACATCCCTGGAAATCTTACTTAACAAATTTGGATTGGATATATGAGTGCTGAAATAAACGTTGGAATATCGGACATGAAAATCGTATATTCTCCGGAAGGGCTCATTTCATATGCCCTCGGTTCATGTGTGGGAATTTGCATAATAGACAAGGTAAACAAGATAGCAGGGATGGCTCACGTTATGCTTCCATACAATAAAAATGATGACAGGATAAACATGTTCAAGTACGCTGATACGGGAATTGCCGAGATGGTTAAAAAGATGGAATCAATGGGATGCCTGCGTTCAAGAATGGTTGCAAAGATAGCCGGCGGAGCAAGGATGTTCGAGATAAAAAACAGCTCGACAATAGGAAACATAGGCGAAAGAAACGTTCTGGCTACAAAGGAAACGCTTCAGAAGCTCAATGTCAAACTAGTTGCATCAGACACGGGAGAAAACTACGGCCGGACAATAATTTTTGACAGCAGCACAGGAAATTTAACAATTAAGTCCTTTGCAAAGAATATTAAAATAATCTAGACAAATATGGGGACAGATTTTTTAGATATCTATTTGATACTAAAATGTCTGTCCCCACAGTTTTTTAATGCTTAACGTTCTTTGATACAAATTCTATGGCTTTGATCACTTCAGCTATGACTTCTGCCTGGTGCTGGGTTTCAAGGGAGGAGTATTCCGCAAAAACCTCTCCTTTTTTTGTTGTGATGTAGTAAGGTTTAAGGTTGTTCAAGGCTTTGGCCTTTATGTCGTCCATGCAGTGCTCGCACCGGCATACGTCCTTGTAAGCAGTTTCTGACTTCAAAATTCCGTCCAGTTGGTTTTTAACTATTTCTTCCATGTAGTTTGTTATCATATCAGCACCTCTTATTTTATTATTTCTCTGTACATTCCGACTACGGAAATTACAATGTCGCTGTAATATTTGTGTTTTTCTATGTCCTTGAAGCTGTAGTACTTTTTGTAAACGGAGTTGATGAAGTTTAGTTCGATTCCTGAAGGGTTGTATCCGTAAAGCCTGTTTACGGCATGCACAACCTCTGCCCTAGTGATGGGTCTGTCAGGATAGAAGTAGTTTCCTGAAGAACCCAGCAGGTTCCTGCTGGATATCTTTATTATTTCGCTTTCTGCCCAGTGACCGGAAATATCCAGGTAACTGTAGTTGCTGGAAGCCGGAATTGAACTGATCATGGTTTTGTAGGTGCTTATTTTTGTAAGCATCTGGCTGAATTCCGCCCTGGTTACATAGCCGTCCGGTTTGTATGTCTTGTCCTTGTAGCCGGAAACATATTTCTTGGCGCTCCCCATGGCTATGTAGTCTCTTGCCCAGTGGTTTTCAATATCAGTAAACTTTGTTTTCAGATACGCGTTTCTGTCATAGGGCAGGTCGTTGAGCCTGCAGAACACCGTTATCATTTCACCCCTTGTGATTGGTGAATCAGGGTTGAACATAAGGCTGCTGCCGTTCATATATGCCGGAAGTATGGATTTGTAACTGACTTCGTCATCATCATCTTCATCGTAAGGCAAACCTACGTTTTTAAAAAGCTTGCTTGTGTTGTCAAAATTATGAACATCCAGATTCAGTTTGTGCTTTTTCGGAGTTTTTTTTGAATCAAGTTTGACTGTTGCAACTGTCCTGTTTCCTGCCTTGTCAACAACTGTGAAAATATATTCTCCGTTATAATCAACTGCCGTGCTGTGGGTATAGGTAAATTCCTTGGATCCGTTTTTTACGGGAACGTACTTGCCGTCAAACGTGATTAAATAATCAAGGCCGAAGTCATCTTCTGCTTCCATGTGAAATGTGTTGTCATCAAGAAAATCCACATCAACTTCAGGACGCCTGAAGTCAATGCCGTCTATGTCGAACACAAAAAGGCTCTGGGATGTGCCGTCAGAAGATTTCACCAATGCTTCGTAGTTGCCGTTGTCTTCATAAATATCCTTGGAGGGATAGGCAGAGTAGTTTTTGTTGTTGGTGAAGTTATATCCCTTGTACTCAACCAGCGTGCTGTAATTGTCATAGTTCAGAGGCCACTGCTCAATGAGGAGGTAAAATTCTCCCTGTTTCACTGCCTTGTAGGCAAATGTTTCATCGTCTATGGTAATCTTGAATTCATAGGGCGAGCTGTTGGTAAGCTTGCTGATGTAATAGTTGACTTCATTTGCAGTCTTTGTTCCTTCAGGAGTGGTAACCGTTCTTAGCTTGTCTATGTCCATGTGGAACAGCACCTGTTTTTTTTCGTAATCATACTGAAGTTCATAGCTGAAATATATGTCGTCATCGTCATCCGAGTCCGAGTCGTCTCCATCAATTCCGTCAACTGTATATACGAAGGTTTTTTTATAATTTCCGTAATATACTGTAAATGGATATTCACCTTCGGAGTCTGCAACAAAAGAGGCGCTCTTTCCTAAGACAAGGTAACCTGTAGGAAGATATATGTAGTAGGTCGTATCCTCTGCGTCTTCCAGTCTGGAGCCGTTTTGATACCGGTAGGGCTCTATGGTGACTTCCTTGAAGTTTGTTCCTGTAACAGTTTTTTCCGTAAACTTGGCCCTTAAGTAAGTGCTTTCACCATAAGCTGTATAAAACATGCTGAACGCTAGTAATAATGATATAGTCAATATAGTAATTTTCTTCATCTTTTCCTACCTGTTCTTATAAAGTTGCAGCTGTCTGTCAAACAAGTACTGAGTTATGACAGACTCGTTATATCTTGTCATTTTTTCAAATGAACATCCGTAGTTGACAATTTTCAGATCTTCGTTTTCAGGATCCTGTTTCTTGTCAATACGTATCACTTTTGCATGAAGTGATATTACCTGGTACTTTGCGTATTGAAACCTGAATGTCAGCTCATCGTACAGAGAGAGCTCGTAATTGGAAGATATGAGCATTCCGCCTACGCTGAGATTCATAACGTGAATTTTCATGTTTGGAACCTCATCCGTGATGTCCTTGCCGTTTCTTAATAAGGATTCAGAATTAAAGGACAAATCTGTGCGGACCTTGAGAGAATTCCTTCGTTCAACAACGTCCTGCTTGCTCAGGATGTGAGCGTTGAGTTGATTCCTAGAAGCCACTCCTATTTCGCAGACATACGGTGATATGCCCACAAGTTCATTGAAGATTTCCACGTGAACCTTTGTTCCAGACGTGATTACGGGTAGGTCCGATCCTTTTATTCGTATTGTTTCACTGTTTATGCTCAGCAGGTGTCCGCTTCCTAGCTCTTCTTTTTTTTCGTCGTATACTTTCACTAATAATCCTGGGTTGTCCATAATAACTCCTTGCAGTATGTTCTTTTATCAAGATGTCATTTGATAATCCTGATCATTGTTCTTTGGTATCTTGAAATTTAAAAAGTAAATATAAATGTCTACTATGGCACCAAAAAGTTCCTCCGGTATCTCACTTCCCACATCCAGCTGCGAAAGCACCACAGCAAGGGAATCATCCTTGTAGACAGGAATGCCGCTATCCTCGGCTATTTCCACAACCTTGTTTGCTATGTGGCCGCATCCGGATGCTATAACTACAGGGGCACTGCTTTTGTTCGGATCGTATTTTAACGCAACAGCCTTATTTAAACTTGTATTATTTTTATATTGTGACATCTACGCCGCTTTTCCTTTCTGAAAGATTGCTGAACACTTCCGTGAATCTTCGTTTTTTTGTGCTTTCGGATACGCTTAAACCGGATAGGGACAAATTTTTTACAGCAAAAATTTTACTAAGGTCATTTTTAATGGTATCTGCAAATGAGGACAGACTGCCTGGAACATAAATGTCCAGCATGATATTTGAATCCTTCAGGACCAAAGTTGTTTCAAAGTAGCCATAATTTTGTATGTCAAAAGTCATAAACACCTTGTAGGTCTGTGTGTATTCCTTTTTTCCGGACTTTTTGTCCTTTCCACCCGAACGGTCATATTCCTTGCCTATCCACACTTCAGAAAACATGAACATGCCGTTGTAGTTAAGAGGCAGGAACATGTGCGTGAGAGGAATATGCACATTCTGGCTGAACAACAGTGATTCTGTCATGTCTTCCATCATTCCCTGTGTTACAGGATTGCTGCTTTCTTTAACGCCGGATTCAATGAGCTTCAAAAACGAATCAATCGAACTGTTTTTCACATTTGAGGAATCCTCATAAGTATTGATCAGCGACATTTTAAGCTTTTGCATTTCATCTTCGCCAACATTTAAATTGTATTTTATGAAATCGAACAGGCTGTCAAGGTCCTCGGAAAAGTTGTCCTTTGATGCGTTTTCCAGCCTCACGATGTTGTGAATCAACACCGATACGTAGTCTCTCACAGGGCCGAAGTCATTCATCTTGGATATATATCGTCCCATGAAAGGAATTATTTCATTTTTTAAAACATTTAAATTAATGTCCGTGCTGTTTGAGGAATAATCGTCAAGAAGCTTTTCGGTAAGTTCATTGAATGATTTCTTCAATATATCCGGAAGGTTTCTTTCTATGTTTTTCAAGGCGGCATTTACAGACTTGTTGGTTTCGTCAACAGAAACAAAGCAGTCGTAGCTCCTTAGGAAGTTCCTTAATATGACCTTGAAATCCTTGTTGTCCTGATTGCTCTTAAAAAGGTTTCTCAGAGCATTGAAGAAGTCACCGTGATACCTGGTATATGATTCCTGTTGAAATTTCAGGAAACTAAGGATTTCTTCCTCATTCATTTCAATGCTTTTCAGGAATGTTTCAAACAGTTTGTTTATGGATGAATCGCCCTTGATGTTGTAATTTATGAACTGCTTGTTTAGAAGAAGTTTTTTTGCCCCCTCTAACAGAACAGGGGAATTTTCAAGGGACCTTATGAATTTTTCGAAGACAGAATCCGGATTGTAGTTTAGCGGATTTCTTCCTGTCTGGTTGCTTTCGCTTTGCTTGGTCGGCTTGGTTACCTTTGTGGGATCCACCGCATCAAAAGGAACGACCTGTTCAGTCTTTATTTTAGGCTTTGCAATGCTGTTATCGTTAACTGGGTTGGTTGTTTTTATGTTTATATTATTATCCAACATAGAATCTCCTGCAATGTTCTTGTTTTATTATATCAAAAATATACGAATATTTCTATTTATATATCGTCACATTTAACAAATTAATAAGCGGCCTGTCCAGTTTTATAAAAAAATTCATCCAACCTCTTAACAAAATTTAAATTATGCCGATATAAAAATTAAGATATGTATAATAAGGAGACCGGGTATGGATAATAATTTTGATTCAGTGCTTGACATGTATCTTTTTGAAGCAAATTCGCTGCTGGAGCAATTGGATGACATATTGCTTAGAGCAGAAAACCAGCAGGCATTTGACAAGGAATGCGTAGATGAAATATTCAGAATAATGCACACTATCAAAGGCTCATCAGCGATGATGCAGTATAACAGCATCATGACAATTTCACATAAAATAGAAGACTTGTTTTTTTTCATAAGAGAAAACGGCATCGACCATAAGTTCAATGAAGAACTGGTGAATCTTGTGTTTAAGTTTACCGATTTCATTAAGGGTGAAATATCAAAGATAGAAGAAGGCAAGGAGCTTGAGGAAAACCTCGAGGAATTTGAAGCTGAAATACAGGGCTTTCTGCAGATTATATCAAATAGAGGTTCGGCACAGGAGGAAGCTGCTGCAGCACTGAGCACCCAGGGGAAGGAAGTGTCTGCCGTGGCAGATGAAGAAACTGAAAAAAAATATGCCATTAAAATAATTTTTGATGACGATATCGGAATGGAAAACTTAAGAGCCTTCATGATTGTAAACCAGCTTAAGGAAAGCGGTATTGAATTTTCTTACAAGCCCGAAAATGTTGAGACTTTAAGCGAGACCTCTCAGGATATTGCAAAGGATGGCTTTTACGTATTCATAAGTGACAGCGATTCGGTAGACCCGGCAGTGGGAGTGGTTAGAGAGGCACTGAATGTAAAAAATTACACAGTCCTGGAATACACGGATCAGCCGTCTGAAAAAAAACAGACTCAGGAAAAAACATCGGACGAAACTGATAAAAACAATCAGATAAAGGTTGCAGCACCCGTAAAGGCAGAAAAAGGGGAACCGTCGTCAAAACACAGCAAGCAGAACCTGATTACAGTAAACCTTTCAAAGCTGGACAAACTGGTCAACATAGTGGGAGAGCTTGTAATAGCAGAATCCATGGTTGCAGCGGACAGTGAGATAAAGAAGCTTAACCTTGACAGCTTTACTAAATCTACGAGGCAGATGAGAAAGCTTACGGATGAACTGCAGGACATTGTCATGTCACTGAGGATGGTGCCTGTTTCAGGAATATTCCAGAAAATGAAGCGTATTGTAAGGGACATGGGCAAGGAACTGGGCAAGGACGTGGAACTGGTTTTGTCAGGAGAAGAAACGGAAATTGACAAGACGATTGTAGACGGCATTTCGGATCCGATAATGCACCTGGTAAGAAATGCCATGGACCACGGAATTGAATCGGAAGAAGACAGAATCAATAAAGGTAAAAATAAAAAAGGAACCATAATGCTTTCAGCATCAAACACAGGCGGCGAAATTCACATCACTGTGGAAGATGATGGAAGAGGTTTTAATCTGAAGAAAATACTTTCTAAGGCAAAGTCAAAAGAGATGCTGACAAAGCCGGAAAGCGAATATACACCAAAGGAAATATTCCAGTTTCTGATGCTGCCGGGCTTTTCCACGAACGACACCGTAACAGAATATTCCGGAAGAGGCGTTGGCATGGATGTTGTAAAGTCCAATGTTGAGAAGGTTGGCGGCACTGTTGTTCTGGACAGCAAGGAAGACGTGGGGACAGTGATAACATTCAAGATACCTCTTACTCTTACAATAGTATCAGGCATGCAGATTGTTGTGGGCGGATCTGAGTTCATAATACCCATCAAGAACATCCAGCAGTCGTTCAGGACCGTTGAGGATGACATAATCCACAACACTGACGGAGGAGAGATGATACTCATTAGGGAAAAGTGCTACCCTGTGGCAAGGCTCAACGAAATATTCAACATACCAACTGAGATTACCAAGGTTGACGACGGCATTCTCATTCTGGTAGAATCAGGTGACAGCAGCATTTGCCTGTTTGTGGACAGCATAATCGGAGAGCAGCAGGTTGTGGTTAAGCCGATGCCTCCTATGCTTACTAAATACAGCCTGAAGGAAGCAGGCATATCCGGATGCTCCATACTTGGAGACGGAAGCATAAATTTAATCCTAGATATAGGAAATCTTATAGAGAGCATGTAGTATGGTAAAATTAACGGACAACGAATTTTTGGAATTTGTAAAGATAATGCATAAGAACTACGGCATAGACCTTTCCAAGAAGAGGATACTCATCGAAGGAAGGCTGTCTAACATGATAGAGCGAAAGGGCATGAGCAGTTTCAGCCAATACCTGGAGAGTATCAAAAAAAACGACAAAGATGAAATTATTACGCTCATAAACAAGCTTACAACAAATTACACGTATTTCTACAGGGAAGAAAACCACTTCAAATTCCTGAAGGAGGTGTTTCTGCCCAACGAGGAAAAAAACAACAGGCTAAAAACGCTTAACATATGGAGTGCGGGATGCTCTTCAGGAGAGGAACCTTATACCCTGGCAATGGTTATAGACGACTACTTCAAGCTTAACTCAGGCTCATGGAAGGTTCAGATACTTGCCACCGACATATCGGACAATGTGCTTTCAAAGGCTCGGGAAGGAGTATACGGCGAAGAAAGCCTCTCAAAGATTCCGGAGCCATACAGGAAAAAGTATTTTGAAAAAAACGATGACGGCAAGTACCAGGTTGCCCCAGCCATCAGAAAAAATGTGACGTTTAAGGTCTTCAACCTGATGGACACCATTACCGACAAAAACAAATACGATGTTATATTCTGCAGGAATGTTATGATTTACTTCAATGCAGAAACAAAAGTAAATATGGTGAACAAGTTCTACGAAGCCGTAAAACCTGAAGGTTACCTGATGATAGGACATGCAGAGACAATTCAAAGAAATCAGTCAAGGTTTTCGTATGTGCAGCCTGCAATATACAAGAAGGAATAACTATGAATATAAAGAAAATAAAAGTTTTGATAACAGACGATTCCCTTCTCTTCAGGAATGTGCTGAAGAAGGAACTGAGCGAAGATGACCGGATAGAAGTTGTTGGTACGGCTGTTGATCCCATTGATGCAGGTGAAAAGATAAGGGACCTCAAACCGGACATACTGACTCTGGACGTTGAAATGCCAAAAATGAACGGACTTGTTTTTCTGAAGAAGCTCATGGATGAAAATCCCATAAAGGTAGTGCTGGTAAGCTCAATGAACATCAGTGTGTTTGATGCGCTTCATGCAGGAGCCGTGGATTTTGTTAAGAAGCCTGACATGACATCCAAAAATGATCTGAGCATTTTTTTCAGCGAACTCAGGACCAAGATAAAGATTGCTTCCATAGCGAAGCTTGTTCCGTATGCTTCAAGGGAAAAACTGCCTGTTTTAAGGCCTGTTTCCCCTGTTGTCAGGGAAAATCCGCCGGTTGGAAATCTATATAACATATCTTCTTCTCCAATAATATCAATCGGAGCTTCTACGGGAGGGACAGAGGCGACACTTGCAATACTCAAATCTCTGCCTAAGGAAATGCCCGGTATTCTGGTTACGCAGCACATGCCTGCGGGATTCACGAAGATGTATGCAGACAGGCTGAACAAAATCTGTGCTCTGGAGGTAAGAGAGGCTTCCAACGGAGACCGGGTCGAAAAGGGACTGGTGCTCATCGCCCCCGGTGACAGACAAATGAGGCTGGAGAAGGACGACAAGGGATACTACGTTTCCTGCAGGCCCGGAGAGAAAGTCAGCGGCCATTGTCCATCTGTTGATGTGCTGTTTAACTCCGTAGCTGAAGCAGCAGGCAGAAATTCTATAGGAATAATTCTTACAGGTATGGGCAAGGACGGGGCTCAGGGACTGTTGAACATGAAAAGAAATGGAGCTTACACCATCGGTCAGGACGAAAAGTCATCGGTTGTTTACGGAATGCCCATGGTTGCCTTTAACATAGGAGCAGTTGCAGTACAGGCAAGCATTGATGACATTGCTGATATAATCATCAGGCATGTAAACAAATGATAATTGATATAATAGGAAAATATAATTCTGATTCAGAAAGGAGATAGAAATGTCAACATTATCTACAAGCTTATACGGTTCAACTTCAAGCAAGGGCTATGGGGGACTGGTATCAGGACTGGATACTGACGAACTGGTAAACCAGATGCTGTCAGGCACAAAATCAAAAATAAACAAGGCGTACCAGTCCAAACAGAAATTGCTGTACAGGCAGCAGGCATACAGGGAGATAAGCAACAAGCTTGTTGCATTCAACAACAAGTATCTTTCTTATTCATCGGGATCAAAAACAAATATACTGAGTTCAAACTTTTTCAAGGCATATTCATACAAATCTACATCTGATTATGTAAGCGTTTCAGGAGATCAGACCAACATTCAGAATTTTTCCATAAACAGCATATCAAGTGTAGCAGGTTATGCATCCATGACGTCAACCTATAAGACATCAAGCCAATCCTTCAGTTCTGACAGTCTGAACAGCTACGTATCTTCATTGGCAGGGGATTCAATGAGCATTGAATATGAAGGCAAAACCTACAAGCTCGCCATCGACAGCAAGTTTGGTTTGGGAAACGAAAAGGTAGATTTGCAGGCAGTAGCAGACCAGCTTAACAGCCAAATTGAAAAAATAGCAGATTTGAATGGCGGAACATCTGATGATTCAAGCGATAATATTTTACGGTACAGCGTGTCTGCTGACAACAAGCTGATTGTCAATTCTCCTGAGGGAACAACAACCAAGCTGACGGCTGCAAGCAATGATGTTCTGAACTTTCTGAATATGAAAGTTGGCGAACCTGCCGAATCTACAGAAGCAGTGGATGACGAAAAATTAAACAGGACACAGTCCGACGTTTTTTCAAACACAAATGCATATTTTAAATTTCAATATAACGGTGTAGCAAAGACCATATATCTGAAAGAAGGAATTCAGGACGGCACGGATTTGAAAAGCTATCTGCAGACTGAGCTGGACAAAGCCTATGGTACAGGAAAGGTTGCAGTCAGCTACGATTACAATGAATTAGACGGCACTGGAACAAAGCAGCTTACATTCAGTGCCGCAAGCGGAAGCACAAACCTGTTCAGTGTAAGCGGCATCAGTACAGAATTAAGCAACATAACAGGCATTCAGTCAGGAGACTGCAACAGATTAAACAAAACTGCTGCCATAAATGAATCTGGTTTGTCTATGCCTTTGACTGAAACTGTTCTTTCAAACGGAAACAGCGGATATGCAGTAAAAATTAATGACAAACTCTTTGAATTTGAAAAAAGCGCTTCATTAAACGACATTATCAAAACCATCAACAACGATGCTGATGCCAAGGTAACCGTTTCATACCTGTCGACCACAGACACCTTTTCGATCACGGCAGATGAAACCGGCTCGCACATTGGCATAAAAGTTGAGGAAGTCAACGGGGGAAATCTGGCTGGTGCATTGTTCGGAGATGCTTCAAGTCAAAATATAACAGACGGAAAAGACACTGAAATGACATATACATTAAACGGTGTAAAAACCTCTGTAGTAAGAAGCACAGCCAATTTCTCAATAGACGGAATCAATATAGAACTTAATAAAAAAGTAGAAGGACTGACTGAAAGTGATGCAGAAATAACTTTCGATATTACAAACAACACTGATGAAGTAGTTGAAAGAATTAAGGAATTTATAAATGATTACAACGAAATAATTGAACTTTTAAATTCAAAGACTAAAGAAAAACCTGACAGAGACTATCAGCCTCTAACGCCTGACCAGCAGGAAGAGATGTCTGAAAGCGAAATAGAGGATTGGACAACGCAGGCAAAAAAGGGAATATTGTACGGCGACAGCAACATGAACGGTGTGCTGCGAAAATTGAGGCAAGCCATGACAGGAAAGACTTCAGTCAGCAGCCTTACACTTTCTGATATAGGCATATCATCCGCATCCATGGACACAAGCGGAAAACTGGTGATAAACGAAGATAAGCTAAAAGCGAAGCTGCTTGAGAGCCCTGATGAAATTTCAAGCCTGTTTTCGGCAACTGCTTCAGAAGGAGGAATTTCGGGTATAGGTGTTCGAATCAGAGAATTGCTGGTGGCAAATGTGGGAGCATACGGAACAAGCGGTACTCTCATTGACGAAGCAGGGCTTGACAGCGGAATTACTTCTGACCGGAACAATATTTCCAAAAGAATAAAGGACTTTGATGAAAAGCTGACAGAGCTTAAGACGAAGATGGCTGATGAGAGGGAAAGATACTGGAGCAAATTCTCATCATTGGAAACGACTTTAAACAAGCTTAATTCACAAAGTTCCTGGTTCACCGACATGATGAGCAGCAGTTAGAAAGGAGATAAAATGATTAGTGCATTCGAGCAATATAAAAAAACTTCCGTTAACACCATGACCAGAGGAGAACTGCTGGTGCTCCTTTATGACGAAGCTATTAAAAAAATGAATATGAGCAAAATGTTAATGGAAAACAACGATTTTGATAATGCCGGCATCAATCTTGAAAAGTGCAGGAAAATTTTCAACCATCTCATTGTTACACTTGATGACAATTATGCGCTTTCCAAGGATTTAAGAGAAATGTACATGTTTTTTAACAAGGAGCTCATATTAGCTTCATCAAAAAAGTCAATAAAAAACATAGACAATATACTTCCGCTGGTTAAAGACCTGAGAAATACATGGGAAGAGGCTGACAAGATAGCAAAATCAGCTAAAAGTTAGGTGGTATATGGAAAACCTGTATAAAAGGAAGCTGGAAGCAGTGGAAAACCTGAAATTCTTTACGGAAAAAATAATGAATCTGTCCTTCAAAATCGAATACCAAAAAGCTGAAGCAATGATAGATGAAAGAGCTGATTACTACGCAAAGGTTAAGGAAGCAGATGACAAAATAAAGGAAAGTATAAACAAAACAACCGGCTATAAGGAAACATCTCAAATTAAAAACATCAAATCACTTATCAGGAAGTCATTGGAAGAAACAATAGAAATGGATAAGTGTATACGCAAAAATTTAAATGAAGAACTGAAAAATGTAAAGTTGAGTTTGAATCAACCGAGTACATCTTCTAAAGTTCTGAATGTTAAGGCATAATCATACGCACAATAATAAAGGCTGTTGCACTAAGTATATTCTTGTCATCGTGAGCGTCAGTGAAGAATCTCATCTGTTGAAATTATGAGATTCTTCGGCTGTGCTGTCAAATGATACGATAATATTCACTGATGCAACAGCCAAATTTATTGTAACTGCATTTTAGGAAGCAGCAAGAGCAGGTTCCGAAAAAATCCGGTATATTAAGTGGACTGTTTACTTACACATAAAATTTATGGGGGGATATCGTGAAAAAATTTAAAATTAATTTTAAGGATAAACTTAAAGTAATAGACAAAGTAAACAAAAATAATGACATCAAAGAACACTTAGCCAATATTAAAAAAGTTGTCAACAATATTATCAATAGCATCAAAAGCAATAAAAGGCTGATGAAAATCACGGATTTCATCAGAAAAAAATCAAAAGATCTATTATTTTTAATAGCAAACAAAACAAGCATCAGGTCAAAAATATTCTTAAGTTTCATATCTCTAATCCTTGCAGTGGTAGTCATATTAGGCGGAATTTCTGCTTTTCAAAGCTACAAAATCACATTTGATACACTTGAACGCACAATGAACAACGTAGCACAGATTTCTTCAGAATCAATTAAAAATGAAATTGATACATACAAGGCAGTAGCTACTAACATCGGGCTAAATCAGCAGCTTTCGGACATGACTGTAAACAACCAGCAAAAAGCAAAAATACTCACGCAGATGTCTGAAGCTTATGGGCTTCTTGACGCATACACAACCAATACAAAAGGAAAAGGAGAATCTCCCATCACCAAGCAAATATACATGATAGGAGAAACTGATTACTTTCTTTCTTCCATGGCCGGAAGTACAGTTGTAACAGAACCTAAAATGAATGATAAAATTGGCAGGGTTACGTTTACCGTTTCAGCACCTCTGTGGGAAGACGGAGTTTATGGCTCAAAGATAGTAGGTGCAGCAATAATAGTGCTGGACGGTAAAGTCATGTCAGACATAGTTTCGTCAGTTAAAGTAGGAGAAGGCGGCTTTGCCTACATACTGGACAAGGATGGTTATACAATTGCGCATCCTGTTTATGAAAAAGTAGTCCAGTCTGAAAACATCATAAGGTCTTATAAAGAAAAAGGCATCAACAAGCAATTGGCTGAAATAGAGCAAAAGATGCTGAGCATGAAGCTTGATCTTGGAGACTACGAACTGGATGGGCAAAAAAATCTGCTTGCCTATTCCTATATTGATGAAAGTGATGGATGGGGTCTGTTTATAAGCGCGCCTCAATCGGAATATACAGGCTCTACGAATTTAAGCTTGTTCATCACATTGGCAGTTTCCGTACTGGCACTTGTTCTGTCATATGTTGTCGGGAAGGTTGTATCCGACAATATTGCAAATCCAGTAATTATGTGTGCTGAAAGGCTAAAGGATCTTTCTGAAGGGGATCTGCACACGGAAGTTTTAAGTACAACACGTGAAGATGAAATAGGCATGCTCATGAAATCCCTGGGCTCAACTGTCAAAGGGCTTAATGTAATCATTCACGACATATCATTTCACCTTGGGGCAATTGCTGATGGAGATTTTTCAAATAGGATTGACAGCGAATACAACGGTGATTTCAACACCATTGTTGTTTCAATGAAGCAGATTAACAGCTACCTTAATCACATGGTGAAGCAGGTAAACGAAAGCGCAGAACAGGTGGCATGCGGCTCTGAACAGCTTGCAGGAGGAGCACAGGCACTGTCACAGGGAGCAACAGAACAGGCAAGCTCTGTTCAAGAACTTTCTGCAACAATCAGCGAGATAACTGAACAAATAAACAGTAATGCCTTAAATGCAGGTAAAGCAAGAGAGGCTTCCCTTGAATCAGCAGTCCAGGTTCAAAACAGCAGCAATTATGTGAAGGAAATGAATGATGCCATGTCTGAAATAAATAAGACTTCCAAGGAAATCGCCAAAATAATAAAGGTTATTGACAACATAGCATTTCAAACCAACATTCTTGCTCTCAATGCTTCCGTAGAAGCTGCAAGGGCAGGTTCAGCGGGTAACGGATTTGCAGTTGTTGCACAGGAAGTGAAAAGTCTTGCTTTGAAAAGTGCTGAAGCTGCAAAAAATACAGAAGAGCTCATAGAAAATTCATTAAAGGCAGTTGTAAAAGGAACCAAAGTTGCAGCTAAAACAAATGAAGCCCTGAATATGGCCGTTGAAAAATCAAATGTAGTTGAAGATATGATAAAGGAAATAACAGAAGCATCAAATAAGCAGGCTGAAGCTGCAGTCCAGGTTTTATCCGGGGTGGAGCAAATTTCATTCATAGTCCAGACAAATTCCGCAACGGCGGAAGAAAGTGCAGCTGCCAGTGAAGAACTGTCAAGCCAGGCTCAGATCATGAAGGAACTGGTGGAGAAAATAAAACTAACGGAAGAATCGGTCGAAGTTATATAACTCATCCAAGTATATGATTGCTAATTGTAAATTTGGCTGTTACAAATTTTATAGACTGACAAAAAAAGGATAATTCACAATCTTAAAAGTAATATATAGACGGACCATTGGTGTAGTTAACTTAATGGTTCGTTTTTTTATGCATAAAGTTTGGACAAATACAACATTTTGAAACCGGTTACTTAAAATTCTTGCAGCTTTACCTATGGTATTCTGCTTCTATTGCATTAGGAAGCATTACATTTTTTAATAAAATTTGCTATTAAAAAAACATTAAAAAAATAGATAATGTGCCGATATAATATTAAGTGCAATATAGTCTTGAATTATTAATTTTAAATTAATTTGTTACAAATTATATAATTGATTGCATTTGGAGGATGAAATGAAAGTAGTAATTCTTGCTGGAGGATTTGGTACAAGAATAAGCGAAGAATCGCATTTGAAACCAAAGCCTATGATTGAGATAGGTGATAAGCCCATATTGTGGCATATTATGAAAATATATTCTCACTATGGATATAATGATTTTATCATATGTTGTGGTTACAAAGGTTATGTAATAAAAGAATACTTTGCAGATTATTATCTTCATTGTTCAGATGTCACATTTGATTTTACAAATGATAATAATATGATTATTCATAATAACATTGCTGAGCCTTGGAAAGTTACTTTAGTGGACACTGGCTTGTATACTCAAACAGGAGGAAGAATAAAAAGAATTCAGCAGTATGTTGGTGATGAAAAATTTATGTTAACATATGGAGATGGTGTCAGTGATGTCGATATAAATGATTTAGTTCAATTTCACAAAAAAAGTAATAAAGTTGCAACACTGACAGCTATACAGCCTGGTGGTAAATTCGGTGTATTAGAAATTGATGGAGGTCAAAACATCACAAGATTTGCTGAAAAAGCTAAAGAGGACGGAGGATGGATTAACGGCGGATTTATGGTATTGGAACCGGAAATTTTTGATTTAATAAAAGATGATAGTACAATACTCGAGAGAGAGCCATTAGAAAGGTTAGCTCAAAAAGGTGAATTATCAGCATATAAACATTCAGGTTTTTGGCAATGTATGGATACACAAAGAGATAAAAGCCACCTTGACTCAATATGGGAAAAAAATAGAGCACCTTGGAAGGTATGGTAGATATGAAGATAAGTGTTATTATGCTTACATACAATAGAGAAAATTTTATATCAGAAGCAATAGAATCCATATTGAATCAAACAGAAAGAGACTATGAATTTATAATAGTGAACAACGGTTCTGCCGATAAAGGTGGTGAAATTGCAGAAAAGTATGCAAAATTAGACAATAGAATTAAAGTTATTCATATTCCAAAAAGTAGTATAGGAAAAGGAAGAAACACTGGATTGAACTTAGCTAAAGGTAGTTTTATAACTTTTGTAGATGATGATGATATAGCAGAGCCGGACATGCTGGAGTTTTTATATAATCTTGCAGTTGAAAATAATGCAGATATATCAATCTGTGGTTCAAGTAAAAAAGTTGAAGGTGAAATTTTTCCTAACTGCCTATTTGATGAACATTTAGAAATGACTCCATCTGAGGCTGTCATTGAATTGCTTAAGAGAAAAAAAATCAATGCTGCAATGCCAACTAAAATGATAAAAAAACATTTATTTGACATCATTAGGTTTAATGAGACGGGCAAGTACGATGATATAAGCGCTACTTATAAATATATGGCTAATGCACGTAAAGTTGTTGCTAATGGATTGCCTAAATATTGTTTCATAAGACATGAACAAAACAATTCATCCTTCACAACCAATGATATGTTGTTGACTCCAGAACAGTTGGATGAATATTTCAGTGCTTTCAGGGAAAGAACGGTATATTTGTCTGAAATTCTTCCGGATATATCTGAATACGCACAATACAGTGAATGGTCATATATGATATCAATGTGCAACAAGATTATAAAAAATAACCTTACAAACTGTTCAAAGCAGTTGGAGCATGTAATAAAAGAGTTAACGAGACATTATGATGAATTTTATTATGGGAAATATATTGAAGAATTTGAAAAAGAATATATGAATTTATATATTAGGGTATTAAAATGAACAATGAAGACATGCTAAAAAGTTTTTACTATAACAAATTAAGTAAAAATGTATGTAGAAAAAACGGAAAAATGAAAATTTTTAAAAACTCTGTTTTGGATTTTCATAAATCTGCAAAAATTAATCTGAATGAAGATTTCTATATAAATTTGAACACTTTAAAAAAATCGAAAGCGGAGTGTTATATTAAGTTACAGGAAAATGCTGTGCTAAATATAGACGGACGCTTTAAGTTGTTTTATGGGTCAACTATACAGGTATTCAAAAATGCATCATTGACTTTTGGAGGAGGTTATATAAATTCTAATTCGGTAATTGCATGCTGTAATAAAATAATAATTGGTGAAGGTGCTACAATTGCACGCAATGTGTATATATATGATGGTGATCATCATTCTATTTTAGATGATGAAGGAAATATATTAAATAAGTCCATGCCCGTAAATATAGGGAAGCATGTTTGGATTGGAGCGGGGTCAATTATTCTGAAGGGCGTAAATATAGGAGATGGATCAATAATAGGCGCAGGATCTGTAGTAAACAAAGATATTCCTGCTAACTGTATAGCTGCAGGTAATCCTGCGAAAGTAATAAAAGAAAAAATCAGGTGGAAATAATACTATGCTAGTCGAAAATAGTGTATAGCGTATAGTAATGCAATTGAAAAAGTCTATGGGTCGTCTGCAAATGCAGAGTGGTCACTAAATAAACATATAAGATTTATTAAAAGGAGGAATACTACTATGATACATAAAACATTTTCTGGTAGACAAAACATAAATTCACATACTCTCTCGAAGTTTCAATATGATTTTAATCGTAGTCTTTTAGGTGATGGATATGAGGAATGTCAAGTTGAATCTATTATTCAAATATATAATGCGCTGGGGGATAAGCAATCGCAGGATTTGTTTAATGCACGTCTGTCGTATTCATTGACAAAGGATTTTTCTGTTATGAACAACTATTTTGATCAATATCTGTTATCTTATGAAGATAACATGAAGAAGTTGTTGCCCGAGTATATTAGCAATCCTAATGCTAATCTTTATATCTTTGGTGCAGGAGTGGTTTTTTGGTATGTGCGTCAATGCTTACCTTCAATTCAGTGGAAAGGAATTATCGACAATAATTTTGGATGTAGTGGTGATATTTTATGTGGTCTACCCATTATGCGCTTTGAAGAATTTATTGCTCTTGACTCTACAGAAAATACTTATATTGGTATTGCCGTAAGCAATAATGAGGCGCGAAAAGCAATCCAGAAACAGATACAGGATAGCGGATTGGATTTTGATGAACATTGTTTTGATTTAAATCCTATTTTATCAGAGGTGAACGCTATATGTGAAAAGCAATATTTTGATTTCCCGGGATTAATACCAGCATCAAATGAAATCTTTGTAGATTGCGGTGTTTTCGACGGTGCCTCTTCAAAAGCTTTTATTGAATGGTGTAATGGAAATTATAAACATGTTTTTGCATTTGAGCCTGACTCACGCCAATATTCACAAATTTATAAAACTTTAAGCGGAGCGAAAAACTTTACTTTGTTTGATTTTGGATGCTGGGATAAATCAGAAACAATTACGTTCTTTAACAATATACCGTCCCAATTATCACTGGCAAATGATAAACAAAATGCTGGAACAACATCTATCAAGGTTGCTCGTATGGATGATTTAATTGGTGATGAAAAAGTTACCTTTATTAAAATGGACATTGAGGGTGCTGAATACCAAGCACTGTCTGGTGCAGAGCAGATAATCAGAAAGAATAAGCCAAGATTAGCAATTTGCGTCTATCATAGGCCAGAGGATATTATAAAAATTCCTGAACTGATTCTCAGTTTCAGGGATGATTATAAATTCTATTTGAGGCATCCATTCTATTCTTCTAGCCAAACTGTGCTTTTTGCAATTTAATTAATATTACGTGGGGTATAATATATGAATAACGAAATTTTACATATTGCCAATACAGCATTACCTGTTACAATGAGGTGCAATTTAAAATGTAAGCATTGCCTTGAGTTCAGTCCATATTATGGAGCAGTAGAGGATTATGATTTAACAGACTTATGTAAATCTGTTGATGCCTTTTTTAAACTTATCGATAGAGTAGATAATTTTACCATAGCTGGGGGCGAAGCATTACTGTACAATGATTTGAATGCAGTAATTCAAAAAGTTGGTGAGCATGCTAAGCAAATTGGAAAGATTATTTTTACTACAAATGGGACACTGCCAATGACAGATGAACTGATCTCTCTTCTCAAACAGACGCCAAAAATAGAAGTAAATATCAGTGATTATGGTCCAGCCTTATCTAAAATGTCACAGGATTTGCAAAAGGATTTAAGTGAAGCCGAAATTCCTTTTCGTGTTTTCAAATATTATGGAGATAATATGCATTATGGGGGCTGGATAGACTTTACTGATCATAGACAAAGACATAGAACAGAAGACGAATTATTAGATATTGGAGCCAGGTGCGGAAATCGAAAAGGTGGCAATTTTATTATAATGCCTGGTGAGCTTTATGTTTGTTTTCGTGTCATAAGAAGAATATACTTAGGGATTATTCCCAAGAATGAAGATTCTTGTATTGATCTTTATTCATCTGAAGGTATTGAAGAAAAACGAGCACAAGTGCGTGAAATTCTAAAGGCTCCTTATACACCTGCTTGTGCTTATTGTGTAGGCAAATTAAGTGAAGTAGAACATTGCCAACCTGCAATCCAACTGTCAGATGACGAGAACCTCTTTGATATTGAGCAGTTATAGAGTACAAGCTCATAAAGAATAAAAGGAGGCAAAATATCATGGTTATTATTTTTATGGCAGCTTACAATGCGGAAAATACAATACGTCGAGCAATTGATAGCATACTTAAGCAAACTTATGATGATTATGTATTTTATATGCTTGACAATGCGTCTGAAGATGGTACAGCATCCATCTTGGAAGAATATGCAAAACGAGATAACCGTTTATATGTACTAACTAATAAGATAAACCGTAAAGGTTGGAATTCGATATCTTTTGTTAATTTTGCGAGAGAAAGATATAAAAATACAGACTATTACTGTACTCTCGATTCTGATGATGAATACGAACCGAATTTTATTGAAAGAATGCTTGATTTTATGCATGAAAATTGTTTGGACATTTCTGCTTGTGGAAGCGATTTTAGTAATTCATGCACAAAACAGTCCATGGGACAAAGAAAAGTCAAACAAAATCTACTGTTGAAGGGACAGGGATTTTCCGAGTACTTCATGCAATACCATCAATTTATGCGGACTGTTTGGGGAAAAATTTATTCATTTGACGTTTTATGGAAATGTAATTTTGATAAGTGTTTTACTGTTAATTATGGCGCTGATACTCTTTTTGCAATGGAAGCTTTCCACAATGCTGAACGTGTCGGCATACTCGCAGGGACACTGCATAAATATTATGTATCTCCAAATTCCGGATCTTATAAATTTGATAACAGGCGTATTGTTTCTGACCATATTCTAGATGACACTGCCCGTACCTTTCTTATTGATAAATGTGGTTTTATAAGCCCCAAAAACGAAGAATTTTTACTTGCCATATATTTCAACTCAATAAAAGACACTTTAAATGTACTGCTGAATGCACAAATAGATACCAAAGATAAGTTAATTGGTCTATATGATATTTTTAGTAGTGAGCACACACAACATTTACTCAAGTGTGGAGCATATATAAAAGAAATAAAGAAACTCATTGAAATAATAGTTTATTGGATGCTCAATCAAAATGAATGTCGAAAATTGGAAGGTGCACAAACAGCTGCTAAAATTCTTTTTTCAATCAACGTGGAGTTATCGCAATTCATTGCTTCTAAAAGCTTAGAATGTCTGATACAGGAAATGCCTGAAACCGTTATTGGTTTACTAAAAAAAGATTACAATGGTGTATTGGAACAACTTAAGATTTGGTTTGAAAGGCATGATGAGGATATCACCGTGCTGTCAAAGCTTGAGATTGACCTATACCATGCCCTGAACAAAACAGATGATGAACTTTTTGTTCTCTTGACAGAGATCCGAAAAAGACGTCCATGCTCGTCAACAGAGTTGAACATAGATGTCCAGATTCATGAGATAATCGCCAGATATCCGATTATAGCATACATTAGTGCCGATTTAGCAGCTGCACTTTCACAGACAGTTCTTTGGGTGCAAAAGGAAAACTTCTCTCGCGCATTGGACGAGTTTATCGAAGTTTCGCAGGAATTGGAAGTTGCGGACGATGATGCAGAATCTTATATATTATTGGGGCAAAATCTTTCAGCTGCCTCAGATAATGCTAAGGCATATATTTATTTCAAAAAAATATGGATTTCGTACTTACTTGACTGCTTTCGCAATGAAGAAGCCATTAAGGAGATTGATGAAATTGGGCAGCTTTTGCAGAATGATGAGGATTTTTTCGAATTGCGTAAAAGGCTGGAAAAAAATTTCTTGGAGGAAGAACATGAATAGGAAGTTTTTACTTTACGGTCATGGCGGTTCATATAATCATGGTGCAGAAGCTATTATAAAAAGCACAATAAAGTTGATAAAAAACAACTATCCCAATAGCCATATAATTCTTTCAACTCATTTCAAACAGCAGGATATTGAATTCGGAGTTGATGTACATGAATATTGTGAACGAGATATGTACTATGTTGAACTTGATAAATCTTCTTATGTAAAAGGAAAATATGATACGCTCATTTATAAAACAACAATTGATAAAATAGATAAAGATACCGTATGCTTGTCGGTGGGCGGTGATAATTATTGCTATGACAACTGGAGGAAATGGAAGGTAATCCATGAACGGGCAATTGAGGTAGGAGCAAAAAGTGTTTTATGGAGTTGCTCAATAGAACCGTCCATGTTGTGTGATGAAATGGTAGAAACTTTGAAATCACATAGCCTTATAACGGCAAGAGAAAGTATTACTTATAATTCATTGCTTAAAAAAGGATTAAAAAATGTAGAGTTATGTTCCGATGTTGCGTTTCTATTGGGAAAAAAGAAAGTAGAGCTTCCGAATAGCTTTGTTGTTGGAAATACCTTGGGAATAAATTTGAGTCCTTTGATTGTTCGTAGAGAGGAAAGAAAAGGAATTATTGTACGGAATATATTAAATGTCATCGATTATGTGATAAATAATACGGATATGAATATCGCCCTTATACCTCATGTTGTAATGTCAATGGATAATGATTATGAAATGCTGAATGGATTATATGAATTAATTGAAAAAAAAGATAGGGTATGCTTAATTTCGGATAAGCTTAGCGCTTCTGAATACAAATATATAATATCAAATTGCAGGTTAGGAATTTTTGCAAGAACCCACGCGACAATTGCAGGATATTCATCCTGTGTACCTGTTTTGGCACTAGGTTATTCGGTTAAGGCAGAAGGAATTGCTCTTGATTTGGGGTGTGAAGATTATGTTGTCCCTCTTGACGAATTTATAGAAGAAAGGACTTTAGAAAAAAAGTTGTTAAAATTAGTTTTTAATGAAAATGACATTAGAAATATGCTTAAAGGAAAATATGAGTTGTGCAGAAAGAATGCAAATAAAGCTATTTCACTTCTTTCTTAGAATTAGAGAAAGGATTTTAAACTATTTAAAATATAGCATTTAATAATTGCACGTAAGAAAGGAAGAGAAATGTATATATCTCAATGCTTAATAGCAAAAAACGAAGAAGATAATATGGAATACTGCCTAAGTCATTTAAAATCAGTGGTTGACGAACAAATAGTAGTGGATACCGGTTCCACGGATAGAACAGTCGAAATAGCAGAAAGCCAAGGAGCTAAAGTGTTTCACTTTGAATGGGTAGATGATTTTAGTGCAGCAAGAAATTTTGCATTAGACAAAGCTAAGGGAGATTGGATAATATTTCTTGATTGCGATGAGTATTTTTCAGAGGATTCAGTCAGTTTAATAAGAGATTACATAACAAAATTAGGAGAGAAGCCACAAATTGATGGAATCACTTGTGAATTAATTAATATTGATTTAAATAATAAAATAATAGCTACAGCGAAGAATATTAGTCCAAGATTATTTAAAAGGAAAGACTATTTAAAATATAATAAGAGAATACATGAAATTTTATGTAATACAAGAGCTTCTAACTCAAATCCAGTTTTAGCTGATGCAAGTGATTTGTTGAAAATATATCATACGGGGTATGCTGCTGAAGAGATTAATAAAAAAAATAAGAATGAACGGAATATCAATTTATTAAAAAAGGAACTTGAAAAAACCCCACAGGATGCTAAGTTGAACCTTTATCTGAGCAAACAGCTTAACATTGAAAAAAAGTACGAAGAAGCTCTTGATTATTGTTTAAAGGCATTACAATATATTGATAAAACAATTATTTATGATTATTATTGCATTATATACAGCACCATTATGATGAATATGATTAAATTGTCAAAGTCTTATGATGATTTGAAAAGTATCTTTGTTGAGGCGGTTAAATACTTCTCCGATTATCCAGATTTTTATATGCATATGGGTACTATATCATTTAGAGAGAATAGAATAAAAGAATCAATAGATTACTTCGAAAAGTGTATTTATTATTGTGAAAACTACAATAAGGATATTGAATGCTTTGCATTGGGGAAAATAGAAAAAATTTTCAATGACCTTTTAAAAATCTATTTAATGGATAATGATAAATCAAAAGCAGTAAAAATAGCTGTTTCTTTGTTAAATGCGGATAAATACAATTTTGAAGTTTTAACAATATTAATAAGTATTTTTTCGACTCAAGAAAAAGAAGAATCTATTGCTTTATTTCTAAATAAAATATATGATTATAATCTTTTGAAAGATAAAATATACTTATTAAAAGCAAGTAAAATTGTTAAAAATGAAAAGTTAGCAGACTACTACAAGAGACTTTTAAATGAAGAAGAATTGAAAGCCGTTAAAGATTCGCGGATGCTTATTTGATATGAAAGACTGAAGTGCAAATTAAATAGTATCAATACCTTCTTGAAAAGAAAAAAATATTTAATAAAAGGCTAAACTTATTTCCAGTTGTTACGATATACATTATGTAAAGATAATTTATTTTCAACACAGGGCCCATGTTGAAAATAAATATCAAAAAAATAGGGAAGGATCCCGAACAAATTACATGGAGGTAATTAAATGAGAATTCAACACAACATTAACGCATTAAACTCTTTAAGACAATTAGGAAACAACAACTCAGCATCAGGCAAGAACCTGGAAAAATTATCATCAGGCTACAGAATCAACAGAGCAGGCGATGATGCTGCAGGACTGGCTATATCAGAAAAAATGAGAGGCCAGATAAACGGTCTTGAAATGGCTTCAAAGAATGCAGAAGACGGAATATCAATGATTCAGACAGCTGAAGGTGCATTGAATGAAACTCACTCAATTCTACAGAGAATGAGAGAACTGGCTGTACAGTCAGCATCAGATACAAACACTGATGATGACAGAGCAGAAATCCAGAAGGAAAATGCAGCTCTTATCGAAGAAATAGACAGAATAGCACAAACTACTCAGTTCAACACACAAAACCTTCTTGACCAGACTGGAGGAACTTCTGGTGCCTTCACTCTTCAGATTGGTGCTAACACTGGACAAAGCATAACTGTAACATTTGCAGATATGCAGGCATCAGCTTTAAGTGTTGACGGTGTTGATTTAGGTGTTGATGCTTCAACTTCAGACACAGCAATATCAACAATTGATGCAGCTATTAAACTGGTTTCAGATGAGCGTGCAAACATGGGTGCTGTTCAGAACAGACTTGAACATACAATCAACAACCTGGGAACAACTTCAGAGAACCTGACTGCTGCTGAATCACGTATAAGAGACGTTGACATGGCAAAAGAAATGATGGAATTCACTAAGAACAACATCCTTTCTCAGGCTGCTCAGGCAATGCTTGCTCAGGCTAACCAACAGCCACAGGGAGTATTGCAGTTACTGCAATAACAAATTAATAAATGACAAACACAGGGAGCAGTTTACTGCCCCTGTTTTTGTTTATTAAAAATGAATTGAGTTGCTACTATTGTTCATGATGCTGAAAGAAATTCGTACTAAATGATACTTTTTGTAAACTTCTGTCAAAATTTGCCGATACATAAAATGGAGAATATATACAGGAAGGGGGTGGAAAAGAATTTACAGAGACGATGACATTTCCAGGTTTAAACCATTTGTGCATTATTACATTCTATGTACAACTTTTTGCATGGCTATATTGATTATTGTTGCTGCTATTTTTGTATTTTCGGACAATGTGATTTTAATTCAAAGGGATTTGGTCCTGAATACATTTATTATAATAGTTATAGCTTTGGAAGCAGGTTTTTATTTCGTCACAAGAAATTTCATAAAGCATATGGGAAAATACCGTATTGGATTAAGCAATGCAGATGTCAGCCAGGGCACGGATGCATTGTTTTATGTCAGAAACAAATTGAAGTTCATAAGAGATTCGGAGATGCTTATAAAAGAAAATAAGGAAAAAAGATTTGCTCTTGTTCATTATGACATAAGTAAATTTAATATAATAAACAACAGCGTCGGATATGATGTGGGAGATGATATACTGCGTAAAATTTGTAAGGTATTCATCGAAAATTTAAAAAACGAGGTTTTCGGAAAATCCGATGGGGACAATTTTTTTGTATTGTTCGAATATGATAAGCAGGAAGAGCTGATTGAAAGAATGCTTCTTATTTCAAAAAAAATTGAAAAACTAAAAATTTGGAGCAAAATCAACATACGGCCTGCAGTAAAGATGGGTGTTTATTTTATTGATAACAATAATTCTGACATAAGAGTGGCAATCGACAGGGCAGATTTTGCCAAAAGCCACATGCAAAGCTGGTACATAAGCGATTATGCCATCTACAGTGAAAGCATCGGAAACAGTCTCATAGAGGTTAAAAAAATTGAAGATGGAATGCACCAAGCCTTGGAGAGAGATCAGTTCAAGGTTTTCTACCAGCCGAAGGTGAGCCTGAAAACTGGGATTATGGCTGGAGCTGAAGCATTGGTAAGATGGGATCACCCTGAACTGGGACTTCTCAATCCGGTAAAATTTATACCGATATTTGAAAAAGACGGTTTCATAGTCAACCTAGACAAGTATGTTTTTGAACAGGTGTGTATAGATATCAGGAAATGGCTTGATTTGGGATACGATGTGGTGCCTGTTTCAGTCAATGTTTCAAGAGTGCATTTCATAAACTCTAATTTTGTAGCCGAGTACAATGAAATCCGTGAAAAATACCGCATACCCGACAAGCTCATCGAAATTGAAATAACAGAATCTGTTGTATTCGGAAATGAGTGTGAAAAGGACGTCTTTTCGGTTATGAAGGATTTCAGGGAAGAGGGGTTCGAAATATCCATGGATGACTTCGGCTCAGGATATTCAAGCCTGGGACTGTTAAAGGAAATGCCCATTGACACCCTGAAGCTCGATAAAATATTTCTAAACCAGATAGAAGAGAAAAATTCACAGGTAATAGTCAACAATATTGTTGATATAGCCAGGAACCTGAAGCTAAACGTTGTTTCCGAAGGCGTTGAGACAGACATGCAGCTTGATTTCTTAAGAAACATAGGCTGCGATATGGCACAGGGCTTTATTTTTTCAAAGCCTAAGCCCAAGGAAGAATTTGAAAAGCTCATAAGCAGCGGCAGGAAAAATTACTATGACATTATAAAAAAAATACAGGAAGAGAGGCATTAGCATGGCATACAGCTGGGATAAATCATTGGAGACAGGAAACTTTACCATAGACGAACAGCACAAATCGTTGATAAATGCAATAAATGAACTATTGGAAGCGTGCAGCAAGGGCAAGGGCAGGACAGAGGTATCAAAGACACTTGATTTTCTTCAGAATTATGTAGTGAAGCATTTCGCGGATGAAGAAAGGCTGCAGATACAGTCCTCATACCCTGACTACAAATCACACAGGGAAAAGCACGAATCATTTAAGATTACAGTTAAGGGCATTGCGGAGGAGTATGAAAAAGGCGGAGCTACAATACAGCTTGTGGCAAAGGTCAACACATCCATAGGAGGATGGCTGATTAGCCACATCAAGTCCGAGGACAAGAAAGTTGCAGCACATATATTGAGCAGATAAAAATATATTAAGAGGGGATAAGAATGAACAGCATTAAGAGGAAAATGTTTTTAAACATGACAGCGGCAATTTTGGCAGTGGTACTGTTGATTGGAGGGTTATCATCTTACCTATGCTACAAGGTTACATTCGATATACTTGAAAACACCATGCATGAGGTGGCAGACGCTTCAGCTGCTACGGTTACTAAGGAACTTGAGATATACAAGACAATTGCGGCAGAGGTGGGTATGCTTCCGCAGCTGACACAGGAAGATGCAAGTACGGAAGAAATACAACAGCTTCTTGATGAGAGAGTATCAATGCACAATCTCAGGGGAATATCAGTATCCGACAAGGAAGGCATGGTTTCATCTGCAGCCGGAACAGAAATAGTTAAGCACATGGATTATTTTGAAGCATCCATAAACGGAGACGTGTTTGTTACGGATGCACTGTTTGATTCAGCAACATTTGAAATGTACTACGTAATATCGGCCCCCATCTGGAAGGACGGAATATACGGCTCCACGGTTGAAGGTGTGGCAATTGTGAAGATTGACGGCAGGACATTGACAGACATTGCTTCTGAAGTAGTTGTAGGAGAAGGAGGCTACGCTTCCATAATTGACAAGGAAGGTTATATAATAGGACACCCTGACTACAACAAGGTTTTAAATCTGGAAAATATAATAATGAATTACGAAAATGACGGAAGCTACGAAGAACTGGCTGTTCTTGAGAAAAAAATGCTCAGCGGTGAAACAAATTTCGGCACATATAAAGCTAGCGGCTCCGGACACATGCTGTCCTATTCGCCCATCGAAGGTACAGAAGGGTGGGCTATGCTCATTGACACTCCGCAGAGTGAATACCTGGAAAGCACAAAATTCAGCATAATGGCAACTGCAATTCTTGGATTATTGTCAATTGTTGTTGTTACACTGCTGGGATTCAGGATATCCAACAGCATTGCAGCTCCAATCATTGCATGTGCAAACAGACTTAAGCTGTTGTCAGAAGGGGACCTTCACACTGAAGTTCCAAAAACCAAAAGCAAGGATGAAACAGCAGTTCTTCTGGATTCCCTTGAAAAAACAATCAACGAGCTAAACGCAATCATACAGGACATTTCATGTCATTTGGGCGCAATAGTTGGCGGAGATCTTACCAGGTTTGTGGACAAGGAATATATGGGGGACTTCGAGCCCATAAAGGATTCGGTGGTTCAGATAATCAAGTCTTTGAACTACATGTTTAAAAATATAAACATGAGTGCCGAGCAGGTTGCCAGCGGTTCCGAGGAAGTTGCCGGAGGGGCTCAGGTGCTTACGCAGGGAGCAACCGAGCAGGCAAGCTCCATTGAAGAGCTGGCGGCAACAATCAATGAAATATCGGAACAGATCATTTCAAATGCTAAAAGCGCGCAGGAAGCAAAAGTCATATCCGAAGACACTGCACATGAGGTTCAAAAAGGAACCGAGCACATGGAACTGATGATAGGCGCAATGGATGAAATAAACAGTTCTTCTGTTGAAATAAGCAAAATAATCAAAGCCATAGAGGACATAGCCTTCCAGACAAACATACTGGCATTGAACGCAGCGGTAGAGGCTGCAAGGGCAGGCTCTGCAGGCAAGGGATTTGCTGTTGTTGCAGATGAAGTGAGAAACCTTGCGTCGAAAAGCGCAGAAGCTGCGAAAAACACTACAGATCTTATTGAAAATTCGCTAAAGGCCATTTCAAAGGGAGCAAAAATAGCTGACGACACTGTGGAGTCCTTTAAGAAAATTGTGGATAAGACAGACCAGACTGTTGCCATAGTTGAACAGATTGCCACAGCATCAGACCAGCAGGCTCTCGGTGCTTCTCAGATAAACTCCGGCATAGACCAGATTTCATCGGTTGTTCAGACAAATTCGGCAACTGCGGAAGAAAGTGCCGCAGCCAGCCAGGAACTTAGCAGCCAGGCAGCTTTGCTGAGGAATCTTATTAAAGACATAAAATTGAAACAGTCACATTCTCACGTTGAGTTTGCAGAAAACACGGATAACATGGAAGAAGCAGATGGAACAGACGAAGTAACTGACGAAGAATCAGAAGAACCAAGCATATAGCGCTCTGTATTTTGGATGGAATCAAGAATTCCATCCTTTTTTATACGCCGAAGGGGGACATAGGTCCCCCTAGCGGAGTTGCGGAACAACTTTTTTATTTCTTCTGCTTGGTGAGGGTTGGATTAAAAAAATTGCATTAAGGGCGAGACTGTTGTATTATAATAACAGCAAAATTAATCAAAAATAGGAAATCTTCAATAATTAATATTATATTAAGAATAAACAACTAATATAAAGATAATTAAGAATTCAGGAGGAATAAATTTGAGAATTTTAATCGTAGAAGATGAAGTTAAGATAACTCAGGCACTCAATTTTTTGTTTACAAAACAAAAAATTGATGTTGACATAGCCAATGACGGAGAGGAAGGGCTGCTCCTGGCAAGCAAAGACATATACGATGTAATTGTTCTTGACATAATGCTTCCTGGGGTTGATGGAATACAAATACTGAAAACAATCAGAAAAGAAGGACTAAAGACACCGGTGATCATGCTCACAGCTAAGGATACAATTGATGACAGGGTGTTCGGCCTCGAAAACGGAGCAGACGACTACCTTGTTAAGCCATTTGCCACGAAGGAGCTTATTGCCAGGGTGAAGGCTCTCGCCAGAAGGAAGAGCACGGAATATGTGGGTGAGATATACGAATTTGAAGACATCAGGTATGATGTCAAGAACTACCTGCTTTTCCTGGGTGACAAGGAATACAAGATACCGCTCAAGGAAGCGATGCTTATGGAGATGTTCATCAAGAAACCGAGACAGGTGTTTACAAGGGAACAGATAATTGACAGAATCTGGGGTCTTGAGGCAGATGTTCTGGAAAGCAACATAGAAATTTATGTGCATCATCTCAGAAAGAGGCTTGAAGAGACAAATGCAAAAATAGAAACCGTGCGCGGCGTGGGATACATGCTCAAGGAGAAGTAGAATGTTCAGAAGGCTTCATTTGAAATTAACGGCATATATGGCAATGATCCTTGTGGTTTTCATGTTTTTTGTGGCTACCGGCATATACAGCTTCACAAGGCTTGTGTTTGAGGACAGCAATAAGGAGCTTATGGAGACGGAAGCCATCAGGATTTATACGTACAGGACCATGTCTTTCTCCGGATTTTTTATGAACGATGGTATGTTTTTGAGGCTCGGACCCAGCGTTGCATTCATGGGAACGCAAAAGCTGGATGCATGTTATGTTATTTACGACAGGAACATGGATAGAGTATATGTTGAAGAAAATGAAAAATCCATTGCCGACAACATACAGAACCTGGCTCAAAAGGCGTATGATGAAGAAAAAGACTCCTTTGTTACAAAAAAGATAGGGCATTTCAACTATAGGATTCTTACCAAGTACTTTAATGACACAAACGGAAAAAGCGTGGTTCAGGTTTACCAAAACACGGTTAATGAAGATATCCTCTGGTCTTTCCTGAAAACTGTTCTTTTTGTCACGGGTATAAGCGGAATGGCAGTGCTGCTTGGCATAAGCTACATTTTCACAGGCCAGGCCATCAAACCCATCAAGGATACATGGATACGCCAGAAGGAATTTGTTGCTGACGCGTCTCATGAGCTAAGAACTCCTCTTACTGTAATACAGACCAACCTGGATGTGGTATTGAGCGATGATGAAGGAACCGTTGAAGAAAATGAAATGTGGCTGTCAAATGCGTATTCTGAAACCAGAGTAATGGCAAAACTCATAGATGAACTTTTGATTTTGGCCAAGGCTGATGCCAATCAGGAAAAACTTGACCTCTCTGAATTTTCTTTTTCAGAGGTTGTTGAAAATGTGTGTCAGAACATGGAAATCATTGCTCACAAGAAGAATATTGAGTTTGAGCTTATGATGGAAGATGACATAAAAATAAAGGCAGATTATGACAAGCTGAGAAGACTTGTTGTCATACTGGTGGATAATGCGGTGAAGTATACGGAGAAGGGTAAGGTAACCGTCAGCCTCTACACAGACAAGAACAAAAAGAAAATATTCTCCGTGGAAGATACAGGCATAGGCATATGCCAGAAGGACCTGGACAGAATCTTCGACAGATTTTACAGAGCCGACAAGGCCCGTCACAGGGAAGGCGGAACCGGACTTGGCTTAAGTATTGCGAAGTGGATTGCTGATGCCCACAGGTTCTCCCTGACAGTTGAAAGTACTATAAACGTGGGAAGCAAGTTTACCTTGAAGATGTGATAACCTTGCGCTAATGTGCATAGTTGTCATCCTGAGCATAGATAAGGATTTTCTGAACTACTGCAGGGCACAGGTGATTAATGATAAAAAACAAAGGAGCAGATGGTTTATTGGATGCTGCTCCTTTTGTATTGATTTATTGCTTACAAAAATTTGTCCTTGATGACATTCCAGTAATTGAATGTACCGGTGGAAAGCCTGCTGATTATCCTTTGGGACGTCCTGAAGTGGACGCATTCTATCTCATCGTACTCGTACATCTCCCCGTCTGCTGCCAGAGCTATGTAGTAGTCCGTCCTTCTTTCAGGATAAATTGTAATTTCAAACTCCGGAGGGACGATTATGCTGCAGTCAAGACACCTGTAGGCATTTGAAATTATTGGTGAAAGAGGTGTGAGCTGCAGAGTCTTGAGGGAAGGATACACAAGGCTTCCTCCTGCAGACTTGTTGTAGGCGGAACTTCCCAGAGGTGAAGATATTATCAGTCCGTCACCGCTGATTTTCTCCAGATGGTTTGAGGCTATGTAAACATCAAGATGAATTGTTTTCATGTCCTTTCTCTTCAGGATTATGTCATTTACGGCATACACCTTTTCAGTCTGGCCTTCTGCGAATACTATTTCGCTTTCTATAAGGTTTACATCGTTTATGGCATACTTGCCGTTTATGTAGTCATGCACGAACGCTTCCATGTTTTCAGGGGTTATTTCGGGATAGAAGCCCAATGTGCCGGTGTTTATTCCTATGAACGGCACCGATGAAAAGCTGCTTTCCCTTACAGCCCTTAGAAACGCACCGTCTCCTCCTATTGTAATGTTAAGCTCTCCATTTTCAGAGAAACCTTCATTACAGCTGTATCCGTTATTTTTCAGGATCTCAACCAGACATTTTTTTATCTCCAACGTATAAGTGTCATCGTTGGCAGCTATATTTATAACCTTTTCCTTCATGATAATCCCCTTTACTTTGAAAGTAATTTATATTATAGTAATAATTGATAAAATGCAGGAGCATATTAATGAATAACGATAATATTCTCAAATATACAATACAAGAAAACGGCAAGACTGTAAAGGGCATATTGAGTGAAAACTTAAATTTCTCAAGACGTCTGTCAAAGAGGCTGGAGCTGAGTGACAGCATTTTTTTAAATGGCAGCATCACAAAGCTCAACAAAAAAGTTGCAGCCGGAGACATTATAAAAATTCAGTTTGACGAAGATGAAGATGAATACAATGCGGTGAACATTCCCATTGTAATTGTTTATGAGGACACTGACCTCCTGGTGGTTAATAAGCCTCCATACATCGTGGTTCATCCCACCAAGTCGCATCAGGACAACACCATTGCAAACGGTGTGGCATACTACTTCAGGGAAAAGGGACTTCAGAGAAAGGTTCGCCTTGTGAACAGGCTTGACATGAACACGTCCGGAATTGTGATTATTGCCAAGAACCCCTACGCTCACAATGAGCTTGCCAACCAGATGAAATCAAACACGGTAGACAAATACTACTATGCCATAGCGGAAGGAATAATTCGGGAAGATGAAGGAACAATCAACGCACCCATAGCCAGGCTTAACCCTGAGGACATAACCAGGGTTGTGGATCCATCCGGCAAGGAATGCATAACACATTTCAAGGTTGAAAAGAGACTGGATAATATGACGCTGGTGAGGCTGAGGCTTGAAACTGGGAGGACCCATCAGATAAGGGTTCATCTGAAACACATAGGTCATCCCATATTGGGAGACACGCTGTACGGAAATGAAAGCAACCTCATTGACAGGCAGGCTCTTCACTGCCACGAAATGAAATTCAGGCAGCCCTTGACCGGGGAGGAAATTACTGTGACATGCCCTCTGCCGGAAGACATGAGTTATTTAATTAAGAGTTAAGAATTAAGAATGAAGAGTTAAAAAAACAATGTTGAATATATTTTAATGTTGCGGAAGGCTTTTAAGAAATTTCTGGTTGTTATTATTTTATGAAGGTGGGAATATGAAAAAAAACATTTTGCTTATCGCCACAGGCGGAACAATTGCATCAAAAAAGACGGAAGAAGGACTGGCACCGGGAATAACTTCGGAGGAGCTCCTGGGATATGTTCCTGAAATCAAGGAATTTTGCAATGTTGATACAATACAGATTCTGAATATTGACAGCACAAACATACAGCCGGAGTACTGGGTTTTAATGACCGAAGCAATCGAGAAGAACTACAGCAAGTATGACGGTTTTGTAATTTCTCACGGAACCGACACCATGTCCTATACATCCGCCGCACTGTCATACCTGATTCAGAATCCGGACAAGCCCATAGTTGTAACCGGTTCACAAAAACCTATCAATGCAGACATTACAGATGCAAAGAAAAATCTCCTTGACAGCTTCAGGTTCGCGGCAGAAAATGATGTGCGCGGAGTTTACCTGGTATTTGACGGAAAGGCTATTGTGGGAACCAGAGCGAGAAAAGTAAAATCAAAAAGCTACAGTGCTTTTGAAAGCATTAATTTCCCTGTTGCGGCAATAATAGATGACATGAGGATAACCAAGTACATCCGAAATGACGGCAGGGATTTGGAAGTTAAGTTTTACAAAAATATTTTTCCAAGCATATTCCTGCTTAAGCTGGCACCGGGAATGGATCCGGATGTTCTTGACTACATAGGCGAAAAATATGAAGGCGTCGTAATAGAGTCCTACGGCGTCGGAGGGCTTCCGTTTTTAGACAGGAGGAATTTCCTTGAAAAGCTTGGGGATCTCACTGAAAAAGGAAAGATAGTCGTGGTTGCCACTCAGGTTATGTTTGAAGGAAGCGACATGGGCGTCTATGAGGTTGGCGTGAAAGCATTAAAGAAGTTCAATGTTCTTCAGGCTTATGACATGACCATTGAGGCAGCCATAACAAAGCTTATGTGGATTATGGCACAAACCAGGGATTTCAACCAGATTAAGGAAAAATTTTACACAAGGATAAACGAGGACTCGCTTTACTAGAAAGAGGTAACGATGAAAAAAACCGACATGCACATGCATACCTGCGCTTCTGACGGAACGTGGGATGTGTGGGAATTGAAAGATGAAATAAAGAAAAACAAAATAGACATATTTTCCATAACTGACCACGACTGCGTGGACAACGTGAAGAATATGCAGGACATATTACTGCCTTCGGATAATTTGCTTTTCATTCCTGGTACGGAACTTTCTGCTGATTATAACGGAAGGGAATACCACCTTACATTGTACAATTTCGATTTGAACAACAAAGGTCTTTTGGAGCTTATAGACTGGACCAACCAGAGCAAACTCAGCTCCAACAAGGAATACATCAAGACGTTCGCTGCGAACAAGTATGACAGCATAAGCTTTGAAGACTTTGAGAAATACAGCTATGACAGGAAAAGAGGAGGCTGGAAATCAGCCAACTACATGATCGATAAAGGCATTCACAAAGATTTTCTGATCCATTTAAACGATGTTAAGGAGTCGGGCTTAAAAGCAGTACTGAAGAGTCCCGAGGAGGTAATCGACGTTGCAAAGAAAACCGGAGGAAAGTTGTTCCTTGCACATCCGTCATACCATTTCAAGGACGGCGTGATGCCTGAAGAGGAACTTAAATTCTGGCTGGAACAGGGAATAGACGGTATAGAATGCTTTTCTCCCTACAATAAGGGAGGAGCCCAATACTACATCGAATTCTGCAAAAAGAACAACCTTATGATTTCAGGCGGATCGGATTGTCACGGCAGCTTCATTCCAAGCAGAAAACTGGGTGTTCCTCACGCCGAACTGTCAGACCTGAACCTGAAAAAACTCTTAAACTGAAACATTACTTTCTGTAAGAAAGAGTAATCTATATTAAATTAAGAATAGTAATAATGAAGAATATTAGTTAATTAAGAATTAAGAATGAAGAATGAAGAATTGATGGTTGAAATTTAGGCAAAGCCTAAATTTCTTCATTTAATTCTTAACTCTTAATTCTTCATTGAAGGAAGGGGGATCTATGTTTAATAACAAACATGTTTCTGCGATTATTGTGGCTGCCGGCAAGGGAACGCGAATGGGTTCAGAATTGCCCAAGCAGTACATGTCAATAGCGGGAAAGACCATACTTGACACCACTTTGTACAAGTTTGAAAAAAGCAATGAGGTAGATGAAATAATACTTGTGGTGAACAAGGAAGAACTGGACTATGTAAATACAGAAATTGCGCCTGCATACCGCAAGGTAGTTAAAGTGGTACAGGGAGGAGCAACAAGGACCGAATCGGTCTTTGAAGGCATAAAGGCTGTGAACAGCAAGTGCCGTATTGTGCTAATCCATGACGGTGTGAGGCCGTTTGTTTCTTACAACCTCATCAGCAACTGCGTTGAAAATGCTGATATTTACAAATCATGCATACCTGTGGTGGAGGTGGTGGACACCATAAAGGAAGTTTCCGGTGAGGGCTTTGTGAAAGATACATTGGACAGAGCAAGGCTGAGGGCAGTCCAGACTCCCCAGGCTTTTGACTACGAGCTAATAAGGGAATGCTACTTGAACGCACTGACAGAGGACAAAGTGTTTACAGATGATTCATCCATTGTGGAATACTACGGTTACCGTGTTAAGACCATTGAAGGGCTGCAGAGAAACATAAAAATCACAACACCGCTTGACTTGAGAGTTGCGGAAATACTTTCAAGCGTATACTAGGAGACATATGAAAATAGGAATAGGTTATGATGTACATGAATTAACTGAAAACAGAAAACTCATAATAGGAGGCGTTGATATTCCTTTTGAAAAAGGGCTGCTTGGACATTCCGACGCGGATGTGCTCATCCATGCGGTCATGGACAGCATACTGGGAGCTCTGGGTCAGGGTGATATAGGGCGTCACTTTCCTGATACGGACCCAGCTTACAAAGGGGCGAACAGCAGAGATTTGCTGCGTCATGTGGCGGCGGTAATGGAAGGCACCGGATTTCGTGTAGGAAACATCGATGCCGTGATCATTGCTCAAAGGCCTAAGATGCTTCCCTTTATACAGCAGATGAGAAGCAACATGGCTGAAGATTTAAATACTGACGTATCCAATGTAAACATAAAGGCAACGACCACCGAGCACCTGGGCTTCGAAGGAAGAGGCGAGGGTATAGCTGCTCAGGCTGTGTGCCTTCTGGAAAAAAAGGAAATACATTGATGTAGAGCTATATATTGAGTATATCCAATCGTATATACCCGTAGTAGAATAGAATTAAGAATTAAGAGTTAAGAATTAAAATGAAGGGTTGAATCAGCACATACGCTAATTCATTAATTCATTCTTTGATTTTTAATTATTTTTTAGGGGGTATGTATGAACAGCTATCAAATACTGGCAGTTATCGGGGTGCTGGTTTTTGTTTTCTTCATTGCTTTTAAAAACAAGAAATCAGCCCAGAAAGAAATAAACAATTTAAACGAAATGGACTATCTGAGTTCCTCCCACATGACATTTGAGGACGTGGCCGGAAACTTCGAGGCTAAGGAAAGCCTCAAGGAAATCGTAGACTTCATAAAGAACCCGGACAAGTATGCAAACTTCAATGCACGGATGCCAAAGGGAGTGCTTCTCTACGGTTCTCCGGGAACAGGAAAGACACTGATGGCAAAGGCTCTGGCCGGTGAAGCAGGAGTTCCATTCTATGCCGTATCAGGCTCTGATTTTGTTCAGGTATATGCCGGACTTGGAGCCGGAAGGATTCGGAATCTCTTCAAGAAGGCTAAGAAGTCGGGCAAAAGCGTTATTTTCATAGATGAAATAGATGCCATAGGCAAAAAGAGAATGAATGGAAACTTAAGGGGAAGCGATGAAGGGGACAGAACCCTGAATGCTCTGCTTACGGAAATGTCAGGTTTCGGGGATGACACAGGAATTGTGGTGGTTGCAGCCACAAACAGAATCGACACCCTTGATTCGGCACTGTTAAGGCCAGGAAGATTCGACAGGCAGATAGAAATAATGCTTCCGGACAGAAATGCAAGAAAAGACATTATTAATCTTTACCTTTCAAAAATGAAAGTATCCGAAGACATGGATCTGGACGAAGTTGCAGATCTCACCGTGTATTTCAGCGGTGCCATGATTGAGAATTTAATAAACGAGGCAGCTCTTATTGCTGTAAGGGAAAACTCAGATAAAATTTCAGCCAGTCACGTGCAAAGAGCATATTTGAACGTGCTGGCTGGTTCAGAGAAAAAGAATGCTGAGGAAAATGAAAGGCAAAAAATAACCACATCATATCACGAGGCAGGACATGCATTTGTTTCCAGACACCTTATTCCTGAAAACAAGATTATAAGGGTTTCTGTCATCCCCACCACCAAGGGGGCCGGAGGATATACGCTGAGTTCTCCCAACGGTTCTGAGGTTGTGACGAAAACACGCATAAGAAAACAGCTGTCGGTTTTAATGGCAGGAAGAGCAGCCGAAGAAGTGTTTTTCGGAAAAGAAAACATAACCGTAGGTGCTCAAAATGACATTGAAAAGGCAACTTCTCTTGCAGTTGACTACATCGCAGCTTACGGAATGGATGAGGAAGCTGTCTTTGTGAATTTTAAAGTTTTGTCCGAGAAGCTGAATATCTCGCCGTCTTTTGTGGAACAATCAGTTAGAAAGCTTTTGGCAGAAATATACGAAGATACTGTAAAATTGGTGGAAAACAACAGAAATATGGTGTCTGCAATTGCAAAAAAATTAACGGAAAAAGAAGTATTATCAGAGGAAGAACTGGATAGTATGCATGAATAATTCCTCGGATATTAACAGAAAACCGGGACAAAATACTAATAATTGTATTTGCCGAAAGTAAATTACAGTTGTAAGTTTAACCGTCCTATGGTATAATCATATTAACTTAATAGGAATTAAAGCCTGCGGTTCACGGAAATCTTTTAATTCAACCGACATATTGTAAAAGGGAATTCGAGTTTAAGTGCCTATGACAAGCCCGCCTTGACGGGAAGCCAGAATCACGTAACAGAGATCCCACCTGCTTAGATGCGGGTATGAATTATTGGTTTGCGGCTCTCGCGGGTTTATTTTTTTATAAAAATGCGAGCGTTTTTACACGGTAGGGGGACATAGATCTCATAGCAGAGCCGTGGAGCAACTTTTTAGGAAAACTGGGAAAAAACGATTGCGTTTTCCTGATGTTACATATATAATAAAAATATAATTAGGAATATCACATAACCATAAAATTCACTAGGAGGATAAAATGATAACAATTAAAGACGTTGCAAGACTTGCAGAAGTGTCCATTTCAACCGTTTCAAGAGTCATCAATGATTCAAAGCCTGTAAGTCCCGAAGTGAGAAGAAGAGTTCTCAAGGTTATCGAAGAGACCGGATATAAACCCAATGACGTTGCAAGAAGTCTTGTTACTAGAAGATCTTATTTAATCGGTGTCATAGTAAACAATTTAGCTCAGAGCTATGTGGCTGATATAGTTAGAGGTATTGAGGAAATAGGTAAAATGTACGGATATGACATACTTCTGTGCAGCAGCTACAACAGCAAAGAAACTCAGGAAAAATATCTGCAGCTTTTGGACAGAAAACAGGCAGAAGGTCTTTTCCTGGTAGGAAACAAATTTGATGACGAGATAATTGAGCTGGCAAAAGGCTTAAACAAGCCTTGCATCTACTTCACAAGAGACGTGCACGAAAACATGAACCACATTTCAGTAGACAGCAATGCCGCTTTTTATGAGATGACAAACTACCTCATTAAGGAAGGACACAAAAACATTGCCTACGTTTCAGATTTTACTGCAAGGACATCTGCCGAGAATGAAAAAATAGCAGGGTATCAGAAGGCAATCGAGGACAACGAACTGAATTATTCCAAAATATACGTTGTGGGAGGAAACAAGCACAGCAGGGCATACGAGCTGGGAAAATCCGTGGCAAAGGATGCAAAGGAATTTACAGCAGTTGTGTGCAGCAATGATGAAATTGCAATCGGAATCATGAACAGCTTCTATGACAACGGAATCAGAGTTCCGGAGGATGTTTCGGTTGTAGGATTCGGAAACATCAGGGAAGGAAGATTTGTAAGACCGGAACTAACAACAATCGGAGAACCTTATTATGATGTGGGAGCCGTGGGAATGCGCATGCTCATAAAAATGATAAAAGGCGACAAAACTCCTCAAGGTCTGATGGAACTTCCGTTTACCATCGAGAAGAGAAAAAGCGTAAGAACATTAGGCTAACTTAGGATCAACAGTTGATAATCCTGCGAATCAAAGCTTTTGCAGTTTTGATGGTGTTTTGATTCAGGTTAGAATGATGCTGCTGTTGTTATAATGTGTTGAAATTAAACGAAAACTTATATTTTTTTCGTGACAAATAGCGTCACGAAATCTAAACCGGTCCCCCTATAATTTGTGTAAACAATATTGTAGGGGGATTACAAATGAAGAAGCGATTTATTTGTTTAATGCTTTTTTCTCTTCTTTTCAGTTATAGTTCATTCGGATACTACCAATACTATGAGGAGATTGACAGCTTAGAACAGCTGCTGAACCAGCGCATAGTAATAATGAATGAATTCTTGTACGGAATAAAGGACATGGAAAATCTTGAGGAAAAACTGGACAACATAGAAGCGGAAAACCTCTTAAAAAATGACCTTGACATTTTGCGTAAGGTTATGGACAGTCCTACGGACTATGAACTTGCCTTGAGTGTGGAGGTGGACGAGATTAAAAGCCTCGAGAATGCGGACGGAAACATGCACATCAACGCTGATTTAAAATGGCAGATGAGCGGATATGACGGGGAGTTTTCCATGGTTAAAAACTACGACATACGATGTGTGGAGATAGAAGGCAGGATGTATCTTGCTTCTTTGGTATATATTGAATGAGGGAGATATTATGGAAAATAACGATAAACTTTTTTACAGGAAAAATTTCATATGGAACGTTATAAATGATGAAGAAAAACAGGGAGTATTTGACCTGGGCGATGATTACAAAAAATTCATCGATGCATCAAAGACTGAAAGGCTGTCCATAAGGGAAATCGTAAGGCGTGCTGAAGAAAACGGATTTGTGAACATAGAGGACTTGCAGGAAATAAAGCCGGGAACGAAATACTACTATGTCAACAAGGGAAAAGATGCGGTGCTTGCCGTTGCAGGAAATGAAAGACTTGAAAACGGCATGAACATTGTTGGAAGCCACGTGGATTCTCCAAGGATCGACTTAAAGCAAAATCCTCTCTACCAGGAGCACGGCCTCACTCTTCTGAAGACTCATTACTACGGTGGAATAAGAAAGTATCAGTGGGTAGCCATACCGCTGGCTCTTTACGGCACAGTTGTCAGAGAAGACGGGGAAATAATTGACGTGGCCATCGGAGACGATGAGAACGACCCTGTTTTCTACATAACCGATTTGCTCCCGCACCTTGCCAAGGACCAGAACGACAAAAAACTGTCTGATGCCATAGAAGGCGAAAGCCTAAATGTAATAATAGGAAGCCTTCCGGCTGACAGCAATGATGAAGGTACAAAATTTAAGCTGAATGTGCTAAAGCTGTTAAACGGAAAATACGGAATGATAGAAGAAGATTTCCAGACTGCAGAGCTTGAGATTGTGCCTGCAGGGAAATCCAGGGATGTGGGCATCGACAGGGGAATGATAATGGCTTACGGCCACGACGACAGAGTCTGCGCCTACACTTCTCTGAAAGCTATCCTTGAATTAAACAATCCGGAAAAAACAGCTATTGCCTTGTTTGCAGACAAGGAAGAAGTGGGCAGCAACGGAAGCACCGGAATGCATTCCTTGTTCTTCAGCAACCTGGCAGCTGAAATCATAGCCATAGAAAACAACGGAAACTACTGTGAAAGAAAGCTAAAAAAAGCCATGGCAAACAGCTCCATGCTTTCCTCGGACGTTGCTGCAGGGCTGGACCCCACATATCCCCAGGTTTCCGAAAAGCAAAACGCTGCTGTCATGGGTCAGGGCGTCGCCATGATCAAGTACACGGGAAGCAAGGGAAAATCAGGGGCAAATGACGCCAACGCCGAGTACATAGGAAAACTCAGAAGGCTGTTCAACGACAGCGGAGTAATCTGGCAAAGCGCAGAGCTCGGAAAGGTTGATCAGGGAGGCGGAGGCACAATAGCTTACATCATGGCAAACTACAACATGGACGTTGTTGACCTGGGAGTTCCTGTTCTGAGCATGCATGCTCCTTTCGAAATCGTGTCCAAGACAGATGTATACATGACTTACAAAGCATACAAGACATTTTACAATAAATTCTGATTATGCTGGATTGTGCATAAATAACATAATGTAGACAAAGTCGTAAGATAAAATAAAATCTTACGACTTTGTTGTATTAAAACGTTCATAATCAAGAGAAAATATCTTGATCTCTATATTTTGTGGCTTTACATGTACTAAGTACCGCGATATAATAATCTCACCTACTAAGCTGTGCGTAATATATGTACTATCTTTAGAGAATATTTAGCTAGAGTTCTATTACTAAAAAATGTTAATAAAGTATCTGTTATGGTTGCTATTAAACCAATTTATAATAAATGCATAGAGGTGAAAAGCTAAATGTCCGAAGCACATATTTATAGAGAAATAATAAATAGATCACATAAAAGATGTATTCAATATGGAATAGAAAAGTGTAGGGCTTTGCCTGCAAAGATATTTAAAGGTGAAGAACTTAAAATGTTATTGGATAAAAATAACGAATTGGTAAAAATAGCAAGACCCTTCATTGAGATACTGTATGATCTTTTAAGGGGATCAGGATTTTCCATATACCTAACGGATAAGGATGGTATAGTTCTTACTATTATAGGAGATAGAGATATCATTGAGGACCAAACAAGAGTAGGCATTATTGTTGGCGCAGATTTAAGTGAAAAGAGCGCAGGTACTAATGCCATGGGCACAGCACTTTATGAAAATTGTTCAATACAAGCATCAGGGGAAGATCATTTTATAACTGCATTTCATATATGGACTTGTTCCGCTGCAGTTATTCATAATGAAAAAGGGGATATTATTGGAAGCCTTAATTTAACCGGACGACGCCAGTTAGCTCATCCTCATACATTAGGGCTTGTAGTTGCTGCGGTAAAGTCTATAGAAAACCAACTTAAAGTTGAAAAAACACAAAATGAGTTATTAGAAGCTTATGAGTATTTAAATACTGTCATGGATTCTGTTAATGCAGGAATTTTTGCGGCAGATACCAATGGGGTAATAAAAGCTGTAAATAACACTTTGTGCAGTATGCTTGAGATTGAAATTGAAAAAATAATTAATAAAAAAGCTGTTAATGTTTTAGACAACTGGGAGTTTATATTAGGTCAAATTAAGAGGAAAAACACTTATGAGAATAAGGAAATCATATATTTCGGCAATAAGAAGAAGAACAGGTTTGATTTAAGTGTCTATCCCATTAAAAACAAAACTGGCGATATAACGGGCACGGTGGCGATATTTAAGGATATTCAGAATGTATATAATTTGGTAAATAAATATACCGGAATGTCAGCTACTTATACTTTTGACGATATAATTGGGGAAAGTAAAGCAATTTTAAAATTAAAAGAGCAGGCGAAGAGCATTTCTAACAGTCCTTCCACGGTGCTTATTCAAGGTGAGAGTGGAACTGGAAAAGAACTTATTGCTCAATCAATCCATAACAATAGCAACAGAAGAAATAACAGCTTCGTAGCAATAAACTGTGGAGCCATACCAAAAAGTCTCATAGAAAGTGAATTGTTTGGATACGAGGAGGGGGCTTTCACTGGTGCTAAGAAAGGTGGCCATCCCGGAAAATTTGAACTTGCCAACGGAGGAACTTTGTTTTTAGATGAAATAGGAGAAATGCCTTTGGACATGCAGGTAAGCCTTTTAAGAGTGTTGCAGGAGGGCTGTGTTAGCAGGTTAGGCGGGAATAAATGTACTTATACAGATGCGAGAATTATTGCAGCTACAAATAAAGATTTAAAGAAAGAAATTGAGAGGGGTACATTCCGTGAAGATCTATACTATAGATTAAGTGTAATTCCCATATATGTTCCGCCTCTAAGAGAAAGAGAAGGAGATATTGAGCTGCTTATACAGTATTTCTTAAAGGTTAAATCCGTTAAATTAGGGAAACCAATACCAAAAGTTAAATATGATTTATTTGAAAAACTAATAGGCTACAATTGGCCTGGTAATGTACGTGAAATGGAGAACTGCATAGAAAATATTGTTAATTTGGATGGAAATACTTCTTTCAATTTTGAAACTAAGAATTTAGATTATAAACTATATAATTCTGTTGCAAGTGAATTGGAATACAATATGTGTTCCCTTGATGAATGGGAGCAAAAGGCAATATTAAGTTGTATTGATAAATGTAATGGAAATATTTCTAAAACAGCCCAGATTTTAGGTGTTAACAGAAGCACCTTGCATTCTAAAATAAATAAATACAAAAAAAGATGATGCTAAGTGATTGTTTGTATAAAAACTAACAATTATTACTAATGCATCGTTGGATTTAATTTAGAAAATAGTACGAAAACACAACAGTGTTGCAAAAAACAACAATAATTCTTCAAAAATGTTGTTTTTTGCAACACTATTTTCATGAATGTGAAATTTATGTGGTATAAAATCCTAAATGTTGCTTTGTAGAAATGTTGGCATGAAAATTGCTTGTTATAAATACAACAATTAAACAAACAACAATAATAAAACATTTGAAAGGAAGAGATTTTACTATGATGAGATTTACATTACCGAGAGACATGTATTATGGAAAAGGTTCGTTAGAACAACTAAAGAACTTAAAAGGGAAAAAAGCAATATTGGTTTTAGGCGGAGGCTCTATGAAAAGGTTTGGTTTCGTAGACAAGACTCTTGCATACCTGAAGGAAGCTGGAATAGAAACAATATTATTTGAAAATGTTGAACCTGATCCATCTGTGGAAACAGTTATGAATGGTGCTGCTGAAATGAGAGCCTTTGAACCTGATTGGATTATAGCAATGGGTGGAGGTTCTCCAATAGATGCAGCTAAAGCTATGTGGGTATTCTACGAGTATCCGGATACTGATTTTGAAGAAATTCTTCAACCATTCTCATTTCCGGAATTAAGACAAAAGGCAAAATTCATAGCGATACCATCAACATCAGGAACTGCCACTGAAGTTACAGCATTTTCGGTTATTACAGATTATGAAAAGGGTATAAAATATCCTTTGGCCGATTTTAATATTACACCTGATATAGCCATTGTTGATCCAGATTTGGCTGAGACTATGCCACAAAAATTAACTGCACATACAGGCATGGATGCATTGACTCACGCTATTGAAGCATATGTATCAACTCTTAACAGTCCTTTCACTGACCCTCTTGCAATTAAAGCTATACAGATGGTAATTGAGTATCTTCAAGAATCATATAATGGTGATACGGCTGCAAGAGAGCAGATGCATTATGCACAGTGTATGGCAGGTCAGGCATTCAGCAATGCACTATTAGGAATAGTTCATTCTATGGCACATAAAACAGGCGCTGCGTTCTCAACAGGACATATTCCTCATGGCTGTGCAAATGCAATATATCTTCCATATGTAATTAAATTTAATGCAAAGAATGCAGCCGGACGTTATGCTGATATAGCAAGAAGCATTGGAATTACAGGAACTGATGATGAATGTGTAAAATTATTATGTGATAAGATTGACGAATATAATGTAAAATTAGATATTCCTAAGTCATTAAAGGAATTTGGGATCAATGAAACTGAATTCAAAGAAAAAGTTTCTAAAATTGCAGAATTAGCAGTTGGCGATGCATGCACAGGTTCTAATCCAAGAACAATTGATGCTGCTGAAATGGAAAAATTATTAACTTGCACATATTATGGAACTGAAGTGAATTTTTAATTGGAAAAATAAATATTTGCTCATAGAAAAGATAAACAATAAATTTGAATAAAAGAGAAGACTTAAACGAAGAAAAAACTACCCCTCTAGATTGAGTACAGGGGAGTCAACTTTGACGTAGTCAAATCTATTTTGGAAAATCAGCTGCGTAAAGGTAAATTTATACATGTTTATTTTTTGACATATTATGCGTTGTTGGTTGACTTTTATAATTCGCATATATATAATATTATCTGTGTGTGTGAATTAAATAATATGGAGGTAACTAAATTGCAGAATGAATTTGTAGAATCAAGAAAAAGTGAATTTGCAGAATTGAAATCATATATAGATTCAGTAAAAAGTTCACAAGGTATATTAATGCAGACTTTACAAAAAGCGCAAGATATATTCGGATATTTGCCGCTGGAAGTGCAGCAGTTTATATCGAAAGAAACAAATATTCCATTGGCCGACATATACGGAGTTGTAACTTTCTATACTCAGTTTACCGTAGAAGAAAAAGGTAAACACAAGATAGGTGTATGTCTGGGAACAGCATGTTATGTGAAGGGCTCTCAGGAAATTATGGACAAACTTTCTGAGGAACTCAATGTCAAGGTTGGTACCACAACAGAAGACAGAATGTTTACGCTTGAGGCTACAAGATGCTTAGGCTGCTGCGGTTTGGCTCCGGTTATGATGATTGACGATGATGTGTACGGAAAGATGGAACCGAAACGCGTTCATGAAATATTGAAAAAATACAGAAATTAGGAGGTGCTGGCTTGAAATCATTAGATGCATTGAAAGAAATCAGAGAAGAATCAGTTGCAAGTTTTGAAATGAAAGATATTGAAAATCCTATAAGAGTTCTTGTTGGATTGGCAACCTGCGGTATTTCTGCCGGAGCTAAACCTGTCATGAAAACATTGGCAGATGAAGCTGAAAAAAGAAACATGAAAAATGTACAAGTTGTTCAGACAGGCTGCGTTGGCATGTGCACATACGAGCCTATCGTTGAAGTATATGTACCCGGCAAGGAAAAGGTAACATACATTCATGTGGACACAGAAAAAGCAAAAAAGATTTTCGAGGAGCACATTTTAAACGGAAACGTTGTTGATGAATACACCATAGGCGCTGAGCAGCCGCAGGAAGAAAAGAAAGAAGACGAACACACCTCATTGATGGATGTGCAGTTTTACAGAAAACAAAAAAGAGTAGCCCTTAGAAACTGCGGAATCATAAATCCCGAAGACATCCATGAATATATTGCCAAGGACGGTTACCAGGCCTTGGGTAAAGCTCTTACCGAAATGACATCTGAACAGGTAATCAGCCTCATGAAGGAATCCGGCCTGAGAGGAAGAGGAGGCGCAGGCTTCCCTACAGGTATGAAGTGGAGCTTTGCGGCACCAAACAAGGCGGATCAGAAATACATCATATGCAATGCTGACGAAGGAGACCCGGGCGCATTCATGGACAGAAGCGTTCTTGAAGGAGACCCCCATGCTGTTTTGGAAGCTATGGCAATCGCAGGATATGCCATAGGGGCTACAAAGGGTTTCATATATGTAAGAGCAGAGTATCCTGTAGCTGTACAAAGGCTTCATATAGCAATCGACCAGGCCAGAGAGCTGGGACTTTTGGGCAAGAACATTTTCAATTCAGGTTTTGACTTTGACATTGAAACAAGGCTTGGCGCAGGAGCTTTCGTTTGCGGTGAAGAAACTGCACTGATGCAGTCAATTGAAGGAAAAAGAGGAATGTCAAAGGTTAAACCGCCGTTCCCTGCCAACAAGGGACTCTGGGGCAAACCGACTGTAATAAACAACGTTGAAACTCTGGCAAACATTCCACAGATTGTTTTCCACGGACCACAGTGGTTCAAGAGCATGGGAACAGAGAAATCATCCGGTACAAAGGTGTTTGCTCTGGGCGGAAAGATAACAAACACAGGTCTTGTGGAAGTTCCAATGGGTACAACCCTAAAAGAAGTAATATACGACATCGGAGGCGGATGTCCAAACGGCAAAGCCTTCAAAGCCGTTCAAACAGGAGGACCTTCAGGCGGATGCCTTACAAAGGATCACCTGGATATACCCATAGATTATGAAAATCTGACAGCAGCAGGCTCAATGATGGGCTCAGGCGGTATGATAGTAATGGACGAAGACAACTGCATGGTTGATATAGCAAGATTTTTCCTGGAATTTACCGTTGACGAATCCTGCGGGAAATGCACTCCGTGCAGGATTGGAACTAAGAGAATGCTGAAGATTCTTGAAAAAATAACACAAGGCAAAGGAACAATGGAAGACCTGGAGGAACTTGAAACTCTTGCAACAAGCGTTAAGGACGGTTCTCTCTGCGGTCTTGGTCAGACTGCTCCCAACCCTGTATTGTCCACATTGAGATATTTCAAGGACGAATATTTAGCACACATTGTTGACAAAAAATGTCCGGCAAAACATTGCAAGGCACTTTTGACTTATGAAATCAACAAGGACAAATGTACAGGCTGCACGCTGTGCGCAAGAAAGTGTCCTGTCAATGCAATCGAGGGAACTGTCAAGAATCCTCATGCCATCAGCCAGGAACTGTGCATCAAATGCGGCAATTGTTACAGCGTATGTAGATTCGGCGCTGTAGAAAAAAACTAAGAGGGAGGATTGACCGTGGCTTTAGTAAAATTAAACATTAATGGAAAAGAAATAACGGCTGAACAGGGAAAGACAGTACTAGAAGCAGCGTTGGAAAACAATATAGAAATTCCTCATCTGTGTTTTGATGAAAACCTTGAGGTTTATGCAGGTTGCGGACTTTGCGTTGTTGAAATCGAGGGACAGCCAAAGGTTGCAAGAGCCTGCGCAACACCGGTTGCAGACGGTCTTGTCGTAAAGACCAACACTAAAAAGGTGGCAGAAGCCAGAAACACTGCATTGAATCTTCTTGTATCCGTGCACATCGGTGACTGCAAGGCCCCATGTACACTGAACTGTCCTGCCCACACTGACGTGCAGGGATATGTAGGACTTGTTGCCAACAGGCAGCCCAAGGAAGCATTGAAACTTATAAAAGAAAAGCTTCCGCTTCCTGCAAGCATAGGAAGAGTATGTCCGCATCCATGCGAAAAAGCATGCAGAAGACAACATGTTGAAGAATCCATTTCAATTGCATGCATTAAGACATATGCAGCAGATTACGATTTGAATTCTGACGATGTATACATTCCAAGCGTAAAACCGTCAACAGGCAAAAAGGTTGCAGTTGTAGGAGCAGGACCTGCAGGTCTTTCCGCAGCATACTTCCTTTTGAGAGACGGACATGAAGTTGAAATATTCGAAGCAAAACAAAAACCAGGTGGAATGCTTAGATACGGCATACCTGAATACAGACTTCCGAAGAACGTTGTTGACGCTGAAGTTGCAGTCATCGAAGACATGGGAGCAAAAATCAGCTACGGCGTGAAAATCGGAGAAGACATGTCCCTGGATTTCCTAAGAAGCAAGTTCGACGCTGTATTTTTAGGAATCGGAGCATGGAAAAGCTCACCCATGAGGTGCGAAGGAGAAAACACTCCGGGAGTTCTGGGTGGAATTGACTTTTTAATAAAGGTTGCTGAAAACAATCCGGTTAAGATAGGCAAGAAGGTCATAGTCGTAGGCGGAGGAAACACAGCCATGGACGTAGCAAGGACAAGCATAAGACTTGGTGCCGAAGAAGTAAGGGTTGTATACAGAAGAACCGAAGACGAAATGCCGGCAGAAAAAATAGAAATTGAAGAAGCAAAGGAAGAAGGCGTTATATTCTCATTCCTGAGCGCACCTGCATTGGTTGAAGGCGGGGAGAAAGTTACAGGCCTCAAGTGCGAGAAGATGGTTCTCGGCGAAAAGGATGCATCAGGAAGACAGAAACCTGAGCCTACAGGAGAATTCGTAACCTTTGAAGCCGACACGATTATTGCTGCAATCGGACAGGAAGTTGACTGCGGCAGCATAAACGTAGGACAGGGCAAGAAGAAAAACATCGCCATAAACGAAGAAACATTCGAAACAAGCATCAAGGGAGTGTTTGCAGGCGGAGACGCAGCTACAGGACCCAAGATAGCCATAGATGCCATAGCTCAGGGGCAGCAGGCAGCAGGTGTAATAAGCAGCTACCTGGCAGGAAGCATAATACCATACAAGGATCTTCCTCTTGTTTACACAGAAGTTACCGAAGAGGACTTCAAGGACAGAGAGAAATCTCCAAGGGTACATCACAGAACTGTGGAAGCAGAAATAAGAAAACACAACTTCCAACCCATACTTCCGACCATGACTGAGGAAGAAGCGGTGAGAGAAGGTTCCAGATGTCTGGAATGCGGCTGCAAGGACTACTTCGAGTGCCAGCTGGTGGACTACATCAAGAAGTTCGACATCGACACCAAGAAGTATCATGCCGAGGAAGAAAAGCAATTTGCTGAAACAGACCATCCGTTCATTTCTCAGAACGTTGACAAATGCGTTCTCTGCGGACTTTGCGTGAGAACCTGCAGCGAGGTTGTAGGAGCTTCAGCGCTGGGATTTGTTGAAAGAGGAAGCAAGACGTTCGTGTCTCCTGCATTTGAGCAGAAGCTCAAGACTACGGACTGCATCTCCTGCGGAAGATGTATCGACGTATGTCCTACGGGAGCTTGGCTTGACAGAAGAGAAAATGTGAAAGAAATTCCATTGAACCTGGGCGAGACCAAATCCGTATGCAGCTACTGCTCCGTTGGATGTGAGGTGGTATACGAGCACAAGGACAATGTGGTCTACAAGGCATCAAGCCCTAAACACAAGGAAGTTCCGGCTTGCGGAAAAGGTAAGTTCGGTATCGAACACATAAATTCAAAAGACAGACTGCTTACTCCAAAGGCAATGATCAAAGGGGCGCAGGAAGAAATATCAATGCAGACAGCATTGTATGAAACCGCTAAGCGTCTGAGAAGCATACAGAACATGTATGGTGAAAACAGCATTGCATTTGCTGTGTCACCTAAGCTGACAAACGAAGAGCTTAAGTTTGTAAAAGCTGCTGCAGAAGGGCTTGGAACAAAACTTACGGGCTCCTTCACATTAGAAAAGGAATCCGGCATAGAATCAGTTCTTGGCATAAACCAGTCAACAGCAACATTTGCTGAACTTGACTCCGCTGATTTGATAATATCAGTTGGACAGCTTTACGAGCATCATCCTTCAATGGGAATGAAACTTAGAAGACTTTCAAAGTCAACCAAGGTTGTATCTGCTTCAACAAAAGAAACTCAAGCCACAAAGTGGGCTGATGTTGTAAGCCTTGAAAGTTATGAAGCATTCTTTGCAGGAGTTTTGAAAGCCTTGATTGACAAGGGCATCGTAAAGGCAGAAACAGTTAAATCATATTTAAACGGTGAACAGCTTCTGAGCGCTCTTGCAAACGCAGAGGTTTCGAAGGATGCGGACAAGATTGCGGAACTATTCAAGAAAGCCAAGAAGCCGATGATCATAGCAGATGAAAACACAGTAGACAACAAATCCCTGAAGGTTCTGGCAGACATTACTCTGGTAACAGGCAATGCTGGCAAGCCGCACAGAGGTCTAATCACTCTAAAGGCCAAGTCAAACAGCCAGGGAGCATGGAACCTGGGATTCAGAACATCCGGACAGGAAATCGCAGAGGCTCTTGCAAGCGGCAGTGTTAAGGCACTGGTTGCCATAGGCGAGGATGTTTTGGGCAACAAAAAAGAACTTAAAGAAGCTGTGAAAGACCTTAAATTCTTTGCGGCATTCGATATATTTGAAAGCGACACAACAAAAGCAGCCGAGTACGTTATTCCGCTTTGCAGCCTTGCTGAAAGCAACGGAACCATTGTCAGCGCAGACGGCACTGTAAGAGCTGTTGCTGAAGCAATCAAGCCGCAGACAGGATTGTCAAACGCTGAAATGTTCTGCAGCATAGCAGAAATGCTGAACGCAGAGTATGTTCCTGCAAAAGCCGATGAAGTTGAAACTTCATTGTATGTTCCTGAATTTGCTGGAGCTGAAAAGCAATATGAAGTTTACGACACGGTAGAAAAAGCATTTTTGGCTGATTTGAAGGCCAATTGCATAATAGCAGAATAATTTAAGTCCATGAAAGACCCGGCAGTGAACAATTCATTCGTCACTGTACGCAGCTTTTAAACAGTCCATGACGCATTGAGTATGACTCATGGATGGACTATGAATTTAGAGAGGAAACTATCTGAAAGGATAGTTTCTTTTTTTGCAGAAAAAAACAGCATTATAATTATTTGTTCCATTCCAGGTAAAAATAATATATAATAGACTATATACAAAATGGAGGAATCATGGAACAGTATTTTACCAAAAACCCCACAACGGAAAAGGATATATATAAATTTGACTGGAATATAGGAAAAGAGAGATTTTATTTTTATACAAGCAACAGCGTTTTTTCCAAAAGCGGAGTTGACTTCGGCTCCATGCTTCTTGTTGAAACCGTAGTAAAGGAAGGCTCGGACTTTAACGGCAGCATTCTTGACCTGGGCTGCGGCTACGGACCCATCGGTGTGATGCTGGCAAAGCTCATGGACAATGCGTCTGTAACCATGTCTGACGTGAATGAACGGGCGCTGGAGCTGGCGAAAATGAATGCACAGGAAAATAAGGTTTCAGGAAAAATAAAAGTAATAAGTTCCGCTGCTTTTGAAAATATTCATGAAAGCTATGACATGATAGTTACGAATCCACCCATACGGGCAGGAAAAGATGTGGTGTTTTCATTCTATGAAGGAGCCTTTGAACATCTCAACAAAGGCGGCAGACTGTACGTTGTAATACAAAAAAAGCAGGGAGCCCCAAGCACCAAGGAAAAGCTTGAAGCTTTGTTCGGGAACTGCGAAACAGCTGAAAAAAAATCAGGATACTTCATATTCAGGGCAGAAAAGTAATCGGATTTAATATTTAATTATTCTTATAGATGTAGAAATATTATTGGCGAATTATGTACTGCCTAGATGTAGTAGTTTGGTTGTGTAAATATTATTGTAGTGGAGGAATGTATAATGTTTAAAGTACTAGATGAAAGTTATGATAAGGTTATTCAAAGTGTTTATTTGACGGCTATGGCAGATTACGAATTTGCGTTAGATAGACTTGTCCCGTTAATAGACAAATTGGATTTTCAAAGGAATCCATTGCGCAAGTCGTTTTATAACAGGCTTGAAAACGACATAATTAATGGTTGTATAATGCCATTTTTAACAATAGCAATAAAAAAGGACATTTACAATAGTGACTTCCCATTTTATACTGATGAAAAGCAATTGGATTTTTTTCATCTGTTAGATAATGCCTTTGTTCTAGATGGCATTCAACGTCTTAATACTCTAAAACGTGTTGCGTCCATGCCTAATTTCGATTCAACTAGACCAATCTTTTTTAATATCTTGATTTGTAGTTCTATGGATCGACTATTATATCGTATGGTTACTTTGAATAATGGACAGAAACCAATGACAGCTAGGCATCAAATAGAAGTATTGGCAAATAATATTTTTGACTTTAATAATCTTCCAATTATTTCTGTTTCAGAAAAGCAAAAAACGGCGAGTAAAAAAACTTCTGATGATGCTACAATGAATAAGGAAAATTTAATTAAAGCATATATTGCATATATTAGTGGTTCTGTTAATATTGATAATCAAAAAATTATTGAATCTAAAATGGATGAACTAATTACTGATCAAATAATGGAATCTAATATAACAAAAAGAGATACTGAATATTACGATATAATAAGCTACGTAAGTGATTGCATGCAAGACGATTATCTGAGGGATTGGTTTGAGGTTCCTAATAATTTCATTGGGTTTTCAGCAGCTATGTCTAATAAATTTGCCTATATCAAAAGTATTTCTCATAATAAACTTGCAAATTCGATTTTATTGTTTGAAGATGCTTTTTCTTCTATAAATGTTTCTAAAATAAAATTAGGTATGGCCCGAAGACGTATGGTGAAATACTACTTTGAAAACTATGAAAAGCTGTCAATTATTGATAATAATAAACTCCTTGACAAAATTTCAATGGAGATATAACAATATGAAAACACGAAATATAGGCATATATGAATACCAAGAACGTTTCTCTGACTTGAAGCAAGATAAATTGCCATCATCTATGCAATTACCTACAGCAACGAATGAAGCCTTGTTACTTCGCATATTATTGGGACAAATAAATCTAAAAAAAAATGCAACTAGTGGTCTAATTAGGCCGCGAACGAATTATTTACGTCTACCTTATGTACCAACAGGTTCTACCACCTATAGTGCTATTGGAGATATATTTAGTAGCATTGATAATAAAGTTAATATAATTGATGAAAATAACGATATTGATAATTATTTTACACAAAATCGCCGTAATCACGATGTTCATGAAAAAGTATTATTTGAGATTTCAAGTTATTTTGTAAATCAACAACAAGCTCCAATAACTGCATTTGCTCACCTATATAGGTGCTTAGAATATATGTCATATAGTTTTCCAATGCTATATGCTGCAAAATCCAAAAATTATAAAGGAACTTTTACTGATCTGAAAAAATTCTTTTCTGGTGATACAGCTGGTGAACTGAAATTCTTTCACAAATTCCTTCAAGTATTATTTGAAGATGAAGAAACTACACTCAAATATGAATTTGGAATCAATCTTTTATTGAGTAATCCATTGGATTGCTTCGAAAGAGAATGCAGAGCAATTTACAAGAGTTTTCCCTATGCTATTGAAAACGGCATACTTCAAATTAAATTTGAAAATATGCTTGAATTTTTTATTACAACGAGGAATCGTTTTTTTCATATGCTTGTAGGACAAGGTCAAGAGAATTTTAGCTCAATTGATTATGACATAGGTGAATACTTTAAATCTATTAACCCTTATGTTTTAAATTGGCTATCAATAATAATTCAAAAAATTAGCGTATATGGGTTTTATTCTTCGTTAATCGGTTCATAAAGCGCGACAATACTATACCATAACTCATCTTCATGGCTTACAACACTGAAATTTGCGGATAAAATATTTACATTATTATGGAGGAGCCAAGCGTTAATTGCTTCTTCAACGCTGGATAAATTAGGATAAGATATAATTTTAATTTGACTCATTGTCATATCTCCTTGTTTTCTATTTATATAGATAATATGCCCAAATTTTGAATAAAATTACTACGAACTTACAAACACATTTTTACTTCTAATGTCATGCTTGACTTGAAATTATCAGCAATATCTTGTAGTAGGCCTTGAACATGGCTATCTTCAAGGGCTCCGTTTGGAGTTTCTTTAGCCTCTTTTCGATGTCAGCTCTAGCTTTGTTGAACAGTGTTTTACTGATTACGATGGCTAGGTGTTTGCTTTTTGGAGCTACTTGGCACTGTCGGAGCGTCAGAAAAACCGTGTTTTCCAGGCAGCTGTTGAAATTTCATATGATGAACTATTTTCCGCAGTGTTACTTGAAAAAGTGGGCACAAAAAAAGCCTTGTTGCGCAATATTATATGGAATACAGTCATGAATCAATAATCACGCGTGAAATTTTCATGTAGGTAAGGAAGAAATGAGTAGACGACAATGTGTCTACTTATAAATGGTTAAAAACGCTGTAGCAGTAGCAACACACTGCTTCGCTTAATGCCTGTAGCAACTGTGATGAGGTGTTCTGCAGTTACATTGGAACAGCTATATAAATTCTCACGGCAGTTAGGTAATCATGCCCTGTTTTTGTTTTTTGAAAAAAGATAGTTTACTTCGGCGCCGGTAAGGAAAATGACCGACAGTATATAAATCCAGATAATAAAAACAAACAGCCCGGAGAGATTTCCGTAGATTGTGCTGTAGTACAAAAGCCTTCTGCTCACGTAGCGGGAATAAAGATAGGAGCCTGCTATTATACCTGCCGAGGCAAATAGTGCACCGGGAAAAACAAATGAAAATGCTACCTTTTCGTAGGGAAGAATCTTGTATGCGGCGGAAAACACCAAAAACAGCAAAACAAAAGGCAGAGCCAGACGGAAAATGTGAATGAGAACATAGTTCAGGTTCTTGAATAATGTTATTTTTTCAAGATATATCAAAAGCGGACTTCCTGCTACAACCAGGGCAAAGATGATGTACATGGACAGCATTATGGCAATGGAAAAAACAATGCCTTCGAGCCTTAACAGAAGGAAGTGTCTTTTTGCGCTGAAACCGTAAGCCTTGTTTATTCCGGTTATGATTGTTGCGCTGCCGGAAGTGGACGACCACAAAAGAACCAGCGTACCTGCGGGTACATATGAATCGCTGCAGCTTCCAACGGCATAACGGACCACAGAATAAATGATGCCGTATACATCTTCAGGCATGAATGGCGACAGAGAGTCAAGTATATAATAAATGTAGGTGCTGAAGCTGCAGAGAATGGTTATGGCAAAAATCAGAAACGGAAAAATTCCCAGAATGATGTAGTAAGAAAATTGCGCACTCAGGGAAAAGATATCATCCTCCCTGGTTTTGTGCAGTAGTTTCATAAAGTTAACGGCAGATTTTTTTAACATAACTCACCTGGATGAAAATATTTTTATTATATTATTGTCTAAAGAGGATTTTATAAACGCAAATAAAATGTTAAAAATTTATCATATTAGCGTCTTGATAAAAAAAAGGCGGAGTGTTATAATATACACAGGCAAAAATGGACAAGAGTCCAAAATTAGGAGGAAAAAATGGAAATCAAAAAGATTTGTGTAGTAGGAACAGGCACAATGGCAAAAGGAATTGTGCAAACATTCGCACAGGCCGGTTATCCTGTAGTTGTAAAGGGTAGAGCAGGCAAAACTTTCGACACTCTTGAAGACACCATAGGCAAAGGTCTTTCAAAGCTTGTTGCAAAGGGAAAAATGGAACAGTCAAAGATGGATGAAATCATGGGCAACATCACAAAGGCTACTGCATACGAAGACTGCAGCGATGCTGACCTGTTCATAGAAGCAATAGCTGAAGATATGGAAACAAAACATGCAATATTTGCAGATATTGAAGCTGTTGCCAAGGAAGATGCTATCCTGTCAACTAACACATCTTCACTTTCAATCACTGAAATAGCATCTAAATCCAAAAGACCGGAAAGAATCATAGGAATGCATTTCTTCAATCCTGTTCCGGTAATGAAGCTTGTTGAAATAATAAAAGGAAAGATTACATCCGAAGAAGTTCATGCATCTATTTATGCGCTGTCACAGGCTATAGGCAAGACTCCTGTAAGTGTTGAAGAAGCTCCTGGATTCGTAGTAAACAGAATTCTTGTTCCTATGATCAACGAAGGAATCGGCATACTGGCAGACGGAGTTGCAACAAAGGAAGAAATTGACACAGCAATGAAGCTTGGCGCTAACCACCCAATGGGACCACTGGAGCTGGGTGATCTGATCGGTCTTGATGTTTGCCTTGCAATTATGGAAGTGTTGTACAATGAGTTCGGCGATCCTAAATACAGACCGCACACTCTTCTTCGCAAGATGGTAAGGGCAAACCTTCTGGGAAGAAAGACAGGCAAAGGCTTCTACGATTACAACTAAAATTAAAATCAGTTAAGAATTAAGAGTTATTAATTAATAATTAATAATTAATAATTATATGTGGAGAACGGTTAACCGTTCTCTTTATTTTTTATCCAATAATTCATACAATTTAAAATTTTTTGATACATGTGGGATATAATAAATATATTGGAATAATTAACTTGAAATAAGAACATTCATTAAGTATAATAAAGTGAAACTTATTAGGTAAATGCCGCGCAGATGGCATTGCGACTATTGGCAGCTGAATCGATATTTTGTCGGTTGGCTATAAACATAAATATTTACAAGGAGGCTTATATGAGCGAAATCGAAAATAATTCAGAAAACAGGGAATCGGTTAATTTCATTCAAAAAATAATCAATGAAGACCTTGCCAAAGGAACATACGGCAACAGGGTACATACGAGATTTCCTCCGGAGCCTAACGGTTATCTTCATGTGGGCCATGCCAAATCCATATGCCTTAACTACGGGCTGGCTAAGAAAAACAACGGAACATTCAATTTGAGATTTGATGATACAAACCCAACAAAGGAAGACGACTCCTTTGTTGAATCCATAATTAAAGATGTCAAGTGGCTTTGTCCAGATTGGGATGAAAGAATTTTCTACGCTTCCAATTATTTTGAAAAAATGTATGAATACGCTGTGGAGCTTATCAAGAAGTCGCTGGCGTTTGTGGATGATCTTTCAGCAGATGAAATAAGGGAATACAGAGGAACGCTTACTGAGCCAGGCAAGGAAAGCCCATGGAGAAACAGGTCGGTTGAGGAAAATCTGGATTTGTTTGCAAAAATGAGAAACGGTGAACTTGCCAACGGTGAGAAGGTCTTAAGAGCCAAAATAGACATGGCAAGTCCCAACATAAACATGAGAGACCCAGTAATCTACAGAATACTTCACGAATCACACCATAACACAGGTGACCAGTGGTGCATCTATCCAATGTACGACTATGCACATCCCATAGAGGATGCCATAGAGGGCATCACTCATTCAATCTGCACTCTGGAGTTTGAAGATCACAGGCCGTTCTATGACTGGCTTCTGAGCAATCTTGACGATTTCAAGGCTGCTCCTACGAAGCAGATTGAATTTGCAAAATTATTTTTGACAAAAACCATGATGGGCAAGAGGTATCTAAAGAAAATGGTTGAGGAAGGTTATGTGGACGGATGGGATGATCCGCGTATGCCTACGGTTGCAGCCCTGAGAAGAAGGGGCTACACTCCGGAAGCAATAAACAACTTCTGCGAAGCCATAGGAGTTTCCAAGGCACAGAGTGTTGTGGACATAGCAATGCTTGAACATGCCGTCAGAGATGACTTGAGCACAAGGGCTCCAAGGACCATGGCAGTTCTGGACCCCATAAAATTGATCATCACGAACTATCCTGAAGACCAGGTGGAATACATGGAAACAGAAAACAATCCCGACAATCAGGACATGGGCACAAGGCTCGTTCCCTTCTGCAGGGAGATTTATATTGAAAGAGAAGATTTCATGGAAAATCCGCCCAAGAAATATTTCAGACTTTTCCCGGGAAATGAAGTAAGGCTTAGAAATGCATACTTCGTGCGATGCGAGGATTTCGTCAAGGATGAAAACGGCAACGTTACGGAGGTACACTGCACCTACGACCCTGCAACAAGAAGCGGTTCCGGATTCGACGGACGCAAGGTTAAAGGTACGCTTCACTGGGTATCGGCAAGACACTGCATGGATGCAGAAGTAAGGCTCTATGACTACATGATGGAGGATCAGGATTACGATAAAACCAATTTCCTTGAGAAATTGAACCCGAACTCCAAGATTGTGCTGAACAGCTGCAAGGTTGAACCTTCCATGAAGGAGCAAAATATAGGAGACAGATTCCAGTTCTTAAGACACGGATACTTTATTATCGACCAGGACTCAAAAGACGATACTATTGTATTCAACAGAATCGTGTCCCTGAAGAGCAGCTACAAATAAAAACAATTAATAATTAAGAATTAAGAATGAAGAATTATGGAAGGATTTGTGCTCACGCACAAATCCATCTATTAATTATTAACTCTTCACTCTTCATTCTTAATTGAATATCGAGGGTGCTAATTTGAACGTATACGAAATAATTGAAAAAAGCATCATGGGCAGCAAGTTCATATACGGGGTGTTCACCACTCCGAGAAACAAATCCGAAAATCCGTACATAAAAATAACTGCAAGGCCTGTTGCCATTAAAGGAGAGAACCGCATACAGCTGGAGAAATTCACCGACAAGCAGGCGTTTCATGAAAACTACACATACCGGGAAGCTGCAGGGCAGATTGTGGACCTCATAATGCACGACTACAGAAACATAAACCTGTTTACGGAGGACTCGGACTACCAGGTCATTGTCAGTAAAAAAGGAAGCATCAAGGTTACCGAAAAGGAACCAACGAAAAAGCAAACAATAGAAGACCACAACAAACAAAAACAGTACATAATAAGGGAACATGAACCATGTGACTTTCTGTGCCACCTTGGAGTAATGAATGACAAAGGTGATGTCTTTGCCAAGAAGTATGACAAGTTCAAGCAGATCAACAAGTTTCTGGAAATAGTCGACGATTCGCTGAAGGACAGAAAGCTTCAGGATGACTTCATGATCATTGACTTCGGATGCGGCAAGGCATATCTCACATTTGCCCTGTATTATTATTTCTTTTTTGTAAGAAACATAAAAGTGAAAATAATCGGCCTTGATTTAAAAAAGGATGTAATAGATTTTTGCAACCAAACAGCAAGACAACTGAATTACCAGCATCTTGAGTTTCTTTACGGTGACATTAAGGACTTTGAATACAAGTCAAAGGTGGATATGGTCGTGACGCTTCACGCCTGCGATACGGCCACAGATGCCGCTCTTGTGAAGGCAATCGGATGGAACACTGACATAATCCTGTCTGTTCCATGCTGCCAGCATGAGTTCTACGACAAGATAGAAAATGAAAATCTTGAGGCCATGCTTAAGCACGGCCTCATAAAGGAAAGAATGTCATCCCTTGTGACGGATTCATTGAGAAGCCTGTTCCTGGAGACCAGGGGCTACAGGGTGCAGCTAATGGAATTCATTGCTATGGAGCACACTCCTAAAAACATACTCATAAGGGCAGTGAAGACAAACAAGGACACGGAAAAAGCATCTGAAGAGTATGAGTCATTCAAGAAATTCTGGAACCTAAACGATATATTTATTGAAAAATATTACAATGCAATTAACAATTAATAGTAAATAATTAATAATTATTGTTGGAATTGTGCAAAGCACAATTCCTTCCCCAATTGTTCATTATTAATTATTAATTAGCAGCAGGGGGTTATGGTGGGCGAAAAAGGCTTTAACAAACATGACAGAGGAGTTTTCGAGTACATACTGGATAACATACCGGATTCCATTACTGTTGTTGACAAGGACGGAACAGTAATTTTTTTCAATTCTACGGCTGAGCAGTATTTCAGCGTTGAAAAGAAAGACATCATCGATAAGGATATCCGTGACTTTTTCCCAAACGCCATTCTTCCAAGGGTTCTGGAAAGAAAAACTTCATTTTTCAACATATACAACAGTCCCAGACAAAACAGCTTTGTGGTTTCAAGCGCTGTTCCTCTGTACGACAAGAGCGGCAATCTCATAGGAGGTCTGGCTAGAGACCGTGACATAACGGAAATTGTCAGATTGAGCGATCTCTTGAACAAGACGCAGACAAATCTCCTGCAGCTGGAAAAGGAATATTCGAAGATTGCCTCATCCGGTGAGGCTTATTTTTCAAAAATAATCAGCAATAATTCTGGCTTCATACAGATAATCAACCTGTGCAAGAACATTGCAAAGTCACCGCTGAACATCCTTCTGAAAGGTGAAAGCGGAACCGGCAAGGAGCTTTTTGCAAAGGCTATACACTATGAAAGCGGAAGAAAGGGCAAATTCGTTCCCATAAACTGCAGCGCCATACCCAGAGAGCTTTTCGAAAGTGAAATATTCGGATATGAGGCCGGAGCCTTTACAGGCGCCAGAAATGAAGGCAAAATGGGAAAATTCGAGGAAGCTGAAGGAGGAACGCTGTTCCTTGATGAAGTGGCCGACATGCCCATGGAACTTCAGCCAAAGCTTCTAAGGGTGCTGGAAGACGGAGTGATAACCAGAATCGGTTCCAACAAACACAAACAAATCGACGTAAGGATAATATCTGCAACAAACAAGGACATACGTGAGCTCATAAGCCAGGATAAATTCAGAAAGGACCTTTACTACAGGCTTGATGTGTTTCAGGTTAACATTCCACCTCTCAGGGAAAGGAAGGGGGACATTGTGCTCCTTGCCAACAAGTTTCTGCAGGAGTTCTGCATGGAACAGGGCATAAACATCGTGGAAATTCCTGATGAGGTACTGGATATCTTCAATGAATACAATTGGGGAGGCAACGTAAGGGAGCTGAGAAACGTCATTCAAAGGTCGGTTGTTATTGCTGCTCAAAGCGGCAAGGACAAAATCGAGAAGGAGTTTCTTCCCTATGAGCTTCAGAAGATTGAGGTCGATGAAATAAACAGGGTTGTAAACGTTAATGATATAATGAACAGCGATACGGGTCTAGAAGAATACCTGGAAAGAATCGAAAAAAGGATCATTATAAAGACGCTTGAGGAAATGAACCACAACAAGGCTCTGGCGGCCAAGCAGCTTAAAATTCCAAGAACTACGCTGTATTACAAAATGGATAAGTACGGCATCAACGCCGATGAACAAACAAAATAAATGATTAGAAAGGAAAATATGGATAAAATAAGATTAGCCGCAATTACTGCCTTCGGGTTGGAGGCGGTAGTAAAGAGAGAACTCAACGACCTGGGATATGAGGATGTGACCACCGACAACGGTTGGCTGTACTTTGACGCAGATGTGAAGGATATACCTAGAACAAACATAAATTTGAGATGTGCCGACAGGGTTATGCTGGTTATGGGACAGTTTGAAGTGTTGAGCTTCGAAGAGCTTTTCGACAAAACCTACGAGCTTCCTTGGGAGAAGTGGATTACAAAAGACGGTAGGTTCGCGGTGAAAGGCAAGTCCATTAAGTCAAAGCTTTACAGCGTTCCGGACTGTCAGGCCCTCGTTAAGAAGGCTGTATCCAAGAAGCTCTGTGAAGAATACGATGTTGAATGGATGCCTGAAACAGGGGCTGAATTCACAATACTGGTATCCATCCATAAGGACATTGCAACCGTTTCAATCGATACCACCGGCGCCAGGGAAGGACTGTTTAAAAGAGGCTACAGGGAAAAATCCATGGAGGCGCCCCTTAAGGAAACCATGGCGGCAGCACTGGTTAAATTAAGTTACTGGAACAAGGAACGAGTGCTTTATGATCCAATGTGCGGTTCCGGTACCATTGCCATAGAAGCGGCTCTCATAGGGAGAAATATCGCTCCGGGCCTGAACAGAAGCTTTGCTTCCCAAAGCTGGCCCGCAGTTTCGGAAGAGCGCTGGAAAGAAGCTAAGATTGAAGCCAGAAAACAAATCGACCTTGATTCTGAAATTAAAATTTACGCTTCTGACATAAGTGAAAGGGCCGTGAAAATTGCAAAGGAAAATGCCATTGAAGCAGGAGTTGACGACTGCATAGAATTTTTTGTGAAGGATGTCATGCACATAAAGGAGCCAATGTGTTCCCATGGCATAATGATAACTAATCCTCCTTACGGAGAGAGAATCGGAGACGTTTCCCAAATACAAAATTTACACAATCATCTGGGCAAGGTGTTCGGAAGGGATAAAACATGGTCATGCTACATAATAACTTCAATTGAAAGCTTTGAGAGGGATTTTGGAAGAAAGGCCGACAGGAAAAGAAAGCTGTTCAACGGTGACGTGAGAGTCGACTATTACCAGTATTTCGGCGAAAGACCGGAAGATAAACAAAGCTAAAAAAATTCCGTATTGTAAAGAAAATATCTGAAAATCAGTTGAAATTAATTCATTTTTATTGTACACTGTAAATATATGTTTGATTTTTTAAAATATTATGTTATTATATAATCTACAATATTTAAAAGGTGAGCATATATGATTGAAGAAGTAAGTGCTGGGGGGATCGTCTTTTTCAAGAACAGCATTCTTATGTTAAGGAAATTTAACGGAGACTGGGTTCTTCCGAAAGGAAGAGTTGAAGAAAACGAATCGCTTAAAGAGACTGCCTTGCGTGAAGTGTATGAAGAAACCAGGGCTAAGGTAACGACCATCAAATATCTCGGTAAAATCAACTATGAATTCAACAGAACAAGTTATATGGACAGGGTTCATATAAACAAGGAAGTCCACTGGTATTTAATGATGGCACGTAACATGAACTGTACTGCACAAAAAAATGAGGGTTTCGCAGAAGCTAAATTCCTTCCCTTTGAAAGGTCATTGATAATTGCCAGATATGACGATGAAAGAAAGATAATAAAAAAAGCTGTTGAAGACATTAAATTTCATTGCTACAAGTAGGGTGATAACATGACTTTTTCTTCTAAGATCAAAGATGAGCTGTCCAGGAGCGAAATAACTGATAAGACTGCTGCGCGTGCAGAGACGGCAGCCTTGGTGAGGACCATGGGGTACATAAGCTTCAAGGGATTCAGCAGGATGGAAGTTGAATTTTCTACGGAAAATGCTGCAGTAGCCAGGCGTATATTCAAGCTTTTGAAAATCGCTTTTGAAATTTCAACCCAGGTCAGCGTGGAGAAAACCAACCGACTTAAGAAGCATAACAATTACATCATAAGAATTGAAGATAAATTGGCAAAACAATTTTTGCTTGACACCAGGGTAGCCCAAAAGGAAGACTTCAACATAATGTCCTTTGACTACGGAGTTCCGGACGAACTGCTCACAAACGACCTGTGCAGGAGATCTTACATAAAGGGTTCATTCATGGGCTGCGGTTCAATAAGCGATCCTGAAAAATCGTATCATGCCGAGTTCGTAAGCAGCCGGGAGGAGCAAAGCCGTGGAATATGCAATCTTCTTGAATCTTACGGCATAACGGGCAAGACAATTTATAGAAAGAACAACTATGTAACCTACATTAAGGAAAGCGAGCAGATTTCGGATTTATTGGCTCTCATGGGAGCAAACAACGCCGTGCTCGATTTTGAAAACGTAAGAGCAGTAAAAGAAACAAGAAATCAGATCAACAGGGTAATAAACTGCGAAACTGCCAATCTTGACAAAATTGTGGACACTTCCATGAGGCAGATAAACAGTATCAAGGTTTTGAAAAAGCACAAAGCTATCGATAAGCTTCCCGATCATTTGAGAGAACTTGCATATTTAAGGCTTAAACACAGCAATGCGAGTCTTAAGGAACTTGGAGAAATGCTAAATCCACCATTAGGCAAGTCAGGTGTGAATCATAGATTAAGAAAAATCGAGGAAATTGCCGAAGATTTATTAGAACATGAGAAAAGAGGTGTATAAAATGAGATCACAAAAAGTAATATTGAAAAATAAGATAGGCCTGCACGCTAGACCGGCAGCAATATTTGTAAAAAAAGCCAGAAATTTTGACAGTGAGATTATCATTAAAAAAGGCATACAGGAAGCTAACGGGAAGAGCATCATCAGCATAATGGCGCTGGGTGCCATGAAAGGCGATGAACTTATTATTCTCACAAAAGGTTCCGATGAGGACAAATGCATTGCTGAATTGTCAAACTTGTTGGAATTCATGGAAGAAGAGGAATAAAAGAAATAAAAGGAGGGGCAACCCTCTTATTTATTGCCCAAAATAAAAAACATAGGAGAAAGTATGGAAAATAAAGTATTGGCTGTAGTGGACGGAAGAGAAATTAAGGAATCGGACATGAATGCTTTGATGAATAACCTTGGACAAAATGCATCATATTTCAGAGGACCGGAAGGAAGAAAGAAGCTGGTTGACGAACTTGTAATGCATGAGCTTATGTATTCTGAGGCTGTGGAAAAAAATCTCGAACAGGATCAGGAATTTATCGATGTACTGAACAACATGAAAAAGAGCTTGCTGCAGCAGTATTCCCTAAGAAAGATGTTCAACGGCATAACAGTGTCCGACCAGGAGCTCAGGGACTACTACGAACAGCACAAGGAAATCTATAAGACCGAGGAAATGGTCAAGGCAAGTCACATACTTGTGGATTCTGAAGAAAAGGCAAATGAAATACTTGAAGACATTACTGATGGTATGAAGTTTGAGGAAGCTGCAGCCAATTATTCAAGCTGCCCTTCAAAGCAAAACGGAGGAGAGCTGGGACAGTTCGGCAGAGGACAAATGGTTAAGGAGTTCGAGGATGCGGCATTTTCCATGCAGGTCGGAGAAATTAGCTCCCCTGTAAAGACACAGTTCGGTTACCACATCATTAAACTTACAGACCACATACCGGCAAGAAATTCAGAGTTTGAAGAAGTGTATCAGGAAGTGAAGGACGGTTTCTTTGCTGAAAAACAAGAAAAGGTATATCTTGAAAAGAAAGCTGAACTGACCGGCAAGTACGAAGTGTATTACATGGAATAAAGTTGCCCCGCGAAAGCGGGGTTTTGTTTCGCCTGTGATAAACAGAAACATAATACGGATTAAAGCTGTGTACAAAAATACCAGCCTGTGCATAAAAGCGCCTTAAAAACTGACGCTTGTTAACAACTTGCAGGAAAAACATGCAATGTAGTAATTTTTATAAAAATTTTAAAAAAGATGTTGCCAAATCAATACCCTTGTGTTAATATAATAAAGCGACATGCGGATGTGGCGGAATTGGCAGACGCGCACGGTTCAGGTCCGTGTGGGTAACTCCATGCAGGTTCAAGTCCTGTCATCCGTACCAATTAAAAAAAACAGCGATTCTCAGATGAGGGTCGCTGTTTTTTTCGCACTGGTTAATATGTTTAAGAGAGTTGCGGTGAAATGTAAAAAGTTCTTGACATTTCTTGCAAGGTAGCATATTATAAATGTAAAGAACGTTTTACATTATGCGTTCGTGAAATGTTCTTGGGCGGTATTTGTACTGCATCGAATATAAAATAAATTGCCTGAGGGGGTACTCATGAGAAAGATGGATGAAATGGAATTGTCTATAAGCTTTAAGGCGATTAAATGGGCATGGTTTTACACTGTCATGTTTTTATTTGTATGGACATTATATGATTATTTTATAAAAGGTGTTTTTAATTCTCCTGCATCCTTTTTGCTAACTACTCAAAACGTCATCTACCTGGGAATAAACCAATTCCTTAATTGGAAACTGAGTAAAGATGAGAAATAAAATTAAGGAACTTCGTAAACAAATCGGACTTCGGCAGGAGGATTTAGCAAGAGAGCTGGGTGTTACACGTCAAACAATCAATGCCATTGAAAACAATAAGTACAATCCAACGCTTGAGCTTGCAATGAAACTGGCCAAACTTTTAAAAACACCTGTTGAAGTAATCTTTGAACTTGATGATTGTTAAAAAACGGAAGCAGTACTTCCGTCATTCCTTTAAGTCTGTGTGAGTAACTCCATACAGGTTCAAGTTCTGCCATCCGTACCAATAACAAAAACAAAAACAGCGATTCTCAGAAGAGGGACGCTGTTTTTTTAAATACGGGTAATGTAATAAGAATAAGTGAGCCGTGTGCGATAAACTGAAGATTAAAACCTATTACATGGGTTTTAGATTTTTATTGAGGCGCTCAATCATCCATGACAAACGGCTATTCCGTCCGGCATCTGTTTTTGCATCAAAATATGCCCGTGTATAAGTCTTTTTTACAGATGGGGACATGGCCTGAAAATTCGTATAGGCCGGTTCATGTTCTTTCAGCAAATCAGATAAAGCTGCTATCTGTTCAACGGAAGTCACTGGGGACTTAGGAGCATTCCACTGACCATTTTTCTTGGCCTCCTCTATTTTCTCTCTGCCATAATCGGTCATTACCCCTTTTTCCTCAAGTTTCATAGCTAGCTCCTTATTTTTATTCGACCATTTACTATTTACCGTACGGCACGCAAAATATTTCTTATATTTTGTGCTGTCAATGCTTTGCACTTGTCCATCGATCCAGCCGTAGCAAAGGGCTTCTTCCAATGCCTCAGCAGCAGTAAGCGTGGCTGGCCCGCCATTTTTGCCGAAAAGCAGCCATACACCTTCACTACTTGTTCCGTTTTTGTGTAACCATTCACGAAACGTTGCCCTGTTGGAAAAAACTAAAATCTCACTCATATTTTCACCCCGTTAAGTCAGCTTACTCGTCTAAAACAAACTGTTTTGATTTTATTATACCATCAAATTCTCACGTACAGAAGAAGGAAATTTATCATGCCTGAATACTCCGATTAATAAAAAATTACACTGTGCGGATGGTTGGTTCCAACCAATCTGGAATGATGTTTCAATGGTTCCGGTTAGGATTGTAAAGGCAAAATTTATATATTTCGACAAATAATTTAATTAATATTTTTATCTGTCAGCATGTTGTTGACAAATGTCAATGCTTAAAATATAATTAATTATCTGCAGCATAATGAAAAAGGCAAACTTAGCGAAAGTTGAGGACGCAAAGCCACGGGTCTTAAGGTTATCCAAGACAGCCGGGTTACCAAACTGTGCAAATACATACTATAAGAGTATTGGCTTTGTTTGGGTTACCATTCAGGGCTTTTTTATTTCAAATGACTATGCTCTCTGAGGATTAAACAATTTTGGAGGTGAAGCTCGATGAAAGAAGGGAAATCGGTTTACTACATCGAAATACATTATAACTATACTAGGTACAACATTTATAATGTAATGGTAAAGAATTATGAAGAATTTTGGGAATGGTTGATTTCCGGTGACAGCAATGAATTTACCGTTACCAGCTTTACACAGCGTGAAATCAAGTATGCCAGGGATAAGATAACCAATTTCTATGAAAAACAAACTGGTGTGGAAACTGCAAGAAGCAGGGAAATAGAAAAAATAAAGAAAGATTTGATTTTGCCGTCTTATCAGAATTCCAGGACCTATGAAACCCAAAGGGTTGTACGGGTGAGCAGTGAGATTCCTGAAACGGTTCAGACGTACAAGGAATATGACGAAATTTTGCCTGAAAACAACCTGGGAACTGAGCATATAAAGAAATATGCCTCAAGGCTGGAGAAGGAAAATATGATCTTGAAATCAAAAATATCCGAGTTGGAAAGTAAGATATCGTTGAAAGAAATTCATGATGAAGTTAATAATGAAATTTATCAAGAACTTCAGCAAAAGGTTGAACTTGAAAAATCAAGAAACGATAAGCAAAGTACAGAATTGGAACTTTACAGGCAGAAGATACTCAATATGGAAAATATGATTGCCGAGAAAAACCTGGAGGCTGAAGCCCTGCGAAAAATAAAACTACAGGCAGAGCAGGAGCTGATCGTTGAAAAGTCAAAATGTACAAGCTGCAAATTTAAAGGCCTTGGAGATGACTTGGAGACAATTTACGGCAAAATGGATTACTTCTCTGAAGAAGCCACAAGACATTCTGAAATTATCAATGAGCTTCATCAAAGGTTAACCGCGGAACAGCATCGAGCCAACAAGTCCAAGAAAGATCTGGAGAAGTTTGCAATGGCTGTTGCAGGATTGAAGGAAAAGTTGTAAATACCAGAGAATTATATTATTCAGCGACTCTTGTCAAAGAGCCGCTGTTTTATTATGCAGCCAACAGGGATTTCAGACATTAACAATGAGCTTGAAATCAGTGATGACGAATTTTAAGCTAGACACAAGAAAGGTAAACGGAGACGATTGTATTGAAGCAAAATGCACCTTCTTAACAATTTGGTTGCAATTTGACGCTGTGCACACAGACTTGATGGAAAATATTGTATTCAAGAATATGCAAAAAAGAATATAGTCACGATTGACTCGCTAAAACGCGTGAATTCAATTAAAGATAGAGCATGTGCGAAATTTGGTGAAGTTTATCTAAAATTACATGCAAAAATAACAAGCAAAAACGTTTACGTGCAAAAATAGAAACGATTGCATGAAATGATGAATTGACAAACATTCATATGTGTATTACAATAATGCAATCATTTAGAATTTTTTATAAACGGAGGAGAATAATTATGATTCGCAAAAAAATGGTTTTACTACTAACAATGGCACTGCTTGCAACTTCATCAGTCACAGCTTGCAGCAACGGCACTCCTGCCAAACAGGAAAATACAAAAGAAGAAAACAAGGAGCAGAATACGGCTCAGGAAATCGACAAGAGCAAGTATTTCATAACTGTAGCAACAGGACCTACCAGCGGTTTGTACTATCCTATAGGAGGAGCTTTCTCCAGCGTATTTCAGAATAAATTAGGGTACAAGTCTTCAGCTCAGGCAACAGGAGCATCCGTGGAAAATATAAATCTTATTTTGAACGGGGATGCGGAACTGGCCATAGTGATGTCTGACTCTGTAGCACAGGCTTATGGTGCATTCGGTGCATTTGAAGGAAAAACACCTGCAGAGGATTTAAGATGCATTCTTGGGCTATATCCCAACTACGTGCAGCTTGTAACAACTAAAGACACCGGTATAACCAAGTTTGAAGATCTTAAGGGCAAGAAGGTAGGTGTTGGCGCTCCGAACTCCGGAGTTGAACTAAACGCAAGAATGATGTATGAAGCTCACGGCATGACATACGAAGACAGCAAGGTTGACTATCTGAACTATGGCGAAGCAATCGACCAAATGAAAAACGGGCTGGTTGACGCAGTGTTTGTAACAAGCGGTATTCCCAACGCCACTGTAATGGAACTTGGAACAGCAGCAGACATAGTAGTTGTTCCTATCGAAGGCGAAGGACTGAAGAACCTGACAGAAAAATATCCATTCTTTGTTCCTGATGTGATACCCGCAGACACTTATGGAACAGACACCGACGTCAATACTGTAACTGTAAGAAACATAATGCTTGTAAGCAAGGATCTTCCGGATGAAGTTGTTTACGACCTTACAAAGGGAATTTTCGAAAACATAGAAGACATCAAAGCTTCCCATGCTACAGCTGCAAAGCACATTTCACTTGAAAATTCTCACATAGGTGTGGACATTCCTTTCCATCCGGGTGCAGTTAAGTACTATGAGGAACAAGGAATAAAATAAATGAAATATAAAAACCTGCCTGCTGCAGAACAGGCGGAAGGTTGCAGCCGATCCGGCAGCAAAGGGATGGAGCGCCAGGCTTCATCCCCTTATGTAAAGTTAATAATCGTGTTATTGACAGCAGTATTTTTATGGATCGCATCAGCCGGTCGCAGCAGGGTGCTGACAATTTTGAATCAAAAAACTGGTGAAGTTTATCTGGAATCATATGTTTCGGAAGGGGACAAGATTGAGTATTCGTGGGTTCATTCATTTGAGCACATTCCGTGGACAGAGGAATATGAACTGCAAAACGACAACGAACTGATGCTGACCAGCATTGCTGTTGCTGGTTTCGGAGCCGGAATTCCCGAAAATAAGGGGGAAGTTTCGGTTGAAGATGGAATTATTAAAATGAGGAATATTAACCAATCTTATGAAGAAATAAACTGGATTAATTCAAATACAGCGCTGACGCATATCGGGCTCAACGGCAGCGTGCTGATAAAAGGCAGTGACCTGCCGCACCATGAGCCGTGCACTTTAAAAGTAAAGGAGAGATATTTTGTATGGCCAAGATTTCGTTAGACAACAGGAATGAAGCAATAGAGACACAACAAACGGAAATACTTGAGAAATATGACAAGGAATCAAAAACGAGAAAATTTGAAAGCAGAAATGTAGCTAAATTCATATATTGGACTGCTGTAATCATAGCCTTATACCACTTTGCAACATCCTTCATCGGATATCCGGCAACCCACAAGCACAGATCACTGCACGTTGCCATGATGCTTTTCATGACATTCTTCATATATCCTGCATCAGGCAAAGCCAGCAGGAAAAAAGCTGCGTGGTACGATGTGGTGTTTGCCATGATGGCGGCAGCTGTGGCAGCGTATGTGTGGTTTGATTACGGGAACTTTATAAACAGAATGGGAATGCCCAACACCATGGACATTGTTATGGGTACGATGCTGATTATCACTGTTCTTGAAGCATCCAGAAGAATTTCCGGATGGCCTCTGGTGATCCTAAGCCTATTGTTCATTCTATACGGTCTGTTCGGCAAGAACATGCCTGGCATATTCACCCACAGGGGCTACAGCTGGACCAAGCTTGTAAACCACATATTCATAAACACTGAGGGAATTTACGGAACATCTGTAAATGTTGCGGCAAGCTATATTTTTCTGTTCATACTGTTTGGAGCAATCATGAACAAATCGGGTATGGGACAGTTCTTCAATGACATAGCCCTGGCTCTTGCAGGACACACAAAGGGAGGTCCTGCCAAGGTTGCTGTCATAGCCAGCGGATTTCTGGGAAGCATTAACGGTTCAGCCGTAGCTAACGTTGTTACCACCGGTACGTTTACGATTCCGCTCATGAAGAAAACCGGATACAGCAAGGAATTCTCAGGTTCAGTTGAAGCCACCGCTTCCGTTGGAGGACAGCTTCTGCCTCCGATTATGGGTGCTGCTGCATTCATTATGGCGGAAATGCTTGGAGTAAAGTACGGAGTGATAGTTGTAAGTGCAGCAATTCCTGCACTGCTTTACTATTTCGGAATTATGGTTCAGGTTCAGTTAAGGGCAGACAAGAACAACCTTGTCGGTGTTCCCAAGGAAGACCTTCCAAGGGTGAAGGCGGTTATGAAGACCAGGGGACACCTGGTAATTCCAATAATATTTCTTCTTTACATGCTGCTTTTCAGCGGCAAGACAGTAATCTTCTCGGCATTTTTAACCATAGTTGTCACTATATTCGTCAGCATGCTCAAAAAGGAAACAAGGATGAGTCTGAAGGACCTTCTTGATGCTTTTGAAGAAGGAACCCGTTCCACAGTCTCGGTTGCTGTTGCATGCGCAGTTGTTGGAATAATAATCGGCGTTGTGAGCCTTACCGGATTCGGACTGAACATGGCTAACGCAATAATACTGCTGGGACAGTCAAATCTCATGGCTACACTGGTTTTGACAATGGTTACGTGCATGATATTGGGAATGGGTCTGCCGTCAATACCGGCGTACCTAATTACAGCCACCATGGCTGCTCCTGCTCTTATTCAGCTTGGTGTTCCAGACATAGCGGCACACATGTTCGTGTTCTACTATGCAATGTTTGCTAACCTTACACCGCCTGTTGCACTGGCTTCCTTTGCGGCAGCAGGTATTTCCGGCGGTGACCCCATGAAGACAGGGCTTCAGTCAGTGAAGCTTGCCCTGGCCGGCTTCATCGTGCCGTACATGTTTGTGTACAACACTTCACTTCTGCTGCTTGATACAACAGCACTGATTGCTGTCAGAGTAATCATCACATCTATTATAGGAGTGTTCATGATTGGCGTTGCTGCCGAAGGATATCTGTACGGAAAACTTAACTTTGTTATGAGGGCCGCAGCATTTGCAGGATCACTGCTTTTGATAACAGAAAACGTGCTGCAGGACTTAATAGGATTTGCTGTTCTGGCAGCTCTGCTCATTTATCAGAGAGCCAGAAACAAGGATTTAAAATCTGTATAAGAATAGTACAAAAACAAAAGCCGTTCGAAAATGAGCGGCTTTTATAGCCTTACAGACCGTAAAGACTGCAAAGCATTATGGCAAATTCAAACTGCAGGCGGTACGGTATTGCAAAGGGGTCATAGCCGTAGAGGCTTATGATTTTTTTCTTTCGCTGAAGGACCGTGTTCTTGTGCAGGAACATCCTGTCAGCCACTTCTGTGGTGTCTGAATCGCTCATGAGCAAAATCTTGAACGTTTCAAGAAGCTCCCCGTTGTTTTCCCTATCATAGCTGATTATCGGGCCGAAAAGCCTTTGTGTTATTTCTTTCGCCTTGGAACAGTCCATGTTCCTCATGAGAAGTCCGAAAATTTCAACTTCCTCGTAAAACACGGTTCTAGAAGAACAAAAAATTTTATTGCCTATCATAAGGGCATCAACAGCTTCTATGCAGCTTTTCTTGATGGAAGACAAGCTTTCCCGCCTTAGGCTGACGCCTGCCGAAACATTGTTGCCAAGAGCACTGCGGGCTGTGTTTCGCAGCAGTTCTGCTATCTTTGCTGTTTCTGCTCTTGTCAGTGGAGCGCTCTTGATGTTCAGAAATATCAGAATCTTATTTTCATGCGACGCAACTATGCTTGGCTCAGCCATGCGCCTCACTTCTCTCAGGACCAGGCAGTATAGATCGTTTCTTAATTTTTTCAGATGCTCCTCTGACTCTGGTTTATTGTCGTCGAATCCTGTGAATATGTCAAGAGCAATGACCGATTGTATGCGGGCTATATCAAAACCAAGTGAAGAGCTCCTCTTCAAGGCATCCTGCTCGTCTTTGAAGTTCCATGCAATCAAATCTTTTATGAAGTCATTTTTCAACAGGTTGTTGTAATCCTTTAGATTTGTCTTGTTTATCGTTATTATGGCAAGTGAATTTTTAGCCTGCCTTATAGAAATGTAATCAAGCCTTCTTAAGTCCGATGCATTGAATACGACTAGTACACCATAGTACATCATGCTGCTCACTATGGGCGAAAGCAGTATGGTTGTTGAGTTGTCGGTTAAAAGTATCTCAATATCCCGTTTTTCCTTTATGAACCTTTCAAAGTTTTCATCTATTTTCTGTTTTATATAGCTGTTGTATTTTCCGCAAATGCCTCCTTGTGACGCTGATATGCATATGCTGTTGTGGCTGAAGAAACATACAGTCCTGTTCAGAAGCCGTCCTAATGCTGCAACTATGCAGTCAGCATTGTTTTCTTCAAGAATCAGGTTTGTCATTTTGTCGTAAACATCCATGGCGTGCATCAGGTCTTCGTTCCTTTTTTCCAGGATTCTGTCAAGTATGGGGGAAATGATGTCTATGTATTCCATGGGGGCAGGAGCCACAATTAAAGGAAGTTCAAGCTCGGTGCAGACATCAATTAGCTCTCTGGAAACAAAAGGCAAAATCATGCCTACATGACACAATATAAGACCGCTTGCCTTTGAACTGCACATCATGCGGATGATACCCAGCTGTTCATCGCTTTTATGTGCAATTGAATAAAATGCTGATACTAAAATGTGTCCGGACTTTATTGCTGCATTAGAACCGGGAATTTCAAGTACGCTTACACCCTCAACAGCATTGGATAACCCATTGCTTCCTGCAACCACCTGAAGGGTTTTAAGCTGTTCGATGTTCAATATTTCCTTGACTGTAAGCTTCACATCTTTCCTCCTTTCTAAAAGATAGACTGTTACACATGCTGTGTTTCCTGAAAAGCAATGACATGAACGGTACTTTTATTTCATTATACAGATAATATGACCATTATTTTTTGTTTTACCGGTTTTAAAGGGGTATAGCTAAAAATTGCAGCAATGCTGCAATTTTGGCTTCAGAAGATTTCATTCATTGATAATAAGCACCGGACATGGAGCATCTGCAATAACCTTTTGTGTCACGGAACCTATGAAGAAACGCTTTACTTTGGAGAAACCCCGCCTTCCCATCACTATCAGATCATAATTGCCTTCTTCTGCAGTCTTTAAAATTTCCTCATATGCAAAACCCAGGCAGAACACCCTGTCGTAGGGTATGCCTTCCAGATTCAGCTTGCTTATTACATCATCAAGCATTTTCCCGTCAATTCTCTTGATTATTTCCAGCATCTCGTTTATTTCGGGATCCCAGAAAGGTTCGTATTCATATACCTTGGAAGGTATTGGATTTATCGATACGGTAATAAACGTGAGTTTTGCTTTGTTTTTTTCGGCAATTTCAGCAGCCTTGGCTGCAGCCTTCATTGAAGCTTCCGAACCGTCTACGGGCACTAGTATTTTTTCCATTTTGTCCTCCTGATATAGAATTATTTATGGTAAATATACCCCCCATGTGTAAATTTAATCAATATGAGCGTTTGACATAATAAAAAATATGACTGTATTGACATCTTAAAAAATATATTCCAATATTTAGTTTTTATGTTATAATTCATTTGAGGCCAATGACCTATACAATGCGGAGGAACTATGAAAAAGACATCCATAACAAGGCTGTACATCATATACTTTTTGTTTTCCATATTCTGCAATATGGCTCATCCTATAACACCTACCATGTTCATCGAAAAGGGGTTTCCGGATTTCATGTTCGGCGTATCCTATTCGGCAATGTCTCTTTCATACTTTGCAGGTTCACTGGTGTTCGGAACCGTTGGAGACAGGTACGGTCACATCAAGACCATGGCAGCAGTCATGCCGGTGTATGCTCTGTCGCAGTTTGCATTCGGGGTTACACGGTCACTGGCGGTCACTGTGATTGCCAGGCTTGTGGGAGGCTTTTTCAGCGCTGCAGTTTTCGTGGGCAGCATGGCTTACCTTGTAGATCTTACAACAGGCGAGGACCGCGGCCGGCATATGGCATACTATGTGGCATGCAACTCCGTGGGTTCGGCTTTTGGTTATTTTATTGGCGGAATAATCGGAGCAAGATCAATTATGGCAGTAATAGTTGTGCAGACTGTAACCGTCATTTTTTGCGGTGTGCTGACTGTTCTGCTTCTTAAGGAAACTGGAAAGGGTTCAAGATTCACCATGAGTACATCGCTGAATCCATTCAAGACGTACAGTGAAAAGGCAGGAGCCATGCCCAGGTATCTTGTTACGTTCCTGGCAGCGGTGTTTTTGACAAGTCTTGCCACCACGGCCTATGACAATGCGTTTAACTTCTATATAAAGGATGCGCTGGGGTTGGGACCTTCGTACAACGGAGCAATCAAGGCTGTCATAGGAATAGTCACTTTAACGGTTAATTTCACCATCAACATTTACATAGTAAAACATACACAAACGAGGAAGTCTCACATTGTGTCTTTGCTGCTCTGCGGAATATCAGCGATGTTCGTGCCTTTCATAAAAGGGCTTTATCCGTTCTTTGCAGGCAACGTGGTGTTTTTCATGTTCAATGCAATTTACCTGCCCATTCAGCAGGACATAGTAACCAGCGGACACGATTCAAGAACCAGCGGCCTGATTTCAGGAATATTCAACTCTGTCAGGGCAGTGGGAATGATATTCGGTTCCCTCTTTTCGGGTTTCATATATGAGTGGGGCAACAAGCTTCCGTTTTTTGCTTCATCTGCAGCATTCCTCATAGGCGTGGGAATTTCTGCGGTGAACCTTAAACAATACAAGTCAGAACTATCGGAGTGATATATGGGTTTTGAAATAAAAATCGTACTTGTTGCAATGTTTTTTGTAATATTAATAAGTCTGCAGTACACATTGAACAAGATACTTGTTATATTGAAGGAAATAAGAGCAATTTTACTGGCCAGAAAGGACAAATAAGAATAATTTATGAAAATTCAACCATAATACTCCTATTAGAAAGGAGGAAACTATGGCTGAAAAAAAGAAAAAGGAACCTACTCCTGAGGACATCATGAAGCTTGAAATAGCCAGTGAGCTGGGTCTCATGGAAAAAGTCCGTGAGCTTGGCTGGGGAGGTCTTACCGCCAAGGAAACGGGAAGGATCGGCGGGCTCATGACCGCTAAGAAAAAGCAAAGGAAGAAGTAAATGTCGAACAAAAGCTATAAGGAATTTTCGCAAATCTATGATTTGCTCATGGATGACATAGATTATGAAAAGTGGACATCCTTTATAATCGGTAAAACAAAGGGAAGCAGGAAGATTCTTGAAGCAGCCTGCGGAACCGGAAGCATAACCCGTCTGCTGGCTCAGGCAGACATGAAGGTTACTGCTTTTGACCTGTCTGAGGACATGCTCATGCGCGCATATGAAAAGCTCGGGAGAAACCCCGGAGTGAAACTGCTCAACCAGGATATGACCGACTTTAAAGTAGATGACCGGTTTGATGCTGCCGTATGCTGCTGTGACGGTATAAACTACCTGACAGATAAAGAGGTTTCAAGTTTTTTTGAAAACGTCCGGGACCATCTGAACGACAGTGGGAAGTTTATTTTTGACATGAGCACAGACTACAAGTATGACACCATGTTCAATGAAACCTATGTCTATGATGACGGCGGTGTGTTTTATGTGTGGGAAAACATGGCCGACGAAGACGGCAGAAAAATAGATATGGAGATAAATTTCTTCATAGAAAACGAAGATGGCAGTTACTCAAGAATCACGGAAGTTCAGACGCAGTACGTGCACAGCTCTGAAAAGATAACAGAGCTTCTCAAGCTTGCAGGCTTTGGCTGCATTGAAACCTACGACGATTACAACGACGTGCAGGGAGAACTGCCTGAGAAATCTCTCAGAGCAGTGTTTTCTGCGGTAAAATTATAAGGAGAAATAATGGATTACATAATAAGAGCAATAGATAAGAAAAAAACTTTTAGGATTTTCATGGTTAAATCAACAGAAACAGTTGAAACGGCAAGGCTTCATCACAACACATCACCTACGGCTTCAGCGGCTCTCGGAAGGACGCTTACCGCCGGGCTCATGATGGGCTGCATGATGAAAAATGAAAAAGACAGACTCACCATAAACATCAACGGCGGAGGACCTCTGGGAACAATCCTTGCAGTGGCTGACAACCAGGGACATGTGAAGGGATACGTTGAAAATCCTTCAGTTGATCTTCCGCTAAAAGATAATGGAAAGCTTGATGTGGGAAGCGCAGTGGGCACAGACGGAAAGATGACAGTGATTACGGACATCGGCATGAAGGAGCCTTACGTGGGCAGCACCGATCTGGTGACAGGAGAAATCGGTGAAGATATTGCAACCTACTACTGGGTTTCTGAACAGCAACAGTCTGCTGTAGCATTGGGAGTACTGGTTGACAGGGACTATCGCATCAAGTCGGCAGGAGGTTTCATAGTGCAGCCTCTTCCTTTCATTGAGGAGGAAGACCTGGTGAAGCTGGAAAACGCGCTGGGAAACATGAAATCAGTTTCTGAGTATTTCGACAACGATGACGACGTGGAGGACATTGCCAGACGAATATTTTCAGACTTCGAAGTTGAAATTACGGATAAGATACCAGCAAGCTTCAGCTGTGACTGCTCGGAGGAAAGAATGGAAGCAGCGCTCATTTCCATAGGGAAAAAGGACCTGGAGGAAATAATTAGAGAAGATGAAACAATAGAAACCGTGTGTCACTTCTGCAACAAAAAATATCTGTTTGAAGGAGAGAAGATTGAAAGGCTCCTTGACGGCATAAGATAAAGGCTTGAGAAATCAGGCCTTTTTTATGCCCTAACACCTGTTCGTTTGTGAATTCTGATGTACTTGTTTGCATGTAAAACACATATGCCACGGCTGTGTTCTTATGAAAGAAAGGATGATTTTCAGACAATTATGCAAATAAAGGAATTGTTTTGATTTTTGAAAACTTTTAAAGGTTTCGCGGTTCAAAAGATGACAAAAGGTAAAAATGAGAAACTCTTAATTAACTAATCGATATTGAATTTATTATGAAAATCATTTATAATTACCTATAAAACATTAATACAAATTCAAGAAAATAATATGCTGCGGTGCATATATTGTAATGTAACGATCAATAACTGCAAAACTAAATCCAGGAGGTTTATTGTGAAGTATTTGGCTAAAGATGATTCAAAGTGCATTCAGTGCGGAATGTGTGAGGAAGTTTGCTCAACCACATATTTTAAAGAAAAAAACCGAGATAAGTCATGCATACAGATAAGTGTGGACAAGGCGGATATAAATGTGTGCAATCAATGCGGAGAGTGCATAGACATATGTCCTGTAATGGCTATATCGAGAGACAAGCTAGGTGTCGTGAGAATTAACAAGAAAGCATGCGTGGGATGCTTTATGTGCGTAGGTTTTTGTCCGAGCATATCTATGAGGCAGCATGATGACTATATTGAACCGTTCAAATGTGTAGCATGCGGATTATGTGCCCAAAAGTGCCCGACAGGTGCGATTTATATGTCCGAAAAAGATGCTACAGAAGCAAGGGAAATGAATCTTGATAAACTTTTTAACAAATAGGAGCGAATTATGGATGCTATGGTTTTAAAAGAAGGACACAAACTTTTGGCTGAATACAAGTACGAACTGGGAAAAGTTGACAGGGGATATACAGACAGAACGCTGTATATTAACATAACTGATAATAAAATTGAATCAAAGGCTGTCAGCCAGATGATGAAAGAAAAATTTGTCGGAGGCAAGGGATTCGGACTCTGGTATTTGTGGAATGCAACAAAATCCGATACCAAATGGGATGATCCCGAGAACGAAATAATAATAGCCGGAGGTCCCGTATGCGGCATCACGCAGTACCCCGGTTCCGGAAAGTCACTGGTATGCAGCATTTCACCATCGACAGACATGCCGATAGATTCCAACGTGGGAGGATTTTTCGGACCGCTTTTGAAATTTTCTGGTTGGGATGCACTTGAGCTGCAGGGAAAAGCAGATAAGGACATAATAATAGTCATCGACGGAAACAACGGGAAGGTGACAATAGAAGAAGCACCAATGGAAGCTTTGGATGGACATGTTCTTGGAGAGCAGCTGACTGAAATGTATGCTGACAATGAGGCTGACAAAAGAAATGTTGCCGTTGTCACTGCAGGGTCAGGTGCCGAGCATACACGCATGGGCTTGCTGAATTTTACGTTCTACGATCCCAGGAGAAAGGTCACTAGACTGAAACAGGCCGGACGCGGCGGAATAGGAACAGTGTTCAGAAACAAGAAACTCAAGGCTCTTGTTGTTAAATTCAGCTCGGTTAAAGGAGATCTGAACAATCCCTATGACCAGGCAATACTGAACAGTACCGGAATCAAGCTTCACAAGGAAGTTCACGACCTTGATCCGAAGCAGAACAATATGAGAAAAATCGGAACCGCAAATATCATAGAGGTAATGGATGCATATGATCTTCTTCCTGTAATGAATTATCAGTATGGAAGCCATCCTGACACTCAGAAAATTAAATCCACAATATTCATTGAGAAATACATCACGCAAGGAGTTCAGGACGGTTGCTGGTACGGCTGTTCCCTGGCCTGCGCAAAGGCAGCAGACAATTTCATGCTTAAGACGGGACCGTACAAGGGACACAAGGTTACTGTCGACGGACCTGAATATGAAAATGCAGCAGGTCTTGGCTCAAACTGCGCAATATTTGATCCGGAAGCGATACTGGAGCTTAACTTCTACTGCGATACTTACGGAATAGATACAATTTCGTTTGGTACTGCTACAGCATTTGCGATGGAATGTTATGAAAGAGGCATAATCAACAAGGACATCACGGGAGGGCTGGAGCTCAATTTCGGAAACTTCCATGCAGCTGTTGAACTTCTTCATCAGATGTCAAAAGGTGAAGGCTTTGGAATTGTCGTAGGTCAGGGAATAAACAGGATGAAGAAGCTGTTTGCTGAAAAATACGGGGCAGATGCTGAATTTTTGTTTGATATAGGCATGGAACAAAAAGGACTTGAATATTCTGAATACGGTTCAAAGGAATCTCTGGCTCAGCAGGGTGGATACGGGCTTACAAACAAGGGACCGCAGCACGACGAGGCATGGCTTATTTTCATGGACATGGTGAATAACCAGATACCGACATTTGAAGATAAGGCTGAAGCACTGCATTATTTTCCGATGTTCAGAACATGGTTCGGCTTGTACGGACTGTGTAAGCTGCCATGGAACGACATAGCTCCTGCTAACAACAAGTTCACGTCAGAACCTGCAAAAATTCCTGAGCATGTGCAGAATTACCTGGACATAGTGTACGGAGTGACAGGAAAAAGGCTTGGAACCGATGATATGGTCAGAGAATCAGAGAGAGTCTACAACTTCCAGAGAGTATTCAACATAAGAATGGGCAAGGGATTGAGAAAAGACGACAAAACACCTTACCGTTCAATGGGCCCTGTTACAAAGGAAGAGTATGAATCAAGACAGGAAAGATATGACGGACAACTAGCAGAAAAACTTGGGTATAATATAGATGGAAAAACTACTGAAGAAAAAATGGCAGTTTTAAGAAGCTACAGAGAAGACCAGTATGAAAAGCTCACAGATGCAGTATACAAAAGAAGAGGCTGGAATTCAAACGGCGTTCCGACACTGGAGTATCTTAAAGAGCTTGGCATTGACTTCCCTGAAGTTGTTGAAGTTGTTAAAGACCTACAGTAAATCAATTAATAATTAAGAGTTAGGAATTAAGAATTATTGTTGGAATTGTGCATAAGCACAATTCCTTCCTTATTAAATAAGGCGGTGTTTTCATGATAAGGGTGAACAACCGGGACTTTCCCTGGGAACCGGGAATGACCGTACAGGATGTAATGAACAGGAAAAACTTCACTTGGCCCAAGATAATTGTCAAGGTTAACGGACACCACGTGGAGGAGGAACACTTCCCGACTACCGTCGTCAATGACGGTGATGATGTGCAGATGCTGCATCTGCTGGCTGGAGGGTAAGTTCAATTAATAATTAAGAGTTAAGAATTATTACTTGTAATGAATAGCAACTATAAATAGTGTGGAATAAAATATCTTCAAGTGATATAATTTAAAAAATTATATCACTTATTTTTTTGGAGATGCTATGAATCCGTACATACCGCTTAAAAAACCCCGTTTTGTGATTATTGACTACAAGGCCGGCGATGAAATAATAAATTATTTGAAAAAAAACGGCATAGAGCCCATCAAAACCATCAGGTGCAAAGATTTGCAGGAACCTGTGGACGGTCATCCTGACATGGTAATTTTTCCTGTGGACTACGAGACGTTCATTGTAGCACCAAATGTATACGACAACTATAAAAAAGTTTTAGAACCCAAAGGAATAAAAGTTATTAAAGGTGGAAAAACTCTGTGTAGAAACTATCCTGAGGATATAGCATATAATGTAGCAAGAATAGGGAGATATGCTGTGCACAATACAAAGCATACAGACCAGGTTTTAAAGTATTATTTGGAAGAAGCAGGCGTTGAATTCATTCATGTAAATCAAGGCTATACCAAATGTTCCATGGCCTCATTCAGCGATAACAAGGCTTTGACATCAGACTTCTTGATACATGAAAAACTCAAATCATATAATATAGACTGTATGTATATAGATCCGAAAGTTGTGTATCTGAAAGGATACGATCACGGATTTATCGGTGGCTGTGCAGGTTTGATTAATGAAAAAGTATTTTTGTCAACGGGCAGAATCGCTGATGAAAGTATTTTAAACCCGTTAAAAAAATTTATCCAGACTGCAGGATATATTTATGAAGAAGCTTCAAGTCGACAAATAATAGATTTGGGATCGCTGATACCAATAATATGACCTCCCTGGCAGAGAGGAGTGACTAGGTGGAGCTTTTATCATTAGAGTTAAATGAAAATGAAAATCATGAAGTGTTCAATAATATCAAAATAATCACAAATTTGGATGAAAGTGATATTAACATAGAATTATCCTCCACGGATGAAGGAAATATAAAGGTAAGATATTTTACAAGTGACAAAATCAAAAAAAGAGAGCACATTGAAAAGATAATAGGCAGGATTACAAAGCTTCTGGTGGAGTACACCAAGCTTGAGAGTATCAACTGCCTCAAGGAAAACTATTTTTACTTTGATGAGGAAGAAATGTCATCAATTATTTCGGATATAGAAGATGAAATTGACAACGACATTAAGATTCAGCTTATAATTAAAAATAAATTCAAGGAAGTTCTTGAAAGGTCAAGCACCATAAATCTAAACGGCTTCATTAACTTCAGGCTGAAGTTCATAAAGCTATACGCAGTCCAGGTAGTTGAAAGATGCATCGACAGCTACCTCATGAAGAAGGAATACTTGGATTTTCTCAACATAATAAAGATCATATCCGAAAAGGATGAAAAGGAAAATGAGCTGGTAAACGTCCTGTACACAAACAACAAACTACAGGTGTACGACAGGAACATGCAGAAGCTTACCTTCATAGCAAATGCAGAGTTTGCTGCCGAACTGGGTGAAAGGACTTTTTCCTATGATGAATTAACAATCAACATACTGCTAAGCCTGTCTCCTAAAAAAATCATCATACACGATTTGAAGCTTGACAAGGATAACAGGGAAGCGGTGAATACAATAGAAATTATCAAAAAGATTTTTGAAAATAAGGTTGAAATGTGCAAGGGCTGCAAGTATTGCGATATTCTGTGAAAATGGGTGCTTCGGCACCCTTGATTCAGCAAAGTTTAAGGAAAGTACAAGGTTATGGTATTAATATGGTATCAGGGAATAAAGGGGATATAAAGGAGGAATACATATGTCATTTTTAGTATTGGCAGCATTGATAATAGTAACGGTATCAGGTGCTATACATTTAATCAGCCTGAAAGAGGCAGATGCTAACAACGAATCCAAGATGTAATTAATGTAGCGGTCAAATATAGCAATTAGAAGAGCATAAACTTATATTTATAAGTTCCTGCTCTTTATTTTTTTCTAGAATGAAAAAAAGGTTGAATTATTATAAGAATTCAACTATAATTTATAAAAAAGATATTTTGACAGATATCTTTTGTTTTAAACTCCGTTATATAAAAAAAAATATAACGATTCATCTGGAGAGAAAATGAGTGAATTGCGCAAAATCTATTTAATAAGGCATTGTGAGCCTGAACTTCCTAAGGGTATTCCCGTATGTATTGGCAAAACTGATATACCATTAAGCAACATTGGCAGAAGTCAGGCAAATGTTTTGAAAGAATTTTTTTCTCATATTGAAATCAACTCCATTTTTTCCAGCCCATTAATCAGAGCGAGAGAAACAGCTGAAATAATATCGGATAAAAAATTGAAGGTTATAGTTAAAAATGATTTTTCCGAGTTTGATATAGGTAAGTGGGATGGAATGTCATTTGCTGAGATAAAGGAGAAATATCCAAAGGAATATCTTGAGCGTGGTGAGAATTTGGAAAATTACATAGTCGAAGGCGGAGAAAGCATGGCACATTGCCGGAGAAGGGCTTTGACTGCGCTTTATCAAACCATTGATGAATCAAACGGGAATATTTTAATTGCCGCCCATGCCGGTGTCAACAGGTGTATTTTGTCAGGAATACTGGGCATTAACATTAAAGACAGTTTTAAGCTCAGGCATGAGTATGGTAGCGTCAATATTTTGAATTATGACGGGATAAAATTGACATCAGGCAAAATAGGGTTATGTTCAACTGAACTGTCTAAAGAAAGCGTGTGTGCACAATGAAGAAAATTGTTGTGTTTGGTGCCGGACAAAGCGGCAGAATGACAGGGCGACTGCTCCATGGAACGTGTAAGCTGGTGGCGTATGCTGATAATAACTGCAGAAACCTGCAGGGAATCATGGATGGCGTTCCTGTAATTTCACCTAAGGAAATAATAAATCTACAAGCAGACAAGGTAATTGTTTCAGTGCTGAACATTGAAGCGTCCAGTCAGATAAGGAATCAGCTTGTAGCAGAAGGCATAAATGAAAACGATATTTTGAACATCAATGATTTGAGAAATTATTTTGATATCAGGTTGTCAACTCTAAGACTCTTGGCTGCTGAGATAAATAGCGGGAAAATTGAAGGCAGTATTGCAGAGCTAGGTGTTTACAAAGGGTACACCGCGAGAGAGCTAAATTTGCTTTTTAAGGAACGAAGGTTATATCTGTTTGACACTTTTGAGGGATTTGATGACAGAGATATAAAATTTGAAAATATTAAAATCAAGGAAAACTCTTATGGAAACAAATTCGGCGACACCAGTGTGGAGGAAGTTAGAAGCATTTTACCGTTCCCTGAAAAAGCAGTGTTTTGCAAGGGCTATTTTCCGGATTCTGCTGTAAGCATTGAAGATAAATTTGCATTGGTGAGCCTGGATGCAGATTTGTATCTGCCTACATATGAGGGACTAAGATATTTTTATCCGCGACTATGCAAGGGAGGATATATTTTGCTTCATGATTATAACAGCACACAATTTCCAAATGTAAAAAAAGCAGTGCAGGAATTTGCCAAGGAAGCTGATATTAGGGTAATTCCGCTGTGTGACTTGCACGGGAGCGCAGTGATATTATAATTTTATTTCGGGAGGCAGGATGGATTTTTACAAAGCTTTACAGCAATTAAATACAACAAAAGAAGACATTGTTATGACGGTAATGACAGGAGAAAATATAGGGTCTAGGCTTTTATTGTCCTCCGGAGAAGTTATTTACACCAATAATGAAGATTATACATGGGACAGAATAATTTCTGGCATACCGGAAAACAAAAGAAGCCAGACACTGAGATTTGACGGCGAAAAAATTTATTACGAGTTTATTCGTCAAAGGTATAATGCCGTGGTATGCGGGGCCGGTCATATTTCGATTTCAATAATAAAAATGTGCAATCTTCTGGATTTGCCTGTGACTGTAATCGATGACCGCCTGACCTTTGCAAATGATGCCGCGGGAGCAGGAGCTAACAAAGTTATATTCGAATCTTTTGACAAAGCATTGGATGCTGTTGAGGGAGATGACGGAACATTTTTCATAATCGTAACCAGGGGCCACAGATATGATCAGACATGTTTGGAAAAAATAATAAACAAAAAAAATGCATACATTGGAATGATTGGAAGCAAGCTTAGAGTTGCAAAGGTATTGGACACCCTGGAACAGAACGGTGTATCAAGAGAAAAATTGAATAAAGTCTATACCCCCATAGGTTTAAAAATAGGTGCGGAGACTCCGGCTGAAATTGCTGTGGCAATAATGGCTCAAATCATAGAGGTTAAAAACAAGGTAACAGGTTCAGGCACTTACAGCAAGGAACTGTTAAGCAGCATTTTAGATGAAGACTGCAGCAGTATGCCAAAAGCCATGGTGACAATTGTATCCAGGAAAGGTTCGGCACCAAGGGAAGTAGGAACCAAGATGGTCGTTATGAAAGATGGGACAATGATTGGAACTATCGGAGGTGGATGTGTTGAAGCAAGCGTAAGACAGACTGCCTTTAACTGTATTGACAATGAAAAGTGCCAGCTGGTTCAAGTGGATATGACAGGAAGAGAAGCGGAAGACGAAGGTATGGTTTGCGGCGGCGTGGTTGAGTTGTTTGTTGAACCGATAAAATAAATATCTGAAAAGGAGTTTCTTCAATATGGAAAGCGGAATTATCCAAAAACATGGAAGAATTGGCGCTGTAATAGTTGCGGGTGGGATGTCTTCGCGCATGAAAGACTTCAAACCGTTGATGCAGGTAGGAGATACAACAATGATTGAAAATGTGATCAATAATTTTCGGTCTCTGGGAATCGTTGATATTGTTGTCGTAACTGGATATAAAAGTGAAGAAATCAAGAAAAAGCTGTCAGACTGCAATGTTTCTTTTGTTGTTAACAAACAGTATGAAAAAAACCATATGTTTGATTCTATTTGTCTTGGAATTAGATCATTGGCACCGGCAGTTGAAATGGCGTTCCTTTCGCCGGCGGACAGCCCATTTGTTCAGCGATTCACGCTTATGAAGATGGTAGAGGAAATTGAAGAAGGAAAACATTGCCTGATTCAGCCTTCTTTTGATGGTAAAGATGGTCATCCGCTGCTGTTGACGAAAAAAGCATTATCTCATGTATTGAAACATGACGGCACAATGGGACTGCAAGGAGTAATTTCCAAGATGGGCAATGATTTTATGAACATGTCAGTGGTCGATCCGGGAATTATCCTTGATGCGGATACAGCAAACGATTATTTAAAACTGATTGAATACAATGAAAGCAGAAAATGCCCGTCAATGGAACTGTGCAAAAAAATTCAGGACTATTTTCATATGCCGGATGAAGTAATGGCTCATTCAAGCAAAGTTGCAATCGTTGCTTCTGATTTAAGCAGACTCTTATGCAAAAAAGGAATCAAACTGAACACCAATGTCATATTGGCTGCCGGCATGCTTCATGATATTGAGGGAGGAAAACCTGAACATGCAAGAAAAGGCGGTGAGTTACTCTCACATATGGGATATGAACAGGTATCTCAAATAGTAAGGGAACATATGGTGCTTGACAGTATTTCGGATGTTCCTACGGAAAAGGAAGTGGTATTTTTGGCTGATAAGATGGTTAAAGGGGAAAAGCTGGTCAATATCGAAGAAAGATTCGCAGCTAAGGAAGAAAAGTACAAGGATAACCAGGCAGCTCTTCAATCCATTAAACTGAGAAAGAAACAAGCCTATGAAATATACCATGCAATATTTGGCCTATGATGAACCGGATAAGTTATCATAATTTGGAGAAAAACTATTATTCAGATAAAATATATATTGGAGGACTCTATGAAACAAATTAAGACAATCGATGCTGTAGGACATGTGCTGTGCCATGATATCACTCAGATTATCAAGGATGAAAAAAAAGATGTTGCTTTCAGGAAAGGCCATGTGATTAAGGAAGAAGATATTCCTATATTTCTTTCAGTAGGCAAGGAACATATTTACATCTGGGAAAAACAGGAAGGAATGCTTCATGAAAACGAAGCAGCCCAAATATTGTACGAAATATGCAAAAATAAATATATGAAGCCTACGGATGTAAAGGAAGGAAAGATAGAAATAGTAGCCGATGCAGACGGATTATTCAAACTGGACAATAAGAGACTTTATGAAATCAACAGCCTCGGGGACATGATGATAGCGTCCAGGCATGGCAACACATCAGTAAAAAAGGGTGATAAGCTGGCAGGAACCAGAATCATACCGCTGGTGATAGAAGAAAGCAAAATGAAGGAAGCTGAAGCAATAGGAGCAGGCAGACCCATTATGGAAATAGTGCCGTTTAAACACAAGAAGGCGGGAATCGTAACAACAGGCAGCGAAGTTTTTCACGGCAGAATAAGGGATACCTTCGGCCCTGTGGTAATGGATAAATTCAAAGAGTTTGACACAGAAATCTTAGGGCAGAAAATAGTAGATGATAACATGGATGATATTACGGCTGCAGTTATTTCATTTATAGAGGATGGCGCAGATGTGGTCGCATGCACCGGCGGGATGAGTGTGGACCCTGACGACCGTACGCCTGGAGCAATTAAAAATACAGGAGCAGAAATTGTGACTTACGGAGCACCTGTTTTGCCGGGGGCGATGCTTCTTGTTGCATATTATGATTACAAAGGGAAAAAAGTGCCGGTAATCGGATTACCGGGCTGCGTAATGTATGCAAAACGTACTATTTTTGATTTGATTTTGCCAAGGATTATGGCTGATGATATGCTCACGAAATCGGATATAGATAAGCTTGGACAAGGAGGACTATGTCTCAGCTGCAAAGTCTGCACATACCCCAACTGCGGTTTTGGAAAAGGTGTTTGATGGTGTCAAAATTAATCGGTAAATAATTTATGCTAAAATAAATTATCTAATAAAAAGAAAAGGAAGGTTTTAGAAAATGAAAAAGGTAATAAGTTTAATTTTATGTATTTGTCTGGTGTTTTCTTTGGCAGGGTGCAGCAGCAAGCCATCTGCTAATGATGCTAACACTGCACAAAGCACTGAAAGCAAGCCGGCGGAAGATACAAAAACAGAAGAGACAACAATCCTTTTGGCAGCTGCAGCAAGCTTGAAAAACTGTCTGGACAAGGATATCATACCAATGTTTACGGAAAAATACCCTGAAATAAAGGTTGAAGCCACATATGACAGTTCAGGAAAGCTGCAGACTCAAATAGAGGAAGGTGCTGAAGTTGATGTATTCATGTCAGCAGCCATGAAGCAAATGAATGCGTTGAATGAAAAGGGACTTATTGCTGAAAATTCTGTTGTTAAGCTGCTCGAAAACAAGATTGTGCTGATTGTTCCGGAGGGAAGCAATTTGGACATCAGCAGCTTTGAGGATATTTTAAAAGCAGAGAAAATTGCAGTAGGGGATCCGGCAAGCGTGCCAGCCGGTCAATATTCAAAAGAAGCATTTGAAAATCTTAAGATTTGGGACAAGGTATCAGAAAAGTCAAGCCTTGGAACAAACGTAACAGAAGTCTTAAATTGGGTTGCTGAAGGCAGCGCTGATGCAGGTGTAGTGTATTCAACAGATGCAGCATCAAATGACAAGGTGAAGGTTGTTGTTGAAGCTCCTGAAGGAAGTGTTTCAAAAGTAATTTATCCTGTTGGAATAGTGAAGGCAACAAAAAATGAAGATGCAGCAAAGAAATTGATTGAATTTTTACAATCGGGCGAATCTTTAAAGGTATTTGAATCATACGGTTTTTCGGCCAATAAATAGGAAACGGTAGAAAAATGCAATTATCACCAGTATTGATTTCAATGAAGACTGCCTCTGCAGCCATATTCATAACATTTATTCTAGGGCTGCTTGCGGCCAGAAGCATAATAAACTTAAAGTCTGAAAAAATGAAGATGATTCTGGATGGCATATTGACTCTTCCATTGGTTTTGCCTCCGACTGTAATGGGCTTTTTCATTCTTTATATATTAGGTGTTAAGAGGACTTTTGGCAAATTTTTGCTGGATTTTTTAAGCATAAAAATAGTATTTTCTTGGACAGCCACTGTAATAGCGGCTGTCGTCATTTCATTTCCCCTCATGTATCGTTCTGCAAGAGGTGCATTTGAACAGATAGATGAGAACTTGATAATGGCGGGAAGAACACTGGGCATGTCGGAAAATAAAATATTTTGGAAAATAACAATGCCTCTTGCTCTTCCCGGTGTTGCATCCGGCGGTGTATTGGCATTTGCCAGAGGCCTTGGAGAATTCGGAGCTACGGCAATGATTGCGGGAAACATTGCCGGAAAGACAAGGACCCTTCCTTTGGCTATATATACGGAGGTTGCTGCAGGAAATATGCAGACGGCTTTATATTATGTATTGGTTGTCCTTGCTATTTCGTTTGTTGTGGTGGTACTGATGAACTACTTTACGTTAAGGGGCAGGAAATATATGAATAAGGAAGATAACAAATGATATTGTCAGTTGATATTAAGAAAAGATATAAAGGATTTTCACTGGATGTAAAATTTACAACAAACGGCGAATATCTCGGTTTGCTTGGAGCATCCGGAAGCGGTAAAAGCATGACCTTGAAATGCATTGCCGGTATCGAAACACCTGATGAAGGAAAAATAATGCTAAATGACAAGGTTTTGTTTGATTCCGATAAAAAAATAAACCTCAAGCCTCAGGAGAGGAACATAGGATATATGTTTCAAAGTTATGCACTGTTTCCCAATATGACGGTGGAAGAAAATATCGGTGCGGGCTTAAAAGGCACCAAAATGGAAAGACAGCAAAAAATAAACGAGATGCTAAAAATTTTCCATATGGACGGACTGGAGAAAAAATATCCGGGACAGCTTTCCGGAGGGCAGCAGCAGCGAACAGCTTTGGCAAGGTGCATAGCATATGAGCCGGATGTGCTGCTGCTTGACGAACCGTTTTCTGCATTGGATTCACATTTGAAGGAGCAGCTGCTAACGGATGTTTTAGAACTGCTGAAGTTTTATAAGGGTAAAGTCATAATGGTAACCCACAGCAGGGATGAAGCATACAGATTCTGCGAAAATCTTGTGATAATAGATAAAGGCATGTCTGTTTTATGGGGGGATACCAAGGATATTTTCAAGCATCCCAGGCTGCTATCGGCAGCCAGGCTCATGGGATGTAAAAACATTTCAAAATGTGAGATGTTGTCTCCGACCAGCATCAGTTTATTGGATTTTGGTATTACAATCGAAACGGAAAATGAAGCAGCAAAAAAATACGGGTATGCGGGTATTTCGTCCAACGGCTTTCAAATTACAGACAATAAAGCAGAAAAAAATACAATTGAATGCAAAGTAATTGAAATTATTGAAGAGGAATTTGATTATACAATTATTGCAGAAAACAAGGTGTGCAGCAATTCTAAATTATATTTTAAGGTCATCAAGGAAAAATGGGACAACAGGGAAGAAAATAATAATCTATATTTGAAAGTAAAGGAAGATTGTTTGTTTATGCTTGAATAAAAAAATGATGCAATCATTAAAGAATTGAAACATCATTTTTTGGTCAGGCTGTCTGCTCATGTTGAGGAACAACATTGCAGCAAATAATAAAACTAAATATATTTATTGAAGTGTTTTGAGAAAAGATCAGATGCAATTTCATTGAGTTCAGAATCAAAAGCATCGAAATTTTTCAAAAACTCCGAGCACTCGGGCGTGAGGGTTGATCCGCCACCGTTTTGGCCGCCGATTTTTCTGTCCAGCAGTTTAAACCCAAAAGCCGTCTCTGAACATTTAATCATTCTGACTGCTTTTGAATAGGATAAATTCATTTTTTTGGCTGCAGCATTCAGTGATTCATACTGTCTTGTTAATAACAATAGCTGCAGGACGCCGGGACCAAAAAATATTTCATCTTTTGCCAAGCGGATTTGCAAGGCACAATGCAATTTTTCCATATTAACCTCCTGAACATATTTTACTATATTAAATAATGCTTGTAAATGTAATGTTTTAAAACTCATTATTAAGAGACTTCAATTATAGAACAACACAAATCGAAAAATCTTGAATGCGGTGTCGAATTATAGTATAATTATTAAGATTATTCTAAATAAACTATAAAATTGCAATTGAACAACTGGGTTTTTGTGCAAGGAAAGGAGAGGAGTATGCAGGAAAACGGTCATGAAAACGTTATAGCGTTATCTCATGAGAGATGCAAAAATTTAGGTCTTAAAAGAGAACAGGAGTATAGCAAAAAAATAATCACTGATGCGAATTTGCAGAATATTCTCTTCAAAAACAGGAATCTGATTATGGCAGCACTGCCATATATTGAGCAACTCATCAAATTCACAAGAGGAAGCAATTTCTTTGCGCTCTTGACTGACAGTGAAGGATGCATTTTAAACGCATTGGGAGATGAAAAGATATTATCTGAGGCATTCAGCCTCAAGATGGTTCCAGGGGCATACATGAATGAGGAAAACATGGGTACAAATGCCATGTCCTATGTGATAAAAACTGAAAGACCGGTTCAGCTTTCAGGCAAGGATCACTATGTTAATTCATACAGAAGATGGACGTGTTCCGCAGCTCCCATAAAAGATCAAAATGGCAGGCTCTTAGGGGCCATAGACTTGACAGGGTATATTGAAAATGTTCATCCGCATACGCTGGGGATAGTAGTTGCGGTTTCTAAGGCAATTGAGGAAATGATCAAGGCAAAAGATGTGTGTGAAATACATGTAAACAATTACAATTATTTAAAAAATATTTTTGATTCCATGGATAAAGCCATTATGACAACAGACATGAACGGCAACATTAAAATGTATAATGAGGTTGCTGCAGAAATGTTTGGAAGGAATAAAAAGTTAAAAGGCGACAACATAAACCATATAGTGGAAGAATGGGACAGCATAAAGGATTACCTGGATTCAAATGAAAGTATATCGAAGCATATTAACATTAAAGCTTTAAGAGACCATTTTCCTTGTGAATTGGAAGCGAAAAAAATATATTGCAATCAAGGAAATGAGTTTGAAATAGTTCATTTGTTTAGAGAGGAAGACAAAGTAAAAAAATCAATATTGAGTAGAAGCACTTATGAGTTTGACAGAATTATCGGCAAGGATGATAATTTTATTAAAATTGTGGAATACGCAAAAAAAATAGCTGACAGTAGCTCTACAGTGCTGATTATGGGCGAAAGCGGCACAGGTAAAGAGCTGTTTGCCCATTCAATCCATAATTTCAGTTCAAGGTCGAACCTGCCGTTTATCGCACTAAATTGTGGGGCCATACCTGAGCTGCTTATTGAATCAGAGCTTTTCGGATATGAAGACGGAGCGTTTACCGGAGCTAAAAAGGGAGGCAACCCTGGGAAATTTGAATTGGCCAACGGCGGCACCATACTGCTGGATGAAATAGGGGAGATGCCTTTTGACATGCAGGTAAAACTTCTAAGAGCTTTAGAGGAAGGATTCATTACCCGACTTGGGAGCAAGAAACCAATACCTATAGATGTGAGGATAATTGCATCCACAAATAAGGATCTTGAAAAAGAGGTTGAAAATGGAAGATTCAGGAATGACTTATACTACAGATTGAACGTGCTGCCTCTTTATATTCCTTCATTAAGAGAAAGAAAGGGCGATATAAGACTGCTTGTTGAATATTTCATGGAAAAACTGTCTCATAGCCTGGCAAAACCAAAGGTTAGCATTTCTGAAGAAGATTTGTCCGTCATGGGAAATTATTATTGGCCCGGAAACATAAGAGAATTAAAAAATATTGTAGAGCTCATAATAAATACAGAGGCTATGCCGCTGAATTATTTTAACAGAAAATACCATTGGCCCAGTAATTCTGAATGTTCCGATTCTGATTGTGAAGAAGTGAGCATGGATATGGAATCCATAGAGAAAGAACATCTGGAAAAAATAATAAAAAGATGCAACGGAAATATAAGCCAATCTGCTGATATCCTGGGCATAAGAAGAAACACCCTGTACAACAAGATAAAAAAATACAATATTAAGATATAGATATTCGTCTTGTCTAAAAAACGAACATTGATGTCGGTGCCTTTGACTAAAAAACGAACACATTGAGATTTGGATGCAAGGATTTCAACGCTTTTAAATTGGCATGGAAATTGCTGTATATTAGATTGAAATTACAAATCAAAAATCAAGGAGGTACCGTAATGCTGAAGAAAACGCTTTTTATTAACGGAGTAGAGACAAGAATCGTAGTTGATCCCGAATCTAAACTATCAGATTTGCTAAGGAAGCAGCTTCATCTAACCGGAACAAAGGTTGGATGCAACAAAGGAGAATGCGGAGCATGCTCTGTAATACTGGATGGAAAAGTAGTTCGTTCTTGTATCACAAAAATGAAAAATGTTAAAGAGGATGCGGAAATAATTACAATCGAAGGTGTAGGAAGCAGAGACAATCTTCATCCCGTGCAGCTGGCATGGATGGTGCATGGGGGTGCTCAATGCGGATTCTGCACTCCGGGATTCATTGTTTCTTCTGTAGCATTGTTGGAAGAAAATATCAATCCCACAAGAGAAGAAGTCAGAGAGTGGTTCCAGAAACATAGAAATTTATGCAGATGCACAGGGTACAAGCCATTGGTGGATGCGGTAATGGATGCTGCAAGGCTTATGAGAGGCGAGATAAAGAAAGAAGAGTTATGGTATAAGCTTCCTGAGGGAGCCAATCTTATGGGAACTGCATATATCAGACCTTCAGCGCTGGGAAAAGTTACCGGAACCTGGGATTACGGTGCGGATCTTGGGCTTAAGCTGCCTGAAGACACACTTCACATAAAACTGGTTCAGGCTGAAGTATCCCATGCCAATATTATTTCCATCGACACCTCTGAAGCTGAAAAAATACCTGGTGTATACAAAGTATTGACATACAAGGATGTACCAGGTACAAACAGAATAAACGGATTGGCATTCCCCCAAAACAAGGGAGACGGAAAAGAGAGACCGATACTTGCAGACAAGAAAATATTCCAGTATGGCGATGCCATAGCAATGGTATTGTCAACCAATCCTAAAACAGCAGAAGAAGCTGCTAGAAAGGTAAAAGTAGAAATTGAACAATTGCCTGAGTACATGAGCGCGCCGGCTGCAATGGCAGAAGATGCCATTGAAATTCATCCCGGAACTCCCAACGTGTATTTTGAATGCGGTGTAATCAAGGGAGAAGAAACAGCTCCAATATTCGAAAATGCCAAATATACAATGGAAGATGATTTCTACGTAGGAAGACAGCCACACATGCCTCTTGAACCGGATGTTGGATTTGCATATACGGATGAAGAAGGAAAGCTTATTGTACACACAAAAAGCATTGCGCTTCACTTCCATCATCTGATGACGGCAGAAGGAATAGGCGTTGAACCGGAAAAGTATGTGATAGTTCAAAACAATGCCGGAGGAACATTTGGATACAAGTTCAGCCCTACAATGGAAGGACTTCTTGGAGTTGCAGCAGTTGTGACAAAGAAGCCTGTTTATTTGGAATTCAGCATGGCACAGCAATTTTCATATACAGGAAAAAGATCTCCGTTCTTCATGAATGTGAAATTTGCAGCAGATGAAGAAGGGAAACTTCTTGCTATGGAAGGAGATTTTTCAGTTGACCACGGTCCGTACTGCGAATTTGGTGATTTGCTCACAATAAGAGGAACTCAGTTCATGGGAGCCGGATACAATATACCTAACATAAGAAGCAAAGGACGCACTGTTGCTACAAACCATTGCTGGGGTGCAGCATTCAGAGGTTACGGTTCGCCGCAAAGCTTATTCTCATCGGAAGTGCTGATTGATGAACTGGCTGCCAAGATGGGTGTTGATCCTTTTGCACTGAGATATAAAAATGTGTACCGTCCGGGAGATACTACACCAAACGGCTGTCCTCCGGATGTTTACTGCCTGCAGGAAGCTATGGATAAGTTGAGGCCATATTACTATGCAGCTAAAGAGAAAGCCATGGCAAAAAATAAAACAAGCGATGAATTCAAATATGGCGCCGGTATTTCTCTGCTCATATACGGATCAGGACTGGGCGGTGTCGACACATCAGAAGCGTGGGCAGAAATAACTCCAAAGGGAGTATCGGTTGGAAATTCATGGGAGGATCACGGCCAGGGCGCTGACATGGGTACATTGACCTATGCATATGATGTTTTAAAACCTTTAGGAATTACACCGGAACAAATCCGTCTTGTTATGAACGATATGGAAAAAACACCAAACAGCGGACCGGCCGGCGGAAGCAGATCCAATTTTGTGACCGGAAACGCTACCAGAATAGCATGTGAAAATCTTATGAAGGCTCTTGAAAAACCGGACGGAACTTACAGGACATATGAAGAAGTTGTTAATGAAGGTCTGCCTACAAAGTATGATGGCAAATGGTCTTCGCCGGGAACTGACCAGGATATCGTGACCGGACAGGGGGATCCGTTCCCATGCTATATGTACGGTGTGCTTCTGGCGGAAGTTAAAGTCAACATCAATACAGGAAAGACTAAAGTTGAAAATCTGACTATAGTATCCGACTGCGGTACCATTACCAATAAGCTGCTGTATGACGGACAAATATATGGAGGATTGGCACAAGGAATCGGCCTTGCTCTGTCAGAAGACTACGAGGATATCCATTACCACAATACCCTGACAAAAGCAGGATTCCCTCAAATAAAAGATGTTCCGGACAACATTCTGATTATTTATCAAGAGACATATAGGCCTAACGGTGCCCGCGGTGCATCAGGCGCTGGTGAAATGCCTCTGTCTGCACCTCATGCTGCAATAGTTAATGCTATTTATGATGCATGCGGAGTCAGAATAACAAAATTGCCTGCAACGCCAGAAAAAGTGCTTGCAGGGTTAAAAGAACTGAATTAATAAATGGGGTTGGGACTTAGCATTTCGCTTTGTTCCAATCCTATTTTCAACATAGAACAGGCGAGCCATACAGCTATCCAATAATCTGCATTGTCTTGATTATACAACAGGCGACCGATACAATATTGAAATTAGGATTGCTGCACAGGAGGGAAAAATGAATCTTGATAAAATATTACAAATCAGCGACAGGTGTATTAACGATGCTCCGCCATCTTGCAGTGCTTATTGCCCCCTGCATATAGACATTAAATCATTCATAGATGAAATAGAAAAAAATAATTTTGATAAGGCATACAAAATTATTGAGAAAAGAATGGTTTTTCCGAGAATAATAAGCATGATATGTGATCACCCCTGTGAAAATGTATGCGTCAGAGACAAAAATGGCGGCTCCGTGTTAATCGGAGAATTGGAAAAATCAGCTGTTCTTTACGGATATGCAAAGCCCAAAAAGGGCTATGCAGTGCCTCCATCCGGGAAAAAAACCGCAGTGATAGGCGGAGGCTTAAGAGGAATAACAGCAGCACATGACCTTGTCAACAAGGGAATGCACATTGATATTTATGAAAAGAGCGGACGCATAGGTGGCAGGATATGGGAATATGAGGGAAAAAATTTAACTGCTGACGTTATCAGTGAAGAGTTTGCCTTCTTTGAGAATAACCAGGTAAGTATTGTTTTAAATAAAAAGATAGATAATAGTGATTTGGATGATATTATTAAAAATTATGACGCGGTTTTTCTGGCTGCAGACGATTTAATATCTGAATATGATTACGACCGTGAAACGTTTCAGGTAGACAGTTCTTCTTTATTTGTGGGAGGAGTCGATACGGATAAAAAGAACTCGGTTGTTTTTGCTGTAAGCAGCAGCAGAAGAGCAGCAATTTCAATAGACAGATATGTAAAAAAAGTTTCAGTTACGGCTTCAAGGGAAAATGAAGGAAGCTATATTTCTCCTTTGAAATACTCAACCGATGATGAAGAAGAAAAAACACCGGTCCATAAAACAGGGGAGTTTTTTTTGAAAGAAGAAGCGGTTTCTGAAGCTTCAAGATGCTTCAAGTGCCAGTGCAGAGACTGTATAAATCCGTGTTCGCACCTTCGAAAGTTCAACATTGCGCCTAAAGCATATATCAGAAACATCAATCACAATGAAAGAATAATCAAGGGCTCACACTATGCCAATAAAATGATTCTTTCCTGCACAGAATGTGGATTGTGCAAAGAAAAATGCAATTACGGCATAAGCATGAAAGACATAGTACATGAAACCAGACAGAGCATGGTTGAACGGAAAAAAATGCCGCCGTCAGCCCATGATTTTGCATTGAAGGACATGAAATTCAGCAACAGCGAGAAGTTTTTCACATACAGAAAAGAAGTGAACAGGGAAGACATCAAGTATGTATTTTATCCCGGCTGCCAGCTTCCGGCATCAAATCCTGATTATGTTGAAAAAATATATTCATATCTGACTAAGAATATCGATGAGGGAGTAGGCTTAATGCTTGGATGCTGCGGTGCACCTGCAGATTGGAGCGGACATGCGGAGCTGATGGAGGAAAATGTAAAGTTAATCAAACGTGCGTGGGCAGAACTTGGAAGTCCTGTCTTTATACTTGCCTGCTCAAGCTGCATGAGCAATTTTGACAAGTATATAAGCGAAATTCAATGCATTTCGCTGTGGGAGATCATAGATTCATTCGGCTTGCCTGACAATTATCCTTCTGGACATAGTTTGAAACTGAATATTCATGATCCGTGCACCTCAAGGCATAAAGACAGCATGCAGGAAAGCATCAGAAACATAATTGCCAAGCTAGGATGCGAAATACAGGAGCTTAAGTATTCCAAAGAACTGACAAAGTGCTGCGGTTACGGCGGGCTTGTATATTTTGCAAACCGCGAGCAGTCCGATGATTTTATTAATGACAGGATAGCTGAAAGCTACGAGGATCTGCTTGTTTATTGTACCATGTGCAAAGACCTGTTTACAAGCAAGGGCAAGAGGACGTTTCATATGCTGGATTTGTTGTTCGGCGACGATTTGGACGTTTCCTGCAAACAAAAGATGCCGACGCTTTCACAGAGGCAGCAAAACAGGATGATGGTAAAGAACAAGCTGCTGGGACAGATATGGGGAGAAGGTACTGAAATGAGCACAAAAGACGAAAAATATGCAATAACGGTAACAGAAGAAGTGAAGGGAAAGATGGAAGAAATGTACATAGTTTTCAATGATATTAGGAAAACAGTCATCAATTCCATAGAAAAGCGGGAAAGATTTTTTAATCCGGTTGAAAAAACATATTTAGCCAGACTCAGAATGGATAATGTGACATATTGGGTGAAATATGAAGGAGACGACGGGAAAATCTCAGTAACAAATGTTTACAGCCATAGGATGGAAGTTGTGGAGGAAAATCATGAAAACCAATGATGAAGCAGAAATGCAATGGATATGCGAAAAATGCAATGAGAAACTGGTGATGGAAAAAACCAGCGTTATTTATCTGGACGCTGATTTTCAGGTGGAATTGCTTAAATGTCCCAGGTGCGGAATGGTTTTCATAGATGAGGAGATGGCAAGAGGAAAAATTCTGGAAGTAGAAAAGGCATTGGAGGATAAATAGTTGTCTGTTCAAAAGTTTTATGAAAGCGAAGCGATGCAAAATTTGCTGGGAAAGACACTGAGGCCCGGAGGTTTTGAACTGACAAAAAGAGCATTGGAATTCTGCAGATTCACAGCCGGTGACAAACTGCTGGACCTGGGCTGCGGCAAGGGTGCGACAATGAAATATATATCAGAGAATTATAAAATTGACATATGCGGGCTGGACATATCGGAGAGTCTTGCAGCTGAGGCTAAAGAAATGAACAAAAAAGCAGAAATTGTGGTATCATCGGGAGAAAAAACACCTTTCACGGACAGAACTTTCAACGGAGTCTTTGCCGAGTGCACGCTGTCGCTGATGGATAATCTGGAAAATACGGTTGTTGAAATGAACAGAATAATGAAAAGCGGAGGCTATCTTATCATTTCTGACATTTATGCCAAAAATACAGATTATATAGGGGGACTAAGCAGCTTTTCAGCCCAGACATGCCTGAAAAACCCTCACGAAATGGAAAAATTAAAAAGTCTGTTAGAAGGCAGAGGGTTCAGTATACTAATTGAAGAAAAACATGATAAATTAATGAAACAGCTTGTGGTTGACATAATATTCGGATACGGTAAGATGGAAGGTTTTTGGAACTGCACAGGAGGACATTGCATTGACGGTGTAAAGTTTCAGGAAACCATAAGAAAGTCGAAACTTGGATATTTTATGATTATTGCACAAAAGGAGGAAAATTATGTCAAATGATACGGCGTTTAAAGTTTTTAAGCTGTCAGCATCAGGATACTGCTGCACTCAGATTATGCTGAAGATGGCATTGGATGAAGAAGGAACGGAAAATGACGATTTATTAAGAAGTGCAGGCGGATTGTGCAAAGGAATCGGAGGAAGACAGCGGACCTGTGGAATACTTACAGGCGGAGTGATGATTTTGGGACTTTACGCCGGAAGGGGAAAAGAGGAAGAATCACAAAAGGATAACTACGGTGACATGGTCAGTGAATTTATTGATTGGTTTGAAAGCGAATTTGAAAGCATGGATTGTGCGGATATCATAGGAGTTGCAAGAATTGACGACGGTGATAACAGCTTCATGCTTAAATGCGGAGACATAATCATAAAAAGTTTTGAAAAAACTGTACAGATTCTATATGAAAACGGATATGAATTCGGAGCAAGAGATGAATACCAAAAGTGTATATAAGACAAAGAGCCTTTGCCCGGAATGTCTGAAGCTGTTAAATGCAGAAGTTGTTCAAGAAGGCAATGCTGCATACATGGTGAAATCCTGTGACCTGCACGGAGAATTCAAGACTGTGGTTTGGAGAGGCAAAAATAAAATAGAAGATTGGATCACACATAAAAACAGGGCAACCATTAAAAATCCTGCGGCACAAATAGAGAAAGGCTGTCCGTATGACTGCGGCCTCTGCAGCAGCCACAGGCAGCACACCTGCACCGCATTAATTGAGGTAACAAATGACTGCAATCTGTATTGCAAATTTTGTTTTGCAAGTGCTAAGGACAAAAAGATAGAAGAGCCCACATTGGAAGAAATTGAATGTTTCTATAAAAGCATATTGAAGCAGTCGGGAACGTGCAACATTCAGATTTCAGGCGGTGAACCCACAGTCAGGGATGATCTTGACGAAATAATAAGGATGGGAAGAAAAGCAGGATTTGAATTCATACAGCTGAACACCAACGGTATTAGAATCGGCGAAGACGAAAAATATCTTGAAAAACTAAAAAACGTTGGATTAAGTTCTGTTTATCTGCAGTTTGACGGAACAAATGATGAAATCTATGAAAAAATAAGAGGCAGAAGACTGCTGAACACCAAGATAGACGCCATAAACAATTGCTCAAAACATGGCATAGGAGTTGTGCTTGTGCCTCTTCTGCTGCCGCATACAAATGTTGACAACATCGGTGAAATGATAAAATTTGCTCTGGAGAAAACCCCAACGGTCAGAGGAATACACTTTCAGCCTGTGAGCTACTTTGGGCGCATTGGATTCAGGCCAACAGACGATGACAGAATAACCCTTCCTGAAATAATGAATGAAATAGAGCTGCAGACTTCCGGCCTTGTGAAGGTAGCTAATTTTAAACAGCCAGGCTGCGAGAATTCTTTGTGTTCATTTAACGGAAGCTTCCTTTATGATGACAAAAAAAATCTGAAAGCCATATCAAGACGGGAAAGCTGCAGCTGCAGCAAGACTGATGCAGCTGCAGGTGCCGTCAAAGCAAAAAAATATGTATCTGAAAATTGGGGATTGAATTCTGCGGCTGAAAGAAATTACAAGGCTGCTGATTCCTGGGACTCGCTGCTCAATGAAATTAAATCAAGGACCTTCAGCATTTCAGCAATGGCTTTTCAGGACGCTGACAATGTAGATTTGGAAAGAGTGAAAGACTGCTGCATTCATGTGGTAAATAAAAAGGGAAATCTTGTGCCCTTCTGCATTTACAACATTACAGATACTTCAGGCAGGTCAATTTACAGATAGGAGCAATGTATGAACATAACACCCTTGGAAAGATGGATTGCAGAAGATGCTTCAATAGAAAACAGCAGAGAAGCTTTGGAGAAGTATCAGACAGAAAAAATCAAGGAAGCAATAGACTATGTCAAAAACAACAGCAAGTTTTACAAGGAACATTTGAAGGATATCAGCACAGGCACAGTTAAATCCTTAAAAAACTTTGAATCCATACCGTTTACGCATTCAAAAGATATCGTAGATTTTTCAGACAAGTTCCTGTGCGTTCCACAAAAATACGTTAAAAGGATTGTGACTCTCAAGACATCAGGAACCACAGGAGACGGAAAGAGGGTCTTTTTCACCGAACATGACCTCAATATGACAGTAGACTTCTTCACCCATGGATTTAAGGCGATGCTTGACGAAAGAGACAAGGTGATGATAATGATGCCTGGCAATACTTACGGCAGTGTGGGAGACATAATAAAAAAAAGCTTGGACAGGCTTAATGTGCAAAGTTTCGTATATGGGGTATTGAAAGATCCGGATGATGCCGCAGATTTCATTGCAGAGAACAACATTAATGCATTGGTGGCATTGCCTGCACAGATTATGTTTTTAAGCAGAGTCAAAAAGGATGTGTTTGTACACAACATTGAAAAACTAATGCTCAGTGCTGATTATGTGCCGGAGGTGTTAATAAAAAAACTGAGAACCATGTGCAACTGTCAAGTATTCACTCATTACGGATTGACTGAGACAGGCTATGGCTGCGCAGTGGAATGCAGCGAGCTGAATGGCTATCATATCAGAGAAAATCACATATACCTGGAAGTAATTGACCCGGAAACAAATCAGGTGCTGGAAGACGGCAACTGGGGAGAAATTGTAATAACCACATTAAAAAGGCAGGCAATGCCCCTGATAAGGTACAGGACCGGTGACTGGGGATGCTTCTACACAAGGAAGTGCCAGTGTAAAACTTTTTTGAAAACCTTGAAGCGATCCAGGGGACGGATTGACAACCGATTATGTTTTGAAGGCAACAAACACATAAACATGAGTGAATTTGATGAAGCAATATTTGACTATGATTCCGTTCTTGACTATAAAATACAAGCTTCAGGCAATTCAATTGCCGCAGTGCTGTACCTTATTGACGAATGTATGAATGATGTTGATAAAATAGAAGAATCCATAAGAGCTATTATGATCGACAAATCAATTGATGCTGATCTTGTTATTTCTGTGGACAAAAATATAAATATTGCCTTTTCACCAAACACGATGGTAAAAAGGCATTTAAGAAATAAAGGTTAAATTTTCATGATTCGACCATGAATACACACTGGTAGTCTCTTGCCGCTTTGATAAAGGACTGTTGTTGAATGGATTTCTATTTTATTGCCATTATCTCTGTCCATCTGGATGTGTACAGGTCTATGAATTCCTTTGGATCCCGGAACATTTCCATTTTAGCCAAATCTTCTTTTGGAATATTGAAGGCTGCGTTGTCTAACAGCTCCTGATTCACTTCCTTGATGGCCTCGGTGTGTACAGTGGAATACCAAACCTCGTCTATGTTGCGCAGCGTTGCTTCCGTGGAGCATAAAAAGTCGATGAATTTTTCGGCCATTGCCTGGTTCTTTGCTGTAGAAGGAACGAACATGGCATCGATCCAGATGTTGCTACCTTCTTTGGGAATTACAAAGTCAAGGTTTTCGTTCTCTGCCATGGCAGAAACTGCTTCTCCCGACCATACCAGTGCCATATCAGCTTCCTCGTTTATCATTATGTCGGGTGCTCCGTCGGTGATGTAAGTCATTACAAGGGGCCTCTGCTTAATCAGAAGTTCTTTCGCCTCATCAAGCTCCTTTTCATCAACGGTGTTCAGAGAATATCCGAGAAGCTTAAGTGCTGCCGCGAAGGCGTCCCTTTGTGAATCCATCATGATGATTCTCTGTGCGTAGTTTTCATCCCAGAGCATTTCCCAGCTGTCTGAGGATGCATCAACTGTTGTCTTGTTGTATAGGATTCCAAGAGTACCCCAGAAGTAAGGGACTGCATATTCGTTGTTTGGATCGTACGGCTGGTTTTTGAAATCTTCTCCGATGTACCTGTAGTTTGGAATGTTGCCGAAGTTAAGCTTGTTGGCCATTCCTTCACTTATCATTCTTTCTATCATGTATTCGCTGGAAATTATCAGATCGTAGCTCGATGCTCCGGCCTTGGCCTTAATGTACATTTCCTCCGGTGTGGAGTAAGTGTCGTACTTAATTGTCACGTTGTTCTCTTTTTCAAATTCAGCTATGAGAGTCTTGTCAATGTAGATGTCGTAGTTCAGTACGCTGAGCACTTCCTTGTCTTGCTTTTGGCAGCCTGCAAAAACAGTTAATATCAAGGCAGAAATTGCTGCTGCAAGTAATAGTTTTCTTTTCATTCTATGCCTCTTTTCTTTTATTGGTATGTTTTTGAGCTCCACCGGCCCTCTTGTTTATCAGTATCATCAAAACAAGAACCACCGTGAGCATTATTGTTGAAAGAGCATTGATTGTAGGCTTCACACCTCTTCTTGCCATGGAGTAAATGACTATGGAAAGATTCGTGACACCCTCGCCCTTGGTGAAGTAGCTTATGATGAAGTCATCTATGGACAGAGTGAATGCCATAAGAAATCCGGTGATGATGCCGGGCTTAATTTCCGGTATTATGACCTTTCTAAGGGCATACATGGGCGTTGCCCCCAGATCCATGGCAGCCTCGGTCATATTCACGTCCATCTGTTTTAATTTAGGCAGTATGGACAGTATAACATAAGGCGTGTTGAACACTATGTGCGATATGAGCATAGTCTTGAATCCAAAGTCGATGTTAAACGATACGTACAGTATCATAAGGGAGATGCCTGTAACAATGTCGGGGTTTACTACAGGAAGATAATTTATATTGAGCATTATGGATTTCATGCGCCCTTTCATGCTGTTTATTCCTATTGCTGCAATTGTTCCCAAAATGGTTGATACAACTGCCGATATAAGCGCAATGGAAATTGTGTAGTAAAATGCTGAACGTATGTCCCCATCCTGAAAGAGTTCTACGTACCACTTGAGGGAAAAACCGGTCCAGTTTCCTCTTGATTTTGACTCGTTGAAGGAAAACAAGGAAAGAACTACTATTGGTGCGTAAAGGAATATGAAAATTATTCCCATGTAGATTCTTGAAAGGTGTTTCTTTACCACAGCCTTGCCCCTCCTTCCTTGTCCACGTCAAACCTGTTCATGATTGACATGGAAATCAGGATTATGACCATCATCACTATTGATATGGCAGAACCGAAGTTCCAGTCTCCGTTCAATATGAACATCTTTTCAACCAGGTTTCCTATCATCATGCTCTTGTTGCCTCCGAGAAGCTGAGGAATGATGAAGGTGCTGACTGCAGGCATAAATACCATGATAATTCCTGAAATAACTCCGGGCATGCTGAGAGGCAGTATGATTTTTCTGAAGACCGCGTACTTATTTGCGCCAAGGTCATCTGCCGCCTCCAAAAGACCGGTGTCCATTTTGCTCAAAGCAGTGTATATGGGCAGAATCATGAACGGAAGAAAGTTATACACCATTCCCATTACAGTTGCGCCCCTGGTGTAGAGCATTGTAACCCTGGGCAGGCCCAGAAGTTCAAACAGGTTGTTCAATATACCGTTGTTTCCAAGAATGGTCATCCAGGCATATGTTCTTAACAGCATGTTCATCCACATGGGAAGAATGCATAGAAACAATAGGATGTTTCTTCTTGAAAAATGAGCTTTGGAAATGATGTATGCGGCAGGGTATCCCATGAGAAGGCAGATTGCCGTAGAAATAGCAGCCAGAAATATCGAATCCCACAGTATGTTCAGGTAAAGCGGATCAAAAAATTTCTCAAAATTATCAAGCGTGAAGTTAAAGGTTGTAAGACTGCCCGATTCCTTTGAGGTTACGCTGTACAAAAAAACAAGCACCGAAGGAAATACAATGAAAATGACAATCCATACCAGATAAGGATATGCAAAGTAATTAGTCCTGTCCTTCAAATCTATACCCCCTTTTCCATTATGTGAATGTCATCAGGTGTCAGCGTAAGCCCAACGACTGTTCCGGCTTCAGCTTTGTCTGTGGAGTGAACCAGGAACTCGTAGCCGCTGACCACAATCCGCATTTCGTAGTGCACTCCCTTGAATGTGACGGATTTCACGGTTCCTTCCAGTCTTCCTTCACCTTTTGGTGTCAAATCCAAATCCTCAGGGCGAACTACCACATCAACTTCTTCACCCTTGCCGAATCCAAAATCAAGACACTGGAATTTTTGACCTAAAAATTCCACCAGGTAGTCATCATGCATCACGCCATCCAAAATGTTGCTTTCTCCTATGAAATCTGCTACAAATGCGTTTCTTGGCTCGTTGTATATGTCGATAGGAGAGCCCATCTGCTGAATAATTCCATCGTTCATAACAACTATTGTGTCTGACATGGTCAGGGCTTCTTCCTGGTCATGGGTTACGTATATAAATGTTATTCCTATCTGCTTCTGCATGGCCTTAAGCTCCTGCTGCATTTCTTTTCGAAGCTTCAGGTCAAGAGCACCCAAAGGTTCGTCCAAAAGTAGTACCTTTGGTTCGTTGACCAGCGCTCTGGCTATGGCAATGCGCTGCTGCTGGCCGCCGCTGAGCTGGTCAATCCTCCTTTTGCCGTAGTTTCTAAGGTTGAAAAGCTCCAGCATCTTTTCCACTTTGCCGGTTATGATGCGCTCGTCCATTTTTTTTATGCGAAGGCCAAAGGCGATGTTTTCAAACACATTCATATGAGGAAACAAGGCATATTTCTGAAAGACGGTGTTAAGCTGCCTTTTAAAAGGCGGTACGTCGTTTATGAGGTGACCGTCGAAAAACACATCACCTTCATCAGGCGTTTCAAATCCTCCGATTATTCTGAGAGTAGTGGTTTTTCCGCAGCCACTGGGGCCCAGCAACGTTACAAATTCATTTCTTTTGACGTGCAGGGTAATATTGTCAAGCACTGTTTCACCGTCAAACTTTTTAGTAATGTTGTTAAGTTCGATTATAGCATTGTTCATTTTAGTCTCCTGTCAAAAACTTGGTGGTGTGCAGACCCATACGACGCTTGCCTGGGTTCTGCCTGCGTTTTCAATGTAATGATGTTTATTGGATTTAAAATAAAACGATTCGCCCTTTTTTACCTTGTGAATCTGATTCCCGTAGTTGAGGATAACTGTTCCAGTCAGTATATAGCCGAATTCCTCTCCCTCATGGGGTTCATGAAGTTTTGTCCTGGCATAGCTTTTAAGTTTTACCAGTATGGGTTCCATGGAATTTTTCTGGGCGTTTGGAACAATCCAGTTGATTATGTAATTATCGTCGTCTTCCTTTACGAACACATCATCTTCTCTGAACACAATTTTGCTGTTTACTTCTTCATTGAAGAAGCTGGCAAGGTCAGTTCCCAGGCATTCCAGAATATCTGTCAGCGTTGCTATGGAGGGAGACGTAAGGTCTCTTTCCAGTTGTGAAATGTAGCCCTTTGTCAGTTCGCACCTGTCTGCCAGTTCCTGTTGAGTCAGGGAGTTGGCAACTCTTATTCTCTTAATGTTTTCTCCTATGTTCATAAGCGCCTCGGTTGTTTATTATTACTAAACTTTGAATCAGTTATAATTATACACATTGCATATATTCCAGTCAATACTATTTCAAACAAAAAATGGAAAAGTGATGGTTTTATGCTATCGCTAGTTTAAAACTGCTAAACTTTTTTGACGGAATTCCTTATTGAACGGGGGTATTTTAATAAGTAAAATTTTGCAGCATTGACAGGCATATACGCAGGTCAGTTGTCTATTGACATCGAGACGCCATTTGATATATAGTTGTATTTGAAAAGAAAGCAGGTGGATTATGGCTAAGGTTAAGACAAAGTTCGTTTGCCAGGAGTGCGGGTACGAAACCGCAAAATGGCTTGGGAAATGCCCGTCCTGCGGGGAATGGAACACTTTCGTAGAAGAAATTGAAACGAAGGAAAAGGATTCAAAAAGTCAAAGAGGAATCAGCAAGGGAAAATTAGAAAAAATTCAAAATATAACATCTTCGTCCAATAAGGACAGGATACTTACAGGCAGCAGGGAAATGGACAGGGTTCTGGGCGGAGGCATCATTAAAAGTTCGCTGGTACTTGTGGGAGGAGATCCGGGCATTGGAAAGTCAACTCTGCTTTTGCAGGTTGCCGACCATGCATCAAAACAAAATCTGAAGGTTCTTTACGTTTCCGGTGAGGAATCGGCAGAGCAGATCAAAATTAGGGCCGACAGGCTGGGAATAGGTGCCGGAGAACTTTACGTGCTTTCTGAAACCAACATTGACATAGTAAATGAATTTGTGGGTAAGGAAGAACCGGACCTTCTGATTCTAGATTCAATACAGACAATATATTCTCCTGATGTGGTGTCGGCGCCGGGAAGCGTGAGCCAGGTAAGGGAAGTAACGTCAATGGTCATGAGAATGACAAAAGCCAGAAACATGGCAACCTTCATCGTAGGGCATGTGACCAAGTCAGGAGCCATAGCCGGGCCCAGAGTACTGGAGCATATGGTAGATACGGTGCTTTACTTTGAAGGTGAAAGACACTTTTCCTACAGGATTCTCAGATCGGTGAAAAACCGCTTCGGCTCCACCAATGAAATAGGCATTTTTGAAATGCGTGAAAGAGGACTTGTGGAAGTTGATAACCCTTCAGAGGTGTTTTTAAGGGGAAGGCCGGTGGATGCATACGGCACTGTCGTTACTGCAGCAATGGAAGGGACAAGACCTTTGCTCATAGAAATACAGGCACTGGTTGCATATTCGCCTGCAGGATTTGCAAAGCGCATCACGACAGGCATAGACAACAACAGGGCTGCAATGCTTCTGGCAGTTCTGGAAAAAAAGGCAGGTCTTGCCATGCAGTCTTCTGATACGTTCATAAATGTCACCGGAGGGCTGCAGCTCAGGGAACCGGCGGCGGATCTGGCAATTTTATGCGCTCTGGCATCAAGCTTCAAGGAAGTTCCTGTTGACTTCAAGACAATACTAATCGGCGAAGTGGGCCTTACCGGAGAGATCAGGGGAGTAAACAACATTGAAAAAAGACTTATTGAAGCACAGAAAATGGGATTTGAAAAGGCCGTCATATCAGAGGCCAATGAAAAAGCTTCAAGAGAATTAAAAAACATTGAAATAATTCCTGTGAACAACATAAGACAGGTCATGGACCTTTTGTTCTAGGAAAGATATATGAGGTGGCAAGTGCTTGAATTTTTAAGAAAAGAAGGAATCAGCGAAAGGCTGATAGATGAAATAGACAAGTTCAGAAATTTTTACAATGTTCATAAGGAAATGGAATACAGGATACCCGATCCAAGGTACAAATATTACGGGAACGATGTTTGGGAGCAAGCCATAACAGCTCTTCTCTGCGGTGAAAACATCCTTCTGGTTGGATCAAAGGCTTCTGGCAAGAACGTTCTGGCAGAAAACCTGGCAGCAGCATTCAGAAGGCCCAGCTGGGACATTTCTTTTCACGTGAACACAGATGCATCGTCCCTGATCGGAACCGACACATTTGAAAACGGCCAGGTTGTCCTTAGGCACGGACCGGTTTACGAATGCGCCAAGTGGGGTGGGTTCGGCATCATGGATGAAATAAACATGGCAAAGAACGATTCCATAGCGGTGCTTCATGCAACGCTGGACTACAGAAGAATAATAGATGTTCCGGGCTACGACAAGATAAAGGTAGACGATGCCGGCAGATTCATCGCAACCATGAATTACGGATATGCAGGCACAAGAGAGCTCAACGAAGCTCTGGCATCGCGCTTCATGGTAATCAGCATGCCTGCAATAACCACGGAAAATCTGAAAAAAATGCTGGAGGTTGAATTCCCTCATCTCAGGAAGGAATATCTGGACCAGTTTGCTGGTCTTTTCAAGGATCTGAAGCTTAAAAGCGACAATTCTGAAATCTCCACAAAATCCGTTGACCTTAGGGGCCTTATTGCAGCCATAAACCTTATGGACAAGGGACTTGATGCCAACAAAGCCCTGGAAATGGGAATCACCAACAAATCCTTCGATGACTTCGAACGCAGACTTGTGGATGATGTCATTCGCCTGCGGGTTCCGCGAAAACTCGAAAGGAGCGAAATTTTCGAGCACTGATATGAAAAATCAAAAGGATGAGAAGAAAAGAGCCTTGAACATAATATGGAACTCATCTGGCGACTATGAGCTGAAAACTGAAGAAGGAGCCTATAACCAAGATGGCACGGCGGACATATATATAAACTTCATTATAGGGGCAGTGCACAGACACTATGATTATAAGAAGCTGCAATTTTTTTTCAACAGTCTCGGCAAAGACAGGGACCATGAATTTTATGAGGGTATTGCCTGGGTGGGGCTTGAAAACTGCGCATACCTTAAATCAAGAAAAGAAAGGCCGGCTATAGAAAACCTGCGCAGGGAGTATGCAAAAAACCTGCTTGAAAAGGAATATGCAACAGAAAAGAACATACTTCAGGAACTGAAGGAAGCACGATGCAGAAAAATTCTGGGACAAGAAATTCAACTTGAGGGAAGGCTTCTCGAAATACTGGACCGCCTTGAAATGGATGAAAACTTGTCAACTGAGGAAGTTATTCAAAACCTTGATGATATCATAAAGAACTATTTCCGATTCAATCCGGGAACATACCATGCAAGATTGAAACAGAGTTTTGCGGATAGCGGTAATAAATACTCGGTTTCTGAAACATACACATTAAGAAACCCTCCTGATGAAAACCGTGAACAGCCGGACAAACGGGAAGCGGATGTGGAAATTGAATCTGCAGAAACAGCAAGGGATCTGAGTCTTCTTGAATTCGACGAAATAAAAAGGAAAATAATTTTTGACAACAGCAAGCAGGATAAGGTAACTGACACAGACAGGCAGTACATACAAAAATATTTCGGGGCATCCATACTTTCGGAACATAAGACCAAATCTCTTGAGAGCATTTTGTGCGTAAACAGCCACAAAAATACGTACCTGCACTTCACAAAAGGCGAATTTGACATCAATGCAGGCACAGACGCAGACGGACTGTACTACAAAAAAGCAGCCTGGGAGGGAAGAAAAGCCAACATTGAATACTACAAGGAGAATCTTGCCCGAAACCATGAAAGCATTTCAAAGCTTACAAATAAAATAAGAAATACGCTGGCGGCAAATTTTGAACTTTCTTCAAGCAGGTCAAAGACCGGTATGCTGGCACCGGAAAACATATGGAGAAGCATATATGTAAACGACGAACGAATTTTCACCAAGAAATCCAGAAATGATTTGGGAGACATATCCGTTGACATTTTACTTGACGCTTCAGCTTCCCAGTACGAAAGGAAAGAAATCATTGCGTCGCAGGCATTCATAATTGCAGAAAGTTTCACCCGCTGCCACATACCAGTGAGGATATATTCTTTCTCAAGCCTTCGAAACTACACTGTCATAAACATGTACCGGGACTACGGGGAAACAGAAGAAAACAGCAGCGTGTTCAACTACAACACATCAGGCTGCAACCGTGACGGACTGGCTGTCAGGACTGCTCTTTACATGATGGACAGAGCACAAAGCGAGCACAAGATACTTATAGTTCTTTCAGACTGCAAGCCAAATGACATACAGTGTATTCCTGCAACAGGAATGGTTCCAGCCCACAGCGAATATTCCGGGGCTGCCGGCGTAAACGATACGGCCGTTGAGGTGAAAAAAGGAATAAACAGAGGAATTTCAATACTTTGCGTTTTCACTGGCCTTGATGAGGATGTACCTTCGGCTAAAAAAATATATGGCCACAATTTTGCAAGGATAAGTTCAACCGATAGATTTGCCGACATAGTCGGGGTAATGATGCACAATCAGCTGAAGAATTTGTAAGCCGTTAAGGTCTACCCATAGTGGAAAGAAGTACTTTTTAGAAAGGAATCCTAATGAACAATAAATTTAAGGAATTAAAAGAGTCATTAAAAAATCAGGATTATATAAAAATGCTGGAGGACATAATCGATACATCCTATGACGGAATATACATTACTGACGGAAAGGCAAATACCATTCTCATCAATGAGAGTTACGAAAGAATTACCGGACTAAAGAGTGAAGATTTGATTGGCCGGAACATGTCAGAAATAGTAAAAAGCGGAATAATGTCCGAGGCTACTTCTTTTCAGGTTATGGAAAATAAGGAGCCGGTTACAGTATATCAGCTCTTCAACACAGGAAAAAGTGCAATGGTAACCAGCACACCTTTTTTTGATGAGAAGGGCAACATTACAATGATCGTGTCAAATGTGAGAGACATTACCGAGCTTAAGGATTTGAAGGAAAAAGTCAAGATAAGTAAAAACGAGAACAAAAAATACAAGGGTATCATAGAAGAGCTGAAACTTCAGATACCAAGCACCGAGTATATTGTGGCAGAGGATGAGAACATGCTCAACCTGTTGTTGCTTGCCAAAAGAGTCGCAAAGGTCGATTCTTCGGTAATCATATACGGTGAAACCGGTTCCGGCAAGGAGGTTCTGGCCAAGTACATCTATAATAACAGCGTGCGAAATGACAAGCCGTTTATTAAAATAAACTGCGGCGCCATTCCGGAAGCCTTGATTGAATCTGAGTTTTTCGGTTATACTGACGGTTCTTTCACAGGAGCAACAAGGGGAGGTAAAACTGGAATATTTGAGGCGTCAAACAACGGAACTTTGTTTCTGGATGAAGTAGGAGAACTCCCGCTCAACATGCAGGTAAAGCTGCTGAGAGTTCTGCAGGACGGAGAAATATTGAAAATAGGCAGCAGCAAGCCCGTAAAAGTTGATGTGCGGATTATAGCAGCAACTAACCGTGACCTTGAGGAAATGGTGAAAAACGGGCAATTCAGGGAAGATCTTTATTACCGCCTCAATGTTGTTCCATTGAGGCTGATGCCTCTAAGAGAAAGGAAAAGCAGCATAATTCCAATGGCTGAATACTTTCTGGAGATATACAATGAAAAATATAATCAGGATTTAAAAATTTCAAAGGACTTGTACAGATATTTCTATGTGTACAAGTGGCCGGGAAATGTCAGGGAGCTTCGAAATCTAATTGAGAGACTGACAATTACCGCTATGGGAGACGAGGTTACCGTAGAAGACCTTCCAAGCCGCATGATTGAAAACATAGAAGTGGAAGCAGCCGGCAGCTCTGCAACAAAACTTGAAGATGCCTTAAACAGCGTAGAAAAGTCAATGATATTCAGGGCTTTTGACAAGTACGGCAACGTAAGAGATGCAGCAAAGGAATTGGGAATAGATGCTTCGACCTTCGTGAGAAAAAGGAAAAAGTATATATAGGATTGCTAAAAACAGGTATATATATGGTGTTGTTGCATTAATGCAATTTAATTGTATTAGTGCAACATTTTTTTTGCGGTTGCAATCAGAAATCCAATAAGCTGCAAAAACTTTCAATATGTAGAACAAATTTCAAAATTAAATGCGATTGACAAAATCCAGTCAAATCAATCAAATCAGGAGTTTGGCTGACAACGTTTCACATGTTTTTAAATATTTTGACATAAGATATGCGTTTTGGCACAGAAAATGCATTATGTAAGGTGGCCTTAATAAAATAAGAGAGGATGAAATATAATGGCATTAATGACTGGAGAACAGTACATTGAAAGTATCAAAAAAATGAAAATGCAGATATATATGTTTGGAGAAAAGATAGAGAGCGCTGTAGACAATCCTATACTAAGACCATCTTTAAATTCTGTAAAAGCAACGTATGATTTGGCGCAGATGCCTGAATATGAAGATTTAATGACGACCAAATCATCTATAACAGGAGAAAAAATAAATCGTTTTTGCCACATACATCAAAGTACGGATGATCTTATAAAGAAAGTGAAAATGCAGAGGCTTCTTGGTCAGAAAACAGCTTCCTGCTTCCAAAGGTGCGTGGGAATGGACGGATTCAACTCGGTGTTCAGCACAACATTCGAGGTGGACAAGGCACACGGCACTAAGTACCATGAAAACTTTGTAAATTTTATGAAATATGTGCAGGAAAATGACCTGACTGTCGATGGAGCCATGACGGATCCCAAGGGCAACAGAGCCCTTTCTCCAAGCAAGCAGGCTGATCCGGACTTATACCTGCATGTGGTTGAAAGAAGAGAAGACGGTATTGTGGTAAGAGGGGCAAAGGCTCATCAGACAGGAATCTGTAACTCACATGAGGTCCTGGTAATGCCCACCATTGCCATGGGACCTGATGACAAGGATTATGCGGTGGCTTTCTCGGTACCTGTTGACGCAGATGGAGTTTTTATGATAATAGGAAGACAGTCCTGTGATACAAGAAAGCTGGAGGGTTCGTCCATTGATGTTGGAAACAGCCAGTTTGGAGGAGTAGAAGCACTTACTGTATTCGACAATGTGTTTGTTCCAAATGACAGGATATTCCTAAACGGTGAAGCTGAATTTGCCGGAATGCTTGTTGAAAGATTTGCAGGCTACCACAGGCAAAGCTACGGCGGATGCAAGGTTGGAGTTGGTGATGTTCTTATAGGAGCAGCGGCTTTGGCGGCAGATTACAACGGAGCTCAGAAGGCTTCCCATGTTAAAGACAAGCTCATAGAAATGACTCACCTCAACGAAACTCTTTACTGCTGCGGCATAGCATGTTCCTCCCAGGGAAGCAGGACAGAATCAGGAAACTACATAATCGATCTGCTTCTTGCCAACGTGTGTAAGCAAAACATAACAAGGTTTCCATATGAAATAGCCAGGCTGGCAGAAGACATAGCAGGCGGATTGATGGTTACGGCTCCTTCTGAAAAAGATCTTAGGGATCCTAAAATTGGGCCGGTTGTTGAAAAGTACTTCAAGGGAGTAAGTGAAGTATCGACTGAAAACAGGCTGAAGGTATTAAGACTTGTGGAAAATCTGACTTTGGGAACTGCAGCAGTTGGATACAGGACAGAATCCATGCACGGAGCAGGTTCTCCGCAGGCTCAGAGAATCATGATAGCCAGACAGGGAAACATTGAGGGTAAGAAAGAATTAGCAAAAGCCATTGCAAAGATAGAATGATTCAGCCCATAATCGATTAGAATGAGAATATAATTATGTTCAATGTATACAATTTCGCTCTAATGTGTACAGAAAATACTATAAAATACAATAACGTGTTTCTTTTTTCTATCGATTATGTTATAAATATAACATAGCTGTTGGGAGATGATTAAACTTTACAACAAGGCAGTTATAGGAAATGAATTTGCAATATACTAATTTTAAGAAAGTGAAGGTTTAGTTTGATGAAAGTTATTAAATGGTTAGATGACAACTTAGAAGAAAAGCTAATGTCCCTTTTTCTTTGGGCGATTGTAGTGATAATGGGAATTCAGGTAGTCATGAGATATGTTTTTAAATCTTCCCTGTCGTGGTCTGAGGAAGTGTCAAGGTATCTTTTCGTTTGGATGGTTTTTACCGGCATCAGCTATGGGGTGAAGACAGGCTCACACATGAGAATAGACATGCTTGAACATTTTTTTCCAAGATTGAAAAAGGGTCTGGGACTTCTGGCAGATACATGTTTCCTGGCATTTGCGGTTTTTATGATTAAACCTGGAATAAAAGTGATCAGTGCAATCAAATTGTCCGGACAGACAAGCCCAGCGGCAGGAATTCCGATGCACTATGTTTACACCGGACTGCTGGTTGGTTTTTCACTTGTAGTAATAAGAACGATTCAAAAGTATGTGTTGATGTTCATGAAGAAAGGGGCAAAATAATGATAGGCAGTGTCTTTATAATATTTTTCATATCACTTGCGTTGGGGGTGCCTATAGCAATATCACTGGGCTTCACAGCCTTGTCGGCTTATTTCATGAACCCAACGTTACCGGCTAATATTGAGTATGCATACCGTACCATGATTACAGCACTGGACTCATATTCGCTTCTGGCTATTCCTCTTTTCATACTGTCAGGCAACATAATGGCACAGGGAGGTATATCAAAAAAGCTGTTTAACTTTTTCGCATATTTCATTGGAGACAAGACAGCAGGGATGCCAATAGCAGCAATCGTAACCTGCCTGTTCTACGGAGCTATTTCAGGATCCGGCCCTGCTACAGTTGCTGCAGTCGGTGCAATGACAATCCCTCTGCTCACTGAACTTGGATATGACAGAAAATTTGTTGTTTCAATGATTGCCGTTGCAGGAGGACTTGGCGTTATAATTCCTCCAAGCATTCCGTTCATAATTTATGGACAATCATCAGGTGCTTCTGTAGGAAACCTGTTTCTGGCCGGAGTGCTGCCTGGAATACTCATAGCCTTGTGCATGATTGTTTACGCATTCTACTTCTGCAAAACCAAGGGCGAAGACAAGGAAAAATTGAAAGAAAATGCTGAAAAGCTAAGATCGAAGGGTTTCTTCGGAATGTTCAGGGACAGTTTCTGGGCCCTGCTGTCTCCTGTTATCATACTAGGAGGTATCTACAGCGGTATCGTAACGCCCACAGAAGCTGCAAACATATCGGTAGTTTACGCAATAATTGTCAGCGTATTTATTTACAAGAGCATAAAATTCAGAGAACTGTCTTCTGTAATGAAAGACACGGTTGCTACAGCAGCACCAATACTGCTGGTTGTATCCATAGCAACGGTATTCGGTAAGGTGCTTACGCTTATGCAGGCTCCTGTTATGATATCAAAAGCAATAACAAGCACTTTCACAACAAAAGCATCTGTCTTGATTGCTATTAACGTGATACTGCTGTTTGTGGGAATGGTAATGGACACAACTCCGGCAATCCTTATTCTTACACCTATATTCATGCCGATAATCGCGGCCATAGGAGTGGATCCTATACACTTTGGTGTTTTGATGGTTGTAAACCTTGCAATCGGATTCGTTACTCCGCCGGTCGGAATAAACCTTTTCGTAGCAAGTTCACTGACAAATCTACCGGTTATGGAAATAGCAAAACATGCAATTCCGTTTATAATAGCTTTCTTAGTGGCTTTGATGGCAATCACGTTCATACCTCAGATAAGTTTATTGTTACTGTAAAAAGCATTAGATTAAATGACTGTTATCACCTTTTAAGGTGTTAATAATAAAAATTAGGAGGACCTATTGTGTTAAACAAAAAATTATCAGTTTTATTATTAGTAGGAGCAATGGTTACAAGCTTAGCTGCATGCTCCGGTTCATCAGGTACAGCTACTGCTCCGGCAGCCAGCGGAGGATCTTCAGCACCAGCAGCTGCAACAACTGAAGCTAAAACAATTACATTTGCTCATTCAACAGCTGAAGGAACATCAACAAATGATGCTGCTCTGAAATTTAAAGAATATGTAGAAGCAAACAGCAACGGTCAGTTGATTGTAAACGTGTATCCTAACGCTCAGCTTGGAGGAGACCGCGAATTAATTGAAAATACACAAAACGGAACAGTAACAGCAATGCTTTCAGCTCCTGCACCACAGGTTAGCTTTGTGCCTGCGGCAACAGTATTCGACTTGCCTTTCGTGTTTGATGACATTAAACATGGACGTTCCGTATTAAACGATCCTGAATTCATGGCAGCTATTTCTACTCAGTACAAAGCTGCGGGTTTCCATTATCTGGGAGCGTCAGGACAAGGTATAAGAACTCTTACTTCAAACAAGAAAGTTACTTCTCTTGAAGACCTCAAAGGTCTTACCATCAGAACCATGGAAAACAAGTTCCACTTGAAAACATGGCAATTGCTTGGAGCTAACCCTACGCCGCTGGCTTTCAACGAACTTTACACAGCTTTGCAGCAGGGAACAGTTGATGCTCAGGAAAACCCAATTGAGCTGGTATATTCTCAAAAATTCTTTGAACAACAGAAGTACATCATGAACACAAACCACATTCTTCAGGTAAACTGCTGGATAATGAACCAGGCTTTCTATGACGGACTGACAGACGAGTTGAAAGCTGTAGTAGACGAAGCAGGTAAAATAGCTGTAGAAACAGCAAACAGCGTAAGTGATAAAAAAGAACCAACTTACATAGAAACAATCAAATCAAACGGCTGTGAATTTGTTGAGATATCTGATGATGAAATGGCAAAATTAAGAGAAAAAGTAAAACCTGTTTATGAAGATATAAAAGCAGCATCAGACCCTGCAACATATGATGCATATATGGCTGCAATTGAAGAACACAGAAGCAAATAACAAGATTTTTCAGAAAGTCACGTTTGTGACTTTCTGAATTTATAAGATTTTTTCTAAAAATAAGGAAGAGGGTTCTGTAATGGATGTAATCAGGAGTATGCTCGACGAAATTGAGATACCAAAGTTTGTTCGTATTCGTCAGAGCTTTGATGATACAAAGATAGAAAACATTGAAGAAGAGATAAGCAAGCAATTTAAAAGAGATGACATCGCATGCACCATAAAGGAAGGTCAGACAGTAGGAGTGACTGTAGGGAGCCGGGGACTTGCCAACCTTAAGGAAATAGTGAAATATGTCTGCGACAACATAAAGAAACTGGGTGCAACGCCTGTGATATTACCAAGTATGGGAAGTCACGGCGGAGCGGCAGCAGAAGGGCAGGCAGCCTTCATAAGGGGACTGGGCGTAACAGAAGAATTTACCGGAGCAAAGATATGGGCAGGTATGGATGTTATACAGCTTGGAACAACAGAAACAGGACTTCCCGTATACTATGACAAAATAGCAAGTGAACTTGACGGAGTAATAGTGCTTGGAAGAATCAAGGCTCATACTGATCTTGACGGAGATATTGAAAGCGGTCTGCACAAGATGATAGTAATCGGACTTGGAAACCACAAGGGAGCTCAGGTAATGCATGCCATGGGACTTGACAAGGCTGTTCCAAGACTAAAATCAATAGCCAGATATGCATTGAAGCATTCAAACATAATTTTTGGGATTGGTCTTCTGGAGAACGCATATGATCAGACAAGCGAAATTGTGTTCCTACCCACTGACCAGATTGCGGATAAGGAAGCTGAACTGCTTGCAAAATCAAAAAACCAGCTGCCAAGGTTTTTATTCAACGACATAGATATTCTGATAGTTGATGAAATAGGAAAAAACATAAGCGGTAACGGGATGGACCCAAATGTAATCGGCAGAGGAATGATTGGCTACAAAAACAAGGATATACACATTAACAAAATAGTAACGCTTGATACAACTGAAGAATCAGGATCCAACGCCTTCGGTGTAGGTTTGTCGGACATTACAACAAAAAGGATATTCAACAAACTGAAGACTGAAGCAATGTATACAAACGCAATCACTGCCATAGCAATCAACGGTGTGAGAATTCCAATAGCCATGGAAAGCGACAAGCTGGCAATTCAGCTGGCAATCAGAGCTGCATGTTCAGAGGAACCAAAAAAATTAAGAATAGCAAGAATTAAGGATACTTTGAGCTTAAGTGAAATGTATGTTTCCGAAGGGCTTATTCATGAGCTGAGATCTAATGAAAATGTTGAAATAATAGGCGAAGTCAATGACTTCGAATTTGATGAACATGGAAATTTCAAAAAGTAATTGGTGAAGCCAATTACTGATGACATAAAATTATAGTAAAATACAAGGAGTGCAAACAATGAAAGCTGTTGTATACGAAGGACCAAATGTTTTAACGTATAAGGATGTAGCAGATGTTTCTCCAAAAGCCAATGAAGTTAAACTTAAGGTAAGAGCCTGCGGAATCTGCGGAAGCGATGTTCATGGATATTTAGGTATCACTGGAAGAAGAATTCCTCCTGTGATTATGGGTCATGAGTTTTCGGGAGAAATTGTTGAACTAGGGGAAGGTGTGAACAACCTGAAGCCTGGAGACAGAGTTGCCGCATACCCTCTTGATTTCTGCGGATCCTGTGAAATGTGTGCAAAGGGAGATGTGCATCTTTGTCTTAACAAACGTGCATTCGGAGTTCTCGATGTAGACGGTGCATTTGCAGAGTACATATGCGTTCCGGCAAAAGTATGCTTTAAGTTAAAAGACAGTGTGTCCTACAAGGTCGGAAGCATAATGGAACCTCTGGCAGTATCATACAGGGCTGTTTCTCATGCAGGAAATCTGACAGGCAAGAACGTGCTGGTAGTTGGCACCGGAACAATTGGTCTTTTGGCTCTTTCATGTGTTAAAGCCCAGAATCCAAGACGAATTTTTGTTTCAGACTTAAGCGACAGCCGTCTTGAAATTGCAAAAAAGATGGGCGCAGATACAGTTATAAATCCCTCCAAGGAAAATTCGCTGGATGTTATAATGGACAACACAAACAACAAAGGTGTTGATGCTGTCATTGAAGCGGTCGGTGTCTCGGCTACAGTTAAGCAAAGCATCGATTCGCTTGCATTCGGCGGTACTGCGGTGTGGATTGGCATCAGTGATAAGCACATAGATTTGGAAATGCAGAAAATTGTAACCCGTGAACTTAATGTTAAGGGAACGTTCCTGTATGGATTCGAAGAGTTCAGGACTGTGGTCGAAATGCTCAACGAAGGAAAGCTTAATATCGATCCGATATTAAGCAAAGAAATCACTTTGGAAGAGCTTCCTGAAACGATGGCGCAGATGGCTGCTGGTGCAGGGGACATCATTAAGGTAACTGTAGTAAATAATGATTGATGAGGTGGTAAAATGGACTTGTTTTCATTAAAGGGCAAGACAGCAATAGTAATCGGAGGCAGCAAAGGGTTGTGCAAGGGCATTGCCACGGGGCTTTCTTCAGCAGGTGCAGATGTTATCATAAGCAGCAGAAAGCAAAATGAGCTTGATTCAGCTGCACAGGAAATAAGCTGTGCAACAGGCGGAACAGTCAAAGGAATTGCAGCAGACATCACATCCGTTTCAGCATGTCAGGAACTTGTAGACAGGGTAGCTTCGGAATTCGGACACATAGACATTCTGGTAAACGGAGCCGGTCTCAACATCAGAAAATCAGTTCTGGATTTTGAAGAAGCTGACTGGGACAGGGTTATGGACGTTCAGATTAAATATGTTTTCTTTATGGGACAGGCAGTTGCAAGGCATATGGTTGCAAACAACATAAAGGGCAAAATCATAAACATCGCATCCCTAAACAGCGAGCTAGGTCTAAAAAACATGGTTGCCTATGTTGCGGCAAAAGGCGGAATACGTCAGATAACCAAGGCAATGGCAAATGAACTTTCAGAGTACGGAATCGGTGTTAATGCCATAGGACCCGGATATTTTGAAACTGAAATGACCAAGCCCTTATTCCAGGATCCTGAAAATGTTAAAAGATTTATGTCAAGAATTCCTGTGAAAAAAATAGGTGTTCCTGAAGATTTGATCGGAACAGCCGTATTTCTGGCATCACATGCGTCTGACTACGTTGTCGGGCAAACCATATACGTAGACGGCGGATGGCTGATCAACTGACGATATCAGCAATGTAATGCCTCACATAGGAGCTTGATATAAGGTTATAAAGTAAATAATAAAACAAAGGAGTGTTACAGTATGAAATTAATGCATACAAAATTGCCTGAGTTCATTAGAAAAATGAAGGCTATAGCCGCTACCATGGGTTCAGCTTACAAAGAGTGCGAAGTGGTTGGACTGGAAAATCTCAAGACTGCAAAAATGCAGTCAAACAGAACCGGAAGAATTGAACGTGCCGTTGAAGATTTAACGAAGAAAGACGATGTTTACAGAATAGAGGTTGCAGTTATTCCGCGTATTCCTGAATCAATGCACAGTGCAGTAATAAGGGGTTTTGATAAAGACGGTAATCCTGTACATGCAATCCTTGAAACAATCAATATACTTCATCCGACAGAAGACATATTGATTCATGACTGTCCGGACGTTATCGACAGAAGACCGTCCATAGGTAAACACTAAGAGAAGCGTGGAGGTACATAATGAGCAGATTAAAATATAAAATTATTCCCGAGGGAATGCTTGAGGGAGTGTATATCCCTATAACAGCAGTATTTATAGATTATGCGGACGTTAAGGCCTGCAATCTAACCATGCTTGAAGCATGTCAGAAGATTGCAGCTGAAATACCAGGTCCGGCAGGATACAACATGTTTGACATGACAGCCACAACAACAAACAGCAACGGTATAATGCTTGACGGCTCAATGGTATGCATTGCCGCATCCGACTACGGAAAAATTAACAAGGATTTTGGATACATGGAAATGGTTGAGTTGCCGTATACAGAAGAATTGATTAATGAGGAGCCTCACCTGAAGCAATGGATGAAATCATATCCTGACAGAAAGCTGTACATGGGACCGGACCCTTCAAAGAAAAATATTCCGATTCATAATGCTGTTCTGACAGGAAGGGCAGGCAACAACAATTCCGGAACAGAGATGATGCACTACATAAACATGGAAGAGCTTCTCCTCCCCGTAACTGGTCAGATAGAAATAATGAAGGACGGCAAGGTAGAGGTAGGCGGAACTGGTTGGACAATTTCTGTAGGTATCGGAATGGTTGTGGGTGAGGAATACGGCCGTATAGTGCCTCACAGACAGTGGAAATGCGGAAAGACAGCGCACCATTCAAGAGAGTACGCAAAATTTTTAAAGAGCCATATTCCAATAATAGCAGCCGATAAATGTGAGCTGGCAAAAGCTATCATTAAGGCTTTACAGACTGGTGTTATACCCGGAAGGGATATAGGAGCTTCTCCTTCAGTACTGGCTGTGGCTAAACATATGAAGATTAAGCCGGACATTGATAACATGGAAGAGGATGCATTAGCAGAGCTTGCCAGCGTAGGCTGCACCATGGAATGGATAACGGAAGATGTGGAACAGCTTTCTGCGGAAGAAATTGTTGCCAGAGCTCATGAAATAATTCCTGGCATTGACAATCCTAAAAGATATAATGTGTCTGACATAGTACAGGTTAAATACGTAGAAATATAAAATAACCCAAATATGTAAAAAGATGAGAAATTTTTATTTCTCGTCTTTGTTCCTTTATTATTTGTAGTATAATAATGTAGGAACAAAGATAAACATACCGGCTGCAATAACAATAGGAGAGAAAGTAAATGGATGATACAAAAGTAATTGTACAGGTTGACAAGACGGTAGTAAAGATAACAGGCCTTCAGGTTAAGGGGTTAAACATACAAAAGCTTGAAGAAATTCTCGCAAATAAGCTGAAGAGCTTGATAAGAATCATAGGTGTAACCGGCAGCTCCATCGAGATGGATGTTTACGGCGTTGAAGAAGATGCGATTCTCAGGGAGGAGGACGGTCTTATAAAAGCCATTTCCATGGCAGAAGGCATAAGCATTTCTGATTTGTCCGCCCTTTCATCGGTAAAGAAAATTCAAAGTGTTGATATAGACAATATTCCTGATTATGTTGAAAACGGATGCAGGGGAGAAAGGTGGATGAGAGTATGATAAACAAGGCTGTTATTATACCTACAGGTGATGAAATAATGACAGGAATCGTACTTGATACGGACAGCCCCATGATCATGCAGACTCTTCTTGCCATGAACGGCAGATGCATCATAACCCGCCATGAACCGGTGGCTGACATCGAAAATAAAATTTCAGACACCATAAAAAGCTTCCTGGGACAGAATACTGATTTAATAGTGCTTATCGGCGGTTCCGGCGGAGGACACAGGTACAGTTCAACGCTTGGAAAGGACTTTACCCATTCTTCGCTGGAATCGATTCTTCATGAAAAATATTCCACGGAACTTTACGGGAAAAACGGTCACATGTGGAGCAAGCTCATATGCGGCAGGTTAGAAGGAGCCATCATCATAAATGTGCCGGGGCCATATCAGGAGGCCAAGGCAGCAATAGAAGCCTTCAGAAAATCATACGAGGAAGGCGAAAAGGACCTTAAAAAAATAAACATGAGCATGACGGAAGCAGTAAAAGAGCAGTATTCAATTAAGTTCAACGCTCAGGGGTGATGTATGGAAAAAAAGCTTTTGCTGGAAGCTTTTCTGCTTAAGGCAAAGACTGCTGACGGATTCGGTGTTATAATCGGAGGCTTTTGTCCTGCAGAAATGAAAGATGAAGCTGTTAAATCGTATTCGGATATAGGTGTTATGAATCTTGGACAATTTAAGGATGTGTTCCTGATTGATTACGCTCTTGCTGAAGCTGTGAGACTTCTTTCACCTGAGTACATTAAAATCGCAGGAGCTTCCATTCGCGTTGAAGGAGCAAAGAGTTCAACCGGAGGAGTTTTAGGAAATCCATTTGATGAGCATGATTCTGCTCAGGAAGAAATAGAGGAACCATTGCCTGGAATTTACATGCTGACAGTCTCGGGTGGGCCGGGAATTGCATTTTCCGGCACATTTCAGGAGGCTGTCCGTTTAAAAGAAATGATTGCTCATGAAAAGAAAAAAGGTAAATTTAAGATGAAAAACCTTGTAAAGCAGCTGGATTCCGTTTCAAATCTGTACATAGCCGTATCAGACGGAAGCGGAAGCAGTGATGATGGGGGTATATATATTTCTGGTTTAAGCGGCAAACAGTGTGAGGCATTCAATTAAAATATGATAAAAAGGGGAATCGACTATGAGAAGTACATTATCAAGAGGGAAAAGCATGAGTGAGCATGCTTACGAAGAATTAAAAAGAATGATTTTGCATCTTCAAATAAAGCCGGGAGAACATATTCAGGAAGAAAGAATAACAGAGCTTCTAAACTGCAGCAGGACACCTGTAAGAGAAGCATTGAGAAAGCTGAATCTAGAAGGTCTTGTAACCATTTATCCGTCCAGCCATTCAGAAGTTACCTACTATGATGAAAAAGCGGTGAAAAGAATAGGAGAGCTGCGATTGGCACAGGATGTTCTGTCCTGCCAGCTGGCAATATTGTACGGTTCCAATTACGACTTTGCAAAATTGGCCGACCTGACAGAAAAATGCGAAACCAGTGCAAAGGATGGAAATATTTATGAGAGAATTGTATTTGACAACAATTTTCATCTTGAGATAGCCAAAATAGGAGGCAACGAGCTTCTGTACAGGAATCAGGAGAAGCTTTACATGAAGATTCATCTCATTCAGATATCAAGATACACTAACATAGAGGACAGTCTGGAACAAATAAGCGTTCATTACGATATAATCAAAGCTCTGTACGAAAGGGACTACAATAAAATAAGGAAGCTTACATGTCTGCACCTCAAGAATTTCTACAGCATCGAACAAAACATTATTGACATGTACATGCTGTAGTGTAATATAACCGGCCGTGATATGCAGATAACATGGCTTTTTTATATAATATGAAAGTTCTCTTTCCTATTATATAAAAAATGAGGATTGCAAAGGATGGCTTTGCCTTAGAAAAATAAGTTGCATTATTGCAACGTAAGTGCGCTGTTGCAACGAAATAAATGCAATTGGTTCAAACTTTTCTGTAATGAAATTCATTGAATGTTCAATGTGTTGCAATTTCAATGGATTCAAAAAACTTTTTTAAGTTATACGCAGTATAATTTATTGGCATGATTTATGCTATATACAATAGAGTAAAAATTCGTTAGGGATGATTGTGCAAAAGGAATAATTGTATGCAAAGAAAGGGATATATGGTGACAGAAAGAATTGAAAATGCATTGGATCAATTTGTGAGGCCAAAATTGTCTGAGCATTACGGGGATCTAGAGGTAATTAAATTTGAAGACGGTGTTTTAGAAATAAAATTACTTGGAAAATGCAGCGGTTGCCCTTCTGCTAAATTTACAACAGAGGACTTGGTTGAAGCTGAATTGAAAAAATACGTTCCAGGATTGGAAAAGGTAATTTTGAATGAAAGCGTAAGCGAAGACCTGCTGGATTTTGCTAAAAAAATATTAAATCAAAAAAATTTTTAGGGTATGTTATGAAAATTGGAATTAAGTATTGCGGAGGGTGCAACCCAACTTTCAACAGAAGGGAATTTGTTGAAAAACTTATTGACGAATTTGAAAATGTTTATGTTGAACCGGCAGACGAGGAAAAAGTATACGACATCGTGCTGATTGTCAGCGGATGTCTCAATGCCTGTGTGAATCACACACACCTTAACGGCAGGCATAAAGTGATCGTATCATCGGTCAATGACTACATCAGCGCTAAAGCTGCAATTGAAAGCTGTTGCAGCGCAGCTGAAAAGAAAAAGTAAATTACATTACTCACTAATAAATTCAAGGAGAAAGATATGGTTAAGAGAAGAACTCAAACTATGGATGGGAATACGGCCGCAGCCTATGCCTCATATGCATTTACAGACGTGGCTGCGATTTATCCTATAACGCCATCTTCACAGATGGCAGGTTCAGTTGATGAATGGTCCTCAAAGGGCAAGAAAAACATTTTTGGTGAAACAGTCTTGGTAAAAGAAATGCAGTCAGAAGGCGGAGCCGCAGGAACACTGCACGGATCGTTGCAGTCAGGTGCTCTGACTTCAACCTATACAGCATCTCAAGGACTGCTTTTGATGATTCCCAATATGTACAAAATCGCAGGAGAATTGCTGCCTGCAGTATTTCACGTAAGCGCCCGCTCATTGGCGTCAAACTCACTGAGTATTTTCGGAGATCATCAGGATGTTATGTCAACAAGACAGACAGGCTTTACAATCATGGCTTCAAGCAGCGTTCAGCAGGCTATGGATCTTGGAGCGATTGCTCATCTTAGTGCAATCAAATCAAGGCTTCCTGTTCTCCATTTCTTTGATGGATTCAGAACTTCCCATGAGTATCAGAAAATTGAGGTTCTTGAATACGAAGAACTGTCAAAGCTCGTTGACTATGAATCATTGAGAGCTTTCAGAAACAACGCATTAAGTCCAAATCATCCGGCCCTTAGAGGAACTACCCAGAACCCTGATATTTTCTTTCAGCTGAGAGAATCCATAAACAAGTTCCATGACGCTGTACCGGGTATAGTGCAGTCATACATGGATGAAATCAACAGGCTTACAGGAAGAAACTACAGACTTTTCAATTATTACGGAGCACCAGATGCAGAAAACATCATAATAGCCATGGGTTCAGGATGCGATACGATCAGCGAGGTTGTGGATTATCTGAACAGCAAGGGCGAGAAGGTGGGTTTACTGGAAGTTCATCTTTACAGACCTTTCTCTGCAGAGTTTATGCTCAATGAAATCCCAAAGACAGTAAAGAAAATTGCTGTGCTTGACCGAACAAAGGAACCGGGAGCTAATGGAGAACCTTTGTACCTGGACGTAAAGAACGCATTCTACGGAATGGAAAATGCACCTTTGATTGTTGGAGGAAGATACGGACTGGGTTCAAAAGACTTCAAACCGGATGATGCAATTTCGGTATTTGACAATCTGAAACTGGACAATCCTAAAAATGATTTCACGGTAAGCATTGTTGACGACGTTACTTTCAAATCGCTGCCTGTAAGCAAGGAAAGCATCGACCCTACTCCGAAAGGAACCATAGCATGCAAATTCTGGGGATACGGCTCAGACGGAACAGTAAGCGCAAACAAGTCTGCAATAAAAATTATAGGCGACAACACGGATTTCTATGCGCAGGCATACTTCGAATATGACGCTAAAAAGTCCGGAGGATTGACAATATCACACTTAAGATTTGGAGAATCTCCAATAAAGGAACCATATGCAATAAACAGGGCAGACTTCATAGCATGCCATAACCAGGCATATGTAAATAAGTACAATCTTCTGACAGGCATTAAAAAAGGAGGAAAATTCCTTTTGAACTGTATCTGGAACGAAGAAGAGCTTGAAGAGCAGCTTCCAGCTTCGTTGAAAAGAGACATTGCCAACAGCGAAGCCGAATTCTACATAATTAACGCCGTTGACGTTGCAAAAAATATAGGTCTCGGCGGAAGGATCAACATGATCATGCAGGCTGCGTTCTTCAAGCTGGCAGGTATCATACCGGTTGAGGAAGTTTCAAAATATCTTAAAAAAGAAGTTGAAAAATCATACGGCAATAAGGGACAGAACGTTGTTGATATGAATAATCTGGCAGTCGACAAGGGTTTTGAAAACATGAAACGTGTAAATGTTCCTCAATCATGGAAGACAGCAGCTGATGCTGAAGCCAGGAAGAATGAAGGAATGCCTGAGTTTGTTGAAAATGTAATACTTGCCATGAACAAACAGGAAGGAGACAACCTGCCTGTCAGTGCATTCAACGGCCGTGAAGACGGAACATTCCCTCTTGGTGTAACGGCCTGGGAGAAACGTGAAATTGCAATTGATGTTCCACTGTGGGATTCAAGCAAATGCATACAGTGCAACCAATGTTCATATGTATGCCCACACGCTGTTATCAGACCCGTAATTCTTACAGAAGAAGAAGCTGAATCGGCTCCGGAAGGATTCAAGACTGTTCCTGCCACAGGTTTTAAAGAAATGCAGTACCATCTGGCAATTTCAGCTCAGGACTGCACAGGCTGCGGAAGCTGCGTAAATGTTTGTCCGGCAAAAGAAAAGGCAATAAGCATGATGCCGCTCGCTTCACATAGAGAACAATTCCTGAAGGATTGGAACTACGCAAAAGACATTCCAACAAAGGATATTCCGAAAAATGTTGAAGGAACTGTAAAAGGAAGTCAGTTCAAGAAGCCGCTTCTGGAGTTCTCCGGAGCATGTGCAGGCTGTGGCGAAACACCATATGCTAAACTTGTTACTCAGCTGTTCGGCGACAGGATGATGATATCAAATGCAGCAGGCTGCTCAACAGTTTGGGGAGGTTCACCACAGGTTTCATACACTGTAAACGAAAAGGGATACGGACCGTCATGGGGATTCTCATTGTTTGAGGACAATGCAGAATATGGTTTCGGTATGTACCTTGGAGTTCAAAAGTTAAGAGTTGCTACAAAGATGAAAGCTGCTGAAGCTATAACAGGCAATGCAGCGGGAGCGCTGAAGGAAGCTCTTCAGGAATGGATTGACGGATTTGACAAGTCAGAGGGAACAAGAGAACGTGCTGACAGGCTGACTGACATTCTGGAAAAAGAAAAGGGCAACGATGAGCTTTTAAATAGAATTTATGAAAACAAGGATTACTTTATAAAGAGATCCCACTGGATATTCGGCGGAGACGGCTGGGCTTACGATATCGGATACGGCGGACTTGACCATGTCCTTGCCTCAGGCGAAGACGTTAATGTCCTGGTATTTGATACAGAAGTTTATTCAAACACAGGAGGACAGTCTTCAAAGGCTACACCTACCGCTGCCATAGCAGAATTTGCTTCAAACGGCAAAAAGACAAGAAAGAAAGACTTAGGTATGATGGCCATGAGCTACGGTTATGTCTATGTCGCACAAATATCAATGGGTGCAGACAAGAATCAGACGCTTAAGGCAATAATGGAAGCTGAAAGCTATCCGGGACCGTCCCTGATTATTGCATACTCACCGTGCATCAATCACGGAATCAAAGTCGGAATGGGCAAGTCACAGACCCAGGCAAAGGACGCTGTTGACAGCGGATACTGGGCTCTTTACAGATACAATCCAATGGCTGAGGCTGAAGGAAAGAATCCGTTCACGCTGGATTCAAAAACTCCGACCAAGAGTTTCAGGGAATTTTTAATAAGCGAAGTAAGATATGCTTCACTCTACAAAATGTACCCGGAGCAGGCTGAAGAATTGTTCAAAAAAGCAGAAGCCGATGCAAAATACAGATACGAAAGATATAAGAACCTGGCTAGATAAAGTATTTAGAGGCGCAACAACCATCAGTCAGTAAGTCAGGCCGCAGTGTAAAGCAGGAGCCGGTCAAGGATAACGGGCATAGGACCGGTTTCTGCAACTGCGGTAGATTGAGGAAAAGAACAGGGTACTGTTATAAATAAAAGGGCAAAAATTTAGAGGCATATTTAGGCTCTTGCATTACGCAAGGGCTATTTATTTTGAATCAGGCTGATGCAAAAATGCATTAAAAATACATTTGCATGGCAATTGCTTAAGTTGTAGCATGAAAAATGCGTATTTGTACTGTTCAAAAGTTGGCATGCTTATTGCTATAAAATAATATGAATATATTTTATGGAGGAACGTATCATGACATTAATGAGCGGAGAACAATACGTAGAAAGCATCAGAAAAATGAACATGCAAATTTATATGTTCGGTGAAAAAATAGAAAATTCGGTAGATAATCCGATTCTCAGGCCTTCACTGAATTCTGTAAAAGCAACCTATGATTTGGCACAACTGCCGGAATATGAGGACTTAATGACAACAACATCGTCTATTACCGGGAAAAAGATCAATCGTTTTACAAATATTCATCAAAGTACTGATGACCTTGTAAAAAAGGTTAAGATGCAGAGGCTGCTGGGACAAAAGACAGCTTCATGCTTCCAGAGATGTGTAGGCATGGATGCATTCAATTCAGTGTACAGCACTACTTTCGAAATAGATCAGTCATGCGGTACAAATTATTTTGACAGATTTGTAAAATACATGCAGTATGTTCAGGAAAATGACCTTACAGTTGACGGAGCCATGACTGACCCTAAAGGTGACAGATCATTGCCGCCAAGCAAACAAAAAGATCCGGACCTGTATTTAAGAATAGTTGAAAGAAAAGATGACGGCATAGTTGTGAGAGGTGCAAAAGCGCATCAGACAGGGATATGCAACTCTCATGAGGTTCTTGTAATGCCGACGATTGCCATGAGTCCGGAAGACAAGGACTATGCAGTTTCTTTTTCCGTTCCTGTGGACGCTGAAGGTGTTTTAATGATTATCGGGCGGCAGTCGTGTGATACAAGAAAGCTTGAAGGATCAAAAATAGATGTTGGTAACAGTGAATTTGGCGGCATGGAAGCCTTGTTGATTTTTGATAACGTATTTGTTCCAAATGACAGGATTTTCTTAAATGGAGAAACTGAATTTGCAGGCATGATGGTTGAAAGGTTTGCCGGTTACCACAGACAAAGTTACGGAGGATGCAAGGTAGGTGTAGGTGATGTGTTGATTGGGGCTGCTGCGCTGGTTGCAGATTACAACGGTGCTAACAAAGCCTCTCACGTTAAGGACAAATTAATTGAGATGACACATCTCAATGAAACGTTGTACAGCTGCGGAATAGCATGTTCAGCAGAAGGGCACAGGACTAAATCAGGAAATTACATAATAGACCTGCTGCTGGCAAATGTGTGCAAACAGAATGTAACAAGGTTTCCCTATGAAATTGCAAGGCTTGCTGAAGACATAGCAGGAGGTTTGATGGTTACGGCTCCATCCGAAAAGGATCTCAATGATCCGAAGGTAGGACCGTATATTAAAAAATACCTGCAAGGCACTGCTGACGTTACAACGGAGGACAGGCTGAGGCTGCTCAGATTGATAGAAAACCTGACCCTGGGTACAGCTGCAGTAGGATACAGGACAGAATCAATGCACGGAGCAGGTTCTCCACAAGCACAAAGGATTATGATTTCAAGGCAGGGCAACATAAATCATAAGAAGAATCTGGCAAAGGCAATTGCCAAAATCGAAAACTGATTTACAGAATTTGACATTTGAAATGGCTTCATCTGAAGCCATTTTTGTCTTTCGCAGCAAATGTTTTTATGATATAATAAATATTAAAAATGTAACAAAGCCTAGGGTCTTTTTTTTCAGGTGCAGTTGTTATATCATGTGAAGCAAGCCGATTAGAGGCTCGAACTGATGATATAATAAATGAATAACAAAATTTCGCGGGTAGTTAATTGCGCGGCAGGAGGAATAATTCATATGGTACTGAAGGAAGCAAAATTGAAAGATTTTATAATGAAGAATACAAATGGAATTATAGCAGCTGACGGTAACAATAAAATCACTTACATAAATCAATTTGCTGAAAAAATTTTGAATATCGACAGTGAATATTCAATAAACAAGGATTTGTTTTCTGTTATTCCATCTTTCCGTCAAATTACATTCAATACGGGCAATGTTTTCTGTATGTCTGAAAACGATTTGAACTATTATATCGTTCCATTCAATGTGAAAGGTGAAAACGGCCATTTGCTGAACTGTTACATTATTATAGAGATGGAAGGCTACAAGTCATTAAAAGATGAAATAAACCATCAAAAAGAGGTTATAGATGAATTAAACGAAATCCTTGAGGGTTCATATGATGGAATACTTGTTACTGACAATGACGGAAAAATCCTTCATGTAAACAGTTCCTACGAAAGAGTTGCAGCAATAAAGAGAGAAGACATGTGGGGAAAAAGCATGAGGGATTTAATAAATCCGGTTTGGATGCCAAACTCTGTGGCTTACGTTGTAATCGAGCAAAAACAAGCTGTTTCAAAAAAGCAGATAACTAAGGACGGAAGAAACATAATTGTAACCGGAATGCCTATATTCGACAAGAATGGAGAAGTAAAAAAAGTCGTAATAAATGCTCGGGACATAAGTGAGATTTATGAGCTGCGAGAGGAACTTCTGAAAGAAAAGAAGCTAAATCGAACCTACCTGGAAAACTATAAGGAATTTATCGAAAAAAACCAGGATGATAATGACTGCATACTTGCTGTCAGTAAGCCTATGCAGGACATACTTGATTTAACCAAGAGGGTTGCCAATTTCCAGGCTACAGTTTTAATTTTGGGTGAATCCGGAGTAGGTAAGGAGATGGTAGCCAAGTGTATACATAACAACAGTTTAAGAAAAGACAAGCCCTTCATAACAATCAACTGCGGAGCAATACCAGAAAATCTGCTGGAGTCTGAATTGTTCGGATATGAGAAAGGAGCGTTTACCGGAGCCAACCAATCAGGAAAATCAGGATTGTTTGAAGCTGCAAACGGTGGCACGGTGTTTCTGGATGAAGTGGGAGAAACATCGCTGGAATTGCAGGTTAAACTTTTAAGGTTTCTTGAGACAAAGGAAGTCCGAAGAGTTGGGGCTGTTGAGGGAAAAATTGTTGATGTAAGGATAATTGCAGCGACCAACAGGGACTTGGATGAAATGGTAAATGACGGCACCTTCAGAGAAGACTTGTTTTACAGACTTAACGTTGTTAGGATAAAGGTTCCGCCATTAAGAAAAAGGGTCTCTGACATAGCACCGCTGAGCATGATGTTCCTGATCAGGTACAACCAAAGGTACAATCAAAGCAAAGAGCTTACAATAGATGTTATAAAAGAACTTGAAAAGTACAATTGGCCAGGGAACATAAGGGAGCTGAAGAACGTAATTGAAAACATGGTTGTTGTAAGCAACAATGAGTATCTGCAGATAGAAGATCTTCCTTGGAACAAAGAGAAAAACACTGGGAAGAAAATAGTCAGCATGATTGATGATACTGAGAATCTGACATTGATGGAAGCTACTGAGCTTTTAGAAAAAACAATGCTTGAAAAGGCAAAGATCAAATATCAAACTACAAGAGCCATAGCAGATAACTTAGGAGTCGACCAATCTACAATAGTCAGAAAACTAAAAAAATATAATCTGTAGAATAAGCCGGGGATAATCTCCGGCTTTATTAGTCATTGATGCAAAACGGCATAAACTTACATTTGTGCATCGCAACATACTATGAATTTCAGTTTGTGTATGCACTAAACATGGAAAAAAATAAGAACTGCACTTTCGTGAAATTTAGGGAAACGTTTAATTTTGTTACTTTTTTGACACCGATATGCTTTGATTAAAAAAATATATGGCTTTCAATGATGCTGGCATATCTATTGCAATATACATTGCGTAAATAATTTTCAGAAAAGGAGGACATTATGTACAGAAGTTTAGTATCACCTGGCAAGTATTATCAGGGCAAAGACATTATTGAGAATTTATTCACGCACATTAAATATATGGGCAATCGTTATGCTGTTCTTGTTGATGAATTTGTAATAGGACTGATAAAGGATAAGCTTGTAAAAAGCAGTGAAGAAGCTGAATGCCAGTTAATATTTATTATATTCAACAATGAGTCTACAGATGATGAAGCAAACAGAATATTGGGGATTATTGAAGACAACGGAATAGATGCAATAATGGGAGCAGGCGGCGGAAAAGTAATTGATACAGCTAAGCTGGTGTCTGACAGATGCAATTTACCGCTGGTTGTAATTCCTACTTCCGCTGCATCAGACGCTCCGTGCAGTGCAGCATCTGTTATATATGACGAGAAAGGGACTTTCATAAAGTCGTCCCGAATGAAGAAAAATCCTGATATGGTAATAGTCGACACAAATGTAATTGCAAATGCACCTGTGAGATTGCTTGTGGCAGGTATGGGCGATGCTTTCGCCACTTATTATGAAGCACGAGCGTGCCACCAATCGGGAACAACGAATTACACAGGAGGAAGGCATACTGAGGCGGCTTTTGCCCTGGCAAAGCTGTGCAATGATATTTTGCTGGAATACGGTGTTGAAGCAAAACAATCGGTTGAAATGAAGGAATGGTCAGAAGCGCTTGAAAAAGTTGTTGAAGCAAATATTTTATTAAGCGGTGTAGGCTTTGAAAACAACGGTTGTGCCATTGCCCATGCAATATATAATGGTATGACGGCTGCAATAAAACCCTTCCCCATTATGCACGGTGAAGGGGTGGCTTTCGGAACCATTGTGCAGCTGGTGACCGAATATATGGTTAATAATCAGTGGAACGACGAAGAATTCAAGGAAGTGCTGAATTTTTATGTTTCTGTTGGGCTTCCTTACTCCTTTGAAAATTTAGGCATTGACAATCCGAGCGACCAGCTTCTCATGGAGATATCTGAAGCTACCTGCAGCTCAGGTCCCAACGCTCATAAAATGCCATTTGAAGTGACTCCCCAAGTGATCTACGAATCACTTTTAAGAGTAAATAAATTATACGGATTAAACTAGGAGGAAAAAATGAAAAATTTTAAAAAGGGAATTTCTTTATTTCTGGTATTAGCAATGATGTTTTCCATGGCTTCTTTGTTAACTGCATGCGGAAGCAAGGAAGCATCAGGCAGCAGCAATCAGAGCTCAGGAACTGCATCCTCTGATTACAAATCAATGACTATAAAGGTAGGGGGGACAGTACCGGAAAATCATCCGATAACAAAGGCACAGTACAAATTTGAAGAAATAGTGGAAAAAGAATCTGGCGGAGCTATTCAGGTTGAAGTTTATCCTAATGCTCAGCTGGGAACTGGCCGTGAAATGGTTGAAAACGTAAAAATGGGAAACATTCAGATGGGCGAAACAACCATTGCTCCATTTTCAAGTTGGACAGATGAGTTTTCATTGTTTGCTCTTCCATTCCTGTTTGACAGCAGGGAACACGCCTTCAAGGTTGCAGACAGCGAGCTTGGAAAGAAGATGGCTGACAATGTTGCGGAAATTACAGGTGTAAGGGTAATCGGCTTCTGGGAAAACGGAATTCGTCAGCTTACAAATGCAACAAGACCGGTAAGATCGCCTGAAGACATGAAGGGCCTCAAAATAAGGGTTATGGAAAATCCTCTTTACCTGAATCTGTTTAAGGCAATGGGAGCTAACCCGATGCCTATGGCCTTCGGAGAACTTTATACAGCATTGCAGCAAAAAACCATAGATGGTCAGGACAACCCATACGCTATTACAGCAACAAACAAGTTCTATGAAATTCAGCCATACATGACAGAATTGGGACACGTGTTTGACTTTACAGGTTTCCTTATCAATGAAGAGTTCTACAAGGGACTTGGCGAAAAAGAAAAGGCTTTGATTGACAAAGCTGCTGCAGAAGCTACAGCTTACCAGCGTGAAGAAGCAGTTAAGTATGAAGCCGAAGCTAAGAAGACTGTTGAAGCTGCAGGAACAAAAATCGAAGTGTTGACACCGGAAGAAAGAGAAGCTTTCAGAAAAGCCAGTGCTTCAGTGTATGACTGGTTCAGGGCAGAAGGCAAGCCGGTTACAAACATGGAAGACTTCCTGAAACAAGTAGATGCATTGAGATAAACAAATATCCACTCCGGGCTGACTGGAGTGGATACTATTACAAGTTTCGGACTTGTTGATAGATATTATGTTTCTTTGAATTTAAAGCGAGGTATGTAAATGAAAGTAATCAAATGGCTTGATAATTATCTAGAAAAATCAATTTGTGCAGTTTTATTGTCATCAATGACTATCATCATAACCCTGCAGCTCATATTGAGATGGACCGGTCTGCCGCTGGACTGGACCGAGGAAATAGCACGTTACTGCTTTGTATGGCTCATATATATTGCCTGTTCATACGGTGTAAAGGAAAGAGCTCATATTAAGGTGGATGCTGTAATGCTGCTGTTCAGGGGCAAGGGTAAATTTATTGTGCAGGTTGTTTCAAATGTTTTGTTTGCTATTTTTGCAGCAGTAATCACCTATCAGGGGGTGCTTCTGCTGATAAAAATGGGCAGTTCGGGACAGGTGTCACCTGCAGTTCAGATTCCGATGGTTGTTCCGTATTCCTCATATACAATCGGATTCATTATGGTTTTGATTCGTTTGGTTCAAGACACATTGCTGCTTTTCAAGGAAGAAAAGAAAAGGGTTAGTGGGAAAAAGGAGGATAAGGAATAATGGACGCTTTAATAATCTTTGGCAGTTTTGCCTTATTTATAATTCTGAATGTACCGATCGGTATAGCCATCGGCCTGAGCATGCTAACATTCATCGGACTTACGAATGCATTGCCCCTTTCATTTATTGCCACAAACATGTTTACTGCCGCAGATTCATTTCCGCTGATGGCAATTCCGTTTTTCATGCTGTCAGGCGCGCTGATGGAAGGTGGAGGGTTGTCGCAGAGGCTGGTTAACGTAGCAGAAAGTTTCGTAGGACACTTCACAGGCGGCTTTGCTATGGTTACTATCATTACATGTGCATTCTTCGGAGCAATTTCAGGTTCTGCACCGGCAACCGTTGCAGCTATAGGTTCCATCATGTATCCTGCAATGCTTCAAAGAGGATATTCAAAGAAATTTTCAGCAGCAGTAATCGCAGCAAGCGGATGCCTTGGCGTTATCATACCTCCGAGCATACCGATGGTAATTTTCGGCGTGGCAACGGGAGCATCAGTTGGGAACCTGTTTGTGGGCGGATTTGGGCCTGGTATTGTCTTTGCAGGCGGACTTATGTCATTAAGCTATGTTATATGCAAGAAACAGGGCTTTAAAGGCAACGGGCTGAAGTTTTCATTTAAACGTGTTTTTGCTTCTCTAAAGGAAGGCATATGGGCGCTGTTTGTTCCTGTAATCATATTGGGCGGAATTTACGGAGGATTCTTTACGCCTACCGAGGCTGCGGTTGTATCGGTAGTGTACGGGTTCATAGCAGGCAGATTTATATACAAGGAACTTACTCTGGAAAAAATATGGAATTCATTGATCGGCTCTTCAATGACCGTAGGAACAGTCCTGATAATAGTAGGTACCGGTACAATATTCGCAAGAGTTTTGACAATTGCGCGAATTCCGGACCAGATAGTTAACGGAATACTGAGCATAAGCGACAATCCGGTTGTAATTATTGTAATGCTCAACATATTGCTGCTGTTTGTAGGATGCGTAATGGAAACACTGGCAGCCATTATGATTCTCGGACCAATACTGGCTCCTGTGGCTGCTTATGCAGGAATGAACCTTATCCACTTCGGTATATTGATGGTGGTCAACTTGGCAGTTGGATTCATAACTCCTCCTGTTGGTGTAAACCTGTTTGTGGCCTGCGGTATAACCAAGGTTTCATTTGAGGATCTAAGTAAAGCTATATTGCCGTTCATTATGGTACTGGTTGTAGTTTTGCTGATAATATCATTTGTTCCTGAGATAACCATGTGGCTTCCTACCATGATGAATAAATAGGTGATAGATATGATTGATTTGTTTGACATAAAAGGCAAAAAAGCCATTGTTACCGGAGGCAGCAGAGGACTTGGCAAAGCCATGGCCCAGGGCCTTCACGATGCAGGTGTAGAGCTTGTTATCATGGGAACCAGCGAAAAGGTTAAGGATGTGGCAAAGAGCATGAGCACTACAGACACTCCGGTGCACGGTGTTGTTGCAGACTTCAGGGAGACGCATAATGTGATCATGGCATTCAGCGAAGCGTTAAGCATACTGGGTGACTTGGATATACTGGTAAACAATGCCGGAATGCAGATAAGACATCCTTCGGCAGAGTTTCCATTAGAGGACTGGGAAACAGTCTTAAAGGTGAACCTGACTTCTGCTTTTGTGCTAAGCCAGGAGGCAGGCAAGGTTATGCTGAAGAAGGGCTGCGGAAAAATAATAAACACCGCTTCCCTGTTGAGTTTCTCGGGAGGTTATACAGTTCCTGCTTATGCTGCCAGCAAAGGAGGAATTGCCCAGGTTACAAAGGCACTTTCAAACGAGTGGGCATCAAAGGGAATAAATGTAAATGCCATTGCACCAGGATACATGGATACCGACAACATTGCAGCAATAAAATCGGATGAAGTACGAAATGCTCAGATACTGGACAGAATTCCGGCAGGAAGATACGGTACCCCTGAAGATATGATAGGAGCAGTATTGTTCTTATCATCAAGGGCTTCAGACTACATACACGGCTCAATACTGCTGGTGGATGGCGGATGGATGGGAAGATAGCAATTTTTTAGAGATGGAAATAAATCTGTCTCTTTTTTTTGCATGCAGAAGGTCTGTAAAGATGCGCAGACGCATCGTATGTAAAAATGCATTGATTTTAATTGTGCCATGAAAAATGTTTTTTGTATACCTTAAAGACATTCAAATAAAATATCGCTGAAATTCCAACGTATTTTACTGAATATAACAACTTAGGGAAAATTTTATCCAAAAGAAACATGTGGCATGGAAATTGCTGAACATAATTCAGGTTAAGTTACAGAAAAGATGAGTTCAATGATAAAAAAGTATAGCAGGAGGCAAGAATGAATTTCAGTTTGACAAAGGAACAGGAACTGGTCAGAAAAATGGTTAGAGAGTTCGCCGTGAAAGAAGTGGAACCCATAGCGGCAGAAATAGACCAGGAGGCCAG